>NZ_CP113939.1:659947-1319895 GCF_029392315.1 Bifidobacterium sp. ESL0690
TACTACCGACGATTCCGAAGGTGAGATCACCACGGTTGCGCCGGTAAGGTTGGCTGATGGTTCGGCGCAGTCATCAAGCGATGAACGTGATGGAGACCCTGATGACGTTCGTATGCTAACGCTCCACCAGGTTGAGCAAGCTATTGAAGAACACCTAACTGGCAATATCCAGCAGGTGCCAAGTTCCTATTCAGCAGTTCGCGTCAATGGCCGTCACGCTTACGAACTGGCTCGTCAAGGGAAAGTTGTGGAGCTGAACGCCCGTCCGGTTACCATCAGTGAATTCACCGTCTTAGACGCTCGTAATGCCGAAGCGAGAAACAACGTTTTTGATGCTGAGAAGTACGAAAATGACACGAGAGCGGGAGTGGCTTCCGTTGTCGACGTGGACGTGCGTATCAGCTGTTCGACGGGGACGTATATCCGTTCGCTCGGGCGCGATTTGGGACAGCTTTTGGGCGTCGGCGGTTATCTGACGAAGCTGCGTCGCACAAGGGTTGGCAAGTTTGATTTGGCCGATCCGCAATTGGCGGAGCGTGTGGTTACGGCACATGCCAAGCCGCATACATTTACCAATCGCGAGGGCGTAACGCTGACACTGAAGCGGGCCGTGCTGGACATCGATGCCGACGAACTGAAACGTTGCGCGCTGACCATGCTCGAGGCCGCGCAACGTACGATGCCGACCATTCCCATTAGGGATGAGGACGCCAAAAATTTGCGTTTCGGACGTAGACTGCCGATGATTCTAGCTGCTGGTGCAAGTGCCGAATATGGTTCCGGTGCCGCCGCTGAAACCGATAATTCGGCACAAATCGTCAAGACCGCTGATGATAAAGCTGTGACAAATGACGGCAAAACTTCAACTAATACCAGCGGAACTAATGACATCGCGGCCGTGTATCTCCCTCAAACGGAAGAGGTCGTAGGCATCGTGGAACCGGCAAACAGCCATGAGCTCAAATCCGTGGTGGTGTTCCCGCAGGTCGGGTAAAGCCGGATGGCTAAGTAAAGTTTCAGACTCTCGTAAGTCTGATACTGAGTAAAACCCTAGGCCGTATAAGACCTCGGACCGCATAAAACTTCAGGCCGTGTAAAGCCTCAAGAATAGAGGGCTTTCGCGCGGGCGGCTTGGCTGATAAAATGGCTTGCGGCAAACAAGACAAAGGATTTTGATGAAGATCACCAGGTTGACACCCGACTCTAACGGATTGGTGGATTGGCCCACCCTCAGCTCGCACAAGCGCGTGGTCATGACGATCGGCGTGTTCGACGGCATGCACAAGGGCCATCAGGCTGTGGTTCGTCGTGTCGTGGAACTGGCGAAGCAGACTGATTCGTTGGCTGTCGTGATGATTCTCGACCCGCGGCCGGCGCTTGCGCATACCTACGCCGACGAACATGACGGTATGGATCTGCCGAAGGATTTCGTGGACACACAGGCACTGAGCTCCGTCGAACAGCGTGCGCGAGTCATGGACAAGCTTGGCGTCGATCGCGTAATTGTATTGCATTATACGCTGGCGTTCGCGGCTAAATCGTTCCGCTTCTTCTTGGGTCAGATGGTCGGCAAGCTTGGCATGCGCACGCTCGTGCTCGGGCAGGATGCGGCGTTGGGCGCGAATCGGAAGGGCGATATCAAGTCCATTCAGGAACTTTGCGAGGCCACGCGTGTCTTCGAGCTCGATGTCGTTGATGATTTGGGACCAGGCTATACGTGGGTGCCGTTGCATTTTGAACCGAAGATGCCGGAAGGCGTCGGCGAGCCGCAAGACCCTCGAGAAGGCATGAGCAAGGCCGAACTGCGTGCGTGGACCAAAAAGAACAACTGCCGCAAAGTACGGGTCTGGAGCTCGTCGAACGTGCGGTATTTGCTTTCGCAGGGATGTGTGAAGGCTGCAGCCGAGATTTTGGGGCATGACCATGCCGTCGAAGGCGTGGTGGTGCACGGCGAGCAGCGTGGGCGTGAGATTGGCTTCCCGACCGCGAACTTGTCGCAAGTGGTTGAGGGCTATGTGCCGGTTGACGGGGTATATGCCGGCTGGCTGGTTGATTTGGGACCGGTTGATGCTGGCTCGAACGGCGGTAATGGCAGCAACGCTGGTAATCCTAGCAATGGGACGAGCGGTACCGGAAACAGTCGCAGCATTGAGAATGGTGGGGGTACTAAGGCTTCCGGTAAAAGCAATACGTCGAACGGCGTGGATGCTGCTAACCTTGCGTCTCCCTCCGACGAGATGCGCATGGCTCCAGGTTCGCCATGGCGCTGGCCGGCCGCGATTTCCATCGGTACCAAGCCGACGTATAGCGACGAGACCGGCATCAATGAGCGCGTCATCGAGCCATATTGCGTCACCGACGATTGGCTCGAACTTTATGATCACAAGGTGCGCGTGGAATTCACCCAGTTCCTGCGCGGTCAGGTCAAGTTCGATGGCACTGACGAGCTCAAGGCCGCGTTGAAGGATTATGCCGATCAGACGTTGGCAATCACCGGCGCGAAGTGAAGCTTGGCCGCTGTTTTACTTATTCGAGCGTGAAACCGTCAAAGGTGAAACCGGGGCTGACTACGCAGGAAACCAGCGCGTCGCCTTTGCCGGGTACCGTGCGCTGCCAGCAGCCTTCAGGAATGACCAACTGGCCAATGGGTTCCGTTGACAAATGGGATGGTTGCATATCCTCTTCTGGGGTGGTGCCGGTCGCATTCGGATTGACCGAAGCCAGGCCTTGCCCGAGCGTATAAAGCGTGCGGCCGGATTCGTCGGCCGGGGCGTTGCCATACCCGCCCAACTCCAGGCCGACGGTGGCTGGCCCATGCCAAAGCCAGATTTCGGTGGCATCCACTTTATGCCAGGCACTTGCGTCGCCTTGAGCCAGTAGGAAGTAGATCAGCGAAGCTAGTGGACGGCCTTCCGTTGCCTTCATCGATTTGATGTCGGCTGCGGTCGCGGCGTAGGTATCGAAAGAATATGGGGCATTGATATTGCCAGAATCTGTCGGATTCCCGGCGTTGGCGTCACTGCTGCGTTGCATTTCCCTGTATTCCGCGGCCTGTTGCGGCGCACCGTCACCGATACTACGCTGCGCATCCCCGCGTTCTGCGGCTTGCTGCGTCGCTGTTCCTGCCGCGGCCTGCAGGCTCAGCCAGGTCTGTCGGTACCATCCGCCCTCGGGATGCGCCTCAAGGTCCAGCGCCTTCACCATATGCTGCGCGTACTCGCTCATGTCTTCAAATGCAAGGCTCATTGCTTTATCCCCTTATTTATTTCTCGTCGAAAACAAACAGCCGGACTTTTGCCGATGTCAATTCATATCTAGACCATTCTATCAATTTCGTGGGTATGAACGTTTTATGCGATTTTAAGGATTTCGCCGTTTCTCGTTGATTTGGTTATGAAATGCCTGATGCCTGATATGTGGAAGATTTGTTTTTCGGGTTCTCTGGTTTGATGGTTGAAATCGTTCGTTCTCAGGGTTGTCAGGTATTGGAAATCAGGGATTTTTCAGGGTGTTCCCCGATAAGGTTTTCGGATTTCGGCCCGTAGGGTGGAAGTGTAAGCGGCCGAAGGCAACAGTGCCGGCCCAAGGAGAACGAAGATGACACAAAACGTTGAAGCGCCATTGGTGGCGCAACATATTTCCTATCGGTACGTCGGCGGGGCTCAGGTGCTCCAGGACGTGTCGCTGATCGGCGAGACCGGTTCGTGGACGGCGGTGATGGGGCCGTCTGGTGCGGGTAAATCGACATTTCTCTACTGCTGCGCCGGTTTGCTCAAGCCAGAAAGCGGTGAGGTGACCGTTGCCGGCCATGCCTTGGAGCGGATGAACGAGCGCGACCTGACCCACCTGCGTCGTGACCATATCGGTTTCGTCTTTCAAGACTACAACCTTGTTCCGGCGTTCACCTGCTTGCAGAACGTCATGCTTTCCGATCTCTTTGGCGGACCGAAAATCGAAACGAAAGCCGCTGTGAGCGCGTTAGCTGATGTAGGGCTTGCGGGTTACGAAAACAAGTATCCTGCGGATATGTCCGGCGGGCAGCGACAGCGCGTCTCGATCGCACGTGCGCTCGCCTCGCGTCCTCAGGTTCTCTTCGCCGACGAGCCGACCGGAGCGCTCGATACCAAAAGCTCACGCACGGTGATGGGCCTGTTTCGGACGGTCGCCACGCGTGGCACCACGATCCTGATGGTCACCCACGATCCCAACGTCGCCGCCTGCGCCGACCGGGTGATGTTCCTGGTCGACGGTCGTGTCCATTCCACTTGCTCCGGTGAGTCTGCCGCCAACATCGCCGGTCGGCTCGCTTTGATGAGTGACGGGAGGCGGGTCAGCAATGAATAGCATCAGAATCGCCTCTCCATTCGCTCGATTGAAGCAGCGCGGCATACCGAAAACGGCGACAATCGTTGCGGATGCGCAGCCGGATGGGCCTATAAGTGCCGATACGGATTCGATATGGAATATGAATTCATGGTCAAGCGTGAATGAGGTCATGCCTGCACCTCACCGGAGCCGCCGGCCTTCGCAACTTTCCCTCGTTCGATCGCTGCTGCATGAGCACCGCACCTCATACGCTGTGACGTGTCTGGCGGTGTTGCTGGCTTCGGCGCTGAGCTGTGCGTGGGTCGAGCTGGGGCAGGCGATGAACGCCCGCGACGGATTGCCGGATTTGCGTACCATGACCCATTACCAGCGCGGAAGAAGCATCGGGTTGTATTCGACCGGCGCCATGGTTTGTGAAATTGCAGGCGGTGCTTGCGTATTGGTCACCCTGCTGTTGGTGCTCTCTTCGGTTGGTTTCCTCATCGAGGCCCGCCGCTGCGAGTATGCCATGATGAGGCTTTCCGGCGCATCTGCTCGCCGTATCCGCTTGATGGCGCTTGTCGAATTTTCCGTGCCGTGCGGGCTTGCCGACCTTCTTGGCTGCCTGCTCGGATTGCTGTTGGTTCCCACGCTCGGTGTTGCCGTCGCCCGCGCGATGGATCTCAACGATAACGCGTTTGCGACGCGCTTGCGTTTCGGCGGTATAGCATTGACTTTCTGCCTCGTGTTGGTGGCCTGTGTGGTCGGTGTGTGGTTCGCCGCGCATCGCATTTCGTCCGTGAGCCCGCTTTCGGCATTGACTCAGGAGACCAAGGAAACAAAGTCCGTGGGCGTTGTGCGTGTCGTTGCGGCGGTTTTGGTGGCTGTGCTCGCTGTGTGTTTCTGCGTTGCTCCATTTCTTGGTATGGATACTTCGACCAGGACTTCGCTGCTTACGGTATTCGCATTGGTAACGTTGTATCTGTTTGCCCCGGTATGTCTTCCGCCGCTGGCCTCGCTTTTGGGGCGGGTTGCCCAGCTGTGTTCGCGTGGTGCGGGATTGCTGGCTCGCCAACGTGCCGGAAAACAGACGCGCAGCACGGTGGCCATCGGGCTGCCGGTCATTCTTGTTGTGTTCATCGTCATGGCTTTTACGATGATGTCTCAGGCCGGATCCAAGGAAGGTCTGATGACCCAATTCCAACCGATGCGTGCGGATGTGGTTATGCAAACGGCGTCGCGTATTCCGGCGGACAAAGTCAGCGACGCGCTGCGTAATCAGAAAGACGACATCGCCAGCTCTGTGATTTATCACAGCGAGGACTGGGCCGGATTCGATGATCACCCCGTGACGGTGACTACAGCCAGCGCGGGTGATGTCAGGGCGGCCGGACCGAACGCCCCGAAATTCGTCAAAGGCTCGCTGTCGGCTCTCGGCCCGCACAAGGTAGCTGTCAATACCGAGAGACTTGCGCCTTCCGGTGATTATCATCTCGGACAGAGCGTCACATTTTACGGGGAATCTGACCGCGCTTACAAGGCGAAAATTGTTGCTGTTATCGAGACGCCAAAGGGTCTTGGTTCCAACGCCTCCATGGATTTCTTTGCTCTTGACGGTAGTTTTGATAACCATGGCGTTAGGGATGACGGTCGTTTTGCGCCGATTAAGCTGGGCGATGGCGTCTCGGCCGGCACTTTTGCCACGCGGGTCGCACAGCGAATGGGGCTCGCTGAGGCACGGCATGCCGACAAAACCAACAGTTCTGGGGCGATGATTCTCACCAAGCCGGAATACGTCGATTACTTTGTCAAAGACCGCCAGTCGCAGCAGCACGGGTTGGCCATCGTCATCGTCGGCGGGGCGGCACTGGCCGCGATCTTCCTGATCCAATCGTGCGCCATCGTCATCACGGAGCGACGTGGTGAGAATCGCCGTCTGCGTCAGCTCGGCGTTTCGCACGGCTCGGTGATGGCCAGTGCGATATGGGAATCAGCATTGGATGTGCTTTCGGCCTCAGTTTTGGCTGCCGTCGGCCTTGCCATCATCTTCGCCGAGCTTGCAGTGCAGTACGCTCGCGAAGGCATCTCCCCGTGGGGTGTTCCCATTCCACTGGGCACGTTCTTCGGCATGGTCGCCATCATTCTTGCCGTCGCGGTGCTTACGTCGATGCTCTGCACACTTAGGGATTCGGGAGATATGGAAGAATGATGAATTCGTTATCTTCCTTTGGAGACGCCCAACGCGTCCAGCGCATCTCTCAGGGACGAGACCTCTACGATTTCCAGGCCTTTGACGGCCTTGATGCCGCGACGGCCGCGATGGGTGGGAACCACAGCTCGGGTGAAGCCCAAGCGCGCGGCCTCGTTCAGACGATGGGAAAGCTGGGGGACAGGGCGTACCTGGCCGGTCAAGGAAATCTCGCCCATGGCGCAGGTGGTGCGGGCGATGGGCTTGCTGGTGGCGGCGCTCGCCAGCGCGGCGACGATGGCGAGGTCGCAGGCCGGCTCCTTGGCCAGTCCGCCGGCGATGGTTGAAACGTAAAGATCGTTGGCCAAAAGATTCACGCGGCCGTGGCGGTACAAAACCGCCGAAAGCATGGCCAGACGATTGGAATCGATGCCATTGGTGTTGCGCCGTGGTGTCGGCAAAACGGATTTCGTGACCAGCGCCTGCACTTCGATCGGCAGGCTGCGGTGGCCGTCGAGCGTGAACGTGACACAGGTGCCTTCGACCGGCGCATCCTCGGTGGAAAGGAACAGGCCGGAAGGGTCGCTGACCTCTTCGATGCCGTCGCCGCTCATATCGAAGCAGCCCACTTCGTCGGTCGGGCCGAAACGGTTTTTGGCGGCGTGCAACAGACGCAGCGCGGTCTGCGAATCGCCTTCGAACTGGCAGACCACATCCACCAGATGTTCGAGTGTGCGTGGACCAGCGATGGAACCGTCCTTGGTGACGTGGCCGACCAGCATGACCGGAATATCAAGGGTTTTAGCGGTATCGATCAGTGCGCTGGCCACCTCGCGCACCTGCGTGGAGCCGCCGGAGATGCCATCGACGTCTTGCGAGACGATGGTCTGCGCCGAGTCCACGATGGCGAGACTTGGCTTTTCCTGCTCGATAAGACCGAGCACGGTGGCGAGGTCGGTGGTCGAGGCCAGCAGCAGGTTGCCTTCCATCGCATTGATGCGTGAGGCGCGCATGCGCACCTGTGCTTGTGACTCCTCGCCGGAAATATAAAGGACTGATTTCTTGGGATTGTTCCGCGCCACACTGCCAGCGGTTTCCAGTAGCAGTGTCGACTTGCCGATGCCCGGCTCACCGGCGACCAACACGACCGAACCCGGTACGATGCCACCACCGAGCACGCGGTCGAACTCGTCGAATCCGGTTGGAATCCTCTTGACGCTATCGGTTGAGATCTCGGTAATCGGCTTGGCTGCAGCGCTGCCAACCATGACTGCGGAACTGGCCTGTGTACGCGAGGTGCGTCCGGGCGCGGCGGTGCGCGATGCGGCGGCGGGCCGTGCCTCGTGGAATTCCTCGATGGTGCCCCACGCACCGCATTCTGGGCAGCGCCCGTACCATTTCACGCCGTTCCAGCCGCACTCCGAGCAGACGTATTGTGTCACATTCTTAGCCATGATGCCGACGCTAGCCAATTTCGCCGACAAGGGCAAGTCCCTTCAAGGTTTTGGGCTCAAGTTATTCGACTTGATAAACGTGCCTTGTCCAGTGTAAAACCGTTGTAATTCAAGTGAAACGCGACGACTCGTCCAATAGCTTTAGAGTCAGCACGATGTGAAATAATTGCGGCTATGTCGACTCAACAAAGAAATTCTTCTCATGGCAAATTGATCGCGGTCGTGGTCGCGGCCGCGTTGGTCATTGTTCTTGCTTTGCTTTCCGCCTTTGTGTGGCCGGGCTGGGCGATGAATAGGTCAGCTAGTGAAGAACAGAAGCAGCAGCAGACGACGTCCACCAAGCCGGAACCCACCACGCCGAGTATCAAGGCCAAGGAACTGCCGCAGGACGCCACGCCGTTGTTAAAAGCGATGCCCGACGCTGTTCTCAATTTCGCTCGTACGGAAGCCGCTCCGAGCGCCAACTGGACTTCCGCCTCACCCCTGGAGGAATACACGCTCACCTATTCGACAGGGGCTATTCCCAAGGACGTCACGCTTGTTGTGGCGCAATGGTCGGGCAGCGACAGCGCGAAAACACAATATGACACGTTGACGGGTGCACTCAAGGGCACGGATGTGGCCAGCGGTGATGTCAAGGTTTCCGGCAATTCCACAGGTAAATACGTGGTCAAGTCGAACGGCGACAAGGGCAAGACGGCTACGGCGGTCTGGCAGAACGATACCGTGGTCTTCCAGGCTACGGGCTCCAAGGAATCGATTCAACGGTTCTATTCGAAATTCCCGTTCTAGTCCGGCTTTTCGAACCGGTTGCCCGGAATAGTTCTTTGTGATGCGTTCGTTGAACGATTTTGGCTCGGTTGCCGAAAATCGGGAACATGGCGTTTTAAGTCGGCAAGAGCGAGTAAGATAAGTCAAGTTGCAAACTTACAGTCAAGGATTGGAGGCTTCAGATGGGTTCTGTCATCAAGAAGCGCCGCAAGCGGATGAGCAAGAAGAAGCACCGCAAACTGCTGCGTAAGACTCGTCATCAGCGCAAGTAGTAGTAAAGCTTTTCATAAGAAGGTTCGGGGCCGTTCGGCTCCGGGCCTTTTTGTTTTGCCGGTGATAGTGATATGCAAACAGGAGGAGAAAGTAGGATTTGTGGCAAAGCGCGTGACATTGCTGTCATGTAGCGTAAAACGCTGGCATATCGGCCGGTTTCGTGAAACCATAAGGGTATGGCACAAATAACTTTGGGTGGCGTGGCCACCAATACTGTAGGAAATCTCCCCGCCGTCGGCTCCAAGGCCCCGGCTTTCACGCTCGCTGACGGCGATCTGAACGATTTCGATTCGTCCAAATTCGCAGGCAAAAAGATCGTCATCAACATCTTCCCGTCCGTCGACACGGATGTCTGCTCGATGTCGGTGCGTAAGTTCAACCAGATGGCCGACGAGCTCGAAGACACCGTCGTGGTTTGCGTCTCCAAGGATCTGCCGTTCGCACAGGGCCGTTTCTGCGGTGCGGAAGGCATCAAGAACGTCGTCATCGGTTCAGCGTTCCGTTCCTCGTTCGGCGAGGACTACGGTGTGACCATCACCGACGGCGGCATGCGCGGTCTGCTTTCGCGCGCTGTTGTGGTGGTAGATCGTGACGGCAACGTCGCCTACACGCAGCAGGTTCCTGAAATCGGTACCGAGCCCGATTACGATGCCACTCGCAAGGCGGTTGAAGCGCTTCAATAAGTGCGGGTGGGCTTGAATAAGGCTCAAAGATTGTTATAAGAAAGCCGGTGGGCGACTCACTAACGAAGTTGCCCACCGGCTTTTATTATTCGATTTCGATTATCGGACTCAGTTCTCCGAAACGGTGAGGATTCGTGGACCGTTGGGGTTGCCGACAATGACCTTGTCCACGCGGTTTAGGAAGAGGCCGTGCTCCACCACGCCGACCGTGTTGATGAGGTCTTCGGCGAGATCCTCCGGATGGTCGATACGTTCCAGATGCAGGTCGACAACGAAGTTGTTTTCGTCGGTGCGTACTTCGGTGCCGTCGGCGTTCTTGCGCAGGACCGGCTTGTAGCCCTTCGCCTCGAACTTGTCGATGACGTGGCGCGAGCCAAAGGGAATGACCTCGACAGGCAGCGGGAACTTGCCGATGGTGTCGACCACCTTGGACTCGTCGACGATCCAGATGTTGTAGTTGGAGTTCTCATTGACGATCTTCTCCCAGAGCAGCGCGGCGCCGCCACCCTTGATGCCGTTGAAGTTGCTGTCCACCTCGTCGGCCCCGTCGATCGTCAGATCGATGTGATCCACGTCGTCGATGTCGACGATCTTGATGCCGTAGCCCTCGGCCTGCTTGGCAGTGCGGCGCGAAGTCGTCACGCCGGTGAACTTGAGGCCTTCCTCTTGCGTGCGGCGGCCTAGTTCATCCACCAGGAAGCGCACGGTCGAACCGGTGCCGAGGCCGGCGATCATACCGTCCTTGATGAACTTGGCACCTTCGATGCCGGCAGCCTTTTTCAGCGCGTCTTGTTCATTCTTATCCATTCGTACTCCTTTAAAAGTCCTGCTTCGTCATATAGTGACGAGCGTCACTTTCCATAGTATCGGTGTTCCAATACTTTTGTTGCTGTTCAGGTTTTGTCTGTTTCTGTCATTTTTTGTGATTGTTATTGGCGATGAGGAATGGCGCATTGTTCAGCAGGATTGTGCCGTCTCCGGCCACGTACCCGTCGATGGCAATCACCCCTCGAATATGGCGTGGTCGGCCGTTATAGGTCGGGCTGGTTTGTGGCGCAGGAACGAAGTGCAACGTTCCGTTCACGCTCAGTCCGCTTGTGAGATATGACGGTGCCTGATTTGTCTTCGGCTCCGGCTCCGTGTGTTGTGTGGCATCAACGTCTGTTGCGGTTTCGTGGGTATCGCCATTATCGGCTTCGTTAGATTCGTTGATATTAGCGTCGGTGTCATCAGATTCGTCGCCGGATATGTCAGCATTATCGATTTTGTCGTCATCGTCGACGAAATCGCTGTTGTCATCGTTCTTTGAAGGCTTGTTTGCCTGGTCAGATTTATCGAGTGTATCTGGCTTATTGTCGGCCACTGGTAATTCTGTTTCGGTGGCGGCAGCGTCGCTTTTGTCGACGGTAACGTCGTCACCTACCGGTGAAGCGCTGAAATCAGGCTGGGAACGCACGGTACGGCCGATGCCGTGAGCCTTGACTTCGTTGACATCGCCCTGATTATTCACCTCTGAAGACTCGTCGTTTTCGACTGCACGATGATGCGCGACTATTGACTTACGTGGACTGAAATCATATTCGGGCACGCCTTCAGGCTCTGCAAGTCGTTCGGTAAGCGTTGGCTTGTGGGACATTGGAACGTTGGTTTGATTGGCAGCGTTTCCATCATCTTCGAAATCATCGTCATTATCGTTATCGGGTTCTACGCCTCGTCCGAGATGGTACTGTTCCTCGGTGATTTTGCCGTCGATGAGCATTTTCGCGTCGGCCGGAATATCCACGCCCTTGGCGTACGGCGAGGCGAGCAGCGACTGCCAGCCTTCCAGCGGCAAGTAGCCGTCCTTCACACCGCTGCGTGCGTCGCCGGAGTAGGTGTGGGCGAGGTCATCGACCTTTTCGTTGCCGGGATTGCCGTTGTGCCCCTTGACCCAGACGAACTTCACCGGCCCCTCGCGACGGCCGATTTCGGCGTCAATGGCCTTGATGAGCGGCGCGTTTTTTACCGGCTTTTTCTGCGAGTTCTTCCAGCCGTTCTTCTTCCAACCCTTGACCCACGTGGTCGAGCAGTTGATGGCATACTGCGAATCGGTTTCGATGGTCAGCGGTTCCGCGCCGCGATGCGCCCGCAGCGCCTCGAGCACCGCGCACAGCTCGCCGATCTGGTTGGTGCCGTTGGTGGCCCCGCCCGCGTCACTGTCCCCGTCGTGCTGGTGCCCGTCCGTGCGAGCCGCGTTCGCCGCGTGATCCGCCCAAGCCCAGCCCATGGGCCCGTTGGGGTTGCCGAGTGCGCTTCCGTCCGTAGAAACCGTAATAGTCATAGTCTTAAGCCTACGTTTTGCCGACGAAATTGAAAAGATGAACTTGTTCTGCTTTTATTCGATTTTCAGGTAAAGGTAAAGTGCATTTTATATTTGGGTAGGAAATCGGTAAGTTAAAAAATATTTTTAAACTTGGGTCAGATTTGGGGAAAGTTACAAAATAATTTTTGACTTTGGCAACATTGAAAGTTTGAATTTGGGTTGCAGCAAACGACAAGTCGGTAGATAGGTTTTTCGAAATGTCGGAATTCCGTCATTTCTGTTTTCCTATCTACCGACTTGTGCGATGCCTTATGATGAATTACTCTCCGAGCGCCTTGTCGACTACATCCGTGGCTTCGGAAAGCACCTGGTCGAGTGCCTCGGGGGAGACGAACGACTCGGCGTAGATCTTGTAGATGTTCTCGGTGCCGGAGGGGCGGGCCGCGAACCAGTTGTCTTTGGTGGTCACCTTGATGCCGCCGATGGGCGCGTCGTTGCCGGGCGCTCGCGTGAGCTTGGCGGTGATGTCCTCGCCGGCCAACGTGGTGGCGGAAACGGATTCGGGGGTCAGGCCCGCGAACTTCTGCTTCTGTTCGAGCGTGGTCGGGGTATCGACGCGCTTGTACCAGCTCTCGCCGAACTTGGCGACCTGCTCCTGATGGAGCTGGGCTGGGTTCTTGCCGGTCTTGGCTGTGATTTCCGCAGCGAGCAGGTCGGGGATGATGCCGTCCTTGTCGGTGGTCCACACGTGGCCGTCACGACGTAGGAAGCTCATGCCGCTGCTCTCCTCGCCGCCGAACGCGACTTTGCCGGTGAAGAGCGGGTCGACGAACCACTTGAAGCCGACCGGCACCTCGACCAGCGGTGCGCCGATGGAGGCGGCCACGCGGTCAATCAATGAGGAGGAGACCAGCGTCTTGCCGATGCCGGTGCCTTCGGGCCAGCCCGGACGTGCGCCGCCGAAGAGGTAGGCGATGCACACGGCAAGGTAATGGTTCGGGTTCATCACACCCCAGTCGGGGCAGACGATGCCGTGGCGGTCGGCGTCCGGGTCGGTGCCGCCCACGAGATCGTACTTGCTCCATGCGCCGCCGTTGAGCTCGTCGACAAGGCCCTTCATCGCGTACTGCGAGCTGGGGTCCATACGGATCTTGCCATCGTGGTCGATGGTCATGAATCGCCAGGTCGGGTCGACTTCAGGGCGCACGACGCCGATATTGAGGCCGTACTTTTCGTTGATAAGTGGCCAGTAATTGACCGAAGCGCCACCGAGCGGATCGATGCCCAGACGCACTCCAGAGGAGCGGATGAGGTCGAAATCGATGACGTTGCCGAGGTCGGAAACGTAGTGGTCGCGGTAGTCGAAGCGCTCCACGAGCGGGGACTTGATGGCCTCGTCGTAGGGTACGCGCTTGACGTCGCGGAACGAGCCGAGCAGTTCGTTGGCGCGGTTGGCGATGGCTTCGGTCGCTTCAGCCGGGGCTGGGCCGCCGGTGACCGGGTCGTACTTGAAACCGCCGTCGGTGGGCGGGTTGTGCGAAGGGGTCACGACGATACCGTCGGCAAGTCCGTCTCCCTCGAAGCGCTGCGAGCCGTCGTCGGCGCGATTGTGGGTGAGGATGGCATGTGAGATGACTGGTGTCGGCACGAAGTCGTCGCGCGAGTCGATGCGCACGATCACGCCGTTCGCTACCAGCACCTCGATGGCCGTCTTCATTGCGGGGCCCGAAAGCGCGTGGGTGTCGCGGCCGAGATACAGCGGCCCGGTAACGCCAGCCTTTTTGCGATATTCCGCGATGGCCTGCGTGATCGCGACGATGTGCGCCTCGTTGAATGACGTCTTGAGCGAAGAACCGCGGTGTCCGGAAGTGCCGAAGGAGACGCGCTGCGTCGGTTCGGCGGGGTCGGGAACGTTGTTGTAATACTTACCAATGACCTCGTCGACGTCGATAAGGTCGTTCTGTGTGGCGGGTTTACCCGCATTTGTTGCTACCATACCTCCATTGTGCCACAGTTGTCTGGCGAAAGCGCAAGTTTTGTGCGCTATCACAACCAATCGCACACAGGTGTTGTGCGTTCCCGCAACGTATTGATGCTGGTAGACGGACTCTGTTGGTGTCTTGATATGCGGTTTTCCGGCACTAAAGTGTGGTGGTGCTGGCAAAACGGACTTAATGATTGCTGAAGTGCAGTTTTCCAGCAATAATGTGCGGTTGCTGCTGGTAGACGGACTTTGACGTCTTTTTATGTACGGTTTTCCAGCACTAATCTGTAAGTTGACGATGAGTATTGTTGGAAATGCGGAGCTCAACGAGCGGGTCATTGTCAGACGGCTTAGCGTCTATTTTTCGTCATACGTCTTGAAAATGTAATATAAATTCTTCTCTCAGCCCGAAAATCCGATAACGTATTGCGTCGCTTCTACGATGAAACCGGAGAAATCACCTGCCAACCAACGTTTGGGGCCTTTCCATGACATTTTACGGTATCAATTACCTGCAAAGCCAGCACGGCATCAATCAGGTCATCCGATTCATCATCATCATTGCGC
Organism: Bifidobacterium sp. ESL0690; assembly: GCF_029392315.1. NCBI lineage: Bacteria > Bacillati > Actinomycetota > Actinomycetes > Bifidobacteriales > Bifidobacteriaceae > Bifidobacterium > Bifidobacterium sp. ESL0690. Next base: position 674,475 of record NZ_CP113939.1, read on the forward strand.
TGTGCGTGGCGTTGGTCGCGTTCTTCGTCTTGTATCTGCGTCACCGGCTCAAAACGAAATATCGGGATTTGGGCATCATCGCGTTGTTGCTGGCAGTGCTGGTGCTCGGCAGCGGCTATACGCAGTTCCAACAAAGCGAGACGGCCAGCGCGAAAAGCGAACAGATGGTCAGTTTTGTCCAGAAAGTCGCCAAGGAACGGCACGTTTCTCAGAACGACGTGCTGGTCAATTCCAAATACCTGAACCAAGACGTTATCGTCAAAATCGGCAAAAAATACTATACGGTGAGCCTCAATTCGGACTATACCGCCTACAAATTGACCGAAACTCATATGCTCGCCGACGTCAAAGTAGAGAAGTAAGGAACCGCCATGCTTATCAGCACCACACTCATCATCAAACTCGTCGTGGGCATCGCCTTCCTGATCGTCCACATCAACCTCTTCGGCAAGTCCAATCTCGCGCCCACGAGCGCTATGGACCAGATCCAGAACTACGTGCTCGGCGCCATTATCGGCGGCGTCATCTACAACGAGCAGATCACCGTGCTCCAGTTCGTCTTCGTTCTGGTTACATGGACGCTTCTGTGCATGATCATCAAGTTCGCCAAGGAAAACAGCCGGTTCTTCAAGAAACTCATCGACGGCAGCCCTGTCATGCTCATCTCGCACGGCAAGGTCGACGTCGCCACCTGCATGCGCAAGGGCGTTTCCGCAAGTGATTTGATGCTGAAGTTGCGTGCGCAAGGGGTCTACGAGATTTCGAAAGTTCTGAAGGCCTACTTCGAGCAGAACGGCCAGCTGACCGTCATCTGCTATGGGGACGAAACGCTGCGTCTGCCGTTGATCGTCGATGGACAGGTCGACACCGACGTGCTTGAGGCCATCGGCCACGACAAAGAATGGCTCGAAGGCGAGGTCAAGAAGCAGGGTTATGAGGGCACCAACGGCGTGTATATCGGCGAGTACGTTTCCAAGAAGCTGGAACTGACCGGTTACGCGAAGTGATGGGGAAGTAACCGGAACTGACAGGTTATGTAAAGTAACGAAAATAGCTGGAGCTGACCAGTTACGCCAAGTAATGGAAATAGCTGGAACTGACCGGTTACGCCAAGTCATGAGAATCGTTCAGGCGTGACCGGTTATGCGGAATAGTGGCCGTTTCGGTTCGGGTATGCTGACGTAGAAATATCCCAACCGAGATTATCGGTAAGTGATAATTGATGTTGTCGCCAAGATGGCGGTCGTAATTATGGTCTACTGATACTGTTCGATTTCGGCTTTGGCCGGAACGCGGACGCGCAACGACTTGGGCTCGAGGCTGAAACGGATATGGCTGGTGGAGCCGAGCATGTCGCCGTCGACCTGGGCCAGCGCCGGCTTTTCGAGCCTGATTTCGGCCTTGACGCCCTGAATCTGATCCATCGTGGAATTGGTGGAAAGCGGGCTTTGCTGGGCCTTGCCGGTGATGGTCTGGTGCATTACATCGCCGAAGAGGTTCATCCAGCCCAGGATGCCGCCGGAAGTGTCGATGATTTCAAAATCGAGCAGGCCGTCGTCGAACGAGGCGTCTGGCATAAGTGAGAATACTGGGATTTGGCCGCAATTGCCGGCCATAAAGGTGCGGAAATGTACTTCTCCGACGGTGTGCGAGCTGCCGTCGGCGCTGGTAATGGTGACGGCCCCGCGGTATTTCGGCGCGAACAGATGCTTCATGCCGCCCGAGAAATAAGCGAGCCAACTGATGCTTTTCTTCAGTTCCGGGTCGGTGTCGCTGATCATGTCGGCGTCGAAGCCGATGCCGGCGATGATAAGGAAGGCGTGCGCGTGGTCCTCGTCGGGCTTGTCGAGCAGGGCCATGCGTCCCATATCGACCATCCGTTCGCCATGCGAAGTCGCGATAGCCAGTGCCGCGTTGATGTCGTCGACGGGGATGCCCATATTGCGGGCGAAAAGATTGCCGGTGCCGATAGGAATGATGGCCAAAGTGTGGCCGGTCCCGCTCACGGCGCTCGCCACGGTGCGCACGGTGCCGTCGCCACCCACCGCAACCAGCACGTCGGCCCCATGGCTCAACGCTTCAAGCGCGCAAACCCGGCCATCGCGTTCCAGCGTGGTCTCGATGAATTCGATGTCGGTGATGTTGTGGTCTTTGCAGAATTCCTCGATATGCAGACGTGAGCGTGCGGCCTGCGGCTTCGACGGATTGATGATGAACGCATAGCGTACCTGGTCGTCGTCGCGTTCGTTGAGTTTCTGCACCCTGCGCCAACGCTTCCATGCGCGCCATATCAACGCGGCGGCAACGGCGAGAACACATACCGCGACCACGGCGACGATGACGAAAAGCACAGTTCGAGACATGGCTCTATTGTGGCGCGATACGGTGACGTTGCGCCCGAAGTTGAAAAAAAGATGAACAAATCTTACACGTTGGCTCGCTTTAGGCAAGGAAACAAAAACGAAACAATGCCGTCTCATTATTTGTCACCGGCTTATCGGCAACGGACTGGCTTTAATATACTGTGAACCATGTTCGACAAGGGAATTGAAGCAGGCACCACGGCAAATGCCGCATGCCGTACCTTGATTGCCCATGATGCGAACATTTTCGCTTCGACCCGTCGATCGCATTCGTCGTCGACCGTCGTCTGCAGCGATATTTCGGATTGATTTATTCGGTTTTGTAAACATTCAAATATTGCATTATCGCAACGGCATATCTGCCCGGTAACGTGTGATGTTTTGCTTCGTATTGGGCGGTGACCTATTGAAGCGGATTGAGAAAATCCAACAAACATGAGGGGAAAGTGGATTGGTATGACGAGTGAAGAAGAACGCCCGGTAAAGCGACGGGCAGGTGATGCCCAAGCCGGCGCGACGGCCGGGGCGCAGAAACCCAACGGCAATCAAACCGACAAGGATTACAAGACCGACAAGGCCTACGCACTGAAATGGCACGGCCAGGACGTGCGTTGGATGCTGAGCCTTTTCGGCACGGCCATCGGCGCGGGCGTGCTGTTTCTGCCTATCGACGCGGGTGGTGCGGGCATCATCGGCATCGTGCTGATGCTGCTCGTGGCCTATCCGCTGGCCTATTTCGCGCATCGTGCGATGTGCCGGTTCGTGCTTTCGGCCAAGAATCCGGGCGATGACATCACCGACGTGGTCGAGCAGCATTTCGGCTTCGGTTTCGGCATGGTCTTCACCATTATTTACTTCGTCGAGGTTCTGGTCATCCTGCTGATGTATTCGGTCTCGATTACCAATACCGCCCAAAGTTTCATCGTCAACCAGCTGCACATGCCTGCGCCCCCGCGCTGGCTGCTTTCCCTCGTGCTCGTTGGCGTGTTGATTCTGATCATGACCTGTGGCACCCGCGCCGTCACGCGCGTCATGAGCTGGCTGACGTGGCCGGTCATCGCCGTGCTGGTGATTTTCGCGCTGTATCTCATCCCGCGCTGGAACCCTTCCATGCTCACCAGCGTTCCACGTGGCGCTTCCGGTAGCATCGATTTCGGTGCCCTTGCGCTCGATCTGTGGCTTCTGGTTCCCGTCATCGTCCTCACCTTCGACCATTCCGCCATCGTCTCCTCCTTCTCCGTCAATGTCCGCAAGCGTTACGGCCAGTATTCCGACGACAAGATCGGCAAGATTCTGAAACTCGGCGAGCCCATGATGGTCACCGTCGTGCTCTTCTTCGTGCTGAGCAGCGACCTGGCGCTGACGCCCGGCGATTTGGTGAAAGCGAAGGCGCAGAACGTTTCCATCCTGAGCTACCTCGCCAACATCCTCAATACCCCCGCCATCTCGTGGATCGCCTCCATCACCGCGTTCGTCTGCATCTTCAAGGCGTTCCTCGGCCATTATCTGGGTGTCGAGGAAGGGCTTGGTGGCATCATCCGCAAGGTGACGCATGCCAAAGGCGTGGTGGTCGAGCGCAAGAAGCTCAGCGCCGTCGTCAACATTCTGATGTTCGTCGCCTGCTGGCTTGTCGCTTGGGCCAACCCCTCCGCCATCGGCATGATCGAGACCATGGCCGGACCGCTCATCGCGTTCGTGCTTCTGCTTCTGCCGATGTACGGCGTCCACAAGGTGCCCGCGCTCAAGAAGTATTCCCACAAGATCAGCAACGTGTTCATCCTGGTCGTCGGCGTCGTCGCGGTCAGCGCGATCTTCTACAACATCGTCGAGCTGTTCTGACGCTTCCTTTCCTTTTCGCTCAAACAGCCTGCGTGCCTGCAATTACGGGTGCGCAGGCTGTTTTTATCTTTCGTGGTCCATTTTTATAGTCCTTTTGAACTGTATTGTCTCAAAATATGTCAGGGAATTTGTTTTCCTCGTTATGCGGCTATATATTGTCGTCTATGTTCACTTTGGCAATGGAATCAGGCGTCGCGGCAATGCCCGCGCGTCGGTTCAGCGTTGCCCAAAGTTTGAATGTCTCGCGCTCGGCTCGTCGATCGTTTTCGTCGCTCGCCGCCGGTCGCGATATGTCGGGTTCATCGTCTGAACTTCGTTAACACCGCAATATCGCATTCCGCGTCGGCAAGGTTATTGCCCGGTAATGCGTGATGTTTTGTTTGGTTATTGGGCAGTTTCCCAAGTCGAAACGGATTTTTAAATAAATATCCGAAGAAATGTTCCAAGAAGCAAAACATCAGAAAGTGGTATCCCATGGCAACAGCACAAAACCAGCCGGCAAAACGACGAACGCAAGACGTAAAGACTGAAATGCCCAAAGAGAAGCAGGTCAGCGAAGACTATGTGCGCAAATGGCACGGCCAGGACGTGCGCTGGATGCTGAGCCTTTTCGGTACGGCCATCGGTGCGGGTGTCCTCTTTCTGCCGATCGACGTAGGCGGGGTCGGTACGCTCGGCTTGGTGCTGACCATCATCATTGCGCTGCCGTTGGCCTATTTCGCGCACCGAGCGATGTGCCGGTTTGTGCTTTCTGCCAAGAACCCGGGCGATGACATCACCGACGTGGTCGAGCAGCATTTCGGTTTTGGTTTCGGCATGGTGTTCACGCTGATTTATTTCGCCCAGATTTTCGTGCTGCTGATGGTCTATTCCATTTCCATCACCAACACCGCCGAAAGCTTCATCGTCAACCAGCTGCACATGCACGCGCCGCCGCGAGGGCTACTTTCCCTGATTCTGATCGCCATCCTCATCGTCATCGTCACCTGTGGCACCACCATCGTCACCCGGGTGATGAGCTGGATGACGTGGCCGGTCATCGCGGTCCTGGTCCTGTTCGCGCTTTACCTTATCCCGCGCTGGAACCCCTCCATGCTCACCAGCTATCCGCAGAACGCGGGCGGCGGCCTCGACTTGGGCAAGCTGGTGCTGAACCTGTGGCTGCTCATCCCGGTGATCGTGCTCACCTTCGACCATTCCGCCATCGTCTCTTCCTTCTCCGTGAACGTGCGTCTGGAATACGGCGCGAAATACGCCGAACGCAAGGCCATCAAGATCCTCAAGGTGGGGGAGCCCATGATGGTCGCCGTCGTCCTGTTCTTCGTCATTTCCAGCGATCTGGCGCTTGACCCGGCAAGCCTTGCCAAGGCCAAGGTGCAGAACGTTTCCATCCTGAGCTACCTTGCCAATATCCTCAACAGCCCGGTCATCTCCTGGGTGGCGGCGCTCACTTCCTTCTTCTGCATTTTCAAGGCGTTCCTTGGCCATTACCTCGGCGTCGAAGAGGGACTTGGCGGCATCATCCGCAAGGTGGCGCAGACGCGGAACCGCGTCATCAAGCGCGGCCCGCTGCGTGTGGCCGTCAATGTCATCATGTTCTTCGCCTGCTGGTTCATCGCTTGGGCAAATCCTTCCGTCATCGGCATGCTCGAGACCATGGCCGGTCCGCTGATCGCCTTCGTGCTGATGCTCCTGCCGATGTATGCCATCCACAAGGTGCCGGTCTTGCAGAAGTACAAGGGCAAAGCCAGTAACGTGTTCATTTTCGTGGTCGGCCTCATCGCCGTCACCGCAATCTTCTACAACATCGTGGAACTGTTCATGTGATGCGGGGCGGTGGTCTTTTGGAGTGTTGAAATGCGTTGCGGTAAATAATAAATTTGGATAACAGATATTGATATGTAAATATGTCAATAGAGGTGAAACGGGGCGTCTGCAGGCGGGTTTGCAGCCCGGCCATAGGTGTCCCTTTAAGAAAGTAGGGTTGAGGATATGCTAGATATTCAATTTATTCGTGAACATCCCGATGTCGTGCGCGAATCCCAGCGCAAGCGCGGGGAATCCGTCGAGCTTGTGGACGAGGTTTTGAAGCAGGATGAGACCCGCCGCGCGGCCCTGAAATCGTACGAGGAGGCACGTGCCAGCCAGAAGGCCATGGGCAAGAAGGTCGCCCAGGCTGCGCCTGACGAGAAGGCCGCGCTGATCGCGCAGACCAAGGACTTGGCCAACAAGGTCGCCGAATACAAGAGGACTTCCGACGATGCCGCCGAAGCCTACACCAAGGCCATGTGGCAGTTCTCCAACATCGTCGAGCCCGAGGCTCCCGAAGGCGGCGAAGACGATTACGTGGTGGTGCAGAAGGTCGGCACGCCGCGTGATTTCAAGGCCGAGGGCTTCGAGCCCAAGGACCATCTGACGCTGGGTGTCGGCGTGGCCGGCATCGATATGCGTCGTGGCGTCAAGGTTTCCGGATCGCGCTTCTACTTCCTGCGCGGCGCCGTCGCCCGCATGCAGATCGCGATGCTTACCATGGCTGTCGATCAGGCCGAAGAGAACGGCTTTACGCTGGCCATTACGCCGACGCTTGTGCGTCCTGAAGTCATGGCCGGAACCGGCTTCCTGAATTCGCATGCCGATGAAATCTACCGTCTGCGCGAACCTGACGATCAGTACCTGGTCGGCACCTCCGAAGTGGCGCTCGCCGGCATGCATGAAAACGAGATCCTTGACTTGGGCAACGGGCCGCTGAAGTATTGTGGCTGGTCGAGCTGCTACCGCCGTGAGGCCGGTGCCGCGGGCAAGGATACCTCTGGCATCATCCGCGTCCACCAGTTCGACAAGGTGGAGATGTTCGTCTACTGCAAGCAGGAGGAATCCCGCGAGATGCACAAGCAGCTGCTTGGCATGGAAGAGCAGATGCTGGCCAAGGTCGAGGTGCCCTACCGCACCATCGACACCGCCGCCGGCGACCTCGGTTCCTCCGCCGCCCGCAAGTTCGACAACGAGGCTTGGGTGCCGACGCAAGGCCGCTACCGCGAGCTCACGTCCACCTCGAACTGCACCGAGTACCAGGCCCGCCGCCTGAACATCCGCGAGCGCACCGAGGACGGCTCCACCCGCCCGGTCTCCACCTTGAACGGCACGCTGGCAACCACACGCTGGCTCGTCGCGATTCTCGAGAACCATCAGCAGAAGGACGGTTCCATCGAGATTCCGAAGGCCATGCGTCCCTACATGGGCGGCCGCGAGGTCATCGAGCCCACCAAATGGGAGGCGTGAGACTTCTAGTCTTCGTTATTGAAAAGCGTCATAACCAAGCCGTCAACAACCACTGAACGGTTTGGTTATGGCGCTTTTCTGCAGCTTGGCGATTGTTGCCCGGTTGAATTTTGCTGGCTGTGTGTTTATGCACTGAACGCGGGGTGGTCGCTGACAGAGCGACGCGCCAACTGTCTGCGGGCGGTTGCTATAATTTCATACGTTGCGTTTGCGGTGCAAGCCGTTAACGCAACATGGACAGGTGTCTGAGCGGTCTAAAGAGACGGTCTTGAAAACCGTTGTGGGGCAACCCACCGCGAGTTCGAATCTCGCCTTGTCCGCATTACAAATGGGTTCTGGGCGGTTGGGTCATCCGGAACCCATTTCGTTTTGCTGATGAATCAGATGCAGGGTTATTGGCCGGAAAACGTGTCTCTAGTCGATGTTGTTGGGGTATCTGGTGGCGGTGTGTAGGTCGTTCCATTCGGGATATAGGCCCAGATACATGTCCAAAAATGACCTACAACCTTTCTGTTGCATATTTCGAGTCCCCTCGGGACGAACTCAAAGCTCGCTCCGGCTCTCAGTCGTAATGTTTAAGGCTCTGATTTCGGACACGCACTTTATTCAACATCCCAACTTGACTATAGTTATCGTTAGATTTCCTGTTTCGGTGACAATGAGGTGAAAATATGAGAGTAACAGTGTTGAAGAAAGTTTTGTCTGTCGTTGTTTCTGCGTCATTTCTGCTTGTTGGGTTGCAGGGTTGCAGCTTATCGACGAGAAATTCGGAAAATGGTTTTAAACCCAATGCAGATGCGGGTACAAGCGAAAGACAGTCCGCACAGGTTCGTGAATACAAGGGCGGGTTATCAGTAAAATCGGTTATCAAAGATTCAGGTTATAAGAATTTGACACAGGCCATCAACAGTGCGCCAGACAAAGTCGAAGAGTACGTTAGAGACTGGCTGATTGAGAAAGGAGGTTACGAGCGCAACCAAACTATGCGTTTCGAAAAAGACGGTAATATCTCAAAGATGAGTGTCGAGGCCGGAACCGGCAATCTTTTTATCTACATTCCTACTGTCAGCGATAAACAGTGCAAAGAAAATGAATTTTGTTTGGGATTCAGCTCCTTTACGGATTCTCCCCAAGGGCCGGTAGGATATAACTATTACACCGAAGTGGCTGGTTCAATCCCGACGAAAGAACAAACAGACCAAGTAATAGCCGATGAGCGTCTGGAAGATTGGGGTGACCCGTATAAAGCTGGCCTATCCGCTGAAGAGATAGCCCAAGCCACAGGCTATACTTCAATGGAAAAAGCTTCAAAGGGTGACTACAAGAAAGTCACTGATTTTATCACAACTTGGATGAACAAACATGGCTACAGCAAAATTCGTTGTGAATTGCACGATGATTATCTTACGGTAGATGCTGATTTTTCTGCAAATGGCCATAGCGGTTCAATAAGCATCATTGTTTGGTATGAAACCGAAAGGAAAGATTACGATTTGCGGAACTTCAGCCTAGATTATTCTTCAAAAGAAAACAGTTATCGATTTTATTCTCATCGATCCGATAGGATCCCAACAGCCGATGATGCAGAGCGGCTGATGCAAGAAAAAATATTAGTATAAGTTATATTTCTGTGATTTTGGTGTGGAAAATAAGGTGTGTCTGAGCGGTCCTCGACTGCTACGATGGTCGAATCGTGCCGTTCGCTGACCGTCGGCTTCGGGTTCTTGAACTAAGCTCCCAGTTTTGTCTTCTTTTTCGCAGCATTTTGTCACTCGCAATCGTATCAGCTCTACTAGTTCATCAGGGTTAAATGCCAAAATGAACTTTTGGTATTTAACCCTGATGAAATACTATGACAGCAGCAGCTAGACGCATTGAAAAAACTAATCTTGTGCTCGTTTCTCCAACACCATATCAACGTGCGGAATACCATCTTCCAGATACACCGCCGAAATGGACTTGAACCCAAATGAAGCGTAGAAATCCTTCAGATAGCTTTGCGCTTGGATTTTGACGCCTTGGCCTGGGTGCCGCTTGGCAATCTCCTGAAGAGTTGTGCTGACAATCTGTTTGGCATATCCGTGACCGCGATATTCCTGAACTACCAGTACTCGTCCGAAACTGATGTGGACGCCATCGTCATGCTTGATGATTCGCGTGTAGGCCGCCAGCTTGCCATCGCGCTGCAACATGACATGGGTCGCAGTGAAGTCCTTGTCGTCGACTTCTTGGTATGGGCAGTGCTGTTCGACGACGAATACCTTCACACGTTCCCGGAAGATTTCCAGAAGTTCCGAAGGGTTAAGTTCGTCGGTGGTCTTGATGGTCAAATCCAGCTCAGACATCCGTGGCACTCCTATTTCAGCTATCGCACACTCGTACAAAAAGAAAAATCGGTTGGTGGGTGCGGACGTTTTCTTGTACTGTGCACTCAAAAGTAAGAATAACCAGTGGATAGGATTTCTACCTTCTTATCGTTAAGCCTGCGGCTGTTCATTATATTCTTGGTTGATAGTTTTTGGAGTCTCATGATTATTGTGTCGTTGGGGTTCTCCTCCGCGTAATGTGGCGGGCAGTGCTTGATTCAACGGCGTAGGACATCCTCTTCTTCGTTGTATCTCTTGAGTTTGTGGAGGATGATTGCCGCCTGTTCGGTGTACCAAGGCATTGGGAATCGTGTTCCAATAAGAATGCAGGACACCGATCGCGATATGTTGATTATCTGAAAGGTTCGGATAATCGTCTTCAAGGCTGCTCTCTGAGATGGTCGGGTTTGTCAGGTAGTCGAAAGCGTCCTGCTCTAGACAGTCCAAGAGAATCGCACATGTCTGTTTTTGATCTTCATCTATTTGACTCATCGGGCACCTCGCTGGCAATGGGATTGAATCCTCGACGGCATATTTTTCATTATATTGCGGTGCCGATATGAGTCTTGATTGACGGGTAGAGGCCCAAAAATGAAGTAAGGAGTCTTTTGATAGTCAAAGGAGAGCAATTGAAGATTCTTGGTAAGGGTGTCGATAATCTCATTCGAAGATTTATCTCGTAGTGCTGCGTGTCGTATAGGCCCGTATGTAACCGTGAAGAAACATTTCTAGCGGGGCGAGATGCGGGGCGAAGCACCCGTTAGTAATCAGCAGAATCCCAATGATTTCAACGAACTAAGCCATGGTTTCGCCCGAATCTCGCCTTGTCCGCTGTCAAAGGGTTTCAGGTTTTGGCCTGAAGCCCTTTTGTTTTGTCAAAAATAAATTGAAAACAAGTTCTTAAGAGAATCGACCGTTGGGCTGGTAGTCGATTGATTCGACCCCAGCCCGCGGCTCAAACAAGGAGGATGCAAAAGATACGCCCTGTCGTGTGACACCGTCCGCTAAAGCTTATTTGCCCGACTTTATGATGCGAACGGGTGATGGAGCCACCCGACATGAACCAGTATAACGCATCCTCAGAAATTCATCTTTGCGATACAATGAATCCATCGCCAAAATCTTTATGATGGAAGTTTGCGGCGGTCGCGCGGGCTGCCCGGTTCGTGCGCCGTCGCCGCGTCACCCGTGGCGCGGCCAAACAAGGATGGGTGTTATGCCCAAAACACAGAAAGGACCTGACGGAGACAACTATCTGAGGGAGTCCATCGTGGCGATTATCGCCGCCTTGATAGCCAAGGCGGACAACATCGTCACCGATCTCATACTCGTAGCCGTCATCGGCTACCTGCTGGCCATGGACTACCACTGTAGGCATGGCCGCCGCTAGGTAAAAGCCCGCCCGGTATCGTTCCGGGCGGGTCCCTTTCTTCGGCTGAGTTAGTTTTTGGCTGTTGCGTTTATGAATAATTTATGTTTTGCAAGTCGTTTTATAATTTTGGCAATCCAAAGGATTATGCGAACAATGATGTGATCACTGATGTCGCTATATTGATTGTCGTGTTGCTTGCGAGCTTCGCTGTCCCATTTTTTGATTGCCTCAATGATTGTTCTGAAGTTGCTTCCCAAGATTGGCATCATCTGTTCATCATTGGAATACATCTGAAGCCGGAAGGGACCGGATTCGTAGCAAGTGGATGTGGAGTTATGTCCTAATGGGCAATAATACTGAACCTATGAAGAAAGACGTAGATGTCAAGAAACTGGTCAGTGCTGCTTTTAACAAGGCGTTGGAGAGCCAGTATCCTGTAGCGAAGAGTATTGTCGCCTCTTATAGGGGTAAAAATCCAGGGAAGACGCCGAAACAGGCAATTGCTTATCTTAAGAAGCTGTATTTGAGCTCTGTTGGTGTTTCTGGGTTTGCTTCCGGCGCTTCGGCTGCCATACCTAACGGTGTAGGTCAAGTTACTGTCACCGTCGCTGATTTATGCAATTATCTTGAGTCTTCTGTGCTTTATGTATTTTCAGTTGCTCATGTTTATGGTTTGGATCTGTCTGATGAGGTGCTCAGGAGATTTCTTGCTCTTGTTGTTCTTGTCGGGGACAGTTCCGCAACCACTGTCGTCAACGCATTGGGCAAGAAGACGGTTCCGTATTGGAGTGCAAAAATAATCGATAGGATTCCGATGTCCTCTCTCAATGCAGTCAATAAAATACTTGGAAAGCGATTCATCACTAAATATGGAACCAAGCAGGGTGTTCTGGTTTTGGGCAAACAGCTGCCTTTCCTGATTGGCGCTGGCGTAGGAGTTGCTGGCAATGAGGTATTTGGTGCCGCTTCCGTAAAGGCAGTTACTAAGTTTCTTGGTCCCGTTCCTGACACTTGGAGTGAGTAGCCAAAGCGGGAAAGATGCTTATGCAATCAATGACTTGACAATTGTCTTGGTTAAAACTATAGGTTCGATTTCCGCAGAGTTTACACTATTCGAGGTTGAGGGTGTACTCCAGAGATGAGGTAGACGACCGCGATGGGCGATGTACAGGCCGTTGGCTTTGAGCCAATCGAGCACCTTATGTCCCGGACATTTAATTCACGTTTAATTTTCATGCTTTTATTGTCTGTGATTCCAAAGTTGGATGGGTGCCAGAAAATGTGTCGAGGATGTGCGGTTCGTCGGATCTTTGTGCGTGAGCGGTGTGAAAAGAAGATTAGTTAAAAATATTATTAATAATTACAGTACGATAGTTTGATATAACGTTTGCTCATGTCTATGGACTGGGAGATATCGCATGGCAAAAAGGGAAATCAAATCGAGCGCTGTTGCGGCCCAAGAAGCAATCGGCGAACTGACCGGTCTCGATGCGTCGGGTTTCGCGAACCAGTCCGTGACTATGGGGTCGGCCACGGTCGCATCTATGCAGGCTGGTGCGAGTCTGTGCAACGCGTTGATGATTGACATTTCCAATGTGGTTTCCTGTGTTCTGCTTCAGGCCAATAAGTTCCCGCGGATCGCGCATGTCATCGAGGAACGAGACGAAGCCGCCTCGCAACGATGGAAGTGAGATGAATTATGGGATACTATTCGGGGAACTCTGTCGCTCATTCGAAGCCTTCCGGTGATGAGGAAGAGGATTTGAAGCGGGCCGAACGTCTTCGTCAAATCACTTCGGAACAAGAGGATCTGGAAAATCTACGCTGGCATGAAAACGCTTGCGATGAGCAGTTTGTCGAGGAGTTCTCAACGCTAGCAGGGCGAACGCGGCAAATATATGAAGATGCTGGTGCTGCTCTTTCGCAACGCAAGCAGGAACAATTGGCCATCATAGAGGACGTTGAGAGAAACGTACGTGAGTCGGCGGAACAGCATAGCGATGAGGTCAACAGATACTGTTTGGACGCTTCGATGCGGCTGGATGAAGAGGCCGACGGACTCAGGAAGAAAAGAAGGGATTCACGATGGTAGTCTATGATTCCGGTGATTCGGACGCCTTGATGAATGCTCTGCAAGCCAATTTAAAGGGTGCCGGTGAGGTGTTCGGACGGCTTTCAAAAGGCAGTAGTCATCTTGTGGATACTGTGAACTCTGGGATGCTGAAGGGGGCGGCGTATACGGCCGGCAGGGAAATGTTCGTCATGTATATCGACCCGATGGTGCAAAAACTTAGCGAGGCCGTCGGGGACATACAGAACGATTTGAACGCATACCGAGCCTCCGACGGAGAGATACGCGCAATTGACAGTCACATCGACGGTGAAGATGTCAAGAAAAAGCTCGACAACACGAACCATATGATCGACGTCGTGCAGCAAGAGATCAAAGACCAAAAACGGACGTTGAGCATGCTTGTCACTTCATCGGATGAGATAGGTGCTTCGGAGGATAACTATAAAATCAGGGATGGGGTGAATTCCTCGATTGATAAGCTGAAAAAGCAGCTTAGCAAACTGGAAAGTCTGAAGGCCGATTACGACGAGGAAATCGTTGCCCTTAACACGTTCACCAACGACACTGCATCTCTGTTTAAAGATAGTGCACAAGTATTTAAAGATGCGATGCGGGGCGTGAAGGTCATCAACAGCACTCGCGCCAATGCAGACGGATCAATCGTCTTCCCGCCTGGCGCCGATATGAGCTGGTTGGCAGCATTAAGGAAAGACAAACTCTCTACCCCGGTTGACAAGCGAGACCCGAGTACCCTGCCTGACTCCTACCGCGCCAAAATCAAGGATATCCAAAATGATCCCACCATCACTGATTCAACAGAAAAAGCCAAAAGAATCAGAAAGGTTTACGAGGAGTGGTTGCATTCCTTGGCACCTGATGCCTTCGATGATTATGCCAAGGCCAGAAGAGAATATGATAAGAAAAAAGCAGAGTGGGAAAAGAATCATCCTCACCAAAAGTACGCCATTGGTCCGGACGATGATCCTGATGTTCTCGCTGCCGATAAGAAGCTTACTGAGGTTCTGCATTCCACCCACGTCGACATCCGTAAAGTTGTTCGTGGCTTAGGAGACGATGTTGCCAGGATTTCCGGAGCCGATGACTTAGGCGAATTCTACGATATGGTACAAACCAAACATGCACTCGATCTGAAAAACGCTACGCGTGGCAACGATACCTATTCCATATGGTCGAGGGGATGGGACGGCAATCCCACGGAAAAGAATGGAGCGCCTCAAGGGGACTTCCTAGGCAACTACTTGTACGGCTATTATGGTGACCAGGTTGGCATCGGCACGGACATGCTCAAGGCTGGTGCCGGTATCCAGCAAATGATGCACGATAACGGATTCCATATCAAGGGTGACAAGGACAACATATTTAAAGATTGGGGAGATAATCCTGGCGATCAGCAGGCGATTCAGGAAGGGATGGATGACTATGGGCGACAAAAGGAAAAAGAGCAGAGTGAAGGCAGTTATTAGGCGGCACAGGTCGGGAGCCATTATCATTGGTGTTTTTGCTGGCGTTCCTCTCGCTGTGATTCTGCTGGTCGTGCTGCTGATTCTTGGGGCGAATCTGAAGATGGAAGTGATTGATCCGACCTACTGGCCGTATCAGGAGAAGACGGTGTCCAAGGTAGAGAATCGAGGTGACCCAGGTGATGACGGAACATTGACAGCTGTATGTAATGACAGTGCGGATATAAGGATTGCGATTTACAACAACAAAGGCCGCCAAATCCGGTCTTTCAACAATGTCGGACATTTGCAGGTCGTTGTGCCTCCGGGGGCGACGTATACATTCGTTGCCAAGAATACTACTGGCAATTGGACTCATGCTAACGTGCGTGAATGCGACACTTACAGCTGAAGTATCAACCATAAAGGATGCGCGATATGGTCAAAAATATGGAAAGGCGTGGGATGCGAGCTGCTGTTAATCGGCATAAGGTGGCTATTGTGGCTATTGGTATTCCTTTTACGGCAATCCTGTTGGTCGTGCTGCTGGTTCTTGGGTTGAATCTGAAGATGGAGGTTATTGATCCGACTTACTGGCCGTATCAGGAGAAGACGGTGGATAGCGTTGACACTTCGTACAGTGAGGATGGTGTGCTGATGTGTCTGGCCAATGAGAGTCCTGATGTCACGGTCACTATCTATGACGGCGGGGGACACAAGGTCGACTCCTCCATTGGCGGGCCCGGGTTCGAATGGCAGCTTAGCGTTCCCGGTAAGACGAAGTACACGTTCAAGGCGAAGAATACCACTGGTCATTGGGCCCATTCCAATGTGCATGAGTGCGAGCCCTATAGTTGACGTGCGGTTTTGGTGGAGGCGGATACGTCGTGTGTCAGAATCGGGGAGACAATCCTGATGATCAGGATGCGATTGAGGAAAGGAATCGATGCGTATGACCGGGAATGCCAAGAGGCACGGAATGCGGGCGGCCGTTAAACGGCACAAGACGGTCATCATTGCTGTTGGTGTTCCTCTTGCCGTTCCTCTCCTTGTTTGGCAAATCGTCTATAAAATTGCTGAAGCGGAAAAATTCGACTGATGGTGTGAAGGATGCGTTGTTCTTGAAGACTGCAATAACCGACGTGGTGTTTGGACTCGATAATGTGCTGGTTCAATGGGACGGTCGGCGGCCGATTACCGGACAGTATCCCGAAGGTATCGCGGATATGATGTTTGACCCGGGTGATGAGTGGGGGATGGAGTTTTACTTGGCGATGCTCGAATGCGGATGGAGCGAGGAACGGGTGCTCGCCTCGTTCGAGTTGCACCATGGGCCGGCTATTGCTTGGGTGCTTAAGATGTACCTCGATCACGAAGAGGACGGATTTGTCGGTATGATGCCGGGGATGGGTGATTTATTGCGAGATCTGGACGTTGCTGGGATTCGGTTGTGGGGACTGACGAATACCACGAAAAAGCATCTGGCCTTAGCGCAGCAGCGTTTCCCGGAACTTGGCTTGCTGCGAGACTTTATGGCTTCGTCTGAAGCAGGGCTCCGTTTGCCTGACCCTGTTCTGGTACGTCATGCAATTGAACGTTTCAATATTGATTCAAGAACCACTCTGTTCGTCGATAGCAATGAGCCAATCGTCAAGAAGCTTGAAGGCTTTGGCTTCCAAGCGGTTGTATTCAAAGACGCAAGCAGTTTGCGAAACAAAATTTCAGCGCTCGCTTGAATTTTTTGTGTTCTCATACAATCCGACGATCAGCGGCCCAGCGGGTAAGTTCGGTGCGGTTGGAAAGCTGGAGTTTTTTGAGCACGGCGCTGACGTGGGTTTCCACCGTCTTGATGGAGATGAACAGTTCTGCGGCGATTTCCTTGTAAGTGTAGCCGCGCGCGATGAGGCGCATGACTTCCTGCTCGCGGTGGGAGAGTTTGTCGAGTTCGTCGTCATGTTCGGCCTGTCCTGTGCCTTGGAAGGTGGAGAGCACGAATCCGGCCAGTTTCGGGGAGAAAACGGCGTAGCCTTCGTTCACTTGGATGATTGAGGAAATCAGGTCATCGCCGCTGATGGTTTTGGTGACATAGCCGCGTGCCCCGGCTCGGATAACCGCTCCGACATCCTTCGGGGAATCGGAGACAGAAAGCGCGAGGAATGCGGAATCGGGGGAGAGCGGGTGCGATTTGATGAGGATTTCCGCGCCGCCTCCGCCTTCGCCTCCGGGAACGTGGACGTCGAGCAGCACCACGTCCGGCTTCGTGTCGGCAATCATCGCCACCGAGCCTTCGACATCCGGCGCCTGCCCGACGATGGTGAAATGCGGGCTCAGCGTCGCGATGACACCGGCACGAAACATCTCGTGGTCGTCGACAACGGCCACGCGGATGGCGCGATGATCGCCGAGCGGTTGATTGCCGTTTCGCGAGTCGGTATTCGCCTGGCCGGACTCGGCCGCGCCGCCGGTAGATACGCTTTTCATGTTGTTGCCGTCACCTGTCTGTCTCATACTGTTGTCAATCATATCTGTTTGGTTCTATCCGTATTGTCTGTGATTTTGGTTTGCCTTAATAGTCGGTAATTGGTTTATGTCCGGGACGCTGATATTGTGCCGGTTTGTATCGGCGTGGATTGATTGCCAAAACGTAACGATTGCATTGTCCGTGTGCCGTGGTTCATCGTTTGCCTGTTTCTGCTTGAGCGCCTTCTGCCGTTGTGCCATCCGCACTGCCGTTTTCCTTCGGAATCGGCATGGTCATATGGACTTCCGTTCCCCACTTTGGACGCGAAATGATGTTGACGTTGCCGCCGCGTCTTTCGATACGGCCGATGATGGACTGACGGATACCGAGTCTGTCCGGTGGGATAGCGTCCTGATCGAATCCGTTGCCGTGATCGCGCACGAAGACCTCGGCCTGCGCGGCGCCTACTTCGCAATAGACCGAAATCGGTTCCGCTCCATGCTGCGCGGCGTTGAGCATCGCCTGTTCGCTGGCGTTCAACAGTGCGTCGGTCTGGGCGCTGGGCTGCGTATCGCCGACGGTTACCACGTCGATGGGCTCGCCGAACTGGTCTTCGATGCGTGCCGCAATCTCTTTGAGCCCGCTGCTCACCGATCGGTCAGAAGGTATCCGTTCCTGATACAACCATCGACGCAACTCGCGTTCCTGCTTGCGCGCCAGTGTAAACACGGTTTTCGGTTCGTCGCTGTGTAGTTGGATGAGTGCGAGGGTTTGCAGTACGCCATCGTGCAAGTGCGCGGTCATGTCGGCTCGCTCCTCTTCGCGTTCCTTGAGCGCGTGCTCATGGCTCAGTTCGTGGATGAACCGGTTCGCGAGCGGAATGATAGCCAACGCGACCCCTGCCAGAAGCGCGACGCCGGCGATAGCTGCGGAAAACGGCAGATGATGGCTGAATGTATAGGAGTCGGCGCAAATGAAGTAGCCAATCGCCATCAGCGCCACGCCGATAAGCAGGTAACGTACCTGCCCGTCCTCAGCGTTGAAGCGGATCCATGCCACACCAATACCGCACAATGCCATGAAAATGCCGAAGGTAAGGTCGCCGGGCAGCGGACTGGTTTCCAAAACAACCGCCAGCGCAATCAGAGCAATGCCAATCAGTGCGATAATCGACGGTTTCGAAGCGCTTTTGAAGGCCTGCGCAAGGTTTTCGGGGGCATTGCCTGTTTCGCCGTTTTCTGATCCATTGGCGCCTGCATTGCCGGTTGTAGCAGATGACGATGAAGATGGGTGGGCTGTTTGTTGCCGGGTACCAGAGAAATTAGTGGCATTGGTGATATTGCCGGATAGGGGATTGCTGACGTTTCCATATTGTGCGTTTGCGATATTGTCGGCATTGCCATATGACAAAGGCGCGTTCGCGGCCCTTCGTTCGGCTTCGCGCCGTTCCTGTTCGGCGGTAACCGGGTCTCCGGCCGGAACGAATGCCCACAAGAAGATATAGGCTACGATGCCCGCGCCGAAAAGAAACGTTGCAGCGACGAAAGCCAAACGAATCCAGACCACAGGCACGCCCAGGTGCAGGCTCAAACCCCGGCAGACCCCGCAGAAGACACGCTTCTTTTTCGGACGCAGCAACGGCAGTCGTTGTTTCGGGGTCACCGGAAACCCGCTCGCCGGCGTATATTGCCGCCAAGCGTACGTTGGCTGGTTATGCGGGCTTTGGTACGGGCCGCGGCGATTTTCCGGTGCGTTCTTCGATGGCTTCATACTTCCATTGTGCATGATTTTGCGGTTTTCAGGGTGCGTTCCGGCAAAAATCAGGGTTAAATCAGGGTGTTCCCTGACCCCTTTCAGCGTTTCCGAGTGCTGTAATGGAACCATGAGCAACAACACATTCGGTCACGGCTACCAACAGCCGAACAATATGAGCAACCCTGTTCCGCCGCGGCACGACAAGATCGACCGCTTCTTCGCATGGATTCGCGGTAGCGGCCTGATGCGCGGCAACAATCGCTGGATCGCAGGCGTATGCGACGGCATCGCGGTGCGTTACGGGCTCAGTCCTGTTTTCGTGCGTGCGGTGGTCGCGGCTTCCACGCTGATCTGCGGTTTTGGTGCGGCGTTCTACGCGGCGGCATGGGTGCTGCTGCCGGATTGCCGCGACGGCAGGATTTCCGGCGAGGAGCTGGTTTACGGCCAATGGCAATGGTCGTTATTGGGCCCGATTATTTTCATGATTATCGCATTCTGTTTCCCCGGTATCGGTGTTCTGCTGTCCATCATCGCCGTGGCGGTATTGCTGATTATGATCAACAGCCTTGCGAATAAGGCACAGCAACAGCGCGGAGCCGCTTATGCGAACAACGGACGGCAGGGGCAATATCAAAGCCAGCCTCAAGGCGAATATCAAGCTCGCTCGCAGCAGCCGCAAGGCCAATACGGTCAATCGCAGCAGCCGCAAGGCCCATACCAGACTGGACCGATGCCGTATGCTCCTTCTGGCAGCGCAAATCCGACGTTCTACGGGAATACGAATTCCGCGCCGTACGCTGCGCAACCTTGGCAGCAAACACAGGGTAATTCACAGGCCGGAACCCAGAGAACCCAGGGGATGCAAGGAAACAACGAGGCGACCTTTCGTGAACAGAATGGCGTGAACGCGGACGATCGCGTTGAAAATGCCGATGCGAACGCGAATGTGCGTCAGACCGATTCCAATCCGGAGCCGGATGAATTAAAGGATGACCATATCAATAACGTTGATTCCAGCGATACCGGATTCGATCAGAATCGCTTTGGCAATAGTGGCCAGACCTATGCAGCCGATGCCCGGAACTCGCAAAATGGGACTTGGAACGAGCGTCAAAATGCTTCCCGCTTCAACGGCCAGCCTTCCAGGCAATCTTGGGCATCGCCGTTTGCCGCGGGTACAACGCAGGCATCCGCCGCTCCTCCCACTTATATGGCCGAACCGACGCAGCCTTACCAACAGAGTCAGGTTCAAAGCGCAGCGAGGCCGTGGGGACCAAGGCGTGCGCGACGTAAGCCTGCGGGATTCGTGATCGTGCTGCTGGCGCTTGGCGCCATCCTTCTTTCGGGTGCGCTCGTTGCGATGCATTGTCTCAGCAATGGTGGCTATATCAGCACGTTCTTCCGATACGGAACGTACTGGATCGGCGGGGTGTTGCTGGGCTTGGGCGTGCTCATCGCCGTCCTTGGCTTGGCCGGGCATCGGGCCGGAGGGTTGCATCCCCTGGTCTGGGTTGCAGCGTTCATGGCGGTCGTGTTCGTCATTGGGGATATCGGCTATTCGACTATATTGACCAGCATGGAACAAGCGAATACCACATATCATCATGTTGATCTCAGCGGCTACAAAGCTATTGACGGCAGCGATGATCAACAATTTAAGAAGCTTGAGCAAGGAATTGCTGTTAAGGGGGAAAGGCTTGATGATCAGGCGCTCAACATTGATATGAGTGATTATGCCAAGACCCATGGCACGCATAAGGTCACTCTTGTGGACGGCACCACTGTCGAATCTGGCTGCCCAACCGGTACGATTAAGTTGACGGCACAACAGGCCACGGTATTCGTTACATTGCCTGCAGGCTGTTCATATGGGCTTACTGCCGATTACTCGGATTTGGGGCCAGATGGCCTTAGCGATGCTGAGAGAGACCTCACAAGCGCAGGATATCCGTTGAGTACTGGCATCGGTACCAGATCTTTGGGCAATGGCTATGTGGCGTTGATGAGGGGAGAGGCAATCGAGGTTTTCGGTTCCAGTCGTGAGCTCATCGCCTCTGACAGCAAGTATAGAAATGAAAAGGAATATCAATGGGCTATAAATATGCAAAAGTTGCCAAAGAACAGTGTCGAGCTTCGCATTGAGGTGTCCTATGTTGTCGAAGGCCGCGTGACGGTGCAATATCCCGAGGAAAGCATGGTGCCCAGTTACGCGCAATTCGTCAAAGGCAAAACAGCTGGAACATGGGGGCGATGAAAATGCGTGACGAATCCAATAGGGAGAACGAAATGACGGATCTGACTTCTGATAACGACTTGGTTGAAACCCAGACGATGCCGGCTCAGAACCTTAGTGCTGATACCGACGATATCCACGATAACGAAGTTATGCCTGCCCAGAACGGCAATGACGATACTACGGAAACTACACTGGCTCAGCATAGTGCTGCCGATGCCGACGATACCGAGGCTATGCCGACTTCGAACGGTAACGACGATACTACTGAGACCATGCCAGTTTGGGAGAGTAGCGCCGATGCCACTGAAACTGAGGCTATACCGGCTAACGATGATACTGCTGAGACTATGTCAGTTCAGGATTTCGATACCGATGCTGTTGACTCTGAGGCCGCAGCAGTTCAAAGTAGCGCCGACGATACTACTGAGACCTTGCCGGTGCAGGACGCTGATACCGTTACGACTGGCACTGAAGACGAAAAACTTGCACAAAATGATAATGCTGCAAGCGATTCGTCTGAGGCGGGGGAAGGTGGAAGTGAAGCTGGATCCCGGCCTGGAACTGAAACCGCAGTAGGCACCGAAACCGAGACCGGGATTGAAATGGTGACTGAAACTGAAGCTGGGGAGGAGACCAAAACCGGAACTAAAATCTGGGATGAAGACGAAACCGGCACTGCTTTCTCCGATGCGTCAAGCCAGATCGGATATGTGCCACCGCAAGCCGCCAGATATGTACCGCCATCGAATTTCGCCAGCGGGCCAGCTCCTTCCGGTGCCTACGTGCGCGTGCCGCGTGACATGCCGCAGCAGATGCCAAAGCCGCAGCCGCCGACTGGGCCGAGCAAAGCAACCATCATATTCAGCCTGTTGCCGCTGTGTCTTGGCGCATTGATGTTGATTGTCGGTTCGGCGTTCCCGATGGTGTTCATGCCGGTATCGGGAGGTGCCGATGTACGCTCGCTGATTGCTTTGTTCGTCGTTGTGCTGGGGGCATTGCTGATTGGACTGGCTGTGCTGCTTGGCCTGGCATCGCTGATTCACAAGGGTACTGTGAAATGGAAGGCCAGAAGACGGCAATAAGCTGCTTCTGGGATAATGGCGGTTTATCAACGATGTCTGCGCGACGATCATGACGTTGCGCAGACATCGTTTGGTTTGTTAAGCATTGCATTAAGCAAGCAGAACAGTGGCAGGACATTCCGGTTGATGAATATGGGGATATCGGAACGTTATTGCTTCGTTACTTTGGTTTCGGTCATTTTACGAGCTCTATAAAAGAGCGTAAAGGCCGAAGAAAGCCATCATTACCAGTGAAATCATCGCTGCGATGACGCACAGTGCGGCGACGATAAAGTGCGCGGGAGTCCAGAAGCCTTGGAACTGCTTGCCGCGTGAGCGCCAAAGTTCCATGATTAGCCAAGTGAACAGAGCGACGTTGGCCAGCGCGATGACCTGCATCAGCATCCAGCCCCAGGTGAGCAGCGTGCCTTGCGAAGTCAGTGTCAGCGCCGATGTGGCTGCGATAACGACATAAGCGAAGAACATTGCAATGCTCAGCACTGCGCAACAGCTGTTTAAGACCAACGCTGTTGTGAGACGACGAGGGAACCGGCTATGAGCACTATCCCCCCAAGAGAGTCGAACTCTTGTTGTTTTTGTCGAAGTTTGGATTGCAAGATTCTTGTCGGTCGGACTTGAAGAATCTTGTTTGGAACGTTGCCTTACATGTCCAATCGCAATACAAATGCCGACTATTCCTGCCATTGCGGCGCACAAAACTATCGCGGCCAACAATACCAATATCGTGTTTAACGATTCAATGAGTCCAGGTTTGACGCTGGCGGGGACGGCGAGACGTTGGTGTGGCTGGTCTCCGGCAATTTGCGGTGTGATCCATCCGTCGGCTTTCGTGCCTACGGCAATGGCGTTGGTCCAGTCCTCGAGGTCATGCGTATAGTGCGTATCGAGGGGCAGGCCGGGCACGGATGTGTGCGCACCGACGCGCATCTGGTGGTTGGCGCGGTAATAGCGTACGAGCACGTTGCGATTGCCGACCGTCTTCGTCGCTTCAACAATATCCGTCGCGCCTTGCTCAATGGGCATGGAAAGATCGTTGGTGCCGAAGCTGATTAGCAGCGGCATCGTGAGATCCTTTAGATAACGTTCGGCTGGGAAATCTGCATATTGCAGCCCTAGCGGGGCAAAGTCCAAACCGATGAATTTGTTGACATCACGATTGAGGCCTTTAGGTGCACCGACGGCATCAACGTAGGTGTTGGCAGCCATAGCCATCTGTCGCCGTCCGGAAACCGCCGGCGGAGAGGTCAACATCATGAAAGAAATCACGCTTGGGTGACGATGCGCCATTGCCTCAGCGATCCATGTACCTTCGGATTCCGCGTAGATGCCAGCTTGCGTGGGGTCGACGTCAGGTTGCGCTTGCAAAGTCCGTAGCGAAGTCATATAGTCTTCGGCCATCACGTAATAATCGCGGTGGAATGTGGTGTAGGTGTCAAGCCGTTTGTCGGGCACGAGCGTGACGATGCCGGCCGAACTCATAGCCGAAGCGATGTCGCCGTAGACTTCGCTGGCCTTGCCGGTGCCTGCACCATGAATAAACAGGGTCGCCGGCCGCTTGCCCGGAGCACCAACGGGTGAGCGGAGAATGGCGTTGATGGTGACGTTCGGGGCGAGCTTGATGCGCAGGTTCGTGGTCTTAACTTGGTAGGTACCTTCCTGGGCAGTTTTTGTGTTGCGCGCCTGAATTGCGGAATCCGGCGAAGCGACCTTGATATGTTGTGTCAGTGGCTCCACGTTCCACCCCGGCATCATTGCAGCGCTGAGCGTCGCCAGGACGGCCACAAGTATCACGAATATGGCCATTGAAGGAAGGAATCGTTTCAGCAATCGCATGCGTGCCACTCTATCTCATTCTGGATATTTCGCGGTTATCTTTACGCTTGATAGCACGGAACAAAAATTTCCGAGAAAATGTGTGATAGTGCTATGAATACGTAGCAGGGAGCAGATTTGACATGACTTTTGTGCTTCCGTGCTGCGCGATTGACATTAGTAGATACCGGAAATGGCTTGTTTCCGCAGATACTTTCTTGGGCCGGCCGTCACTCGCAGCACGGAACATGAAATTTCCCATTCAGCGTGTTCGGTGCTGTGTTGGAGCAATCCGGTATTGGCATTTTGTGATTTTCGTTATCAAGTTCACAAAATGAAAAGAGAAGGAGATCGATTCATTGTTGCAATGTCTCGGCCTCGTCGAGTGATTTGAATCCTCCGAGCAGCACGGTGTTGCGGATGGTCTCTTCGGTGAGATTGCGATTGGCGGCGGCGAGGCTTGCGATGAAATCACTATAAAGCCCGAACGTCTTGTCGGAATACGTACCGAGTTCGCCGCGAAGGTAGGTTTCGAACGACGTTTTTTCGTGGGTGTCCTCCGAGGTGTGCAGCACACGCATCTCGCGGCCGAGTTTGGGGTAGCGGGTGCGGAAATCGTCGGCCCATGTCACTTGCTGGGCGATGATCTTCTCCTGCTCGGCGACGCGTTCGGCGGAATGCTTGGGGATATACGGTTCGATATTGGCGTGATATTCTTCCGGCCAGGTCGAAATCATCATTCGCCCGTACTTCTCGGTGATGAGGTTGCGCCCGACGCGGTCCGCCTCGTCAAGGTCATTGGCATAGCTTTTGAGCAGTGGCACGGGCCAGGTCATGAACTGGCTGGCCCGCATCTGATGGAACGTCGGCCAATTGCCTTGGCATGCCGCGCGTCCGCCCTCGTTGTCGGTCTTCTGAAACTGATCCCACTCATGCTTGATCACGCGCTCCAACAGGTCGAGCCGCGCTTGGTCTGCTGAGGTCGCAGTGTTTTCCTGTTCCGTTTGCTTCGTTGCGTTTTCGCTCATCGTTGCTCTTTCCTTGTCGCCGCTTTATCGCGGAGCTTTTTCTAATGTCAGTATAGGTTTTGATATCACTGAAAAGTATTTATTTTTGATATTGGTTCCGTTGCTCACTGTACATTTGCGGTTTTGCTTCTAGTATCATTCGTTGATATCGAAGTGACATTATTGTCAACGGATGCGGAACCGCAGCTGAATCTACTATTGCATTGGTCTTATGGATCGCTGGACGTTGGCGTTGCGGCCGATTGCCGTGGTTCCAAATCATCATTGCACTGTCTTAGAGGCTGTGCAGCACCGGATTATCGCTGCCGATATGCGCCTCGACGTACGGCCGTTGCCACTCAAGGAATTCCTCGTCGCTGTTGGTAAGTCCTTCGTTCTTGAGCTCCGCGACGATTTCACTGCAGATATGCTCGACGGTCGATTGAATTTGTCCCTGCGCGGGGGCGGAGCCCTTGCCGCCCTCGCCGAATCCGGCGCCGCCGAAGCAGGCTGCCGACGAAAGCCGCAGAATCGTTTCGAGCTGTTCGCAGACATCCGGCAAGACGGTCGACATTCGCCCCGAAAGTCGTCGAAGCGCCGCGAACTGCCACTTGTAATAGGGCATGTATCCGGCCCGAATCGGTTCGTTGATCAGGAAAACAAACGAGCAGACGTTGGTGGTGAACTCGCGGATCGAAAGCCATGCCGCCGCCCCGTCTCCGCGCTTGAGCATCCGTGGCAGGTTGTATTGGCCGGCCTGCGCGATCATCCCAAGTCGGCGTGAAATCAGCGAAAGCCGCACGTCGTCGGGCATCAGCTTGAAGCCCTGACGTGTTTTGGAAATAGCTCCGAGCGGATCGGCGAAAATCTCACCGTTGGTTGCGGCAGCGAGCGTCGGTTCGTCGAGCAGCAGCCATTCGTGTGGCTTGTCGTCGCTGGGGGCGGCTGGATATCCGGTGATTCCGGCGAAGAAATCGCCGATACGGAAGATGCCGGTGCGACGGGCGCCGCCTTGAGCCCGCGCTGTGGATTCGCGTGGACCGAAGCCCATGAATTCCTGCGGCAGAGCCTCGTAGTCGGCCTGTAGTTTTTCGCCGATTGCCGCGTAATCCTCGTCTGTGAGCCACAGGCAGAAACCGGGCCCGAAATCATGGTCCTGCGAATATTGGTCATCGAAGCCATAGCATTCCGAACCGTGGCCGATCAGTCCGGCAGCGATGCGTCCCTGATAGTCGGGGTATTTCTCCGCAATCATTGGCTTGCCATACTGCTCCCAGTAAGCGCGTGCAAGCTTGAGCCCTGAGATGGCGGGTTTGATTTCGACGCCCGCGTTATTGGCAGCAGAAGGAGACTCATTATTGTTCGAAGTTGCAAGGGTATCGTTTTTGGCTTGTTTGCCCGAGTCTGGGCCAGTATGGCTGTTGCCGGTTCTATTGGCGTTTCGGCCTTGATAGGTGCTGTTGTCCGATTCTGATGTCTTTGCGTTTTCATCCTGAATGATATCGGCATCATTATTTGATTCCGATTTTCCCGTATTGCCGACTGCTCCCCGTGCTGCCCGTGCGGTCTCTTCGACCTGGGCAAGATTCCCCGCCGTGATGCGGTAATAGTCGGTGTCGGTGCCATAGCATTCTTCGATGACTTTGAGTGCCTGACGATAGGATTCGATGGCCTTGTCGAACAGTCCGGCCGCGAAGCAGGTTTGTGCGTATCCGGCCAACGCCGAAGCGAAATGAGCGCTGTGCTCGAGATGTCCGTTCTTATAGATTTCCAGTGTTTTCGAGGAATGTTTCATCGCTTGCTTAAGCAGCGAATCGACAGTTTCGGATGATGCCGAATTGTCGGATTCTGGCTGATTCTGCCATTGTTCAGAGATGGATGCCGATTGCGTCGATTGCGGTGCTGAATCCGCAGGTTTCTCAGCTTTTGCAGATACAGAATCTGAGGTGTTCTGGAACGACGATGTTGAAGTCCGTTGTCCGCCCTGCGCCGCCTCGGTCGCCCGCTGCAACAGCACAAGCGCAAGATTGGTATGCGTGGAGGCCACGTCAATATCTGTTTCTGGGTCGGTGCTGGAATCTTCGAGGATAGAAAGCGCCTTTTCAAGCTCTGCCTGTGCCTCCTTGAGTTTCCCAGTTTCGCTGTAGAGCATGGAAATGTTGTTGTGCAACGCTGCCATCCGTCGGTCGGTGGGTGCCAGCGTTTTCTGTGCCGATGCCAACGCCTGCTTATACAAATCCTCGGCCTGGTCGTAGTGCTTGGCTGCACGCATCCCGGTCGCCGCGTTGATGAGCGTGGTGGTCCACGCCTCGGTGCCTTCGATGCCCATCTTCAAGCCCAGTTCCAGCGCCCGCTGAATGACCCATTGATTGTCTTCGTGCCGTCCGTGCGAACGGTAGAAGCCCATGGTCTCGTTAAGCACGGTCAAGAGCCCTGCATCGTCACCGGCGTTTTCGGCGTCCACCATAGCCTGTTTGAGGTACGGTTCGGCCTTGTCTCTGGCCTCGTGCGCGTCGAACAAGGCATCGAGTCCCTTCAAGAATTCGTCGGTGTCGAACGTAGCATTGACCGACGGCGTTGGTGCAGCCGCGTTGTTCGGGTCACTGGCGTCGTCGGGCTGACCTGAAAGCGAGGCATGTTCCTCGCTGAAAGCTCGTAAAAGTTCCTCAGGCGTTTTGTCTTGCGCGTTGTCGTCCATGACTGCTCCTTTGTCGTATCCTGCCTCAAGTCTATTGCCGGATATGATATTCAGTGGCTTCATTTCGGTGTGAGCTATGTCACAGGTAGAAGGTTTGGTATTGGAATCGTGCGAAAAGAAGTGCGCGGAACGAAATCTGTATTTCGACAAACCGGCACGCTAGACTGACCATAGATATATGGAACAGGTTTGATACGGCGGTGGCCGGCAATCCCAGGGGAGCAGCGGTGAAGGATAAGAGAATTGGCCAATCCGGCGATATGCTGGCGGTTCCGGGAGTAGCTACTGATTTCGTGGCTGATTGGCGTGGCAGCAATCCGGGTGATAACGGTACTCACCAACGCTTACAGGCCTCATCGGAATCGGGCAGTGGCAGTATCTGGTCAAGGTTCATCAAATTCCTGCGGCCTTCGAAAATCGGTTGGCTGATTCCTGCTGTGCTTGGTTTTATGGTCGCCTGTTCAAGCCAGGCCGCGCAGTTCGGCTGGGTTCCTTTCGACCACGTTTACCTTTATTTGCAGGCGGTCTGCTATGCGGTGCTGTTCGCCGTGCTTTATATGGTTGCGTTTCGAGGCGTGGAATTTGCCAGAATGCATGCATTCGATAATTCCAAGCCTAATGACGGCAATAATGCGGCATCGCCGAAAAATATTTCGAACGACGGCGATAACCGTAACGATTCGAAGCTTGTGGTGTCGCAAAAATCTACATTTGCTCGTAAAGGTATTTCCGATAAAGACGGGCTTCAGGATACCTCCAAGATTTCAGATGATCGGAATGCTGTAGCATCTTCTTCCGTCGTCGTGCCTCCCAGGCGTTTCGCTGCTATCCGTCGCTATTTCCATTTCCGCTACGCCGAACGTCCTGCCTCGATTGCCGCCGATGCCTCGATACTGCTGTGCTGCTGGTTGCCGTATATCATCCTGCTCTTCCCGGGCGTCATCCATTTCGATACCGGAGACCAGATCGCGGAATACTACGGCATGCCGCTTTACGGGATGAACGCGGGAAAAATCTGGGATCATCACCCCTTCCTCGACACCTATCTATATGGCTGGTTCGCCTCGCTCGGGAAGGCACTTTTCGATAATTACAACATTGGCATGTATATATACGCGCTGTTGCAGGCCGTTGGCTTTGCCTTTGGCATCGCTTGGCTGCTGGCCTACATAAGCAAAACCAACCTCAATCGTAGACTTCTCCACGCGTTTGCTGCGTTCTTCTGTTTCTTCCCGGTCGTGCCGATGTGCGTGATGTCAATCGCCAAAGACACGACCAGCGCGATGCTTTTCGTTCCATGGGCGGTGATGTATTGCAAGTTGATCGACAGCAAACTTAAATTGACACGCAACCCGTGGTTCATCGCCGCCTTCGCACTTGACGGGTTGCTGGTCGCGTTGACTAAAAAGCTTGGACTCTATATCGTGGTACTGTGCTTGCTCGCGCTGATTATCGGCAAGTTTGCGGCGAAATTCAAAGCGGCTGCTGTCACGCTTGCGGTGGTGCTGTTCGTCATTGTGGATATGGCGATACCGAAATTTGCCTACCAGCACATCAACGTTGTTCCCGGCACGCCGGAAGCCGCGCTCGCCCTGCCGATTCAGATGATGGCACGAGCCGCCCACGACCATCCCGGCGATATCAGCGACGCAGACCGCGATGCCGTCGACAGCTACATCGAGTATTCGTGGGACCAGATTGGCCGGGACTACGACCCGTGGCTTGCCGTGCCGGCCATCGGTTGGACGGTGAAGGGCAAGGTGCCGATTTCCCGCTTCGCCAAGGCTTGGCTTGACGTTGGTCTGCGCCATCCTGATTCGTACCTGCAGGGTTTCTTCTGCTTGGAGGCCGGCTGGATGACCTTCGATGCCTTCAGCGTCAAGGACCAGCCGATTCCCAAGCCGGTTTCGGTAGTGATGTTGCCGATGACCACCTCCGACACCGCTTCTTATACTTATGGCGTGCTCCAGCCGCACACCCCGCCCACGGAGGCTAGCGAGACGGTGAAACAGCTTTATCGCACCATCGTTGACACGCCGGGCGTCAACATCCCGTTCTTCATGGCGCTCTGGACGTCGGTTTTGCCGGGATTTGTGCTGTATTATCTTTGGCGACGTCGAAAAGAACGTCGGCGAGATATTCTCGCGATTGGTCGGAATGATGAAATTGGAATTGACTATCGGGTTGGCCGGACTGACCGATTCGATATGGCCGATCGAATCAACCAATCAGATTCAGGCGACCAGACAAGCCGGTTAGTCCAAGCCAATAACAAGGTAAGTCAGACGAGCCGTTCTCACAATATTGATGCCGATGGTCTTATCGAGAATGAGGTTGGCGACAATCTCATGTCTCGTGCCACTGCCACCGGTCGAAGCCTCCTGCTCAAATGCCTGCCCTGGTTGCTGACTGCCGCCAGCCTCTACGTCTGCGCCGAAAGCATGTCGCGCCCCGGCCGTCCCTCGCCCACGAGGTTCGTTTTCCAGCTGGTGCTGCTCACCCCGATGGTGATCGGTTTCCTGTGTTCAGGCCGTGAATCGCAAACGGCAACTGAGACTGAGCCTGCTAATTCCAGCCAATAATTTCTATGTAACAGTAGTTGTGAACTTCAGGCATGATAATCGCGCGTCAGTTTTACGAGTGTTTGATTGCAGACGAATCCAGACTGCGAATTTGAGTCGATAAACTCACACGTCGATTGGCTGCAAGCGCTCGTAAGCGTCGGTGTCGGTCTCGTAGCGCAGCGAATAAACCGCAAGCAAAATCGTGGCCGTCAGGGCGAAGGGGATGCCACCCAAAGCCGTGAAATGATAGTTCATATGCGACATGTTGAGCATGCCTCCGCCGACCGCCGAACCGACCGCATTGCCGAAATTGAACGCGACCTGCACCGCGGCTCCGCCGATGAGTTCACCGCCGCCTTTGCCCGCTTCGGCAAGCAGGAGCTGCTGTGGGGTGGAGATGAAGAACAGCGCGAACGCAATGATGAACGTGAAGATGGCGGTGTCGAGTTTGTTGCCGGGTACGAAAAAGACCAGAACCAAGCCGATGACACTGAGGCACTGTCCGAGTCCTGCTGTTCCCGCGCTGCGCCAATGATCGGTCAGATGCCCACCGACGAGTCCGCCGACTACCATCGCGAAGCCTGCAAGCATCATCAGGAGCGGCACCGTGCCGGAAGAATAACCGCCGACTTTCTGCAGCCATGGGGAAACGTAGCTCCACCAACTGAAAATGCCGGTATTGCCGGTGAATACCGCGATAAGAACAAGCCACGGGCCTGGCTTGGTCAGGAACTTGAACTGGCCGAGAATCCCGGCGTCCTTCACCGGCTCGACACGTGGCACCCAAACGGCCACCAATAGCACGGTCAGTGCCGCGACGCCTGCGAGAATGAGGAAGGCGAGACGCCAGGAAAGGTGCTCGGCGATGAACGTTCCGGCCGGCACGCCAAGCATATTGGCCACGGTCTGGCCGGTGATGGTCAGGCTGACCGCTTTGGCTTCTTTCCCAGGTTCGGCGAGTGTTTTTGCCACGAGCGCAGAAGTGCCGAAGAACGCGCCGTGGGGGAGGCCGGAGATGAAGCGTCCGATTACCAGCAGTGTGGCGTTCGGGGCGAACGAGCTGAACAGGTCGCCTGCAAGTGCGATGACCATGAAGATAAGAATCAGCTTTTTCGGCCCCATTTTGCGCCCGAAAATCAGCATCAAAGTGCCGACACACACGCCGATGGCGTAGGCAGAGATGAAGTTGCCCGCTGTGGGGATGCTCACGTGCATGTCGCGCGCGGCTTGGGGCAGGATGCCCATCATCACGAATTCCGCGGCTCCGTACGCGAACGCACCGCAGGCCAGTGCGAGCAGGCTTTTCTTCAACTTGACTCCTTATATGCGGTGTCCCAGATATCCCCGTATCTTCGTTTTCGTCAACCTTTATGATGCCGCGTTACTCCGGCGATGCCTACTGGAAGCAGGCGCACGAAACAAGTATGGATGATGCCAAGAACCCAATTTGCTTAATATCATAGTAATAAAGTGAATTGACGTATCTGCTACGTCTTAGACATGACGAAACCCCTTGAAAATCAAGGGGTTTCTAGTTGGTCGGGCTGGCGAGATTTGAACTCGCGGCCTCTTCGTCCCGAACGAAGCGCGCTACCAAGCTGCGCTACAGCCCGATGAACAACAGCAATCATGATACAACGACCCCGCGGACGAGTCCACCATGCGTGTCGAACTCGGTTTTGTGTGATACGTCGGTTTGTCGTCATCTTTGATCTGTTCACCTATGTTTTTGTAAAAAAGTTCGCATAGTAGTGCTGTAAAACAGCATCTCACTGGGGATTGCGTGCAGTTTGTATGCACTAAAGTGTGATTGCTTGTGTTGGTGCTGGTAAACGGCATTTAGCAGGGTGGTATATGCGGTTTACATGCAGCAAAACTTGAATTATATGTGTTGATGCTGGTAAACGGCATTTCAATCGTAATAAGATGACGTTTACCAGCATGGGGATGTTTGAATCGTGTGTATCGGCTGCTCGGTACACTCGGGAATTATGAGCGAAACGAATGAAACCGGCGAAAACCGGAACGAAGAAGAGGCACAAGCCCCGGTAATGTCCACTGTCGAGCGTGCGGAGCTGCGCCTCAAGCAGGACGAGGCCATCGCGGAAAACATCAACGAAGGCAAGTCCTTCGACGAGTCCATCGACCCGACCAACAAGGAATTCGGTCCTGAAGGTCAGCCCGAACAGGTGCAGATGCGCGTGGCCAAGCGCGCCCAGATGCTCAAAGACGGCGTCGCGCCCTACCCGGTTGTGGTTGAGGTCAGCGACACGATTCCGCAGGTCCGTGCCAAGTACGATGGCAAGTTGGCAGCGGGTGACGAGACCCAGGATGTGGTCTCCATCGCCGGTCGTGTGCTCTTCCTGCGCAACGGCGGCGGTCTCTGCTTCGTGCAGCTTGCGGCGGGCGACGGCACCAAGATCCAGGGCATGATTTCCAAGAAGGAGATCGGCGCGGATTCGCTGAAGGCGTTCAAACAGTTTGTCGATTTGGGCGATCATCTTTATCTCAAGGGCCGCGTGATTGCGTCCAAGACCGGCGAGCTTTCCGTTTTCGCCAGCGAGTGGAAAATTGCCGCCAAGGCGTTGCAACCGCTTCCGGCGTTGCACAAGGAGCTTACGGAGGATACCCGTACGCGCAAGCCGTATATCGCCATGATCGCCGACGAGAAGATTCGCGACATGGTCCGCAAACGTTCCAAGGTCGTCACCTCTTTGCGTAATACGTTTGCCAAGGACGACTTCCTTGAGGTCGAGACCCCGATGCTGCAGACGGTGCACGGGGGAGCGGCCGCCCGTCCGTTCATCACCCATATGAATGCCTTCGACATCGATCTTTACCTGCGTATCGCGCCGGAACTCTTCCTCAAGCGTTGCCTGGTCGGCGGCATCGAGCGCGTTTTCGAGATCAACCGTGACTTCCGCAACGAGGGCGTCGACGGCACGCACGCACCCGAATTCACTATGCTTGAAGCCTATCAGGCCTATGGCAACTATGACACCATCGCGGCCCTCACGAAGAAGCTCATCCAGCAGTCCGCCATCGATGCGTTCGGCTCCACCAAGGTCACCCTGCTCGACGGCAGCGAATACGACTTCGGCGGTGAATGGAAAGAGATTTCCATGTACGAGTCGCTTTCCGAGTCGCTGGGCGAGGAGATCACGCCGGAAACGTCCGTGGAACACCTGGGCGCTATCGCCGACAAGCTTGGTGTCGAGCGCGACGAGGTCGAGAACCATGGCAAGTTGGTCGAGCATCTTTGGGAGCACTTCTATGAAGCCGGCCTGGGTGCCGAGGTCCCGACCTTCGTGCGCGACTTCCCGGTCGAGACGAGCCCGCTGGTCAAGGCCCACCGCTCCAAGAAGGGCGTCGTGGAGAAGTGGGACCTCTATGTGCGCGGCTTCGAGCTGGCGACCGGCTATTCCGAGCTCAACGATCCGGTGGTCCAGCGTCAGCGTTTGGTCGACCAGGCCAAGGACGCGCTCGCGGGCGACGTCGAGGCGATGGACATCGATGAGGACTTCCTCGAGGCGCTTGGCGTCGGTATGCCGCCGGCTGGTGGCATGGGCATGGGCATCGACCGCCTGCTGATCGCCCTCACGGGTGCCACGATCCGCGAGACCATCACCTTCCCGCTGGTCAAGCCGCTGAACTAAAAACCGGACGATAAAAAGCGGACAGAAGCCACCGAAAGCTAATTGAAGTAGACCGAAATACGCCAAAGTTCGGGAAATCTGAGTCAGATTAAAAAGCAGACAGATGCAGGCCAAACCAGCCCAATCGAGCAGTTTTGCGCAGTAACTGTCTGCTTTTCTCACAATATGGCCAAGCAACGGACGAATGATGGTTAAATGTCAAGTGATGTCGGCTTGATAATGTCTGTTTAATCCATCGTTTGATGTGAACAAGTAATTAGCCTTATAACAGGTCGGCAACGTTTGCGCAAAAGGTAATGTAGTCAAATTCTGCTATCATTTTTACTGATTCAAAACAATTGTGCCGTCGCAATAGAAACGCCGGTTTTCCTTTAAGGAAGTTGGTTGCATTGAAGAACTTGGGTTTGTGGGTCAATGGGTTGCGTCCGAAGACGTTGCCTGCGTCCATCGCGCCGGTACTGGTCGGCGTCGCCGCGGGCTATCGTCTGCTGAAATCGCAGCCGGCGAGTTGCGGGGCACCTGCAAAAGCGGTAGAAAGCTGCGTGGCCGAGCCGAGCGGTTTCAGCGCCCTGGCCCCCGGCATGCCGTGGGGAAAGTTCGTCGGGCTGGCCGTTCTTTGCGTCGTTGTCGCGTTTTTCATCCAGATCGCCGCGAATTTCTCCAATGACTATTCCGACGGCATCCGTGGTACGGATGAGGGCCGAGGTGATGCGGAAGTCAAAACCGCGAAACCCCAGCGCCTCACCGTTTCCGGGCGAGTGAAGCCCGGTCAGGTGCTCGCCGCAGCCGGTGTCAACGCCTTTATCGCCTGCGTTGCGGGCCTTGCGCTCACCATTATCACCGGCCACTGGTGGCTCATCGCCCTCGGCGTGCTTTGTCTGCTCGCCGGCTGGTTCTACGTCGGCGGCAAACATCCCTACGGTTACGCAGGTTTTGGCGAAGTCGGCGTCTTCATCTTCTTCGGCCTGGTCGCGGTGCTCGGCACCCAATACGTGCTCACTGGGCGTGTCAACGCCGAAGGTGTCCTGGGCGCCGTGCTCTGTGGCCTCTTCTCCTGCGCCATACTTATGGTCAACAACCTCCGTGACGTCGAAGAAGACAAAGTCAGCGGCAAGATGACCTTGGGCGTGCGTCTCGGCCAGAAAAACGCGCAGACCGTCCTGTTTGTCACCTATCTGGTGCCTCTGGTGGTCACGGTCGTCGGTGCTTTTGTTCCGCTGGTCATGCTCTTCCGTCACTTCAGCGTCGGCGGCGTCGTTCTCGCGGTCCTTGCCATCCTCTTTGCGCTGGTCTGTATCAAGGCGGCGATGGGCTTGGTCAAGAGTGTCAACGCTGGCAACTTTGTCAAGGCCCTGCCGATGTGCAGCATGACGGTTCTGCTGTTCTCAATCGTTTTCATCGTTGTGGAGATCGCCCTGACTCTCTAAAGTGTCATCGGTATGGCTTCGGTGTGGCAATAGGTTCACAGGGGATTTGAGCGTGCGCGGCAAACAGTACTGTTAACGCTAACAATTTTGTCGCCATACCGTCCCATTCATCGCCTACCATTGAACTATGTCTTATAAATTAGTATTGCTCCGGCACGGCCAGAGCGCATGGAATAAAACAAACCAGTTCACCGGCTGGGTCGATGTTCCGCTCACCGAGCAGGGCGTCGAGGAAGCCAAGCACGGTGGCCAGCTGCTTAAAGAGAAGAACGTCCTTCCCGACATCGTCTTCACTTCACTGTTGCGTCGCGCGATCAACACCGCCAACTACGCACTGGACGAGGCCGATCGCCTCTGGATTCCAGTTAAGCGCAGCTGGAGGCTTAACGAGCGTCATTACGGCGCGCTGCAAGGCAAGAACAAGTCCGAAATCCGCGAGAAGTACGGCGACGAGAAGTTCATGATTTGGCGTCGTTCCTACGGCACCCCGCCGCCAGAGATCGATCCGAGCGACGAGTTCTCGCAGAACAGCGACCCGCGTTACGCCGGCGATCCGGTTCCTGAGACCGAGGCCCTGGCCAACGTCGTCACCCGCGTGACCCCGTACTGGGAATCCGAAATCGTCCCTGAGCTCAAGAGTGGCAAGACCGTTCTTATCGCCGCGCACGGCAACTCCCTGCGCGCCATCGTCAAGATGCTTGACGGCTTGAGCGAAGAGGAAATCTCCAAGGTCAACATTCCGACCGCCATCCCGCTGGTCTATGAGCTTGACGAGAACATGAAGCCGATCAAGCCTCGTGGCGAGTATCTCGATCCTGAAGCTGCTGCTGCCGGCGCTGCTGCCGTGGCTGCACAGGGTCAGGCCAAGAAGTAAGTTTCGACTTTACTTTTAACAAGCAAAAGGCGAATCGCATAGATATTGCGATTCGCCTTTTTACTATATCCAAGCGGAAACGACTGGAATTTCAGTCTTTACCCCGATTGCGGAATTTGTTGTTTTCAGTCCTCGTCGAGGTCCTGAGGCTCCTTGCTGGGGTCGAAGCCGGAAACGATATAGACCACCTGACGGGCGGTGGAGACGGCGTGGTCGCCGAGCCGCTCCATGAAACGTGCGGTCAGTACCACGTCGATGAGCTGCTGCTTCGTACCCTTCCACGAGTCGTCGAGCACGAGTTCGAAGGATTCCTGATGCAGCTCGTCGAGCTTGTTGTCGTCGGCGATCACCTGCTGGGCGAGCGTCGTGTCGCGGTCGGCAAGCATTTCCGGCAGCCGGTCTGCGGTGATGTCAAGCAGATTGCGCATCAACGTGAAAATGTGCCGCGTCTTCTCATCGTCTGGCAGCGCCGAAGCAGGGTAGGCCCGATGCGCGGTTTGCGCGATATGCTGTGCCAGGTCACCCATGCGCTCGATGGTGGAGGCCAGCCGCAGCGTAGCGACAACCACACGCAGGTCAGTAGCCACAGGGCTCTGCTGGGCCAAAAGCTTCACGCACTGGTCGAGAATCTGCTTTTCCAGCGCATCAATGGCTGCATCGCCGTCAATCACGGATTTGGCGGCGTCCATATCGCCGTCCATCAGCGCTTTTCCGGCCCCGTGCATTGCGGCGCAGACCCCGTTGGCCATGCTTTCCAGATCGTCGGCGACCGCCTTGAGTTCTTCGTTGTAGATGACGCGCATATAAGCTTCTTTCGTAGTGGTTGGATACGCCGGTTATGCGTTCGTAGTTTTAATTATTGCTAAGTAATGATGAATGATATGTTGTCGGATAAAGAATTATTGGGATTGGCGGAAAGTTCAGTAGGGGAAGGGATAGGGATATAAAGGTGTTCCGTTGGCTTCAGTTCGCGCCAAGCCTGCGATAATCCCAGCGGTCGAAATGCTCCCAAATCAACATCAGCACGCCGATGAGGACGCCCGACGAGCACAGAATGATCGCCTCGATGACGTGGAATCCGCATGCGAGTAAAATCACGCTGACCACGAGGGCGATAACCCACCAGCTTGTGATAATCAGGAACGTCTTGCGCAAATCGACCTGAACGGGCTTCGGCGCGGGCTTACAGACGTCGGGGTTGAAAATCGGGGCAAACTTCATGCACCCAATTTTAGTATCGGGGGTTAACCTTAAGTTGGCTATACGCTGATTGTGTATGCAAATCGGTATGAGAGCCATGAGAGCATAGAGGAAACGTCAGTACGAGGAGCCTTGCACGTGTATTCGATTCACCCGGTCATCAAGCGGTATGCCTGGGGCTCCTATACCCATTTACAGGCGATGTTTGCTTCCCGGCTGGCCTCGAAACTGCCGATGCAGGGTGCGCCTTTGTCTGCCGATAGCGAGAATCAGGTATCTCGAGGCGAGCGTAAGCCGTTCGTAGGCGAAACTCAGCAGTCTCAACGGCAACCTCAAATCCAAGCGGAAACCGGCGATAGTCCGTTGGCCGAAATGTGGTTCAGCGGTCATGCACAGTGGCCTTCGCGGGTGGATCTCAATGCGCAGGAAGCCTTGGAAGAGCTCTCGCAGGAGAAGCGGCACAAACGAAACAAGGCGCTGGCAAGGCTGCGAAATTCACGGGTGCGTAGCGTCGAAACGTCCGATGATTCCAATATTTCCATGGCTCTGACCGACCTCATCCACGCTGATCCCGAAGCCATGCTTGGCGTTCGCTGTTCCGATAAATTCGGTCCGGTTCTGCCGTATCTTCTTAAAGTCATTTCCGCGCGTATCCCACTTTCCCTGCAGGTCCATCCCATCGATTTCCAGGCGCGTGCCGGTTTCAACGCCGAAAACGCG
This sequence comes from Bifidobacterium sp. ESL0690, assembly GCF_029392315.1. Classification (NCBI taxonomy): domain Bacteria; kingdom Bacillati; phylum Actinomycetota; class Actinomycetes; order Bifidobacteriales; family Bifidobacteriaceae; genus Bifidobacterium; species Bifidobacterium sp. ESL0690. Next base: position 712,720 of record NZ_CP113939.1, read on the forward strand.
CAGCACATAGCGATGGACGCGCCCGAGCGTTCCTTCAAGGACGCGGTGGCGAAAAACGAGATGGTTGTCGCACTGGAGCCGTTCGAGGCATCCGTCGGTTTCGCGACGCCGACGTTCATGCTTGCCAACCTGACGTTGGTGGACCATCCGCTTGCCCGGCGCATGGTGGAGGCACTTACACCGCAATCACATAACGATATGTCTGGAATGCATAGCATGTCTGTGATACATGGTGTCCATGGAATGCATGGTATGTTCGGCACCCCGCAGCATGCCTTGGCCTCGGAGCCTGGGAATGACGATTTCGCCGAAGCTGATGCGATGATGCCTATAGCTTCTGCGGTCTGGCAGCCGTCGCACAAGCGGATTTTCCGTGCGTTCCACACTGCCGTTGTCGCCGGACCGGTTAGCGGCTTACGCGAGGCGTTGGCGGATGCAGCTGCCGAGGTTTCCGACGAGCGCTCGCAGCTGGCTTTCCACCATGCCCTCGCCGCCGAAAAGGCGTTTCCGGGCGATCCCAGCGTACTCGCGTTGCTGATGATGAATCCGCTTGCGTTGCAGGAGGGCGAGTCCGTTTTCATTCCCGCCGGTACCCCGCACGCCTATTTACATGGCACGGGCGTGGAAATCATGACCAATTCGGATAACGTACTGCGTGCTGGTATGACGGTCAAGCACAAGGATATTTCCGACTTCCTGCAAACCCTCGATTGCGGCCCGTCTTCGCCCATCGACCCGAGCGTCAGTTGGATGACTGACTGGGGTGGAATGTTCGGCAACCGGGTGATTTACCGGCCGAAAATCGACGAGTTCATGCTCAGTTTTGGCCGTGTCGGCACACAGCAGCGCCCCTGGCCGATGATGGAGCGGCTTTCTCGCCGTTACGGCCGGCTCATGACCAAGGTTTCGCTTACCAACCGGCATTTCGGCCCGCGAATCGTGGTGTGCCTCGAAGGATCGGTAAAGGTGGTCAGCTCGCACGAATCCAAGGTTTTGCGGCAAGGCGAGGCAGTTTTCGTGCCCGCTGACGATGGCCGTGTGCAGTTGGATTCGGATAGTGAGGTCGGCACATTCATCATGGCTTCGACGCAGGTTTGAGCGTGCCTCGGCAACGTCGTTTATAGGTGTATTGATAAGCGTAAATATTGTGAAGGAAGTGTGACACGCCGATGGACCGACTGGATTCTGCGGTTTTTGGAAAGCGGTAATCGAATTGTGTTTCGAAAAAATCATGGTGTGAAAGTAATCTGGTAGCAGAAAACAGGAAGTGGCAGATGCGCTTTATGGTGTCTTATTGATACGCTGTTGTACCGGTAAAGCTCATCTAGACATTTTCTATTGAAATGTTGTCCGCAAGGAGTTGGTTTATGGTTCACGGTGCGCACAAAGCGCGGAGAGCAGCGAAACGGTCTAGTGCCGTCTCCTCACTCTTTTCTCCTGCAAAGGGGACGCATTCGCTTAAAGCGGTGCGGCAGGTGCAGGCCCAGGCCACCAATGGCGCTACTGTCGGCTTGACCCCTGAGGTCGTCGACAAGCTCAACGAAATCGCACCTGAAACTCGTCGTTCCATCCGTTTGGCCCGTGAGTCCGAAAACCGCCGCCATGCAGTCGTCGTTTCTGCTTCGTTGGCCGCGTTGGTCGGCGCCGCCGCCACCGCTGCGATGGCAGGCAATCCCACCAAACCTACTTTCGATGCAGCTGGAGAAGCCACCACTACTTCCACACTCAAACCGATCAATGCCGCTTCGCGTTCTGAAGACCGAATTCCGTTGCAATCCAACGGCACGCAAGGCACGTGGAGCTTGGGGGAGTCCAACACCTCGCTCGATGTTTCTGCAATGTCGAAATCAATTGCCAATAATCCGCAGATCGCAAGTCTGATGGATCAGGATTACAAGGTTTTGCCCGCAGGCTTCAACCCGAACCATGCCACCGGCGATTTCGGCAACAACTATGAGTTCAGCCAGTGCACGTGGTGGGTCTATGTCCGCCGCCATCAGCTTGGGCTTCCTGCCGGTTCCCAGATGGGTAACGGCGCTCAGTGGGCCGATTCCGCGCGTTCCTTGGGTTACTGGGTCGATCGCTCGGCCCGTCACGTTGGCGATATCATGGTCTTTGCGCCCGGTCAGGACGGTTCCGATCCGTCTTATGGCCACGTCGCCATCATTGAGAAGATTAATTCCGACGGTTCCGTCACCACTTCCGAGTGTGGCGCCGCGTTCCAAGGCAAGACCTTCTCGAAGACATACACCGCCGCGCAGGTTGCTGCACATCAGATTATTCATTACTGAGGTTGTGTAGGCTGCCGAAGACGCTCAGACCATGCTGAGGCAGTGGTTTCCTTTTTGTTTCTTTTTATTACTTTTTGCTTTCACTGAAATTTGTGAAGGTTGTATTTTCTCGGGCCTGCATTCTGGCAGACTCTATTTCGCTTGATATTCAGGGAATCTGGACTTCCGAAAGTATTGCAATTACCGGCCAAAATCAACGTTTTGGGAGGTCTTCGCCGCTCAATTTTGTTGTGGCTCCATGATAGCCTGAGTTACATGATGAAAGCTTCGAAGATCTGTGCATCCTTGGCCGCGCTTGCACTTAGCGCCTCAGCCGTCATTGCATTCTCTCCAACCGCCTTTGCTGCCAACGAGGACAACGACCCGGTCACTTCCTCCCGTTCCTTCCGCAAGGTCAATACCGTGCGTAAAGACCTCCTGAAGGAGTCGACGTCCACCGATGTCGATGCCCAATCGAACTGGGGAGGCATCGAATCCCTCGATGTACCGCAGACCGAGTCCCAGGCCGAAAAGGACGCCGCTGCCGCCAAGCAACGTGCGGATGCCGCCGCTGCAAGTGCAGCTGCCGCCTCACGTTCCGCAGCAAGAGATTCCCTTTCCGCAACTCCGCAGAATTTCAACATCACGCCTCCCAATGGGCAGTCTGTTGCCAGCTTGCTGGCTTTCGCCAATCAATTCGTTGGCGTGGTTCCTTACAAGTACGGCGGTAATACACCGGCCGGTTGGGATTGCTCGGGAATGGTTCAATATCTCTATGCCAATATGGGTATTTCGTTGCCGCACGGTTCCGGCGCACAGGCTACTGTCGGCACTGCAGTGCCCGATATTGCCCACGCGATGCCCGGCGATATTCTCGCCAATTCCGAACACGCGGCGATTTATGTCGGCAATGGCATGGTGGTCAATGCGTTGAATCCTGGTGCGGGTACTGCTTATACGCCTCTGTGCTATGCCTTTGGCAGCGCGTATTCCATTCGCAGGCTGCTGTAGTTTTCGGCAATGTTTAATATTAAAAATAAAGCGCGTTCCTTCGGGGGCGCGTTTATTTATATGCGCATAATTGGTTCCTCCGCGTCAAGGCTGGTATTCTAAGAGTAGAGCCGTTATGAGCGGTGTTACGTATGTCAAGGAGGTAGTCATGGTAAACGACAAGGCTATTCTGGTAGGTGTGGATGGTTCGCAAGCCAGCTACAAGGCAACTTGGTGGGCGGCGAACTACGCCAAGCACGCAGGGTTGATGCTACAGATCGTCTGCGCGTATTCGCTACCGAGCTATGCTGCGGTTTCGTTTGATTCCACATACACTTCGATGGGCGACGACAACGCCGCACACATCGATGCGCAGGAGATTCTTTCCAAGGCCAAGGCCATTGCCGACGAGCAGGGCGTTGAGGCACAGACGTTGATTGTCACCGGCGACCCCTCTTCGGTCTTCGTCGAGCTTTCTCGCAACTACAACCTCATTGTCATTGGCAACCGCGGCAAGGGCGGCCTGGCCGAGCGACTGCTCGGAACCACCAGCTCGTCGCTGCCGGCTTATGCCTATTGCCCGATTATCGTCGTTCCCTATACCGACGATGATGGCAAGACCATGCATTTGAACAACACCATCAAGCGTGTGGCCGTCGGCATCGACGCCAGCGCATGGGGTTTGAAAGCGTTGCAGATCGCGGCGGACCTTTCCGCTGATCGTGGCGCCGAACTTGACGTCATCGACGCGGTGGCAGGTCTGCAAGGTGTCAGCGACGAGGATGGTGTTTACGATTCCTATATGGAAGACCTGGAGACCCAGATTGCGCCGGTCCGCAAAGCTCATCCGGAGCTTAAGATCACCAAGACCATCGTTCCGGAATCCGCTGTCAGCGCCCTGACCAAGGCCAGCTATGACCACGACATCGTGGTGGTCGGTTCCCGTGGCAAGGGCGGGTTCACCGGTCTTCTGGTTGGCTCCACCAGCCAGGGGCTCATCCAGCATGCGGCCGGTCCGGTTTACGTGGTGCCGCGCAAGTATGTCGAAGCCGAGAAGTCCCGCTCTGACGGCGCCATCGAGGGTATCGAAGGTGTCGAGCAGGTTTCGGTGAAGACCGCCGACAGCTCCGCAGCCGAAGCCATCGAGTCTTCCATCGATCCGCAGCACAAGGGCTGATTTCGGTTCGATTGCCGATAAGCGCATAACGATATAAAAGGGTGGTGCCGATCATCCATTGAGGAGATCGGCACCACCCTTTTATATCGTTATATTGGGATTGTCGGTAAGCGATAGGACTTACTTGGTGAGCACCTTGACTTCCATGCTCACAGGCGTGGCGCGCTCATAAGTGTGCATCACGGTGCAGGACTTCTCGATGTGCTTTTCGACGCGGTCTTTGAGCTTCTCGACGTCTTCGCCGTGGATACCGGCGCTTTGGGCGTCAACGACCACCTGCTCGCGGAAGGCGGTGTAGCCGTCGGCCTCGCGGTCGTAATCGCCATCGACGGTGATCTTCGCGCCCTTGCCTTCGCCCAGCGAATTCTCGATGGTCATTTGGCTGGAAAGTGCGCCGCAGCCCGCCAGTGCCACCTTCATCAGGTCACCGGGGTTGAACAGGCCCTTGCCGTGCCCGAACTTGATGTGTGCGCCGTCGTCGCTGAACGCGTCCCAGGAACCGTCCTTGTTGCGCTCCACCCACAGTTTCTTTGCCATTGCTACCTCCTCGCGGTTGTGCCTCGTTTTCGCAGAGGCGTTTCCCTACCAATCTAACCCCAAGCCCCGTCGTTATACGCATGTGTTTCGGCACGAAACTTGGTGGACAAAAAGGATACATCCGAATCCCTGTATTTTCTGGCAGTGAAATGAATGCGGTGTGTCAAGGTTTGCATAAGAAAATGGTCACTTTGTTATAAGCACAAGGCCGATACTGGTTGCTAGAATGAATAATTATGTTGACTCAAGAACAGCTCGAAGAAATTCGTCATAAGATTCCCGCGCGTCCGGTAACCGATATTCCCATGCCGTACGAGGATTTGGTACGCGACATTTTGGCCAACGGGACGCTCAAGACCGATCGTACGGGCACGGGCACGATTTCATTGTTCGGCCGCCAGATGCGCTTCGACCTTTCCAAAGGCTTCCCGTTGCTGACCACCAAAACGGTCTATTTCAAGGGCATCGCCTACGAGCTGCTGTGGTTCCTTAAAGGCTCGAGCAACGTGCGCTGGCTGCAGGAGCACAACGTACACATCTGGGACGAGTGGGCCGACGAGAACGGCGATCTGGGCCCGGTTTACGGCGTACAGTGGCGCAGTTGGCCGGCGCCGACCAAGGACGATCCCAACCGCACCATCGACCAGATTTCCAATGTGCTGAATCTTATCAAGACTCATCCGGATTCCCGCCGTATGATTGTCACCGCGTGGAATCCGGCTGAGGTCGAGCAGATGGCATTGCCGCCCTGCCATGCGCTCTTCCAGTTCTACGTGGCCGACGGCAAGCTCTCCTGCCAACTCTACCAGCGTTCCTGCGACATGTTCCTCGGCGTACCGTTTAACATCGCCTCATATTCTCTGCTCACGTTGATGATGGCGCAGCAGACTGGCCTTGAACCAGGGGAGTTTGTCTGGACCGGCGGCGATTGCCATGTCTACGATAACCACATCGAGCAGGTCTTGACCCAGCTTGGCCGTGAGCCTTACCCGTACCCGCAAATTGAGATTCGCAAGGCCGATTCCATTTTCGACTACCAGTACGAGGACTTCAAGATTGTCAATTACCAGCATCATCCGGCCATCAAGGCGCCGGTTGCTGTCTGAGACGAGATTGGCTGATCAAGAGGCCGGGTTTTAAAGAGGCTGGATTCAGGTTCGGTCGCGAGATGTCTGAGATCAAGCTAAGGCCCAGTTAAACGCATGATTAAGGCCGGGTTTGAGCCCGTTTCAATCCGCGTGAAATTGCGTCTGAGCCGTTGGTTAGACTAGAAATACTGCCTAATTCAAGGAGTACATGAAATGGAGCATGACAGTAGCCGAACTGGCTATCACGAACCCGAGCCCGGACTTGCCGGGCAAAAAGTCACCGAGGACTGGGGAGACGATGTCGTCAAGACGTTCTCGGTCAATCTCATCTGGGCGTGCGCGCAGGATTTGCAGGGCCGTCCCGATGCGATGGGGTTCAAGGGCGGGATGCCGTGGCATCTTGCCGAAGACATGAAGCGTTTCAAGGAGCTGACCGTTTCGCATCCGGTGATTATGGGTCGCAAGACCTGGGATTCGCTTGATCCGAAATACCGTCCGTTGCCGAATCGCGACAATATCGTCGTCTCTCACGACCCGAACTGGCGTGCCGCCGGGGCAACCACGGCCAACGATATCGACGCGGCACTCGATTTCGCGCGTCAGGAAGCCATTCCCGATGATGGCTTGGACCGCAGCGAGATTTGGGTGATCGGGGGAGCGCAGCTGTTCCGTTCCATTATGCCCTTTGCCAACAAAGCCTATGTCACCTATATCCGTGGCCGTTTCAATGCGGACACGTATGGGCCGGACATGGACGAATTGGTGCGTGATGGGGCCTGGAGCCTGCAGGATGACGGTCCGTGGATGACTCCCCGGAAGCCGGAAGGCGCCGTCGAAGCGTATCGTTTCGTCACTTATCACAAGAATTAGTGAAATCATTTTTGAACATTGACGCAGATATGGCTGCCGTTGCGGCTGTGTCTGCGTCGTTGCTATTACGCTCTATTACGGCCGATTCGTTATGATGGCTGTAGCAATGTCATCCAGACTCCGATAAACGAAAGACAGTCCAGCTATGTCAAATCATCCATACACCGTCATGACCGTCTGCACCGGCAACATCTGCCGTTCCCCGATGGCCGAAATCATCCTGCGCGCCAACTTTGAGGAGCGCGGGCTGGGGGACAAGGTACGCGTGATGTCCAGCGGCGTCAGCGATGAGGAACATAGCCATCCGATTGACCCGCGTGCCGTGCGTGTGCTGCGTCAGCGCGGCTACGAGATTCCCAAACACCATTTTGCGCACCGCATTACTCCGGAGGAAATCGACGAAAGCGATCTGTTCCTGCCGATGACGGCTTCGCATGAAAGGGGACTGCTGCATCTGCTGCCGGCCGACAAGAAGCCAGAAGTGCACCTTTACCGCAGCTTTGATCCGAACCTGCCCAAGCCTGCGCATGGCCACGAAAGTGACATTGACCTGGTCGACCCTTGGTACGGCGGCCCGAGAGATTTTGAAATCGCCATCGACCAGATCGACGGTGTCGCTCCCTACATCGTCGATTGGGTGGCCAAACAGCTCTGAGCGGTTGTTCGTTCGGACTGTAGACAAGCGACGGCAGCTATAATTCCGCTGCGTTGAATGAAAGAATAAAAAACTTCTGGCAACCGGTGAGAACATCGGATGCCAGAAGTTTTTCTTCAGCTTCTGAAATTTATATCAGAACAGCGTCGGAATCGGGAAATAGGTGAAGAAATCAGCCGCCCACTTCGCGAGATTAGTAACAATCTGCCAGAACATAAGCACCTCCTTGATTGCTTCTTTTTAAATGCATTTCTATTATAAAACGATAATATTTATCTAACAAGAATTGCTTTGAGCGTAATGCTTAACGATAGTTCATTCCCGCAATCGACAAAGCAATGGCGTCTTGCCGTGTGTGGGTGAGAAATGGAAAAGCCTCGAAACCTTTGGGATTGCTTGGTTTCGAGACCTGAGTGGTGGCTCCGAGCGGCATCGATCCGCTGACCTAACGATTTTCAGTCGTTCGCTCTACCAACTGAGCTACAGAGCCATGAATAAATCAAAAACCCGGCGAACCGGGCTTAAGACCATTCGAGCGACTCCGGCCAGACTTGAACTGGTGACCTCCGCCGTGACAGGGCGGCGCTCTAACCAACTGAGCTACGGAGCCGTGGCTTGCTTTCATCAAGCAGCCGAGTGTTAATATTACTCAGAATCAGGCTAAACGCAACCCCGGAGCTGTTTCAGCGTGTCGCCTATGATGCCAATGATTTATACGGGATTGCCGGACGCTTGTAATGCAAAATAACCGCTGCAATAAACGATTTCTGATTCATAAGCGGATTCAAGCGGCGTTTGACAAGGCGGTCACGTCCGCGACGTTGCCCTCTTGCGCAAAGTCGTAGAGATAATAAGCGTAGTCCGTGTTCTCGTTATCATCGTCGGGATCGTCGCCCTCGTCATCGTAGGGATCGGACTGGCAGTCCGAACCGTAACAATCGGAATCGTCAGTATCCAAATGGTGAGCTGCATAGCCGAGCGCCGAAAAGAAGACAATGACGAGGACGATGCTCAGGATTGTTGAAATCGCGCCGATGACGAGCCCGGCGATGGCCATGGGCTTGCTTTTCTCGCCGGTGTGGTTGATCTGGATGAGCGCGACCACAGAAAGTACCAGCCCGATAAGCGGCATAAAGAAGGAAAGTATGAAACCGACGATGCACATGGTGTTCCATTTTTGCTCCGGTGCCGGGGCATAGTAGCCCTGCAGCGTCACCGGAGGCACCGCGCCAGGTCCCGTCGGACCGGTAGGCGGCATCGTGGGGACGGCAGGTGGCACTTGGCCGTATGCCTGATAATCGGGCATCTGCGGGTTCATGTCAGCATTTTGGAACTGGGGCTGGGTTGGTTGCGGGTTTGCCTGCTGGCCTGCGTCGCCGTATTGATAGTTGAACTGATCCGGCTGCGTGGGTGGGTTTGCGTTGAAATCGTCGTTGTTCATAGCCAACAGTCTACGCTCGCGTGGTGAATTTGCAGAACAGGTCGCCATTACTTGGGCCAAGCTCGACAACGTCTATAGATATGTTGAATTATATGGAATTATTATCGTTTTCGCGTCATTGAATTGATTGTTTCGATGCGAATGTCAAAGTCTGATATGTGAGTGGAAGGGAAGCACACAGCTTACGCACGCACGTCGAAGTCACGGGGTCTGCCTTCCGTTAAACTAGTGGTTCGTGCAGGAAAACGACAAAAGAATTCATCACGTGCTCTCATACGTCCGTCGAACGGGACGTCTCGACGACCGCCTCAAGCGGGCCCGGCAGCGCTATTCGCCCGATTTCCTGCTCGACATCAACGCGGGGGAGGGCCTGCTCGACGTGAGGCCGGGATTTGTGTTCGACCGCGATTTCGTGCGTAACGCCTGGGGCAACGACCACCCGCTGGTTGTCGAAATCGGCACGGGCCAGGGCGAGAACATCATCGCTGCCGCGCAATCTCGTCCCGAAACCAATTTCCTTGCTGTGGAAGTCTACGACCCGGGCGTCGCCCACACGATGCTACGCGCCGGCAAGCTTGGATTGACCAATCTTCGTATCGCTCAGATCAACGCCCCGGAGCTCTTCAAGGTCTGCGAGCCGGGTGTGGCTGATGAAGTGTGGACGTTTTTCCCCGACCCTTGGCCCAAAATGCGTCACCACAAGCGTCGCATCGTCCAGCCGGCACTCGCGACGGATATCCGTAAGGCGCTGGGCGCGGGGAACGTGTGGAGGCTTGCCACTGACATCGAGGATTACGCTCTGCACGTCCATGAAGTGATGGACGGTCGTCCCGATTTCGCCAACGCCGGCACCCTCACCGTTTCGCTGCCTACCGAGCACGTCGGCAAGGGGACGGCGGACAAGGCCGCGTCTCTGCCTCACGCTGATTTCAAAGAATCAGAACGCTACGAGGGCCGTGTGCTCACCAATTTCGAGAAGAAGGGTTTGGCGGCTGGCCGCGTGATTCACGATTTCACGTACCGTGCCGCTTGAGACCGCAGATAGCAAAAGTATTGCAATTGTGTGACGGTTGACAACACGCCGGGACTTGCCGTAATCGCGTTCGTATTTTACACTGAATAGGTTGTTAGCCCCCCTCGTCTAACGGTTAGGACACCAGACTTTCAATCTGACAACAAGAGTTCGACTCTCTTGGGGGGTACTTTTTCTGGGGTTTCCAAGTTTTCTTAATTATCATTTTTATCGGTTTTTTGATTACTCTTTCCATTTCTGCTTACAGCCTGTCTCTTTGGTTGCTCTTTCAGCATCGCGCTGGACTCGAGTTCGAGAGTGCAGTCATCGGTCTCCTTTCGAATCAACCTTGGTATGTACCTTATATAAGGTCGAGGAAACAAAATGGTATTACTATGCAAAACCAAGTAATCCATATGATTGCGGCTGTCGCTTTCCTGTGAAAGTGTCTGCTCGGTATATTTTGTGAAATATGTCATATTGGGTAGCCGAATCGTGCATAAATGTATCTGATTCTGCAATTTAAATCGTTTTTCTTATCGGGAAAAGATACTTTAAAACTGTAAGTAATTAGGCAAGTGCGAATACAGGATGAATTGGTATTCGCTTTTATACAATTCCCAATGAAGGGGGTTTGTGATGACTGCAATCGTTATTCTTGGCGCGGGTTACGGCGGTATGCGAGCCGCGAAGCAACTGGCCAAAGCCAATGTCGAAGCCGACATCGTCCTGGTCAACAAGAATCCGTATCATTACCAGTCCACTGAGCTGCATGAAGTGGCCGCAGGAACTAAGGAACCTGATCAGATCACGTTCGACGTGCGCAAGGCCGTGGATCCGAAAGTCAAAGTGGTCATTGATGAGGTCACCAAAGTCGACCAGGACGCCAAGAAGGTGGAGCTTAAGAATGGTGAACCGCTTTCTTACGATTACCTCGTCAATGCGCTGGGTTTTGAGTCCGAGACGTTCGGCATCAAAGGCGCCGAGGAGAACGGTTGGCCGCTGATCGACATCGACACGGCCGTGGCCGCGCGCAAGCATCTTGAAGACACGTTGAAGAACTACAAGACCAGCCAGGACGAAAACGACCTGCACATCGTGGTCTGCGGAGCCGGCTTCACGTCCATCGAGTATCTGGGCGAGCTGGTCTATCGCATGCCCGACCTCGCCAAGGAATATGACTTCCCGATCGACAAAGTGAAGATCGACTGCATCGAAGCCACTCCGAAGATTCTGCCGATGTTCGATCCGAAACTGGCGGATTGGGGTGTGAAGTACCTCGAAGACCATGGCGTCACTTTCCATGCCGGTACGCCGATCACCGAGGTCAAGCCGAACGCCGTGATGAGCAACGACACCGCCTTCCCGGCGAACACCATCATATGGACCACCGGCGTGCGTGGCAGCAGCGTGATCGCCGACTCGGGTTATGACCAGAAGCGCAACCGCGTGGTGGTTCAGGATGATCTGTCGGTGAAAGGCCATCCTGAGGAGTTCCTTGTCGGCGACGTTTCCGCCGTCCCTAATCCCGCCAACGGGCGCCTTTACCCGACCACGGCGCAGATTTCCATCGCTGAGGCCGACACCGCCGCGGACAATATCGTCGCCCGCATTCAAGGCAAGGATCCGAAGAAGTTCGTCTTCAAGTCCCTTGGCACCCTCTGCTCGCTTGGACCCAAGACGGGCATCGCCGAAGTCGATATGGGCGGCCATTGGAAGCTCAAAGGCGCGAAGGCGTCGGTGGCGAAGAAGGCCGTGGCCGACCGTTCCGTCACCGAGCTGACGGACGTCTCCGGGATTATGAAGGAGTAGCGGGACCCTGGAATTATTCAAAGTCTTGGGGGCGTATTTGGAGGTGCCAATCTTCCGGATGCGTCCTCATTATAATTTGCTTATAATTATCGATTGATGTTTATTCGACTTTTGTCTCGTCGCCGTTTGATGCTTAGCCGCGATCCCTCGGCTTTTCGGCTTTAGGACGGGAAGAACGGTCCCTTACGTGAGATATGCCATAAAAGAATCAGAATTTCGGTTCTCCTCGGTTTTTTGCTTAGTTTTAATCGTTTTTTGTTCAGCTTGCCATATATTGTTGGAAGGTGTTGGCAGTGATGGCGCCTGTCTTTTTTGAAGCCATCGTTCGTGTTTAAGCTATAAGGAAAAGTGATTGGAATGAAGAGAATCGTAGTTCTTGGCGCGGGTTACGCCGGCATGCGTACGGTTAAGAAATTAGCCGGTATGAATGTCGACGCCCAAATCGTACTCATCAACAAGAATCCGTACCATTACCAGACCACCGAGCTGCACGAGGTGGCCGCCGGAACGAAAGAACCGGCAGATATTACCTTTGACATTGCGAATACATTCGCCAAAAAGAAAAACGTTCAAGTACTCATCGACGAGGTCATCCGCGTCGATCAGAACGCCAAAATCGTCGTGCTGAAGAACAATGCCCCGATTCAATACGATTATCTGGTCAACGCGTTGGGCTTCGAATCCGAGACCTTCGGCATCCCCGGCGCCAGTGAGAACGGCTGGCCGTTGATCGATATCGACACCGCGCTGGCGGCACGCACCCATCTTGAAAACACGCTCAAGCGTTACAAGAGGAGTCACGACCCCAACGACCTGCGCATCATCGTGTGCGGCGCCGGCTTCACCAGCATCGAATACCTGGGCGAAATCGTCTACCGCATGCCCAAGCTTGCCAAGAAGTATGGTTTCCCGCGCAATCAGGTCAAGATCGACTGCATCGAGGCCGGACCTAAGATTCTCGGCATGTTCAACCAGAATCTTGCCCAGTGGGCAGTCCGGTATCTCGAGAAGAGGGGAGTGACCTTCCACGTCTCCACTCCGATCACCGAGGTCAGGCCGAACTCCGTGATGAGCAATGACCAGGAATTCCCGGCCAACACCATCATCTGGACCACCGGCGTGCACGGCAGCCATGTGATCGCCGACTCCGGTTACGACCAGAAGCGTAACCGTGTGGTCGTCGCCGACGACCTGCGAGTCGCCGGTCAGCCCAACCAGTTCCTCATCGGAGACGTTTCCGGCGTACCGAACCCGGAAAATGGCCGTCTTTATCCGACCACTGCTCAGATTTCCATCGCCCAGGCCGACTGTGTGGCGGAAAACCTTGTCGCACTGATGAACGGGCAACCCACCAAGAAGTTCGTCTTCAAAGCGCTCGGCACGGTTTGCTCGCTGGGGCCGAAAGCGGGGATTGCATCGATTGACATGTTTGGCCACTGGAATCTGAAGGGATGGATTGCCAGCGTCGCCAAAAAGTTCATCGCAGACCGTGCGGTGTTGGAATTGGGCAACATTCGTACTATGCTAGAAAGCGATTAATTCCACGCCTTTATAAGCAAGGAATAGTTGGGAAGAAAGGAATAAAATGACTGTTTTAGGGTTATCGCGATTCCAGTTCGCGATGACGACGGTCTTCCACTTCTTCTTCGTACCGTTATCCATTGGCCTGGCGTTTACCGTGGCCGTTATGGAAACGATATACGTAGTGAAGAGGAAATACATTTATAAGCGTATGGCGATGTTCTGGGGGAAGATTTTCCTTCTTGGCTTCGCTGTTGGCGTAGTGACCGGCATCATTCAGGAATTCCAGTTCGGTATGAACTGGTCGAACTACTCGCGTTTCATGGGCGACATCTTCGGAGCGCCGCTGGCCATTGAGGCCCTTTTGGCGTTCTTCATGGAGTCCACCTTCATCGGTGTCTGGATGTTCACTTGGAACCGCTTCAAGCCGGGCCTGCACGTCGTCTTCATCTGGCTGACCTGGTTCGGCTCCACGTGCTCCGCCATTTGGATTCTCGCTGCGAACAGCTTCATGCAGAACCCCGTTGGCTATGGCATCAACAAGAAGACCGGCCACGCCGAAATGACGAATTTCGCCGCGGTTATCGGCAATCCCCAGCTTTGGCGTGAATTCCCGCACGTCGCCACCGGCGCATTGATGCTTGGCGGCATGGTCGTTGTGGGCATGAGCGCTTTCGGCTTCATGCACAAGAATGCGGACAGGGCCTTCTTCACCCGTTCGATTCGTGTCGGCGCCATCATCGCGCTGATCGGCTCCATTCTCGTCATCATCACCGGCGATCTGCAGACCCTCGAGATCATCAAGGATCAGCCGATGAAGTTCGCTGCTACCGAAGGCATTTACGAGGACCTCAAGAGCCCGGCGCCATGGATGGTCGTCGGCCTCATCAACGAAGGCGCACACAAGTCCGCCGGTATCGAGATTCCCGGCATGCTCTCCCTGCTTGCGTTCCACAAGCTTTACGGTGGAACCATCCAAGGCATGAACACTTTGAACGAGCAGTTCAAGGGTGAAGGCGGCAAGATCATCAAGAATGGCATCGCCCATCCTGAGATTTCCGATTACTATGTGCCCACCAACGTGCTGTTCTGGAGCTTCCGCTTCATGGCCGCCGTCGGTTTCGCCGTGCTGATTCTCGCAATCTGCACGCTCTGGTTCACCCGCAAGTCCAAGAACACCTTGGCCGACAGCCGCTGGAAGCTTTGGATTCTGGGTATCTGCACCTATCTGCCGTTCATCGGTACCACCGGTGGCTGGCTCATCACCGAGCTCGGTCGCTATCCGTGGATCGTCTATGGCCTGCAGACCATCGCCGATGCCGTCTCGCCGACGGCAACCGTGCCAAGCCTGCTGTTCACCAATATCGTGTACTTCCTGCTCTTCTGCCTCATGGGCGGCGTGATGATCTTCTACTCCCGCCGTGTGCTTTGGCAAGGTCCGGAGCCGGAAACGGAAGGTGCTGATACCAAGACTGCTCCGAAGGCAGCGCATGTCGGTGCCCACGCAGCCAATAGAAAGGTGGCGTTGGCATGACTCATTTCCTTTCTCAGCAATTGATCGATGGCAACAACCTGCTGCAGCTGCTGTGGTTCTTTGTGATTGCATTGGTATTCGCCATCTTCCTCTTCCTTGACGGCATCGATTTCGGTGTCGGCATGGCCACCCGTGTGCTCGCGCACAACGGCGACGAACGTGCGCTCTACATGCGTGCGGTCGGCCCCCACTGGGACGGTAACGAGGTCTGGCTCATCACCGGCGGCGGCGCGATGTTCGCGTCCTTCCCGCTGTGGTATGCAAGCCTCTTCTCCGGCTACTACCTGCTGCTCTTCATCGTGCTTGTCGGCCTCATTCTGCGTGGCGTCTCCTTCGAGTTCGCCGCACACTCGGTCACCGATCGTGAACGCAGCGTCTGGCAGTGGGCCAACTTCGCCGGCAGCGTCATCGCGCCGTTCGGCCTGGGCATGATGCTCACCAGCGTCATCCAGGGCGTTCCGATGGATGCCCAGGGCAACGTTCATGCCGGTTTCTTCGACGTGGTCAACCTGCTCTCCATCGTCGGCGGTGTAGCTGTAGTGTTCTTCAGCTTCCTGCACGGTCTTCACTTCCTGAGCCTCAAGCTCGACGAGAAGACGTCCGAGAGGATGCTCAACACCTCCAAGAAGGTCTACTGGATCGCTTACCCGGCCCTTGTGATCTTCGTCATCCTGGCGTTCATTTTCACTGATTTCTATCAGCGTCGCACCAAGTCGACACTTCTGATCACCGTGGTCATCCTGGCCGCGACGATCTGCGGGCATATCGCAGCCTACAAGAAGCGTGGCGGTTTCGCCTTCATTTCCTCGGGCGTCACCCTTGCCGGCATCATCGCCTTCATCTTCAACGGGCTTTTCCCGAACGTGATGATCGCGACCGATCCGGCCAAGAGCATCGCTGTGAATGCGGCTTCAGCTTCGCAGTACACGCTGGAAATCATGACCATCGTGCTTTGCTGCTTGCTGCCGATTGTCCTGATCTACTTCATCTGGTCCTACTTCATCCAGAGGAAGCGTCTGCTCACAGACAATACGCCGGAAGCCATCAAGGCGGCTTTGGCCCAATAACGAACGAAAGTTCGTCTTTGATGATTGAACAATGAAATCAAGGCCCGATGTCCTTTCCGTGCACCAGTGAATGTGCAATAATATTCACTGGTGCGGCGGAAAGCATCGGGTTTTCTTTGTCTAAAAAATTATCCGTTTTAAAGTATCCGTTAATAGTTGGGACTGGCCGTGATCGATAAAAGTCTATTCAGGTTCGACGGGGTGCGGCAACGCATGGGGCTTCTCGCCTTGCTTTCGCTGCTTCAGGCGCTGTGCATCGTCGGGCAGGCACACGGCTTGGCCCGAGGGCTGGTGGAGATCTGGAAGCAGCATGCCGTCTCTACGTTGGTTGGACCGGTCATCGAATTCCTTATTTTCTACGCAGCTCGTCACCTCTGCGATGTGGCCAAGCAGCGAATCTCAAGTAAATACGGCAAATACGTGGCCGGCCAGATTCGTCCGCAACTGCAGGAAAAGATCTTTCGTTTGGGTCCGCAGGCACTGGCCTCGCGCGGCACCGGCTCTACGGTGACGATGCTGATTGACGGACTCGACCAGGTCAAAAGCTATATCGAAATCCTCCTGCCGAAAATGACCGACATGATGATCATTTCACTGGTCATCCTCGTGGGTGTGTGGTGGCAGGACTGGGTCAGCGGGCTGATTCTTCTGCTGATGTACCCGCTCATCATTTTCTTTATGGTTATTCTGGGACTTGCCGCACGTGACCGTTCCAACAAGCAATACGCCCAGTTCAATATTCTCAATACCAAATTCGTCGACAGCATTCTGGGCCTGCCGACCTTGAAGATGCTCGGCATCGACAAGGAATACGAAGGCGAGATTTACAGCGTCAGCGAACGCTTCCGCAAACGCACCATCGACGTGCTCAAAGTCGCCATGACCTCCACTTTCGCGTTGGATTGGTTTACGACGCTGGGTATCGCCATTATGGCCGTATTCCTCGGCCTGCGACTGGTTAACGGCACGATGCCGCTGTTCCCGGCCATGTTCGCGCTGATCATGGCCCCTGATTACTTCCTGCCCGTGCGCCAGTTCGGCGACAACTACCATGCCACGCTCGACGGTAAGAACGCTTTGCATGACATCATGAGCTTCATCGACAGCCCTGAAACACCTGAGGATACCGAGACCAAGTGGGACGGTTGGAAGGCCGATAGCGAGCTCAAGCTCGAAGATGTCGACTTTGCTTACCCGGCCGGGAGCAGACCGGCGGGTGAGGACGAAAGCCAAGCCATGGCAAGTCATAATGTGGCCATGAACGCGGTGGAACAACAGCGTGAGGGCGAGGACGATAATAAGGCTAAACGCACTGCCGAGGCCGGTTCTAAAGCCAAGAGGCGGCGTGGGCATGGAAAGAAGAGCGCTAAAGCTGCTAAAACCGAAGCCGACAGCAAAGCCGTCGCGGCTCAAACCCCAGCCCAACCTGATGCCTTGCATCATATTTCGATGGACTTCAAGGGCTACGGCAAAATCGCCGTCATCGGCAAATCAGGGGCCGGCAAGTCGACATTGGTCAATCTGCTCGCGGGCTTCAACATCCCGCACGCTGGTTCCATCAAACTTGACGGTCACAAACTCGCTAGTTTCAACGTCGAGGCTTGGCAGCGCCATATCAGCTACATTCCGCAGACCCCATACATTTTCAGCGGTTCCATCGCCGACAACATCCGTTTCTATGTCACGGACGCCAACGATGAAGACGTCAAAGCCGCTGCCCACGAAGCCGGACTCGACGAATGGTTGACGGAACTGGCTGATGGGCTTGACACGCTGATAGGGGAGGGCAACCGCGGCATCAGTGGCGGACAAGCACAGCGCATCGCACTTGCCCGAGTCCTACTCGACAAGTCCCGTGAAGTGCTGCTTTTCGATGAACCGACCGCGCACCTCGATATCGAAACCGAATACGACCTCAAAAAGACGCTGCTGCCGATCATGGAAAACCATCTGGTCATCCTTGCCACGCACCGTCTGCACTGGCTGGCGAACGTCGACCAGGTGCTCGTGCTCGACGAAGGCCGGGTGGTGGAATCCGGTGCGCCCAAGGAACTGATTGGCGCGGGCGGTCCGTTGGACTACCTCATCGGTGAGATGGGAGGTAACCAGATTGACCAATACCTCGACTGAATCACCAAGCAATCTGAACGCGAACGTATCCAAGGCAACCATGAACCCAACGAATATCAATAACGGCGGTAATTCGGCGGTCTCGACCGGCGTAAAAGGCGTGAACGGACTGAACGACCGGGATGGCAAGAACGAATCCGCTGCTGTTTCGTCTTCATCATCAATGCAGAGCAAACCGAAACTGCGCGACTATCTTAAGATTTGGGACAACGACCACTGGTTCTGGCCATATTTAAAGGAAAACAAGCGTACACTCGCTTTGATCTTCTTCCTCGGCTCCATGACCTTCGTCTGCGCCGCCGCCTTGATGTTCACTGCAGGCTACCTCATCAATCGCTCGGCGCGTATGCCCTATAACATCCTCATGGTCTACGTGCCCATCGTGCTCACGCGCGCTTTCGGCATCGGCCGGCCTGTGTTCAAATACGTTGAACAGCTCAAAAGCCATGACTGGGTGCTCCACGTCATCTCCAAGCTGCGCGTGCAGCTTTACCGCACCCTTTCCAAGGACGCAGCCTTCTTGAATGAGCATGAGCGTACCGGCAGCGTGCTGAGCCTTTTGGCGGTCGATCTCGACCACCTCGAGAACTTCTACCTGCGCACCATTTTCCCGACCGTGGTGGCCTATATCCTTTGGATTATCGTCACTATCGCCATGGGCGTCTTTTCCTGGACCTCCTCGTTGTTGCTCTTCCTGATGCTGGCGCTGGTGCTGATTCTCATCCCGCTGGTCTCGCTGAGCTTCTCGACCGGCCACTTCGCGTTGGAAAAGCAGCAGCAGGCGCAGGAATACACCAAGGTCACCGAGAGCTACCTCGGCCTGAGCGACTGGGTCATCACCCACAAAGACAAGGATTTCGTCTCCATCGGGGCCGATGAATACCGCCGCATCCAGGAGAGTAAGGACCAGCAGAAAACTTTCGAGCGTTGGCGCAACTTCGCCATCCAGCTCGTTTTCGGCGTCATCGCCATCGGTCTGATGGTGGGGGCGGGGCTCACGATGACCGGTTCCAAGTCCATCGCCGACTGGTCCGCCTCCATCGTGCTCGCGGTCTTCCCGCTGGTCGATTGCTTCATCAACGTGGCGCAGGCGGCCGCAGAAGTGCCGCTCTACAGCGATTCGCTCGGACACCTGAACGACCTGACCAACCGTGTCGAGGCGCGTCAGCAGGCGCCTGTTGCGCAGCAAAAGCTTGATGGAGCGATAGAAAGTATTGATTTCAATCATGTCACCTTTGCCTACGGCCCCGGCCAGCCAACGTTGCTCGACGACTTCACCCTGCATATCAAGGCAGGCGAAAAGGTTGCGCTGCTCGGCCCAAGCGGCGAAGGCAAGACCACGATTCTCCAGTTGCTGCTCGGCGACCTGATCCCGCAAAAAGGGACCATCACCATTAACGGCATTCCCGTGGCGGCGCTGCAGGACGAACGACCACGCATCTTCGGTTATCTGAACCAGCAGGCCTTCCTCTTCAACTCCACCATCGCTGAAAACGTGCGTCTGGGCGCTCCTGACGCCACCGACGACGACGTGTGGGCGGCGCTTAAGGCTGTGCAGCTTGATGAAGCCGTGCGTGTGCTTCCCGACGGCATCGACACTTCCGTTTCGGAGGCAGGGCAGCGCTTCTCCGGCGGCCAGCGTCAGCGTATCGCATTGGCTCGTATCGTCTTGAAGGACACCCCGGTAATCTTGCTGGACGAGCCGACAATCGGCCTCGATCCGATCACCGAACGTGAGCTGATGTCGATGATCTTCTCCGCTGCCGGCGACCGCACGATGCTCTGGGTCACCCACCATCTGCAGGGGCTAGAGCAATCCGATCAGGTCATCTTCCTCGATAACGGCAAGATCGCCATGCAGGGTGCGCCCACTGATCTCTACCGCACCAATGAACGCTTCCGTGAGCTCTACCGCCTCGACGTCGGCGAGCTGGAAACGGCGCGGTGAACGGGTGTAGAAATCACAACGAAAAGCCTGGTTTCAGCAATATAACTTAGTGATATAAAATCGACGGATGAAGGGCTCTGGTTGAGCATTCATCCGTCGATTATTTTGTTGTGGCTTATTTGATGTCGATATGACCGGGATTCCGTCGATTTCGACGTTTCCGAGATTTAGAGCGTGGCGATGTATTTGTCGATGACATCGACCAGAGCTTTCACGGTGCCGGCGTTGACCGGTGGGTACGCTGTGTCGGTGATGACGTCTTTGGCCGCTTCAAGATGCTGCAGTGCTTCGTTTTTGGCACCGTCGATGAACTGGGGATTGGCCTTGAAGTAGTCGAGCACTTTGAGCGGATCGTCAAGTTTGACGATGTCGACGAACGACGGGTCGGCCGCAACCGCAAGGATGACCGGCAGGGTATAGATGCCGTCGCGAATGTCTTCAAGCTTCGGCTTGCCGGTGTCGTGCGCGACGTTGAAATCCTCCACATCGTCCAGAATCTGGAAAGCGATGCCCAAGTGCTCGCCGAATTTTGACCCTTGCTCAAGTGTTTTCGCATCGGGGGAGTCCGTGGTCAGCTTGATGCCGGTGATGGCGGCCAGGCGGAAAAGCGCAGCCGTCTTGCCGGTGATGGCGCGTTCGTAGTATTCCTTGGTGGTGCTGAGGTTGTGCCGGGCGGATTCCTGCAGGAGGTCTCCGGAAACGATTTCGTTGACGGTATGCGCCTGTTCGGCGATGAATGCCGTGCTGGGTGCGATGGTCGCGATGATTTCCATATAACGCGAAAGAATGAGATCGCCCAGGTAAATCGCGGCCTTGTTGCCACGGATGGTTTGAATGGTCGGCTGATTGCGGCGTACGGAAGCGTTGTCGAGTACGTCGTCGTGTACCAAAGTGGCCAGATGCAGCATTTCGATGGCCGCCGCGCCGGTGATGACCTTGTCATCGACGTGATGGGTTTTGCCGTTTTGGACGACGTAGGAGAAAAGCAATACCAGAGAGGCACGGATCATCTTGCCGTGGTTGTCGAGCAGATGGCGGTAGTCCTCTCGGTAGGGAGTGACATGATCCTCTTCTGCGTGCATCGTTTGCACCACGCGCTTTAGATCATCGCGCAACAGGAGTTCCTGTTGATTTGGCATGCGTACCTGACCTCTCGAAAGTCTTGAATAATCAGACGAACGTACCCAATATAGCATGATGGTCGATATAAATGTGCCGAAAAAGCAAAAGCGTTCCACTCAGCTGTAACGATGGGCTTAGATTCACGTTATGTCAATCGTTATTATTGATTCGTGTGATGGAAATCACTCCATCGATGTCGCTCAGGTCTCCGATCAGCTCCTTGCTATCGCGCCCGCGCACCTCAAGATCGGCGGAAACAACGTGCCCGCGGCTGCCGGGTTCTTCATCCTCATCATCTTTGGATTTTCTGGTCGAAAAGCCTTCGACGGAGACCCCATGCTGGGCGCAGACTGAAAGGATTGAACGCAGGATGCCGTGGCCGTCGCGATAGCGCAAACGCAGCATGTCGTCGCTGCCGACGCCGGGGGCGATGAGTTTGGTGAGGAAGGGCAGAAGCATGACGGCCAGGAAGTAGAGGGCCGTGCATGCCAGGGCCGGTACGAAGAGGCCGGCGCCGCAGGCCGAACCGATGGCCGCAGTCATCCAGATGGAAGCGGCTGTGGTCAGGCCGCGCACATGGTTGCGTTGGGTGAAGACGACGCCAGCGCCGATGAAGCCGATGCCCGAAACGATCTGCGCGGCCACACGTGCCGCATCCACCCTGATATTGGGGGAGGCCGTGAGCATGTCGATGAAGCCGTACTTGCTGATGATCACGAAAAGCGCCGAACCGACGCCGACCAAGGCGTGCGTACGTGTGCCGGCATCCTTGTGCCTGGCTTGCCGTTCCAGGCCGATAAGAGTGGAGAGAACCAACGCCTCAAAAAGATAAAGGGCCTGCCAGCCCCACGTCACCAGCTGTGCTTCCATTCCGTTCCCTTCTCTTGTATTGTTCGATATGGCCGCTGGCCTATTTTACGACAGTGACATCATCGGCCTTGTCTGGACAATTCATCTACCATGGTAATACCGTTGGTGGTTCTTCCGGCGTGTGTCGTTGTTTTCGTTAATTTTGAATCTAATAGGCTATATATCGTAACACGCGGACGTGGATCGTGCGGATTTGGGGATTTGCAATCATCGTCGAAATGCAAAGTGGCGATAACGAAAACAACCATAACAAAGGAATGTGGATAGCAGAGAAAAACGACCATTATAGAAATAAAAAATGTGGATGCCGCATTGAAGCGGGCATCCACATCGTATGTTCAGTTGAGCGAGATCAGACTCACTGGAATTGCATGCCGCCGTCGACGATCAGTGTCTGGCCGGTGACATAGTCGGAATCCGGCCCGGCGAGGAAGGAGACGGCCGCAGCCACGTCCTCCGGCTCGGAAAGACGGCCGAGTGCGATGTCCTTGGAGAAGGTCGACATGCCCCACTCGTCGCTCTTGCCGGCGTTCTTGCCGACGTTGTGGGCGATATCCATCATCATCGGGGTCTTCACGATGCCAGGCGCATAGGCGTTGGCGGTGATGCCCTCGGCGGCGAGGTCGCGAGCGGCGACCTGGGTGATGCCGCGGATGGCGAATTTGGTGGAGGAGTAGAGCGTCAGGTTCGGATTGCCAACCACGCCGGCCTGGCTGGTGGCGTTGATGATCTTGCCCTTGGTCTTGTTCTCGCGGAACTTGCGCACCGCGGCCTGGATGCCCCAGATGGTGCCCGCCACGTTGACGTGCACGACCTTGTCGAACATCTCGGGGGTGATGGTCTCGATCGGGGTGGTGGGGCCGAGGCCCGCGTTGTTGACGATCACGTCGAAGCCGCCGAGCTTCTCGGCAACGTTGTCGACGGCGTCGCTGAACGCCTTCTGGTCGGAAACGTCGAGACCGACGGCCAGGGCCTTGCCGCCCGCCTTCTCGATGTCATCGGCCACTGCCTGAGCCTTGTCTTTGTTGAGATCGGCTACGGCCACGGCAAAACCATCATTGGCCAATCGCTTGGCGATTGCCTCACCGATGCCTTGTGCTCCACCTGTTACCATTGCAACTTTTGTCATGATGAACTCTCTCCTCTGAGTGATTGATAATGTGACATAAATTACTATATTCTATATTCTGCCTAAATTCACCCATTAGATGTTACCGTTAACAATCAATGGGTCTGGATTTGGCTCTGTTCCTTGCGCCAGATGCGTCGGGCCGGATCGATGTGTCTAAAACGCAGGTAATTCTGGTAAATCGGATAAAAGGCACGCAACAAAGGGTAAAGCGCGTAAAGCGTGCGTTCGGTATCGTGCGCCCGGGTGTGGTTCGGGTGGGCGTCGAACGTGTTCTTGAATCGTTCCATATATTTGCGGAACGAGGCGAGCGGGGTGTCCATGCGGCGCGCAGAGACCCCGGTGATCATATGCTCGCAATACACCGTTTTGAGCCCCTGGTCGAGCAGGTGCAGCGAAATATCGATGTCCTCATGCATGATGTCGGCCTTGTCGCGGCACACCTTGTCTTTGATTTTTCCCCAAGCACTGGAACGCACCGCCATGTTCGAGCCGAACAGCAGCACCTTGTCGTCGTCCGCTCGGTAGGTGACCTTGCGCACCTTGTTGTCGCCTTCCAAGCCAAGGTGTTTGGCGGGCATGTCGTAATAAACCGCTGGGCCGGTGGCGCCCATGGCATTCGGGTCGCGATCGAAGATGCGGGTGACGACCTCGACCCAGTCGGGCTTGAGCATGCAATCCGCGTCTATGCGGCCGAATACATCGCCTTTGGCGACGGAAAAACCAAAATTACGTGTGGGAATAAGCCCTTGCTCGTTATCCTGATGGACTAATCTGACGCAAGACGAACCGGAATGACGGTCAATGAATCGCTTGACGAGTTCGCAGGTCCTGTCGTTCGACTTGTTGTCGACAACGATAACCTCGTAAGGGGCCACCGACTGGCAGACGGCGTTCCTCAAACAGTCGACGATGCGGTCCTGCTCGTTGTAAGCAGGTATCACGATAGAAACATTGACCATGATATACGAGGATATTCCTAGTTGTCTACACATGGGACGGGGTAGGATTGGAAATCATGAAGAAACGTGGACAGGAAGATGGCGGCAGCGAGAGCCAAAAGATCGATTTCGCGTCGGTTTTTCCGCAGAAGGGGGATTCCCGCCGTCCGCCGGATTGGTGGGGCCGGGCCCTGCTTTATACCGCGATAGCCGTTTTCGTCTGTATCTTCCTCTTCAGGTCCTGGAGCAAGGTCTCGTTCATCGTCCTTGACATCGTCATTTCCGTTTTTGTGGCACTCGCCATGGAACCGTTGGTGGTGCGTCTGGTCCGTCATGGTTGGAAACGTGGGGCGGCTGCGGCAGTGACGTTGGTTGGTCTTATCGTCGTGGTCGTGGCGCTGCTGGGGATGTTCGGCAACATGTTCGTGACTCAGATGATTTCGATGATCAAGGGGATTCCCGACCTCTACGAACAGGCGCGTGGTCTGGTGAGCCAATATACCGATTTCAAGCTCCCGGAAATCTCCAATCTCGGCAGCGAAATCGCCAAAAACGTACAGACCTCGTGGGTCACCGATTTCGCCGGTCAAGCGTTGAGCACCACCATGGGGCTTTTCAGTGCGTTGATCAATATTCTGACCATCGTCATGGTAACGTATTATGTTTCGGCCGCCGGCCCGAAAATGCGCAGAAGCCTGTGCCAATGGCTCGGCCCGGTCACCCAGCGCCGCTTCCTTCTGGCTTGGACCATCGTGCAGGACCAGATTTCCGGTTTCCTCTTCTCGCGTACCATTCTCGCCGCCTTTAACGCCTTCTTCACCTCGATATTCCTGATGATTATCAAGGTGCCCAACTGGTTGCCGTTGGCACTTTTCTGCGGCATCGTCTCCCAGTTCGTCCCGACCATCGGCACCTATATCGGTGGCGCGCTGCCGGTCATCTTCGCTTGGTCTTCGCGAGGTTTCATCTATGGGGTTGCCGTGGTTGTCTTCATCGTCATCTACCAGCAGATCGAAAACCTCATCATCTCGCCGAAGGTCTCCCAGCGCACGATGGACCTGAACCCGGCCATCGCCTTCCTGTCGGTGCTCGTTTTGGGAGCCGTGTTCGGTGCGCTCGGCGCGTTCCTTGCTTTGCCCATCACCGCCAGCCTGCAGGCCCTCTTCAAGGTGTATACCAAGCGCTATGAGCTTGTGGAGTCGCCGCTGATGAGCGATCCGGTGCCCGTCAAGAAGTCGAAGGTGGTCGCCGGGGCCGAGGCGTTCAACGAACACGTGGTCCAGCCGGTCGCCCAGCGTATGCCACGTGCCGCGAAAGGTTCGAGCGCCAGGGTTCCCGTCGACGACAACCTGCGCAATATTCGCGACGAGGTCTATCGACTTTCCGCCGAATCGAACGGGAAAACCACGAGCCATGACCTCGATGAATCCGAGACCATGGCCATTCCCAAGGGTGTGCTTTCGGATTCCGGAAAAGCGATGCGTAAGAAAACGCTCAAAGGCACCGGGGACGAGGATAGTGATGAGCTTGATACCCAGGAATTGAAGCAGGGCAAGATTAGGGGTGGTGCCGGCGGCAGTGCCTCAGCTGGTGCTCGTAATGGCAATACTGCAAGTAGTGCCGTTGCCGGTGGCACCGGTAATGGGAAAGGCGGGAAATCCGGGGCGAAAGCCAAGGGTGCCAGTCAAGGTAAAGTAGTCAATGACAAAGCGGACGAGGCCGACAAAGCCGGGCGCAACAAAGCGGTGAACGACAACACCGACAACGAAGCTGCGGACAACCCAAGGAGCAGGTGGCACTGAGATGGTATTGCTGAATATCCTTGACATCCTGATGTTCATTCTGGGTGCCGTAAGCCTCGGCTACCAGGCGGTCTGCATTGTCGCGTCGCTCTTCCACCACCGTATTACATTTCCTGCAGCACCGATGGACAAGCGCTATGCCGTCCTGATTTCGGCACGCAACGAGGAAAACGTCGTGCCGAACCTCATCGATTCCATCCGGGCGCAGACCTACCCTTCCAAGCTTGTCGACATCTGGCTGGTGGCCGACAACTGCACCGACAACACCGCTGAAGTGGTGCGTTCCATGGGATGCAACGTCGTCGAACGGCACAATATGGAGCAGGTCGGCAAAGGCTACGCGCTGACCTACCTGCTCGACGCCATGATCGAGAAGGGCGTGGCCAACGACTACGACGCCTTCTTCGTTTTCGACGCCGACAACCGGCTTGACAAGCACTATATCGAGGAAATGAACAAGGCCTTCCAATCCGGCTTCAAGATCCTGACCAGCTATCGCAACTCCACCAACCTTTCCGACAACTGGGTTTCCTCCGGCTCGGCGCTGTGGTTCATCCGTGAATCCCGCTTCCTCAACAACTCGCGTATGCTTTTCGGCTCCAGCTGCCACGTCGGCGGCACCGGGTTCATGTTCTCCCGCGAGGTGATGCAGCGCAACAACGGCTGGAAATTCCACCTGTTGACCGAAGACCTCGAATTCACGATGGACTCCGTCCTGCACGGCGACCGCATCGGCTACTGCGGCACGGCCATCCTTTACGACGAACAGCCCGATTCCTTCGGCCAGAGCTGGCGGCAGAGGCTGCGTTGGAGCAAGGGATTCCTGCAGGTTTTCCGCTATTACGGGCCGCAGCTGATCAAGCGGGCGGTGCGCGAGCGCGATTTCTCGGCCGTCGATTTCACTATGCTCATCTGCCCGTTCACCGTGCTTGGTGTATTGCGTGTGGTATTCGGGCTTCTTTTCGCGGCTTTCGGCTTCGTTTCATGGTCGAGCCAGGTCACCTCGCTGGCCAGTTGGGTGGTCGGCGGCGGCCTTGGCCTCTTGGGCATGATGTTCCTGGCGGCTCTCACCGTCTTTGCGGAACGCGGCCAGATCGGCGCTTCCAACAAGGAGCTACTGGCTTACGTGCTGAGTTTCCCGATTTATATGGCCAGCTACGTGCCGATTTCCTTCCAGGCCATCTTCTCGAAGGCCCAGTGGAAGCCAATCGAGCACAAGGGTTAGTTCCGGGTACGTTAGGGGCTGGTTTTCTTTGTTGAATATCGAGGAGTGGTTGTGAATAGATCGGGATCATCGCATTCCGGGCACGGGGCGCACGCGCGTAAGACGGTGAATGTCACACGCGGCCGTGCATGGCGCATCGTCGTCTCCGTTTTGGTAACTTTGCTGCTCGTGGCGGGCTATTTCGTGGCCGATATCAACGGGGTGATGCCAGGGCCCTTGACGATACTTCCCGCAGGGAAAACGGCATCCACGCTTTCCGGTTCCGTGCGTAGTGCCAAATCCATAGCAGGTTCGGCGGACCTCAACAAGCCGATAGACAAAAACGCGGCCGAAGCGGTGATCAATGCCTTTGCCGCGACACCCGGATTGGGCAGTGATTTTTCGCTTGCCATCGCCGACGCCGACGGCAAGATCGTCGATTCGCATGCTGCAGATACACCGCGTGAACCGGCTTCGACCATGAAGACGTTGACTGCGCTGGCTTCTTCTTCGATGCTTGATATGGGCTCGAGCTTCCATACCGATGCTTTGCTGGATTCTGTGCCTGCCGGTGCCGGCGTTGCCGGCGGTGACGCCTTGGGAGGCCAAACGCAACCAGCGGGCCTGACGCTCAAATCGGACGGGGACATGCTGCTCGGGGCAGGGCAGAGCGATCCCAACCATATCAATGGTAGAGCGGGACTGGCCACATTGGCCGATGAAACCGCGACGGCGCTTAAAAAGCGCAACATCACTCAGGTCCGCCTCAAATACGACGACACGCTTTTCGGTTCCGTGCGTTCCCCGGCCGACATCGCTTCCAACAACCCCGGCAACACCAATTTCACCGGTATCTCCTCGATGGCCGTGGACGGGGGACGGCAGTGGGGAGGCGCGGACCACGACCCCGACCTCTACACGGAATATCCGGAACTTTCCACCACCCCGGCGCACGACGCAGTGGCGACGTTCGGTTCCCTGCTTGTCCAACGCGGCATCGGTGTGGACGGCGATATTGCCAGTGACAAGCCCGCGAAGAATGCCAAACGTGTCGCGACGGTCACCTCGGCGACGCTTTCCGAGATCATGGCCTTCACCTTGCGCCATTCCGACAACACTCTGATCGAGGAGTTCGGCCGGCTTCTGGCGCTGAAAACCGGGGCCGCCGACAGTCCGGAAGGTGCGACCCAGGCCGTCAAGTCGAGGCTAGACAAGCTTGGCGTCGACACGACAAACCTTCACATGGCCGATTGCTCCGGGCTTTCGGAAGGCTCGACGCTGGAGGTCAAAACGCTCGTCGAAGTGCAGAGCCACAACCTCAAAACCGGCCCGGGCGCGGCCGCAGCCGAGGGGCTGTCCATTCCCGGCTTGGTGGGCACCGCCAGGAACCGACTGGAGGATCCGAGCGCGGCAGGGCTGCTGCGCGTCAAATCCGGTTCGCTCGATCAGGTGACTTCGATGGCCGGCAACGTCTCGCGCAAGAACGGCGGAGTGCTCGCCTTTGCGGTCGTCGTCAACAATCCTCAGGACTACGGGGCCGCCAAAAGCGCGGTCGATACCTTCATTTCGGCGCTCGCCGGGCTGTGAGGGCGCGATATGGCATATTCGGCGACGATGAAAAAGGCGATTGGCGACGTGCGCAGCGCCCTTGCAGCAGTGGGGATTTCACGGCAAAGCAATCGTTTCGCCGAGCACGGCGAGCATGCTCCCGAAGCCGATGCTCCCACGATTCTGGTGGCCTGCTCCGGCGGCAGGGACTCGCTGGCACTTGCCGCCGTGAGCCATATCGTCGCCGGCTTGCTAGGGGTTCATTGCGGAGCGGTCATCGTCGACCACCAGCTCCAGGCTGGTTCCGACAAAGTCGCGCTCGCCGCCGCACAACGTTGCAATGGCTTGGGTTTGGATCCCGTCATCGTACGAACCATCGAGGTCGAAGGTAGCGAAAGCGGCCGGAGCGGGGAAGACGCGGCGCGGCAGGCGCGATACGATGCCATCGTCGAAACCGCGCGGGATACGGTTGCCGCGGCGGTCTTGCTGGCGCATACCCGCGACGACCAGGCGGAAACCGTTGTGATGGATGTCTTGACCCGCTCGGCCGGTATCGACGCGTTGGCAGGCATGCCCCCGACTTTCGTCCGCGACGGTGTCCGTTTCGTCCGTCCGTTTCTTGACTTGAGCCGTGCCCAAACCACTGCAATCTGCCGGGAACGGGATATGAGTTGGTGGGACGATCCGACGAACGGCGACGATGTGCCGGCCGATCAGCCGTTACCGCAGAACTATCCGCTGCGTTCCCGCGTGCGACACACCCTGATGCCCTATCTGTCTAATTTTTTCAATGGCGATGTTTCCGTCCATCTGGCGCAAGGAACCACCATCTGCCAAGAAGACAAAGACTTTCTTGAGACCGCCACGAATGAAGTGTATTGTAAATCCGTTTCATGGAATATGCAAGGTGCCGCAGCCGTTATGCTCGTGAAACCGCTTGCGCAAGCCCATCCGGCCATTCGTCGCCGCGCCATTGCCCGGGTGCTCGCCGAACTTGGCATACCGTTGAGCAAGCGGCATGTCCTCTCCATCGAAGCGTTGGTGATCGATTGGCATGGCCAGGGCACGCTTTCGCTTCCCAGCGGATATTCAGTCAATAGGCAGAAACACGTCATTCGCGTGTGTAAAAATGGGTGATATGCAAATTGCGGATGTACAGGACGAGATTGACCATGAATTGGTGTCGAAAGCACAGATTGAGCGCAAGATCGAAGAGGTGGCAGCGCAGGTAAGCAAGGATTACGCGGGTAAGGATCTCTTGCTTGTGGCCGTGCTCAAGGGGGCCATTAACACGCTGGCCGCTTTTTCACAGGCGTTGAGCATCAATGTGCAGATGGATTTCATGAGTCTTTCAAGCTACGGTGAAGGCTTTGAAAGCAGCGGCAAGATTACCATTCGTCAGGATCTTTCCTGCGACGTCAAGGGCCGCGACATCCTGATCGTCGAAGACATCATCGATTCCGGATATACCCTCGACTGGCTTACCCACGAACTGAAAAAGCGAGGTGCCGCGAGCGTCGAGGTGTTTGCGCTGCTGGAGAAACCTTCCCGGCGCGAGGTCGAGGTACCGCTGAAATATAAGGGTTACGAAGTACCCGATGAATTCGTGGTCGGTTTCGGGCTTGACTATAAAGAGCATTTCCGCAATCTTGATTCCATTGCGGTTTTGAAGCCGTCAGTCTACCAAGGAGAAGCAGCATGAGCTATCCTCAGAATCCCCGTAACCCCATGGGACCGATGGGTAACCCGAACGGACCGAACAACAATAACAACAATCCTTTCAACCCCTTCAACCAGGGCAACAATCCCAATAACCGCAACAACCGGAATAATGGCAACAACGGCAACAACCGTCGTAACAACAACAGCAACAAGGGCGACCGGAACCCCAATGACAAGCGGCCGTTCTGGCAGTCGCCCATACTTTGGATCGTCGTTCTGGTCCTGCTGGTCTTCGCCGGTTTCGAACTGTTCAATTCCAACGGCACGCAGACCATTGATACCCAGGATGGCATGACGCTGGTTGAAAAAAACGGAGCCAGCCGTATCCAGATCATCGACAACAAACAGATGGTCAAGCTCAAGCTTCACAAGAACTTCAAAAAAGTCGACCCGAATACGAAGAACAATCACGATTACGGTCGCGACGTCCAGTTCTACTACACCCAAGCCGAAGGGCCCGAGGTGTTGAGCGCCGTCAAGAAGGCCAAACCGAAAGACGGCTGGACTGCGGACATGCAGTCCGATTCCATGGTGGCCTACCTGCTTTCCACGCTGCTGCCGTTCGCCATTCTTCTGCTGCTGTGCTGGTGGCTTTTCCGCAGCATGAGCGGCGGTATGAACGGCATGCTCGGCATGGGCGGCAAGAAGGACAACGGCAAGCTTCTGGATGGGCAGACCCCGACCACCAAGTTCTCCGACGTGGCCGGCGAGGAAGCCGCCGTAGCCGAAGTCGAGGAGATCAAGGACTTCTTGAAGGATCCTTCCAAGTACAAGGCACTTGGCGCTCGTATCCCGCGTGGTGTGCTGCTTTATGGCCCTCCTGGAACCGGCAAGACGCTGCTTGCACGAGCCGTGGCGGGCGAGGCTGGCGTGCCGTTCTATTCCATGGCGGGTTCCGACTTCGTCGAGATGTTCGTCGGTCTCGGTGCCTCGCGTGTGCGTGACCTCTTCGACGAGGCCAAGAAGAATGCGCCGGCCATCATCTTCATCGATGAGATCGATGCCGTCGGCCGCAAGCGTGGCTCCGGCATGAGCGGCGGGCATGATGAACGCGAGCAGACCCTGAACCAGCTGCTCGTTGAGATGGATGGTTTCGACAACGACACCAACCTCATTATCATCGCCGCCACCAACCGTCCGGACGTTTTGGACGAGGCGCTGTTACGTCCCGGCCGTTTCGACCGTCAGGTGGCCGTTGAGGCCCCGGATCTGGAAGGCCGCGAGGAGATCCTCAAGGTCCACGCCAAGGGCAAGCCTTTCGTACCCAACGTCGATTTGCATACCGTAGCTGTGCGTACGCCCGGCTTTACCGGTGCCGATCTGGCCAACGTGTTGAACGAGGCTGCGTTGCTTTGCGCCCGTGTGGGAGCCCAGCTGATCGACAACCGCGCCATCGACGAGGCCATTGACCGCGTCCAGTCCGGACCGAAGCGCCAGTCGCGCGGTATGGCTTTGGACGAGATGCGCAACACCGCCTATCACGAGGGTGGTCATGCGCTGGTCGCCGCCGCGCTGCACCACACCGACCCGGTGACCAAGGTGACGATTCTGCCGCGAGGCCGCGCCTTGGGCTACACCGCCGTCATGCCCACGCAGGATCGCTACTCCCAGTCCCGCAACGAGCTTTTGGACCAGATGGCTTACGCCATGGGCGGGCGCACCGCCGAAGAGGTCGTTTTCCACGATCCGACCACCGGTGCCTCCAACGATATCGAGAAGGCGACGCAGATCGCCCGCAAGATGGTCATTGAATTCGGTCTGTCTTCCAAGCTTGGTGCCGTTAAATGGGGCGATTCCGAGCACGGCGAAGATTCCGCCAACAACTTCATCCATGATTACTCCGAGCGTACGCAGGATGTCATCGATGAAGAGGTGCACGGCATGATCGAGACCGCGCACACCGAAGCGTGGCAGATCATCACCGAGAACCGCGACGTGCTCGATGAGCTTGTACGTCAGCTCTTGGTCAAGGAAACCCTGAACGAGAAGGAGCTGAAGGTCATCTTCGCCAACCTCAAGATGGCTCCGGAACGCAAGCTTTGGCTCTCCGATTCGGCTCGCCCGGATTCCGAGATTCCGCCGGTGCCGATTCCCGAATCGCTGAAGCGTTCGGTCGGCATGAAGCCGGAAGATTCCGAGTGATTTATGTCGAATCCATTGATTGATGATTCGCAAGATTCGAGGGGCGTGACAGCTGATGGCACGCCCCTCGGCGTTCAAGCGCAGCTTTCGCTCTCGTTCGACGAGACGTTGAGTGAGGACGTCGCTGCCGGTGCCGAAATATGGCAGCGAATGCTTCAAGCCATTGCCAGCGGAAAGATACGTGCTGATGTCACGGTGAGGTTCGAGGATACCGGCGATGGTGGCCAGAATACTGATGGCGGAAGTGCCGGTGCTGAAGGGCCTGACAGCAGCGTTATAGCTGCTATTACACTTTCTGATGTTCCGGTAACGCTTGGTGCAGGCAGGATTGCCGACGAAAACGGCAGCGGAACGTCAAATATGGCTGAAAGAGTCGCTCCCACCAAGGCTTCGCTGGCCGGGGCGACGATAGCCGAGCAGCAGCGTCGGGACGAGGCCGATAAAAAGCAGGCCCGGCAGCAGGACAATGCCGATGACGTCTATACGGTTCCACGCCGCGCCATTATCGCCATGCGCAGCAAGACCAATGACGCCGCCAAGCGTTTCCGTTCCGTTATCGTTTCACTTGACGCGGTGCCAGGCAACCAGGTCGAGGGTATTTCCCCGCTCTACCAAGTTATGGGCATCGACAGTTCCGATGCCAGCGCCGCCGTCATCCAACTCACCACGAAACTGAAGCCACAGGCCATCGTCGCGTTGCTCGATTCCCTCTCGGCCTCGCACGAAGGTGCCGTCAAGTTGCGCCTGGTTGACGTCGAGGGTGAGACGATGAATTCGCAGGGTGTAGACGAAAACGTGGGTGTCAAAGCGAGCAATAATGACACTGACAATACTGGTGATAGTACCGCTGGTAATGCTGCTCAAAACGCGGCTCAAAATGATGCCGAAAATGCTGCCGAGAACATCGCGTATGCCATCGAACTGCCGTTGGCGGCGGCGAAAAAGCAGGCCGAAATCCTTGCGCCGTGGCTCGATATGGACCCGGATGCAAGGCTTGACGGCGACCCGGTCTCCTTCCTGCTCGCGATGGCACCCGATGCCGCGCGCGTCGGCAAGGTGGATGACCGCTGGATACTGGGGGAGACGCAATGAGTGCACGACGGACCCCCTGGTGGTATTACGTAATCGCGGCGCTGATTGGCCTGTTGTTCGGCGCGATACTGGTCAAATCCGATGAAATGAGCGGGCTTTCGTTGCTCGGCGCTCCGTGGTTCGTCGCGTTCGTTCTGATATTGCTTGGTGCGGTAGTGCTGATACTTGCCCTGCAAGTGCACCAATACGCGATAACCGATCCGCGCAGACGCAAAAGCTGGATTGACCCGACCAAAGCCGTCTACACGCTGGTATTGTGCAAGGCGCTGGGCATCGCCGGGGCAGGACTCGCCGGGTGGTATCTCGCGCAGGCCCTGCTGTGCCTTCCCCATTGGAGCATTCCGTATTTTCAGAACGTGATTACCCAATGTGCTGTGACCACTGTCATCTGCATTGCCGACATGGTGGTGGGCATCGTCGGCGAATGGCTCTGCCAGCTGCCGCCGAGTGAAGGCGCCGAAAACCCGAAGATCAAAGCCGCCCAGCGTCGCGAACGTCAGCGTAAGCTCGCTGCCGGAGGTTCTATGAGCAAAAGAAGCGATTAGCTGACTCGCAACGCCTCGAACGTTTAGTTCGCAACGCACCAAATATCTGACCGGTAACGTCTGAACCATCAGACTGGCAATGCTTGAAACGAAAGGACACAACGAAGTGCTCACACGAACGTTTGAAAAGAACGACGAACCGTACGATCTGTTGATTTCTGATCCGCAGCAAGCGGACTCTGGGGAATTCTGGACAAAGGTGACGTTGGAGTGTGACAGCGACATCGTGTGGTCCCATCAAATCGGGGGCATAGATGGTATCCAATCGACATTGTTGGCTTTGGGGATCGCACGTAGACTGCTCGAGAGCGACGGCGGCTTCACGTTCCTTGACAGCCCGGACCTGATGCTTCCCGGTTTTTAATAGCGGGGTTAAGACTCGGCAGACTGTATAGAACAATTCGGCGGATGGATTGGCTTTAGTGCTGTTCCATCCGCCGAATTATTTGGTTTTGATAACCCTACAAGCTTTACACGAGATTTACTTCTTCCCGTCGTTTTTCTTGTCGTCTTTCTTTTCAGGTACGCGAATGGTGGCTTCTTGCGTCATCGCAGCCAACAACCTACCATCGGCCGAATAGACTTTGGCGATGCCCAAAGCACGGCCGTGGCCGGCCACCGGGGCATCCTGCACATAGAGGTGCCATTCGTTCATGTCGATATTGTCGTACCACCACATCGAGTGGTCGATCGAAGCGTAGAAAATACCGGGCGTCGAAATGCTCAGACCCGCGCGGCGCAGGTCGGGCTCCATCATCACCTGATCGCATTCCAGCGCCAGCAGCGCGCGGTAGACGTTCTGTGAGGCCGTCACCGGGCTGGCCATGCGCATCCACACCATCTGCTTGCCGGAATCCTTGTCGGCGCTTTCCTTGTCGGGTTCGAGCATGACGGTTGAGCCGATGTGGCGGATGTCGAACGGCGACTGCGAGGAATAGTATTTGGCGAACCCGGATTTGTCGGCGTAAGGCTCCATGAGGTCTTTGGCGCTGGTCAGCGTTTCCGGATTCGGCAGGTTCTTGGGCATATCGTCGTTGAATTCCACTCCGGATTGACCGGCCTTCTGCAGGCTCACCGTCGCGGTAAAGAGCAACTGTTTGCCCTGCTTGGCGTCCACGCGGCGTGTGGAGAAGGAACGACCATCTCGAAGCGATTCCACCTCGTAGCGGGTTTCTTCGTCGAGCTTGCCCACCTTGATGAACGTGGCATGGATGGAGTTGGCGACCTTGTCATCATCGGCGGTATCGGCCGCGGCAATAATGGCTTGTGCGGTCATCTGGCCGCCGTAGATGCGTTCGGTGGGATAGTAGAGGTTCGTGGCGTCATGGAAGACGGTGCGTCCGTCCCGCTCTTCCCCGGCTTTGAGCTTGAGCGCCTCAACCGCTTGCTGCGCTGCGTCGCTTGCCTTGACTTCCGCCATGTCACTCCTCGATTCCGTCGAATGAACGCTTATGCGAGTCTATCCGCGCCGCCCAACTTTCCGTCTGGATTACGCCAGTATCTGAACTTGTCGAATTTTGCTTATATACAATGATGTCCCAATCATAATAATTGGGACATCACAGATCATCTATCATCTGGTCAGCTTGCGATGGATGCGATGGGGGCGGGAGGCCTCTTCGCCCAGACGCTTGACCTTGTCTTCCTGATAGGCCTGGAAGTTGCCTTCGAACCAGTGCCACTTGGCCGGGTTGTCGTCATCGCCCTCCCACGCGAGGATATGCGTGGCGATGCGGTCGAGGAACCAGCGGTCGTGGGAGATGACCACGGCGCAGCCGGGGAATTCGATAAGCGCGTTTTCCAGCGATTCCAGCGTTTCGACGTCCAAATCGTTGGTGGGCTCATCGAGCAGCAGCAGGTTGCCGCCCTGCTTCAGCGTCAGCGCGAGGTTCAGGCGGTTGCGCTCGCCGCCGGAAAGCATGCCGGTGAGCTTCTGCTGGTCGCTGCCCTTGAAGCCGAAGCTGGCGACGTAGGCGCGGGTCGGCACTTCGACGCCGGCGACCTCGATAAAGTCGTTGCCGTCCGAAACCGCTTCCCAGAGGTTCTTGTTCGGGTCGAGGCCTTCGCGGTTCTGGTCGACGTACGAGATCTTGACGGTCTCGCCGATCGTAAGCTTGCCGCTGGTAAGCGGTTCCTTGCCGACGATGGTCTTGAACAGTGTGGACTTGCCGACGCCATTGGGACCGATGATGCCCACGATGCCGTTGCGCGGCAGGGTGAAGGAGAGGTCGTCGATGAGCACACGGTCGCCGAACGCCTTGTGGATATGTTCGGCCTCCAGCACCTGCGAGCCCAGACGCGGCCCCGGTGGGATGACGATTTCGGAGAAGTCCAGCTTCTTGGAGTTGCGCGCCTCGTTCTCCATCTCGTCATAGCGCTCGAGCCTGGCCTTGTTCTTGGCCTGACGGGCCTTGGGCGAGCTTTTGACCCATGCGATTTCGTTCTTCAGGCGTCGGGCAAGCTTGGCGTCCTTGGCGCCCTGGATCTCCATACGCTTCTCTTTGGTCTCCAAGTAGGTGGAGTAGTTGCCTTTGTACGGGTAGAGGTGACCGCGGTCGACCTCGCAGATCCATTCGGCCACGTTGTCCATGAAGTAGCGGTCGTGGGTCACGGCGATGACGGCGCCTTTGTAGGAGTGCAGGAACTGTTCGAGCCAAAGGATGGATTCGGCGTCGAGGTGGTTGGTAGGTTCGTCGAGCAGCAGCAGATCAGGAGCCTCCAGCAGGAGCTTGCACAGCGCCACACGACGGCGCTCGCCGCCCGAGCAGACCTTGACAGGAGTATCCGGATCGGGGCACTGCAAGGCGTCCATTGCCTGTTCGAGCTGGGAGTCGATGTCCCAGCCGTCGGCCGCGTCGATTTCTTCCTGCAGCTTGCCCATCTCGGCCATCAGCGCGTCGTAATCGGCGTCCGGATTGGCCATTTCCTCGCCGATTTCGTTGAACCGGTCAACCTTCTTGGTGATGTCGCCGAAAGCGGCCTTGATGTTCTCGCCAACGGTTTTATCCTCGTCAAGCGGCGGCTCCTGCTGCAGGATTCCGACGGAATAACCGGGTGTCAGCTTCGCTTCGCCGTTGGAGACGGTCTCCTGCCCGGCCATGATCTTAAGCAGGGTCGACTTGCCCATACCGTTCGGGCCGACGACGCCGATTTTCGCGCCCGGCAAAAAGCTCAGGGTCACGTCGTCAAGGATCACACGGTCGCCATAGGCCTTGCGAGCATTGATCATCTGGAAAATAAACTCAGCCAAGTATTCGTTCCTTCGTTCTGATGTGTGCTATGTCTCATTGCGTTTCAAACATTCCGCAAGGTTTGACTAACCCGCGGATTCAAGCCAATTCTGGCATATCGAGTAGACGTTTGAAGGAATCTTAGCGCTCGGTTTAATAGTGGTTTTGTGCGTTTTGTCAAGAAATGTCGTCTGCCCGGGAACAAATCGCTGCGGTGATATGTTGGGTCTGATGATGTGCTCGTTTCAACCTGTGTGTTGTGACGCCATACGATTAAGCTGTATTGGACATGACGGACGCGATTGGCGGATTGAGAAGTACTGGAAACCCGTGAAGGGAGCGGCACGATGGAACAGGAAATGACCAACCTGCCGGCAAATCTGCCGGAAGCGTTGCCTATTGAAAACCCGCTGAGCTCGGCCGATGCCCGGGTTCCGGTGGAGATTGAACAGTCTTCCGGGCTGCTGTTGCAGGGTAGGCGTCTGCGTTCGTTCGCTTATACCACTGACGCTGCTGTAATACATAACACCAATGCCGACGCGATTCTTGCCGTCTATCCGTTCACCGGTCAGCCAGTCATCAACCAGGCCGTGCTTTCCGTGGCGCAGGCCCCGGTTTTCGTAGGTGTCGGGGGAGGCACCACTACTGGTACGCGTGTGCTCGAGTTGGCTGTGTTTGCCGAAATGCAAGGTGTTGCTGGCGTCGTTTTGAACGCTCCCAGTGAAGTCGAGATCGTGCGCGAGGTTGCGATGACCGTGCACGTTCCCGTGATGGCCACGGTCGTGCAATGGGACGATATGGTACAGCGCAAGATCGAGGCGGGCGCGAAGATCATCAACGTCGCCGCCGGCAAGAACACCGCCGAAGTGGTGGCTCATATCAAGGACCGTTACCCGGAGATTCCGGTGGTCGCCAGTTCCGGAGGTTCCGCCGAGTCGATTCGTGAGACTATCGAGGCCGGCGCGAACGCTCTTTCGTGGACGCCGCCGAGCGCAGCCCAGCTGCAGAAACAGATGATGGAACGTTACCGTCGCGGCGAAACCGGGCATGTGGATGGTACTCAAAGTGCTCCAAGCTCGCCGATTCCCAACGTCAATCCGAACGGTACCACCAAGAGTTTCTACACCTCGACGGCCAGCATGGGCCACCCTTATACGGATGTGCCGCCGGTCAAGCAGCCGAGCCCACGTCACAAGAAGCAGACCCCACCCAGCGAGGCCATCGTCGAATCGAACTGAACGCGGATTTCGGTATCGGATTTTCGTTTTCGGTAGGATTTTATTGTTTAGATAAGTATGCCGTTGCAGTGGTCGATTTCGTGTTGGATGATTTGCGCCGTCCAACCACTAAAATTCGCGGTGCGTTCCTTGAACCGCCTGTCCTGATAATGTACGCGGATCGTTTGGAACCGCGTTGTCTTTCTGGTTGATTCAAGTGAGAGGCAGCCTTCCTCGGTCTGGTAAGGTTCTTCTTTTTCGATGATTTCGGGATTGAACATCGTCATCAAGCGGCCGGTCAGCTCGTCGTTGAACACGATGATTTGCTTGCGCTCGCCAATCATATTGGCGGCCATACCCACACACTTGTCGGCGTGCGCTTCAAGCGTATCCTTGAGATTTTGCGCACAGTCCAGATCGTCCAGCGTGGCCGGTGCGCTGGACTGCGACAGGAAGGCTGTTGAGGTCACGATGGGTTGCTGCATACTCGTGTCCTTTGCAAAGTCCCGTGTTTTGTACCCCAATGATAGTATTCGGTATGCCGATTTGTTGTATCGAACCGTAACTGCAGATTAGGTAGGTCCGTCAGGCGCAGGTTATGGGACGGACCTGATATAAGTAATCAATAAGTTCACTCAGCACAGGTTGTGGGGCACGTCTGATATAGTGAATTGTCCATTGAGAAGCCGGGGTCCGCATCTATGAGCGACAGGTCGGCTTCATTTTTTGAAAGGCTATTGTGCCGAAGCGTCGTACTCATAAAAATAATTCAGACAACTCTGCCGATTTCAAGGGCGGAGACTATGCAGGCTCGGAAATGAATAATCCTGATTCTTATAACTCAACCAAATCCAAACAGGCCGAAGAGGTGGCCGAAAGCGCTGCGGCGTACGCCAAGACCGGCGACCAGCCCGAGCGCACCTTTGCCGAACTCGGTGTGCCCGGTCCGCTGGTAAGCGTGCTGGCACGTGACGGCAAAACCGTCGCGTTCCCGATCCAGGCCGACACCCTCGGTGATTCGCTGGCTGGCCGCGATGTTCTTGGCCGCGGCGAAACCGGAAGCGGGAAGACGCTTGCATTTGCTATCCCGCTGGTTACTCGTCTTGGAGAACAGGGCCAGGGCGAGGCCGCGATGCGCGATTTCGAACGCATGGACCGCGGCGACCGCAAAGCGCAGAAGCGAGCGATGCTGCCTCATCCACATGGAATGATTCTTGCTCCTACGCGCGAATTGGTCAACCAGATCAATGAGGTCGTGGCTCCGCTCGCGGCCGCTTATGACATGCAGACTGTCACCATCTACGGAGGGGTGAAATACAGTCGTCAGATTTCCGAGCTCAAGGCCGGCGCCGAAATCATCGTCGCCTGCCCTGGACGTCTCGAGGATTTGCTGCGTCAAGGTGCGCTGTCCATTGAAGACGTGGAAGTGGCTGTGCTCGACGAAGCCGATGAAATGGCCGATATGGGCTTCCTGCCGTCCGTACAGCGCCTGCTTGAGCAGGTCGATCCGAACGGCCAGCGCATGCTCTTCTCCGCGACGCTCGACCATGGCGTCGACAAGGTCGTGAAGCAATTCCTGCACGACCCGAAGATTCACGAGATCGCGCCTGCCGACGCGCAGGTCGACACCATGACCCATCACGTCTTCGAGGTCTCGCAGGGTAACAAATACGAGGTCATCCGCGAGCTGGCCAGCGGCAAGGGCAAGCGCATCCTCTTCACCCGCACCAAGTACCAGGCCAAGAAAATGGCCGACAAGCTGGTCAAGGAGGGCATTCCCGCCGTCGATCTGCAGGGCAACCTTTCGCAGAACCAGCGCGACCGGCATCTGGCTGCGTTCACTTCAGGGGATGTCAACGTGCTGGTGGCCACTGATGTGGCCGCGCGCGGCATCGATGTCAGCGACGTGACGATGGTCGTGCAGACCGAGCCGCCGGAGGATCCGAAATCGTTCCTGCACCGTTCCGGGCGTACCGCACGTGCCGGCGAATCCGGCGATGTGGTGACGCTTGTGCTGCCGCAGCAGCGTCGTGATGCTCGTCAGATGTTGCATCGCGCTGGCATCAAAGTCAAGAGCCAGCAGATTGTTCCTGGAGCTCCCGAACTTGAAGAACTGGTGGGGGAGCATGCCCCGCTGGTCGAAGGCTGGACGCTGACGGTGCCGGTCGTCAATCGCAGGGCCGGCCGCACCGGGCGTGGCGGTCGCAACGAGGGCCGTGGTGGACGTGGTGGTTACGGACGTAAAGATCGTGGCGGGCGTCGTGACCGTAATAATCGGCATGGCGATTCCGGTCGCTCGTTCGGTAAGCGCGGCCGTGAAGATTCGTTCGAAGACGCCGGTGGTCGTGGTGGCAGCGATGGTGGATTCAACGATTCCCGAGATTTCAACGATTCACGTTCCCGCGGTGGGCGCCGTGATGGACACAAGAACCGCAACCCACGCTATGATGACAGCCAAGGCCCGATTGACGGCCGTTCCCCACGCGGTCGTCGCGATGACCGTCGTTCGCGCGGTTTCTACGACGACGATTTCCGCAAGGGAAGCGGCAAGCGGCATCATTCCGATTTCGATGATCGCGGCAAACGTGGTGGCAAGGGCAAGAATCGTTCTTATAGTGGCAAGCGTTCTGGCGGACGCAA
The DNA here is from genome assembly GCF_029392315.1 of Bifidobacterium sp. ESL0690. Classification (NCBI taxonomy): domain Bacteria; kingdom Bacillati; phylum Actinomycetota; class Actinomycetes; order Bifidobacteriales; family Bifidobacteriaceae; genus Bifidobacterium; species Bifidobacterium sp. ESL0690. The sequence continues at coordinate 753,976 of NZ_CP113939.1, forward strand.
TGGCGGCTACTCCGATGGTTTTGGTGATTCCTACGGTTCCCGTAAGTCGAATCGCCACGGCGGTTATGGCAAGTCCGGCGGTCGTGGACGTGACGAAGGTTACGAAGGCGGACGCTTCGGTGGCCGCGGACGTGGCTATGACGAAGGCCGTTCCGGCAACCGCAATCAGCGCTCGCACAAGGCCGACGGCTTCCACCGCTCGCACGGCAAGCGCAATTCGACCCCGTTCCGCCGTTCGCGCTGAATAGGTGTTCTTATGGGCATCAATGCATTTTGAAACGATTGCTTTGATATTTAAAAGGGGCGCGCGGTGAACAAATCAAATTCGTTCACCGCGCGCCCTTTGGATTTTAGGATAATCAAGCTGATGCTTGAGAATCTTCAGTCGATATCAACGCAGATATCAGCGAGATCCCCAGCCGCCGTCAACCTTGATTGCCTGACCGGTGATGAAATTGGATTCCTCGGACACGAAGAATTCCACCATATAAGCGATTTCCTCAGGCTTGCCCAACCGGCCCGCCGGAGTAGCCTCTGTGAATTTCTTGGTCATTTCAGGGGAATTGTTGGCCAAAATCGGCGTCTTAATAATTCCTGGAGAGACCACATTGATCTGGATGTTGTTGGGAGCGTAGGTCATGGCGACCTGACGGGACATGGCAATGACGCCGCCCTTTGACGCAGAATAGCTTGGCAGACCTTCCAAGCCGACATGCGCAGCTTCCGAAGCGATGTTGACAATCTTGCCCGAACCGTTCTTCAGGAATTCGGGAATCACCGTTTTCATGCCGAGCATCGTTCCCTTGAGATTGATATTGATGATTCTATCCCAATCCGATTCTTTCAGATCAACGATTTCCACGGCTTCGGAAGTTCCGGCGTCATTGCAAAGCGCGTCAATTCTTCCGAACTCGGAAAGAACCTTGGCCTTGGCAGCATCCCAGTCACTTGCTTTCGATACATCCAAATTCACGGCAAGCGCGGTTCCGCCTGCATCCTCTATGGCCTTGGCGGTTTTCTCAGCGTTCTTGATATCGGCGCAAACGACTTTGGACTCATTACGTCCGAATTCCTTTGCGATTGCTTCTCCGATTCCGGAACCGGCTCCGGTTACGATAACGACTTTGTCTTTGAGACTTGACATTGATACCCCCTTGGTTAGTGTCACAAATCAGAGTAAAAGAAGGTTGAGACTTTTGTGACCTATATCACAAATTTATGTACTGTGATGAAAGTTGCTTTTATTGACTAATTTGACTCTGGGGAATAACTGGAAAAGCATGCGGCAGGGGCAGGCGTTACAGTTGGCATCATGACTTTGGAAGGTTTGGCATGACAGCATCACGATACAAGGTTTCGGAACACGGTGATGAAATTTCGAATGAAGATAGCCGTCAAGTTTCTGTACCGCAGGCCATCGAGGTGCGAGGCGCTCGCGTCCACAACCTGCAGGATATCGACGTCGCGATTCCGCTGAACGAGCTCGTCGGCATCGCTGGGGTCTCAGGTTCCGGCAAATCGTCGCTTGCTCTTGGAGTGCTATACGCCGAAGGTTCGAGACGCTATCTTGACGCACTTTCGACCTATACCCGCCGCCGGATGACGCAGGCCGAGAAGCCGCAGGTTGATTCGGTACGGTTCATTCCGCCGGCTTTGGCACTGCGGCAACGGCCGGGTGTCGGCGGTATGCGTTCGACATTCGGCACTTCTACCGAAACCCTGAACGTACTGAGGCTGATGTTTTCGCGCTTGGCTTCGCACCGCTGCCCGAATGGCCATTACCAGGAACCGACGCTCGATGTCGCCGCCGAGATTCCCATTCATTGCGCGGTTTGCGGTGCTCTCGTCGAGCCGCCCAGCGCTGAGCAGATGGCGTTCAATTCCACCGGTGCCTGTCCGACCTGCCAGGGGACCGGAACCATTCACGAAGTCAACGATGCTGCGCTTGTTCCCGACGAAAACCTCACTATCGATGAAGGTGCCGTTGTACCGTGGCGCACGTTCGGCTTCAACGTCCAACCTGATATCGTTCGCGAATTTGGCGTGCGCACCGATGTGCCGTTCAAGGACCTGACTGACAAGGAACGTGACATCGTCTTTAACGGGCCGGAGGAGAAGAAGCCCATCACTATCACTTCGGTCAAAGGTGTACACCATCTCGGTTTCACGTTCCGCAACGCCAGGCTGACGGTGACCAAAGAACTTGATCGAGCCAATGACGAGAAACGGCTGGCGAAGGTTTCGAAGTTCCTGGTCGAGCGGACCTGCCCGGATTGTGGAGGATCTCGTCTCAATGAGGCCGCGCGTGCTCCGAAAATCGGCGAATACAATCTGGCCCAGGTCACGGCGTGGCCGTTGCGCAAGGTGCTTTCCTGGGCGAAAACGGTTCCGGATTCGTTGCCGCAGGATATGCGGCAGATGGCCGATAGCCTGGTTGAAACTTTGGAGGATATGGGCCGCAGACTCATACAGCTTGGATTGGGTTATTTAACGCTTGACCGCGCCAGCTCGACGCTTTCCACCGGCGAGCGGCAGCGTGCCCAGCTTTCGCGTGCGGTGCGCAACGAGACCACGGGTGTGCTGTACGTGCTCGACGAGCCTTCCACTGGCTTGCATCCGGCGAATATCGAAGGACTCATCGGCGTGATGCGGGATTTGTTGGCGTCCGGCAATTCGGTGGTGTTCGTCGATCACGACGTCCACGTGCTCAACGCCGCGGACTACTTCATTGAGATGGGCCCGGGCGCGGGCAGTCGAGGTGGTCGTATTCTTGCGCAAGGCTCGCCAGAAGAGATACTACGTAATCCGAAGTCACGTATCGCCGGATTCCTTGACGGGTCGCAGCCCGTGGTGGTCCGCAAGCGTCTTGCGTTGCCGCGGGTTTCGGAAAACGCCTGGATTGGCATGCAGACCGAGGCCATTCATACTGTGCATCCGTTGGATGTTGCTATTCCGCGCGGACGGATGACTGCTGTCACTGGCGTCTCTGGTTCCGGCAAGACTACGATGGTCTTGGAATCCCTGATTCCGGCGCTGCAGGCTCAGGAGAACCACACGCCGCTGCCGTCCCATGTTCGCTCGCTCGATGCTGCTGGTATCACGCGTGTGCGTCTCGTCGATTCCACGCCAATCGGCATCAACGTCCGTTCGACGGTTGCCACCTACACCGGCATTATGGATATGCTACGCAAGGCTTTTGCATCTACAACGTCTGCCAAGAAACGCAAGCTGAAGGTCTCGGCATTTTCGTACAACACCGGTTCGTTGCGTTGCCCGCAGTGCGATGGCACTGGCCAGATCAGCCTCGATATTCAGTTCCTGCCTGATGTCACCATCACCTGCCCGACATGCGAGGGCCGCCGTTATCGTCCCGAAGTCAACGATGTGCGGCTAGCAACGCCAACTCACCCGCAAGGGTTAACGCTTCCCGAAGTGCTCGATTTGGAAGTTGATGATGCTCTCGATGTCTTCGCTCTTGATGACGATTTCGGCTCGGCTTCCGGTTCATCGTCACGTGGTGCTGCCAAACAAAATCGAAGCAACGCTCCTTTGAACGTTTCGGATGCCAGTGACACATTGGATGCTACCGATTCCGGCGATATGATTACCTCCGCTCTGCTCCGGCGCATCCACAAAGCGCTCGAAACGCTTCACGATCTCGGCCTCGGCTACCTCACCTTGGGTGAGGACACCCCGAACCTTTCCGGTGGCGAAGCCCAGCGTCTTAAGCTTTCCAACGAACTCGGGAAGCGGCAAAACACTTCACTTTTCGTTCTCGATGAGCCGACAACAGGTCTGCACCCGCTAGACGTGCGCACGCTGATTGAGGTTTTGCAGCGTCTTATTAAAGGCGGCGCCACAGTGGTTTTCATCGAACATGACCTCGATATGATCGCCAACGCCGACTACGTCATCGACATGGGTCCTGGCGGCGGTGAGGAAGGTGGCACAGTCGTTGCCACTGGTACCCCGAACGAGGTCGCCAACAACCCAGCCAGCATCACCGGACGCTATTTAGCTAAACACATGACTAACTGAAACAGCTGCAATGGCTGCTATGAACAGATGCTCAGAACTGTTGTGATGTTGCAGATTTGAGCACGAAAAAGCGGTGTGGGTAGCTGTTTCTTATCCACACCGCCATACTCAAACCGAAACTTTAGTCGCATTCACTTTTGGTTTCGGTTCAGGTCTGCTTCAACCTCAGCTCACTGAGCGTCATCAAGCAACTTCACATACTTGCCGTACCCTTGCGCCTCCATCTGATCGCGCGGCACGAAGCGCAGCGAGGCTGAGTTCATGCAGTAACGCAACCCTCCGCGGTCCTTCGGTCCGTCATCGAAGACGTGCCCCAGATGAATCTGCGAGTCGGCGGTGCGGATCTCGATGCGCGGACGTCCGGGAATCTTGATGTCGCGGTGCTCCGTCAAAGCGGACGAATCGATTGGCTTGGAGAACGCTGGCCAGCCGCAGCCGGCGTCGAATTTGTCGGTGGAGAGGAACAGCGGTTCGCCGCTCACGACATCCACGTAAATGCCCGGCTCGAAATTCTGGTCGTACTTGTTGGTAAACGGAGCCTCGGTCGCTGCCTCCTGCGTTACCGCGTACTGCTCCGGGTCGAGGTCCCAGACGCGCTCGATATAGCGCTGCCGCTTGCCGACGTTCAGTAGCTTGGCCACCGGGATGTGGCAGTATCCGCCCGGGTTCTTGTCAAGATAATCCTGATGATAGGTCTCGGCGGGGTAGAAGTTGCGCAGCGGCTCCACGATCACCGCAGGTTCACGCCCCTCGCGCGTGGCAAGCTCATGCAAAGCCTTCTCGTATATGGCTTTCTGCACCTCGTCGAGGCAGAACATTGCAGTGCGGTATTGTCGTCCCGTGTCGTTGCCCTGTCGGTCGACGGAGAACGGATCGATGACGTCCAGAAACAGCAGTGTCAGTGTCCGCAAGGTTACGCGGGACGGATTATAGCTGACGCGCACGGTTTCCGCCGCGTCCGTTATCCCGCTGCAAACTTCTTCATACGATGGGTTCTCCTTGCGAGATTGCGCATAGCCGACCTGCGTGTCGGTGACCCCGTCGACGCCCTGAAAATACCGTTCGACGCCCCAGAAGCATCCGCCGGCAAAGTAAGCGGTCTGGGTTTCGGTCTTAGCGTTGGTAGAAAGGTTGTGGTCAGTCTTATTCATCAATGTCATCCTCGTTTCCTTCAGTGGTTATATCGTCGGTATGACACATAATCTACCGTTCGCGTGCGCAAGATTGAAGAACATACGCGGCAGGCGTAGCAACGTCAATCCGTCACTACGCCTGATTTGTAATGCATGTTGTCAAGGGGCAGCAAGCCGAGAATGAAAAGCTTTTACACCCTTGTGCTCAGCCAATCAAGCACGATGTTGATGGCTTTGGTCGAGCGAAATCCCCGGAACGCGTGGCAGGCGTTGTCGAGTTTGATGAAGGTCACGTCCTTGCCGAGCGCCTTCATGGTCTCGTAGAGACGGCAGCTTTGGTTGAACGGGACGAGTTGATCGCGCCCTCCGTGCATGATGAGTGTCGGCGGGGTCGGACGGTCCGCCGATAGATACGACATCGGCGAGGCTTCGCGGTTCCGTTCGGGGTTTTGCAAAACGTCGACATGGCCGATTTCGAATCCCTCGGGGCTGTCGGCATCCGAATGGTTCTGGGAACTCGGATAGTAATTCATCTTCGCGAAATCCGTCGGGCCATACCAATCGACGATGGCCTTTACCTCGGCGCTGGTGCCTTGGTGTTCGTCGGTATCCGGTTCGTGGTCACCGGTGAAACCGGCCATCAGCACGGTGTGACCGCCTGATGAATCTCCCCAAAGCGCTATGCGTTCGTCATTGGCGTGGAAGCGCTTGGCGTTCTTGCGGATGAAACGCACCGCGGTCTTGCAATCCTGCATCTGGGCCGGGAAGGGGGCGATGTCGCTTTGGCGGTATTTCAACGTTGCCACCACATAGCCCTGTTCGGCGATACGCACGCAGAAATTCGAATATTTCAGAACGTCCTGCTCGTGGAAGGCGGATCCGCGAACAAAAACGATGACAGGCCAGCCGCCATCAGGCAGTTTTGCCTCGGGATTGTTGTCGAACCCGGGTTCGAACACCCAGAGTGGCAGATCGATGCTGGATCCGTCCGCAAGTGTGCGGGTCGCGTAGGTCATCTGCTGGATGTCAACCTCGTAGCCGAAATCGTCCTCATCGAGGTCCGAGATCACTTGGCACCCTTCGGGACATTCGTCGGTGTGGTTGAAATAGCCGTCTTTCACGGCAAACGTCGGTAATGGCGTCAACGGCGAGCTTGAGGCGGGTGCGACAAGCTTGTCGACATCAATGGTTGTTGGATTGTTCATATTAACTTCTTTGTCTTTCTATTCGGATAATTCCGATAATTTTGATAATAATAAATTTTGCTGGCCGACGGCGTTAAGGAACATCGCCGGCCTGTCGATTACTTGGCGGCTTGCACTTCCTTCGTTTCGTTTTTGCGGTCGGCCATGTTGAACACCACGATCATGATGATGCAGACAACCATGAGGATCGCGGCCTCATTGAAAGACTTCTGCGTGCTGGTGATCCCTGTGATGGCACCGATTCCGGCGAAAACATAGGACGGGAGGAACGCGCCGATATTGTTGCCGAAGAATGCATAGGAAGTCGCCTGTGCAGAAAGCGTGGCGTCGGTGTGTTCGTTGACTAGGAAGTTCACATACGGCATGAACCAGCAGAATCCGAGGCCGAGTAGAACAGCGGCGACATACCAAAGCGCCAGCGAACCCGTATTTGCCCAAAGCACGAACGCTACGGCCTGCATGGCGATGGCGACGATGCCGATATGCATGCCGAGGAAGCGCTTCGCATAGCCGAAGACCAGACCTCCGAGGAAGGAGGACACTGAGACTACGGTTATGACGGTGGCCGCCTGCACTGCGGTGATGGTCTTGGTCTCTTCGGCAGCCAGAGAAAGATTGACGCTGTAATAGCCGTAAGCGGTCGCGAATACGATTTGCAGGATCATGCCGAAATAGGCCGAAAGGGGCATCTTGCGCTTGGGCTGTGAAGTGTCCTTGCTGCCTTTGTGGATACGACCGATTTCGTTGACGCTGTTGGGAATGAACAGCCAGACCAGGATGGCCACCACAAGGGCGATGAAATAGACGTAGTAGAAATAGTGCCAGTTCACCGTCATGATTCCGGCGATGGCCGAAGAGAAGATCGCCGCTCCAAGGCCGACCATCGCGGATTGCACGCCCATCATGGTGTCGGCTTCATGACCTTTGAAGCAATCGACGATTAGAGACGCCGCCAGGGGCTGGATGAGCCCTACACCGAAGCCGCAGAGCACACGGACAGCCGTCTTCAGTGTCAGATCGGGGATGAACATCGGCAAAAACCCGCCGAGGAAGCACAGCAAGGTGCCTGCCAGACAGATGTTTTTCTTGCCGACGCGCGCCGCCAGGTAGCCGCCGACCAAGGTCGCTACGATGCCGCCGATTACCGGGATATTGACGAATCCCTGCAATTGCATGGTTGAGGCGTGCGGATAGTCCTGTTTGAGACTGGAGACCACGGACATGGTCACGCTCACGCTGCAAAGAATCAGCGAAAGCGCCAGTATGGCGGTTTTCAGTAAGGTTCGTTTTGCTCCGGATTGGGGCAGTCCGGCAATGGCGTCGGACGATGAGTCAACAAATTCGTTCATGATGCTCCTCTTTTTGCTTTGGCAGCTATGCCAAGGTTTCTATATTTCAAGAAGCTCGACGCTGAGAATGAATGCCCCCCGTTGAGCCTCTTGTAAATGAGCCTATATGATAATTTTTGTCTTTCGAAGGTCAGATTTTGACAGTGACGGACATTTTTTAATAGATTATTTGTGAATTGCTATATGGTTTTTGGCAGAAGCGTCACGGTTTCATTCGATTCTGCTGGCGGAATTGCGTAGGGGAAACACGGTATCGTTTCTGGATTGTTCGTACCAAGGATTTTGCTGAAAGGCCATTGTTCGCGGCTATGGTTTCTATCGTGTCATCGGTCATCAGCAGCTCATCGGTGCAATGCCGCAGACGGATGCCGGTGAGATATTGCTTGGGTCCCATGCCGGCATGTTCGCTGAAGAAACGGGAGAAATATTCTGGACTATACCCGAATTCCTCGGCCACTTCGGCAATCGATAACGTGCTGGAGTAATGGCGTTCCATGAAGTTGACAATCGGTTTGATATTGTCGTCAACGTTATCGGCCTGTTCAAGACGTTCTGATTCGTTTTCCACGGAATATGTCGAATAGATATGGCCGAGAAGTGTGAACAGGGTTCGGTTGACGTTGACCAGACGCAGGTCGGAATTCGTGTCATCCATTGCTTTGATCAGTTCTTCGCACAATTTGGTCATGGTTTCGTCCGGGTAATCCGTTCCCTCGCCGATCGGGGTACATTGCATGATTCGTGTGTTGCAGAGATTGGGGCTCATCGCGTCAAGTCTCTGGTCGTCAAAAGTCACCGAAAGTACGCTCTGGCTGTTCGCGTGCGGAACGGGATGGATGGCATGGAAGGCATCAGGACTTACCAGGCAGCACTGGCCATCGGTGATGCGCGTGGAGTACCCGTCGATGAGCATTTGCACGCAGCCGTGTTTTGCAAAGAGGAATTCTGGGCCGCGGTGCCAGTGTAGGGGCACGTCCTGCGCGGGCATTTCTTCGTGAAGTTGGATAATTGCTGGATAGGCGGTGGGAAATCCTAGATTCTGCCGGTTGTTCTGCTCCAGCGTCGGTGCGTAATCGAGGTCCTCGGAGATGTGAAATGTCGAGGATTGTGCCGCAAGTCGAACCATGCTTCGCCATATTAGTCTTTCAGTTAATGAATGGCTAGTTGTCTGGCATTGGAGTGAATGAATGGATACGAAGGGGCACTTATGTATTGCGGGTGCAGTGTGCGGGCACGTTGCCGCTAGGAAGTTGCCACTACGGTTGAGGTGTTGAGATTTTAAGGTATCTCGTGTTTTCGTTCCTTTTTGTGTCCGCTTGCTGCGTTCCTTGTAAACGAAACAGCATTTCACTGGATTTTGAAAAGGAGTAGAATAGAAGTTTGCGGTCTTTGACATTTGGCGATGATATCGAACGTCATATTTGATGATGATATTTGATGATATCGAGACCGGCGATAATTTGGGATTGAATCGGCTGCGATAGGCCGTGAAAAGAGGAACGCGATTTGGATTGGCATGCGTCGGTGTACGGGTCGAGAACCGGGAGCTCAGGGGGATTCGGGCTTGGGTCAGGTTCCGACAACGATACGTTCGGCGGGATTGCTGACCCTGACAGCGGCGTGACTTTCGGCGCCAACGAGCCGGCCGTTCCTGAAAAGGTCCTGCGCCAGCGCGGCGGCAAAGCTTTCTATCGTGCCTACGAGGTCATTTCCAGCGGTCGTATGCACAGCCTGACCTGCACTCCCGGTGAGGACGGCACGTTGCTGGCCGCATCGGTTGAGCCTGCCGACGAATTCGCGGACGATTACGCGGTGAGCGCTCGGATTGATGAGAACCATGGCGAGATTATCGATTCGGACTGCACTTGCCCGGCGTTTGGCCGGTTTGGTGCCATCTGCAAGCATGTCATCGCGCTGATTATGCAATACAATGACACGCCTCAGAAGTTCGAGGAGCTGGGCAACGGTGTGGCCGCTTCGAGTTCGCGGGGTGGAACGGGACTTGGCGCTCGCCGACAGAGGATCGTTCGTCGCACGTCGCGTGCATTGCGTTCGTTCATGCAGCACGAGGATTCGGCGCTCGAGGAACAAGCCAAAAATCGTCAGCTAGATTTGCTCAAGGAAGTCAGCAGCCGCGCTTCCGGCGACATCGGCAGCGGGGTGGCGCTGAGCCGGCACATGCCCATCGGCTCGGTCGTGCTGCGCCCGATGTTGGAAAATTCCAGCCGCGATTGGTACTTGCGCCTGCACATTGCAGTGCCATCCAAGGGAATCTCCTACGTCGTCAAGGACGTGCGCGCGTTGGTCGAGGCCGTTCAGCGCCGCGAATTCGTCACCTACGGCAAAAAGCTCGCGTTCGTGCATTCCCGCGATTCGTTCGACGAGCGTTCGCGCTCGATTCTGGCCATTCTCGGACGCGCCATCGAGATCCGCAAAAGCGTTTCCGGTGATTATGAGTTCTACCAGAGCAAGGCGGAATCCCAGGAAATGCGGCTTTCCGACGACGAAACTTCGGAATTGTTGAATTTGTTCGTCGATGCGGATGTGACGCTTGATTATGTACCGTTGCATGGCAATTTTGCGTCGGCCATTCCGGTTCGCGTGGTTGACGGTGATCCTGATTTGGGTCTTGAGGTCGTTCGCGCCGAGAATGAGGATGATGGCGAAAATAATTCACAGCAACCGCACCGTAAATCTACGCGACAAAACGATAAAGAATCGTCGCAAAAATCCGGTTACGTAATCCGTCACTCTCTGAATATCCAGAAATTCATTATCGGACGAGGCTCGTCGTTTGTAGTTGTCGGATCGCCGGATGCGAGCCGTGCGTTCAGCTTGGATACCCCTGAGATTCATCGTTGCTCCAGTGCAATGACCACGAACCGCAACCTGCTCGGGGTGCTCTGTACCGGAGACGAACGTGGTGATTTGTATTTGAGCAGTGACGATATCGAAGAGTTTTCACGCACCGTACTGCCCGCGCTTGACCCGGTTCCTTCGGATAGTGGCGATGGGGCTGGCAAGGATAATGGTTCCGATAATTCTGAGGACACCGATAGCGCTGGTAATGCCGGTGAGAACGATAAATCCGGCAATAATTCCGTGTTCGGTGAAACAGATTCGGATGGCCTATCACAAAGTGGTACTGGTAAAACGGCTTCAGACGAATCGTCACAAAACGGAACCGACCAAACCTCCGGTACGAAATCCGCAGTAACCGATGACCTCACGCCAGCTACATCTCGCGGCACGTCCCACCACGGAATTGCCGTCAAGCTGCCGCCTGAACTCATCAAGATGCGCCGCGTGCCTTGCCATATCGAAACGTATCTCGACCGCGACAAGAACGGCATCACCTGCGATGTGCAGGCGCGTTATGGCGATGAACGCTTCCACGTCTTCTCCGGTATCGGCCCGAACGAACCGGTCGCCCGAGACCGTGAAACCGAACGCTTGGCCGTGGAGGCCGTGCGTCAGTATTTCTCGATGCCCGACGGCCCAATCGCGCGCATCAAGGAGGATAACGACAAGGCGATTTATAAGCTGCTGAACGAGGGGCTTCCTGTTTTGCGGGGTCTGGGAGAGGTGTTTTCCACGCCAAGCTTCGACGGGCTCACTTCCTCGCCGCATCCCGTTTTCAAGATCGGTCTGTCCATCAAGTCTGGTTTGGTCGAAATCTCGCCGATCGCCGACGAAATCGACCCGTCCGAAGTGCCGGCATTGCTCAACAGCTACCGCAAGCGCCGTAAGTTCCATCGCCTGCGCAACGGTGCCTTCGTCAATATGGCCGATGTCGACACCAGCAAGTTGGACGAGGTCAGCAACGACCTGGGCCTGAAACCGGTCGACCTCGATTCCGGAGCCGTCTCCGTGCCTGCTTACGAGGCTTATTACCTTGATAACGAAGCAGAGGACGAGGACAAGAGCGACGAATTCCGCAGCTACCTGAACGATTTGCGCGTCATCGACCCGAAGACCTACAAGGTGCCGAAGTCGCTCGCGCACGTGCTGCGTCCGTATCAGGTCGAAGGATTCCGTTGGCTCAACGCCGTGGCCGACAAGGGTTTCGGCGGCATCCTGGCCGACGAAATGGGCTTGGGCAAGACCGTGCAGATGCTTTCGTATCTGGTGTCGCGTCGTGACGAACAGCGCCAGGTCGGCCCGAATCTCATCGTCTGCCCGGCCTCGCTGGTTTACAACTGGGCTGCGGAATGTGCCAAGTTCGCCCCCGAGCTCAACGTGCAGGTGCTCGCAGGTTCCAAGGCCGCCCGTCGTGCGACGCTCAAAAATACCAAGGCTTGGTATGAGGGCAGGAAGGCGTCTGGCACTGGTAAAGTCGACAAATCTGGAATGCGAGTGGAAAGCAATAAGTCAGATAATTCAGGTTCGAATACCGACGAAACGGAGCAGCTGACTCTTAATCAGCGTGTTTCCGACCCGCAGCAGGCAAGTTTCGATATTTCGATGGATGATGCTGACCTTCTGAACCACAATCAGATGCTCAAGGATTCTGATGGCGAGCAACTGACTTCTAATCTGTTGGTCTCGGGGAAGCAGCTGACTTATAATCCGTCGGTTTCCGCTGCGCGCACCAATGATCGTGTCGTATCCGCATCGAGCGACGACGGCTGGCAAAGTGCCGATAGCCCGCAGCCGATGGATGACGATGACACACCGCAATGGGTTGCGCCCGACGTCTTGGTTACTTCATATGATTTGCTGCGCCGCGATATCGACGATTACGAAGGCCTCGAATGCTATTGCATGACACTTGACGAGGCGCAATATATCAAGAACCACGCCACCAAGTCTGCCCATGCCGTGCGTTCCGTCAGTGCGTGCCACCGTTTCGCCCTGACCGGTACGCCGATCGAGAACCGGCTTTCCGAGTTGTGGAGCATCTTCGATTTCCTCATGCCCGGCATGCTGGGAGCCTATAAGCACTTTCGCGACCGCTTCGAAATGCCGATTCTTTCTGGCGACGAAAACGCTCAGGCCAAGTTGCAGGCGTTCGTCGGCCCGTTCATTTTGCGGCGTCTCAAGTCGCAGGTGTTAAAGGACTTGCCGGACAAGATCGAGAACGTCATCACTGTCCAGCTTGAAGGGGAGCAGCGTCGGCTGTATGCCGCGCTCGAGCAGCAGCTTCGTGCCACGCTCAACAAACAGCGCGATATCGAATACAAGACCGGCAAGATTCAGATTCTGGCCCAGCTCACCCGCCTGCGTCAGGCCTGCTGCGACCCGCGCCTGTTGTTCAGCAATGTCGGCAGCAACGTCGTCAAGAAGGATGCGCACGTCTGGGGCGCGCCGACCCGCGAGATCGAACGTGCCGACGACGAGCCGATCGATGAGCTCAGTGAGACCGCCGATGCGTCGGCAAACGCGATTGTAGGGAATGACGGTTCAACGGTTCGTAACGCTTCGGATATTTCTAAAGCCGGAATGTCAACCAAGCCTCGTAAGGTCACGTCTGCGAAGCTCGATGCCATCGAAGAGCTGGTCTCCAGCTGCCAGGATGCCGGTCGCAAGATGCTGATCTTCTCGCAATTCACTAGCTTCCTTAACCTGATCGCCGAACGTCTGCGCAAGAACGGCGTCGCCTACAACGTCATCACCGGTGCCACCCCCAAGCGCAAGCGCCTCGAGCTGGTCGACCAGTTCAACTCCGACGACACCCCGGTTTTCCTGATCTCACTGAAGGCCGGCAACACGGGCCTCAACCTCACGGGCGCATGCGTGGTGGTGCACGCCGACCCGTGGTGGAACGCCGCCGCGCAAGAGCAGGCCACTGACCGTGCCCACCGTATCGGCCAGACCCAGGACGTCAACGTCTACCAGATCGTCGCCAAGGACACCATCGAGGAGCGCATCCTGAAGATGCAGCAATCCAAGAGCGACCTGGCCCACCGTTTCGTCGACAAGGCCGGCACCGGCACCTCCGCCGGCATCTCGAACCTCACGAAGGACGACCTGTTGCAGTTGTTGGGATAGGGATTATCTAAAGGTAATATTTATTTATGACTGATTTCGGACTAAGCGACAAGCTCATACCGCTGTTGAAGGCTTACGTGATTCCGCTGGCGATAGCTGTTGCGGGCATCATCCTGGTTGTCTTGTTGCTGCGTCAATTGCGTCAGATTTGGCTGGCTGGAAAGGTTCGTAAGGCTTGCAATGTTGAAGTGCCGAAAGGAATCAGGATTGGTCGGTCCAGAGATGCTGAAGACATTGGCAATTTCACCTTGCGTTTTCCGTATTGGCAGTTCCCTAAAAAGGACGGAACAGCTGATCAGCGTCGCTCAAACAACAAAATCAACAAGCCGAAGAGCGTTCTTGAGGTGGTTGGTTTCTCGTTCAAGTCCAAGAACCCGTTAACCTTGTACGATTTCGTTCTTGAGATGCGCCATCACGGCAATGCAATCGGCTATTCCGGCATGGAATCTTTCAAGCGCCAGCGGGTGATTCAGCGGGTCAAAGTGCGGCAACGTGCCACCTCGATCCAGGCCATTGTCGACAGCTTCTCCTCCCATCCCACCGATTTCGAACCGTTCTGCGCCGATCTCTACCGGCGATACGGCTATCGGGTTTCCGTCACGCCTCCCACCAACGACGGTGGTTTCGATTTGAAACTGACGAAGGATGACCTCACCTACATCGCTGAATGCAAGTGCTTCGACCCCAACCATCATATTGGTCGTCCGCTTCTGCAGAAGCTCGTCGGTGCGAATAAAACTCAGCAAGTACAAGGCCTGATTTTCATCACAACCAGCAGCTATTCCGCGCAAGCCATCACTTACGCGCGCGAATGCAACATCCAGCTGGTCGATGGCAACACGTTGGTTACTATGTGTCAAAAGGTTTGGGGCAACGCTCTTCCACAGCAGGCTGTAAACCCGAGCGCCTTCGAGCTGACAAAAGACGAACTTCTAGCCCAGATTCCCGAGGATATGCAGTATAGGTTTGTGTAATGAGTTCTTAGTATTCTATAGTATCTAGAGCTTTTACCAGTTAGTTCCCCAACGATCTTTTAGATATTTGTTAATTAATATTTGTGCATCTTCGGGCTCATGCAATCTTGGAAAACCATGGTTGGTGGTATATCCTGACAGTTCCTTTAATAACGGTTGTAAACAAAAATGTACAGCTGCAGGTTGCTTCCATAGATCCAAACAACTTGCACTGCCTATAAATTCGGTTAAAAAGAGTACTTCTTCTTTTTTATGTTCCTTATTTAATTGCCTTGCTGCTTGCGTTATCCTCGTAGATAGGTCTTGAGCCAGATTCTGGATGTTATCCTTTTCTGGTTTTCCTGCAATGATTAATTCATTTACATATTTAGCTTTTTTAGCACGTGGAAAAGCAATTACTGAATAACGAGGATCACTTAATTCTTGGATTAATAACTGTGTCAGTTGTTCTTCCTTTGGGACTTCATCAAGCTTGAATATTAAGTTTGATACTGCTGACATTTCGGCAGACCATAAAAAACCGCTTCTTGCGTTCGAAGGAGGTAAATCAGGTAATGAAGTCGGCATTAAATATTTTTTAATATTCTTCCATTTTTCTAATTTTCCTGTCGGAATACTAGGTAGCTTCCAAACCATGATAAATAAATCATGTAAGCTGGTATCAACAATACGTTGCTCTATTTGAGAAGCGAGAGCACCTGTTTCCGGAATAGTCTTAGAAGGATTTAATATTTTCCATTTCCTTCTGCCACATGCAATTTCTTGTTTCTCTGTCTTAGGATTTTCTTTTGGAGTATCAAATAAACTTTTAAAATTTGGCCCGAATGCTTTGTCTAAATCACTGGAAAACTTATCATAAGTGTCTTTGTGGTTAGGGCCATAACCTGACCACAAGGCACGTTCTACAAAAGTTCTACGATGCCCGCCGCCGTGACAATGGCATTTACACCTTTGACCATAAGCTGCCTCGCAGCTACCATCATGTGGTTTCATAGATGTGACATTTTGCGTTTGATCCATAGTTTTATTCTATTATAATAAAAAGAAACTTACATGTTCATCCTGTTGGTAAACTTTTGAAGCTGTTGTTATATCGTCTATCTATGCAAGTCGTTGTTTTATCATAAATATTTTTTGTTTTGCCTTAGAAGGCTTATCCATAATAATGTTATTCATGTCGTACTCAATCTTTCGAAGAGATTGATAATAGTACGTCAAAGTTACTGCATATTAGGAAGAGCAACAATTGTGGCTGTTTGGAGCGCATGTCCAATACTGGTAGCTTTAATGAAGCTCTCAAATAATGGATGCCAGTTTGCTACGATGAAGTTTAGATTCCTTGAATAATTGATTTGTTGATTCCAGATGATCGGCCTTGTCTACACTGTTATTCATAAGAATATTTGTTTAATAAGAAGTATGTGTCAGAATTAGGGAGTTTCAATGTCCAAAGAGGAATCGTGCTTTTTAGATGATGCTCCAATCGATTTTGAAAGCCAAGACCGCTATAACCGCGGGAAATATGTTGCTCGGTTAGCAAGTTATTTATTGTCGACTGAAAATAATAATGGTCTTGTTGTAGGTGTGACTGGTCCTTGGGGTTCAGGAAAAACGTCGGTTAAAAATCTTTTGCAACGTGAACTTAGAAAGGAAAAGAAAAAGCCAAGGGATTTTATAATTACAAATTACAGATTTTAACCCTTGGATGTTTACCGGGACTTCGGATTTAGTTTCGCTCTTCTTCCAAAGTATCTCATCCGAATTACATCCGCATGTTCAGAAAGCAAAAGAACGTGCGGTTGCGCAGGCTGATAAAGTAGAGTTCGTCTCGAATCTCATTCCTTCATCTAAGGTTCTTAAACATTTGTCTCTGGCCTTCGATTACTTATCTAATGCATTGAAAATAGATGATTCTGTAGATGCTCTTCGTAAAGCTCAGAAGAAAGTAAGAAAGGAATTGAACAAAGCAGAGAAACGTATTTTCGTTTTCATTGACGATATAGACAGGCTTTCTGAAAAAGAAGTAGATGAGTTATTCGCAGCAATCAAAGCTGTGGGGCAATTCCCCTACGTTACATATTTACTTTTCTACGATCAGACTGTTGTTGAAAAAGCGCTAGAACAACGTGGTCATATTGATGGTAAAGAATACTTGAAGAAAATAGTCCAAGTTCCGGTTCGTTTGCCGGATCCTTTGTCCGCGCAAATATTCGATGTTGCTGTAGATGAGTTACGTAAGGAATCACCAATGGAAGATTTTCCTCAGAAGGACAATATTGTTGGTCCTCGAGAAAGAGCAATCTTGGAAAATTGCTTACGACCATACATGACTACCTCTCGAGACGTTAACCGATTCATGAATGAATTCCGCTTTAGATATTCTTTAATTGGTGATGAAGTTGCATTTGGCGATTTAGTAGGTATAACGGCACTGGAAGTGTTTGATATGCCCTTATGGGACTGGATTGCACAGCATAAACAATTGCTTTCCTTTGTCCCAGAAAGTTCAGTCACAGAACTATTCTCCAAGCGTCTGTTTGACACACGGGTTAATCAACTTCAGTTACTTCTCGGTGATGATTCGGAATTAGCAAAGAATTCAGAACTGTGGGACACACGGAAAAATGCTTTATCCGTGCTATTCCCTTCTGTAGATCGAGCGCTAGATGAGCACTCTTTAAAGAGCGTCGTGAAAGATGAGCAGTACAGATTTATTTGTTTTTCGAATTACGTGGATTCGTATTTTGAGTTAGAGCCACCTGCTGATAGATTTACTCAGAAAGATTTGCACTCCTTGCTTTTCGATGTTGATTTGTCGGAATATCAGCAATCAGAGATTATTGAATCAGAACAATTTGCAGATTACATTCTTACTCGAATAATGGATGTTGAACGATCTCGCATTACTTGTTTTTTAAATTACTTTTTTTAACGTATATGATGCGACCGCTGATACTTCCGTAGGCATTCAAGAAGTGGAGAAAGTAATTCTTGCTTTGCTTACCTGTATCCAACCACGAAGTGACATATCTCAGGAACTTAATCAAGTGGTTTCATGCGGCACAATTGCCGGATTACTTCTTACTGCATTTCTTGGTGCTTCAGCCTATGTATATAGTCCGACCAGATATAATCCACCGGCTTTTGATTCAACCGACTATCGAGAAAAACAAATAGAGACATGGACGATATATCAAACTGCGAGAATGGATTCGTATATCTTTTGTAAAGATGAAGAAGGGAAGCGTTTGTGTGCAGAGATATCGAATATCTGTCTTGAGCATCTTAAGCGCCAGAACCTTGTACCAATTGTTAGTCAGATGAATGATGATTTATTTGAATGTTTCGTTCGTTTGTCTCGCTTCTTATTTTCACAGCAAGAATTTATCGAGTTCTCAGAACCAATAGATTTCGTGGAAGAAGGAAGAGTTCTTGCTTTTGTTAAAGGACTGATTACTAAAAGTGCTTCTTTACCGCACAAAACTTTTCGAGTTGATGTTGCTACGATAAAAGATGTTATCGATTTCGAAGATTTCGAAACTGCGGTTCAAAATTATCGGTTGAATAATTCAAAATGGAATGATGAACAAGCATTTGCGCTTGGTGCTGCGTATTTGGCATTGCGGAACGATGAATACCAAGATAGGGAAGTAACGGAAGAAAAAGTTCGCAATCTTCTGTCAAAATGGTCGATGAATAAATAAAATATGCTGGGAAACTTATCAGAGTTAGGGTCTGGGTTATAGGCCAGATTGTGTGTCTGTAATCGGTTTTGAGGGGTTGTGCCGTATGGCCCGGAGCCGGTTCGAAAGTGTGCCGGGACACTTTCGGGGGCGGCCAGAATGTGTGTCCGGAACGGGACCGGGGCCGTTGTGCCGCATGGGTTCCGGCCTGTTCGAATGTGCCGTGTTCGATGGAGGCATGGAGACACCCCTGTGCGCCGCCTGCGGCGGAAGAATGAAGAAGAACGGAACCACCAGCGCGGGCAGGACCCGCTGGAGGTGCAAGGGATGCGGGGCGTCGCGCACCCGCTCCTACGACCATGCCTCCGAGGACCTCAGGAAAGGCCTGGAATGGCTGTTCTCCGGGAGCACGCAGGCCGGCACGGGCGTTGCCGCGCGCACGCTGCGCCGCGGCAACGGGCTGATGTGGCGTCTGAACCCGCCCGTCCCGCTGGTCGGGGAACGCCATGAAGTGGTTCAGGTCGACGGCATCTGGCTGCACCGGCGGGCCGTGGCCCTGATCGCCGTGGCCGACGGGCACGTCATCGGCTGGCGGGTCGCCAGAAGCGAGAACAGCCGGGCCTGGATGGAGCTCATGCGCCGCATCGCCCCGCCCAGGGTGCTGGTCTGCGACGGCGGCAACGGCATCGGCAAGGCCATGAGAGCCGTCTGGCCCGGCACGCGCATGCAGCGCTGCCTGTTCCACGTGTGCATGAACATCACGGCCCTGACCGGCAAACGGCCCAAACTCGAGGCCGGGCGCGAGCTGCTGAAACTGGCCCGGCAGCTCAGCCGCGTCAAGGACGGGCCGATGATGGCGGACTGGCTCGCCGCCTACAACCAATGGGAACAGAAATGGAAGGGGTTCCTGGACGAGAAAAGCCAATACAGGGACGGCACCGTCGCCGACGCCCACCAGAGGCTGGTGCGCGCCCGCACCATGATCCGCAGGCGGATCTCCGAACACGTCATGGACACCTTCATCACCATGCAGCCGGAGTGCGACGGACCGATACCGCCGGACAACAACCTCGTCGAGTCATGGAACCGGCGGCTGCGCGACATGCTCCGCAGCCACAACGGCATGCCCCTGACCCACGAGATCAAGGCCATCTGCTGGTGGTGCCACGCGCACACCGAACACCCCGAAAGCCCCGCATGGCTCGCCCGCCACGCCATCACCGACGAACAGATAGAGGAAGCCAACGAACGGGCATGGGAACACTCGCCCGAAGGCGCGGCGCACACCCTCGGCACGCCGGAGACCTGGGGCACCGGCATCGACTGGAACGGGTTATAGGCCAAAAAAAGTTGGTTATAACCGGGGTTTGGCTTTGTGGGAGTAGGCGTTTCGTCCTGTTATTTTTCCCACGGGTTTTTAGGGGGCTTTTCCGGTAGTCCTGAGCGGTGTGAGGACGAGATCGAAGAGGGCGAAACGCTGCCCCTCGTGCGGCGGGCGGATGGAGAAATACGGGCATGACCGGAAGGGCGCGCAGCGGTGGCACTGCCCGGAATGCTCGGTCAACGGCGTGTTCCACGACCCCAAAGGCAGGAAGGCGATGCGCCGGGAGCTGGACTCGTTCGTCGCCCGGCTGCTCGGCGGCCATACGCTGGCCGAGGAGGGGCGCTCGTTCAGGCGCGACCGCGAATGGTGCTGGCGGGTCGACCCCGTCATCCCCGTGCCCGGAACGAAGAGCCATGTCCTGGAGACGGACGGCACCTACGTCAACGGCCGCTGTCTGCTGGTGCCGATGGACGGGACCACGGGCCTGGTCGTGCGGATCCGCTGGTGCGCGCACGAGTCGATCGCGGAATACCGGGCCCTGTTCCGCGGGGTGCCCGCCCCCGACGTGCTGGTCAGCGACGGGATGCGGGGAATGGAGCGGGCGGCCGCCGCGGAGTGGCCGGGGACCCGTCTGCAGCGCTGCCTGGTGCACGTGCACCGCGACACCGGCCGCGACCTCACCCACCAGCCCAAAACGCAGGCCGCCAAGGAACTGAAGAAGCTGTCCTCGCGGCTGTTCAAGGTGCATACGGCCGAGGAGGCGGCCCGGTGGGGCGAGGGCCTGAACGCCTGGTATGAGCGGTGGAAGGACATGGTCAACGAACGCACCACGGCGAAGGACGACCCGGCACACGCGGCGGGCCGTAAATGGTGGTGGACGCACGAGCGACTCCGCCGCTGCTACAAAAGGCTCGAGAAGCTGTTCCGGGACGGGAGCCTGTTCGCCTACACCGACCCCGCCCTCCTGGCCGGCGGCGAGGTGCCCCGCGACACCAACGGGCTCGAGGGCGGAATCAACAGCCCGATCAAGCGCATGCTCGACGACCACCGCGGCATGCCCCGGAAGCATATGATGCGCGCCTGCGAATGGAAATGCTACACGAGAAGCCCGCACCCCGACACCGGGGCCCCGCTCGACGCCTACCTCAAGACCCGACACGACCGCGAAGCGCGGCGAAGGGAAAAGACAAGACTGGCCGAGTCCGCCACCGGCGACGAACCCTTCGCCGACCGCATCTCCGTCCAGCTGCCCGACCCCGGCGAACCCACCATGAACGCCTACGAATCAGGCTTCGGCATCAGACACGGATGGGCCGGAACAAGCACATGACCGGCCGGAAAACAGATTCTAAACCAACTCTTTTTGGCCTATAACCCACTGGAACGAATTCCACACCGCCACCAGAAACCCCAACCAGACCTACTAGAAAACCAAACCGCCAGACACACAATTTGGCCTATATCCCTAGGGTCTATACGTTCAGGTGTTGACTATTGCCTTCGTTAAAATTGAGTTTATGAGCACAACGGAGCAAAAAGCAGCAGTGGAATTCGCCAAGAAGTGGCAAGGACGGGGCGATGAAAAGCAAGAAACCCAGAGGTTTTGGATTGAACTGCTACAGGATGTTCTTGGCAGACGCAATGCACTCGATGAGACAGAGTTCGAACATCAGACAGCCAAGGGTGGCTATATCGATGTTTTATGCCCCAATGCTAAGTTTCTGGTCGAGCAGAAAAGCTTGGGAATCAGTCTCGACAAAGCAGAGCAGCGTCAAAATTCTCAAGTGACACCTGTGGAACAGGCTTTGCGATATGCGAACTATCTGCCAGCAGATCAGAAACCTATTGTCATCTGCACCTGCAACTTCGAACGTTTCCGTTTCTATGATTTGAATGCTGACCCTGCCGCCGCTAAGCCTCCAATTGAAGAATTTACATTAGATGAACTTCCAGATCATCTCTCGATTTTCGAGCAGATTTTTGCTCCGGAGCATTCGCGTATAGTCGCTCAACAGAAGCTTTCTGAGAAGGCAGGCGTCTTAGTCGCCAACCTTCATAACGCTTTAGCTGCACAATATATCGATCCTGATTCTTCACAGTCGCATCATGCCCTAGCCGTGCTTACTGTTCGCATTGTATTTTGCCTTTATGCTGAGGATGCTGGTTTATTTAATCCCTCGGGCTCATTCACTTCCTATGTTAAGACATTTGAACCGATACGTTTGAGAACTGGCATTCTTGCGTTATTCGACGTGCTTAATACCGCATATGATGAGCGTGACCCATATCTTGATGACCAGTTGAAACTATTCCCATATGTAAATGGTGGCCTATTTGCTGAACCTATTGAAGTTCCTCAATTTAGTGGTGAAATTCAGACCGCCATTACTGATGCCGGAGATTCCTTCGATTGGAAAGATATTAGCCCGGTCATCTTCGGCTCATTGATGGAGGAGACGCTTAGTCATGACCAGCGGCGTGCGGGAGGTATGCACTATACAACGGTTGAGAACATCCACCGTGTCATTGATCCGCTTTTCCTTGATGATTTGAAAGCAGAGCTATCCCGAATAGAAACAGAAAAAGTTTCAGAACCTACACGGGAGAAGCATCTTCATGCGTTCCAAGACGAGATTGCGGGTTTGCAATTTCTTGACCCGGCTTGCGGCTCCGGAAACTTCCTGACTGAGACATTCCTCGAGCTCCGTAAACTCGAGAATAGAGTTTTGGAGCATTTACTCCATCGACAAGGAGTCATCGATTTTGGTGAGGGGACTGATGCTGGCTCTTTGGTTAAGGTTTCCATCGCTCAGATGCATGGCATCGAGATTAACGACTTCGCTGTCAGTGTTGCCAAAACTGCTCTGTGGATTGCCCAGCAGCAGGCGCTCGATGCCACTGAAAGTATTTCTGGACAGGCGCTCGATCACTTACCGTTGCATGATGCCGGCAATATCGTAGAAGCAAATGCTCTGCGTTATGATTGGAATGAACTTCTGCCAGGAACACGATGCAATTATGTGATGGGCAATCCGCCATTTATCGGTGCTTATCTTATGGACTCGAATCAGAAGGAGGACATGAGAACTGTATGGGGGAAATCATATAACGGATATCTTGATTATTCTACAAGTTGGTATCGTAAAGCTTCAATGTATCTGGCGAATACACCAGGTTCTGCATTTGCTTTTGTGTCTACAAATAGTATTGCCGAAGGGCAGCCAGTGGCGGCACTATTTGAAACGCTTTTCTCCGAAGGTTGGCGTATAAGTTTTGCTCATCAGACCTTTGCGTGGGCTGCGCAATCTAGCGACATGGCCCATGTCCATGTTGTGATTGTTGGAATGGACAAATCGAGTGATCGTATTCGTCCCCCACAACTATTCACTTACAAGAGGATAACGGATACTCCTTTTAAGAAGCAGGCGAACCATATTAATGGATACCTTATTGATGGTCCGAATATTTTTACAGAAAAGAGAATGACTCCTCTCAGTCCTCTGCTTAATCCTGCAGTTTATGGCTCAAAGCCTGCCGATGGAGGTGGATTCAGTATTTCGTTAGATGAACATCCCGATGGAATAGCCCGTCAGTATATACGTAGATTTGTTGGTGCTCGAGAACTCATTGATGGAAGTACTAGATATTGTCTTTGGCTGAAAGATACGCCTTTAAATGAGCTCTCTGCTTCACGTACTTTAAAAGAGCATCTGACTAAGACAAGGGATTTTAGATTGGCTAGTACTAAGGCATCTACTCAGAAAATGTCTGAGACACCGCAGCTTTTTGCAGAGGATAGACAGCCTACAGTGCCATACCTTGCGATTCCTAGCCATTTTTCAAGAAATCGTAGATATATGACATGTCGGCGATTCGATGCCGATGTGGTTTTAGGGAATGCTTGTTTTCTTACAGAAGATTTAGACGGCTTTGCGTTTGCTGTCATTGAATCAAGTATGTTTATTACTTGGCAGAAAACAATCGGTGGTCGCTTGAAATCAGATTATCGTTTTTCGAATACTGTTGTGTGGAATAACTTGCCGTTGCCCAGTGTCGGTGACAAGTTGCGTCAGCGCATAATCGAAGTTGGTCAGTATATCGAGGAGGTTCGTGACCGTTATCCTGAGGAATCACTAGCAAACCTATATAATCCACTAACTATGCATCCTGATCTTATCAAGGCTCACGAAGCTCTCGATCGAGTAGTCGACAAAGCTTTTGGTGCTGAAAAGCCCTGCCATTCTGATGAAGACCGGTTGACGATTTTGTTTATGGACTATGTGGAATTGACAAAACTATCATAGATAGAGTTAGCTATACTTCAAAATATTGCTTAAAATTTGTCATCGCATCCTTCTGGCTTTAATCTTTATAATAGAAAAAATTAAATCGCTTTAAAACAGGAAAAGAGGTCATTGCAATGTCGCAGGTTAAGAAAGAATTCGATTTTACTTGGACTGCGCTCAAATTACTTGGGAAAAATTTGTATTCAGATGCTTGGTCGGCAGTATCTGAGTTGGTCTCAAATGGTTTGGACGCAGGAGCTGACCGTGTTTCTGTTTTTATAGATGGGCGCCCTGACCATAAAGAGTCGGCGCAAATTCAGATTACCGATAATGGAACTGGAATGTCTGATGCTGGGTTGGATGCATATATTAAAGTCGGCTTTGACAGAAGACAAGCTGACTATGAAAATGATTCTGTAACCGATTCAATCTTGAATGGATCGGTTATGGGTAGAAAGGGTATAGGAAAACTAGCTGCACTATATTTAACAAATAAATATCTAATTCAGACAAAAACGAATGATTCTTTCAGCACATGGAAATTTGATGCATCAATTTATCAAGATAATTCTATTGAAAAGCCTAGTATAAATCGGGTATCGAATACTGAAGTTAATCCGATTGACCCCGAGTGGGGAAAATCTCTTTCGGGAACAGTGCTTGAATTAGCAAATGTAAATTTATCTGGATTGGGACCGAAGGCTTTTGATGGATTGTCTGCTTTGCTGGCTAATCATTTCCTGCAATCTTCATTGCCTGATCAACATATTTTTCTTTGCGTTGCTACAAATGATATGGAATATGATCATCCTCAATTTGATGAAGTCAAAAAAGCAGTTGCATTTAAAAACTTCGCACTCATAGTCGAGAATTATCCTGATATTGCGGATGAACCTGCAGAAATTGGAGAAATCAAGCAAGGAAATCATCAAGTAAAAATTCCGCATACTAAAACTAGTTTACAGCCGTTGATGAGAACTGCTCATGTAGGACCTTTTTCTAGTTGTGGATTCAATTTATTAGATGCTCCGGTATTGGGCGATAAAGGTATACTTAATAAGCATTCTGTTTTCTGTGGGCAGCTGAAAGTTCCAATTACTCAGATAGACACGAAAGTGTTGGAACAAAACCAAGGGCGTATAAAGACAAGCAATGATTATGCTCTGATTCCATATAGGTTAACAGGTTGGATTGGTTTGCACGCTACTATCAAATCTTCTGTAGCGAAAGAAAATGATTCTCGCTTTGAAAAGAATCGTTTCTTTAATCCTTCACAGATTCGATTATATGTTCGGAATAAACTCGCTGTTGCAAATATACTCGATGATTTAGGTATTACTCAGGCTTTTGTGAATTATATTGAGGGTGAAATCAGTTTTGATGTTTTGGACGATGATTTACTCCCTGATATTGCGACTTCCAGCAGACAAGGTTTTGATCAATTTGATGATCGTTGGCAAATTCTTAAAGAGTTAGTTCGCCCCCTGGTACGATATTTGATTAATTATCGCAATTATATTGCGGAAGAATTACGCGAAGATGAAAAAAGAGTCGAAAAGACGGCTAAAGAAAAAGCAGTAGGGAATTTTAGTGAATACGTATCGTCAAACAGCGAGATTCCTGATAATCAAAAACCTGATGTTATTTCTGTCATGAGTCAGCAGCTTAAAGGAGGTGTTGAAGCAAAGGACACATATAAGATTTTTCTTTCGCATAAAAGCGAAGATTCAAGATTTACTAATTTTATATACAAATTGTTAGAGCATAGAAATGTTAAGAAAGAAGAGTTTTTCTATACTTCGGCCGATGATGATATTGACAGGTATGAAAGAAGCGATAGTCTAGAGTCTCAGATAAAAGCAAATATCGTAAGTGATAATAGTTTTGTTGTGTATCTTACAACGCCTGCTTTCAGAACAAGCGATTATTGTATGTTCGAAGCGGGTGCAGGATGGGCGACCAGAGGGGTTGATGATTATAGAATTATTTCAACCCGCAATGATGATATACCTGCATATTTATCTAACGACAGACCAGAGGTAACTCTTTATGATAGTCAGAGTGAGACTATTAAATTGGACAGGAAAACATATATTGAACTTGTGGCAATATTAAATCAATTAATTGACCATATCAATAAGGCACGTGAGATTAAGAATGAGGTGAAAGTCATTCGTTTCCCTGAACCTCAGATTCCAGATGATGCAGAGCTTGCACAACTCCACACGACGGTTAATGATTATATGGATTCAGATATTCAGACCTATTGGAACTGTTTCGTAGAAAATGGCTTAGATGACTATATTTCAGAATTGAAGGCGAATTTTTAACTACGTGTATTAACAATTTGAAAGAATACGCAGATATAAGATAAGTCATAAAAGTGAGGTAGTTAATATCTGCGTATTCATCTACTTAATCGGATAAAATCAATACCAAGTTGGTAATTGCTGAATAAGTTTATAGCTCTACGTATCTTCTGCTGGTTTGTAGAAGAGAGTTTTGTTCTTTTAAAACATTTTTCCAGTTGTTTGTTGTAATCTTCTGCATTGAAATCATCTTCAACGAAAGGTAAAATCCGATCTGCATAACGCAAATGAGAGAGTACATCTTTTGCGGATTCGTTAGTCATTCCAGATTGTAGCCAGCTGATAAAGGATTTTTGGGGTTCTTGTTTGTTGATAAAAGACATTAAAGCAGATGCTATTCGACGAGCAAATTCGACAGGAACAGCATTACCAATCATTTGTTCTTTTTCTGTATTAGTACCGCTCCAAATATAATCATTAGGGAATGTTTGTAATAAAGCACGCTGTTTATATGAGAGTGCAGTAATATTTTTGCTCAATGATTTGTCATTTTTATGTGGTTTGTACGTGGGTGGTTTAGGACGATTGACTCCTCGAATTGTTGGAGCTGGCTCATCTATAGTAAATATTGCCCTTCGTGAGTATGAACGGGGGTGACGATAATAAAAATCAACTGGGAAATCGGGATATTTTTCACGTACTGTTAAAGGTAAGAGAGTCTCTTGTGACAGTAAATTTGAGTTAAGAAAATTGTCCGTTTGTTTTTGGGAGCCTATGACAACAAACCGCTTCCTATGCTGCGGCACTCCAAAGTAATTAGCGTCCAATACTAGTTCGGTTAAGCCATATCCAGCAGTTTTAAATAAGTTTCGCGCCAAACTGTATGAATGGCTTGTTCGGGCGCGAGCTACGTTTTCCATGACAAAAAAACCAGGCTTAACAGCACAGACTATTTCAGCAAAAGATTCAGTGAGAGCGGCACGATTACCTTCTTTTCTTAAACCAGCATTTGAAAAATCTTGGCAAGGTGGTCCGCCAACTATGATTTCTGGTTTTAGAGGCCGTATTATCGCAACTGTTGCGGGGACATTTGATAAATCGGCTTTTGTGGCATTATGATCCGGAAAATTATCATTGTAACAGTTAATTGCTGCGTCCCAAACTTCAAATGCTGCAATTACGCCGAAGCCTGCCTGACTAAAACCTGTAGACATGCCGCCACATCCAGCGAAGAGATCTACGACTGAATGGCTCACTGTTCTCTCCTGCTTGTGGGACTGCATTGGTTGAAATAATTATAGCGTTTGGGCTGTAAGAATTATAAGGTTTGGAGAGTTAAGATATGGTATTCGCTGTTTATATTCATGTTGTTGGAATGTGAAATTCTGGTTCTTAGAATTATATGAAGATTCAGAAATCGCTATTTAGGATACCCTCCGATTGAAGATTCTTATATTTAGCTACTCCATCTTTACTCGGCAATCGGATAGTAATTGAACAAGACATTGATAGGTTTTAATGCCTTGAATGCCCATATGGCTCACTTCAGTTTTGATGCGGCAGGGGATTTCATCTATTTACAGTGTAAGATAAAAAGACTAAAAGAGGGAGCACAACCATGAAAGCATGGAGATTTTACGGGACTAACAAGCCGCTGAAGTTGGAGGAGGTGCCGGAGCCGCACGCCAAGGTGGGCGAGGTCGTCGTCGATATGAAGGCGGTCGGGCTTTGCCACACGGACGTCGGGTTTCTCACCGATCCGGGCTGGATGACGGGGCACACCGTGCCGTTTACGCTCGGCCATGAGGACGCAGGCGTCATCAGCGAGGTCGGGGACGGCGTCGAAGGCTTCAAGGTCGGCGACAGAGTCGCGATTTGCCCGACCACTTCGGCCGGCACACCAGGCGGCAGCTTCGATGGCGGCTATGGCGAGAAAGTCGAGATCGGGGCACAGGCGTTGGTGCCGATTCCCGATTCGGTCGATTTCGTCAGGGGAGCGGCGGCCACCGATGCGGGCATGACTTCGTACCACGCCGTTGCCACGCGTGCGGCCGTGAAGAAAGGCGAAAACGTCTGCATCATCGGCGTCGGCGGTCTGGGCCAGATCGGCGCTCGCGTCGCGTATCTGCTCGGCGCCAACCTCTACGTCGCCGAAGTCAAGGAGTCCGCATGGCCGATGGCCAAGGACCTGGGTGCCATCGACGTGAAGAAGTCCATCGCCGATTTCGCCGCCGACGGCATCAAGTTCGACAAGGTCATCGATTTCGCAGGCTTCGGCACCACCACGGCCCAGGCCATCGAGGCGTGCAACAAGCACGGCGTCGTGGTGCTCGTGGGCATGGGCCGGCTCGAAAGCACCATCAACACCAAGGCGCTCATCATGAGCCAGGTCGATCTGCGCGGTTCGAACGGCGGCACCAAGGAAGACATCGCCGGCGTCTACGAACTCATGTCGTCCGGCAAGCTTGACCCGGTCACCACCAAGATTCCATTCAGCGAGATTCCCGAAGGTTTGAAGAAGCTGCAGGCCGGCGACGTCCGCGGTCGTCTCGTTGCGGTGTATGAGTGAGGTTCAAAGCGTTATCAAGTGATGGGTGTCGTCTCTACAGTTTGTGATGCTGGAGTTTGACATTGTGTCTGCTGACGAAATCTGTTACCCTGAACTCGATTAAGCTAGGCAGTGTCTAGTTCGCGAAGGTCACCGATTGATGCAGTCGGTGACCTTTTTGCCATTAAAAGTTGCTTTCAAACAAGCCGATAATGTTTATTTGCTTCTTCTCTCGAACCTGCAACAAATGAAGTCGTTGATAAGATAAAAAATCCATGATTTTAAGGCCGTTACTTCGTTTATTGCAATATACGTTACAAATGAAGTAGCGGCTATTGTTGAGGGTCCCGTAGTAAGAACAAACTGGGAATAAGCCAACAAATCCGGCAAAATTTATCGAACCAGCTCTACCTCGAATCAATAAATTATTATATGATGATAAAGTTTGTGATTTAGTGAAATAGAGAGAAGGATTGCAGTATGAAAACTGGATTAAGGCATTTAATGAAGGCGTTTCCGCCGCAGGTGCAGTTTGCGGTTACGCTCGCGCTGGTGGGGATTCTGCTTGCGCTCGTTATCGTCGTTGAAAGCAGGAAAGTTCTCAAAAAGCAAGGGCCGCTTTTCGAAAGTAACAAGCGACTTCAGAAGAAAATCGAAAGTGTCGATTCGTTGCAGCGTATCATGACGGACCCGCAGGATGCCCAGATTCTCGCCAAACGCAAGCAAAATCTGGAGCGAAAAATAGAGACCAGGCAGTTGCGTGACCAGTTCAGGGAATACGCCGACGAACGCTTGAAAGAGGCCGACGCGGAAACCGCGAAACTCTTCAAGCCCAAGAAATTTTTCGCCTTCGCCTACTATATGGTGGCCACATTGCTCTACACGGCGCTCCTTCTTTCAACGTTGCGCCTGCTGACCTATCCGAAGGGATTCACTCCACTTGCCGTGTTCCACAAAACCACGGGCATGCTCATCGCTCTCGTTGTCGTCATACTCGGCGTTTTGGTCTGCTTCGGAATCAAGAAAGCGTGGCAGCGCTCGCAGGTCAATTTCGCGTTCCGTACCTACCTGCTCCCGCTTATCAGCAGCGATAACAAGGACGTGGCCAACCAGGAGCAAGCGGCATTCGATAAAATGGTCGACGCGCGCAAATCCAGCGCCCCGAAAGTCGGTTTCCTCGCTCCGGTTTCGGGCATCCTCACGGGCATAGCCGCGCCGATTTACACGATGTGCATCTACCATCTCCAGTTCTTCCCGACCAATATGTTCCTGCTGCTGTTCGGCACGGTTTTCATGGTCATCTGGTTCTACGGCCTGATTTATTTCTGTGTCAGCGCACTGCGTTACATGTTCCGCAAATCGGATTGTGCTTATTAAATCGCTAGAATCTTTCATCTCAAAGCCGTCCCGCAGCAACATCAATTCCCCTGGCTGTAGGACGGTTTTGTTATTCGTTTATCCATTTTTGGTATAACATCGAGGTTTGTATTTGTAAAACTTTTTAGGACACAAACGAAAGTGGTACCTGCCACAGAACGACAAAGTCACTTATATAATCGCCTTCGTTTCGTACAATAGAATCATGACCAAATTCCTAGCATTTACGGCGAATCCGGAACCGGAATCGCTTACACAATATATCGGCAAAGCGTTCCTTGAAGGCGGCGCAAGCAAAGGCGCGAGCACCGAGTTCGTCGACCTGCACGCCATCGGCTTCGACCCGACCTATCGCATGGCCGATCGCAAGCAGTACCTCAACGAAGGCCCTATGCCCGATGACGCCAAGGCCCTGCAAGAGAAGATCCTTGACGCTGACGTGATTGCGCTGGTTTGCCCGATTTACTGGTGCTCGATGCCCGCGATGATGAAGGGCTTCACCGAGCGTGTGCTCTGCCGCCACTTCGGCTACAACCCGGACCACAGCAAGTCCGTGATCGCCGACAAGAAGTTCCGCTTCATCATGCTCACTGGCAGCTCAGAGCAGTGGTACCACGAGTCCGGCATCCACGACGCCATCTACAACCAGGTCATCTACTACATGTTCCACCATTATTGCGGTGTGAAGGATGCCGAGCTGGTTTACGTCGACAATCTCGAGATGGGCGACGATTCGGTGAAGGCTCGCGAGGCCGCTGCCAAACAGATTGAGACGATCAAGGAGCTTGGCGCGTCGATGGCGTGAACCTCAATTTTCGGATAATAACAAAAGGCTGTGGAAAGCGAGATATCAACTTTCCGCAGCCTTTTATTATTAGCGTTGTTTCCTCGCTTAAACAGGAATCCGCCTACTTGTTCTGGCGGTGTTCGTCGGTAAGCCGCCATTCGCGCACGACATTGGTATCGGCGCCCAGCGAATAGATCACGTCGTGGATACGTTGCTCTTGTTTCGCGTCGGTACCCGGGTCCCAACAGATGCCGTTGGGGTGGTCGTTGGCGATCGGACACCATCGGTACTGCCCTTGCTGCATATTGGCGGTGGGCACCCAGTCGATGCGGTTGACCCGCCATGTGCCAGGCTTGCCGCGCTTACCCGCAAACTGGATGCGCGCGCTCACACCTTGATTGTTGACCTCGTTGCCGGGAATGTGCGAAGTGACGGTCACCGCGTTGCCCAGCCCGTACACAATCCACGTATTGTGATATTTCTCGATCGGTTGTGCGCAGTGGCATCCGGCCCCATAAATGACGTCGAAGGCACCGGTATCCGCGAGTTCGTGCGCTTCCGAGACCTGCCACGAATCGGCTTTCGTCAGATATTCCTGAACCGAGTGCATCGCGATCGCCACCACGTCCGCACCCTGCTGCCGTGCCGCTTTCGACTTGGCGACGGCTTTCTGGATGTCGGCTTCATGATTCGGGTCGCCCGCCTCGCGCAGCCTGTCGACCTGCCAATCCTGATCGGCGGTCATGCCGTTGAGTGAAACCGTCCCGGTAATCAGCCCAAGCTTGCCACCGCCGGTGGGGGAGTTGATGACCAGCGGCTTCTTCGAATCCTCTTCGGTTTTGTACGATCCGGTCTGCGCGATGCCATCCGCCGCAAGCGTGTCCCACAGCCGCGCGATGCCGGCGCTGCCTTGGTCCCAAGAATGGTTCGTCCCGTGCGTGCACGCGTTATAGCCGACATGCGCCGCGGCGTCCGCCACCTCCGGGGGAATGTTGAAGATTGGGTATGCGGAATACGGCCCGCCGCGCTGGGCGATCGGCGTCTCGAACTCGCACACCGAAATGTCGGAAGCCTGAATATACGGTTTCATGTTCGCGAACAGCGGGTCGAAGTTGAAGGCAGTGCCATCGGTAGCGCTCGGGTTGTTCTGGAAATGCTCCCACAGGCCCTCGTGGAAGAGCAGGTCGCCGTTGACGAACATGGCGATGCAATCGTCGTCCGGGCAGTCGGGGGAGTTGCCATGATGCGTCAAGACCGGCTTCGGCGTGCTCTTCTTGTTGATGGCGACGTTCGAGGCCGCGGCATCGCTGGCAGACGTGGAAGCGTTGTGGCTCCGCATACCGAAGAACAGCGCCGCGCCCACCACAACAAGCAGAGCCAACACGACGATGCCCGCTCCCAAAAGTCGAGGCAGCGGCGATGCTTTATGAACCGAAGTGTTGCCTGCAGGATTGTTCGTGTGACGCGGGCCGTGTTTGGGATTGGACTTCATCGTGCATCCTCTTTCGTCTGTTCGTCTTCGTCATTGCCGTGTTTCTCTGTTTTCAAGGATACTCTTTTCGACGGTTTGGCCGAATCTGCTGTGTCCTTCGCCAGTTTGCTTTCTCGTTTCGTCAAAATTTGGTGGCATTCATACTTGGTCATAACTCTTGTGATGGTTGCAGAGGGGCTTATGAAGTATCGCTTTGTAATAATCAAAGGAAATTATTAATACGTACGAAATCCGCTGCCTAGAACCGGTCATACTGATGCTCGGCATGGCTGACCATCCACGGGTCGGGAACGTAGATGTCGCTCTCCGGAACGCTTTGTCCGTTTCGTTTCTTGAACGTGCCATCGTCACTTTGGGTTATCCGGCAATCCGCTATCGCTTGCAAAAAAGCGTTGATTTCGTCGGGGGTTTGAAATGGATAGGGCGTGGTACACCAAACAGGATCGGCCTCGATAATCACTGGCTGAGGAACTGCGGATGGGGGTAATGGCATTTTGTTTTCTATGAAATCCCGAAATCCCACGATGATACTGGCATTATCAAGATGGCTTGCCTGGGCGGCCTGGGTCGCCGCCGATTCGGCAGCGGCACGGTAGGAATCATGGAATCGCGCCCCGTCGAAGACGGTGAGAATGTCGTGACTGTCTTCATCGCCCGAGCGGTGAACACAATATCCGCTGGAAGCCGCGGCTTTTCCACCGCTGACAATGACGCACCATTCTTCGCGGATGCGGTCGATATGGGTGTTGATGGTAATCAGTGAATTTTCAGGAGCCTGGCTCAGGTCGTGCTGCAATTCGCCAAGATTTCTTCGTGCCGCTCTGAATTCCGGCACCCGTCCGCGGCTCAACTGCGACCAAGGACGTTCACCCAGTCCTTCTGGTAGCTCGTTCCATGCGCGAATTTCGGAGACGGAGACGATGACGACGTTTCGTTGCGTTAATTTTCGGGGCAAACGGGCTATCCAATCGGGAGCCGGTGCGTCAAAAAGCAGGGGCGATAGACCGTGTCTAATTCTCCAGGCATTGTTGGCAATCAGCAAATCGGCTGTAATCCATACAGCAGTAGTGTTTGTGATCTCACGAGCCGGCTCGAAACCGTAGTCATAAGTGGCTGTCCAATTATCGAAAAGATTTCCCGATTGTGCCCGTGTTGCCGATGCTGTTCGTTGTGTTGTCGATATGGCTTTACCGTCTAAAGAAACCCGCTCATTTTCCTTATGATTCTGCGGTTTCATCTGTATAGCATCACAAGAAAGAGGCGTCTTTTCTTTCGTGAAACCAGTGCCGGTAAAGGCGATACTCGACTGTGAGCTATCGCTCATGTGAAGTTTGTCGAAATACTCTTTGAAGGCGTCCTGAACCCACGAAAGCGGGCTGATAATGGTCAAATCGACGCTCAATTTCCCTCCGTTTTCGATAGGTTCCACTAAATATCTTAAGTGTACTGACCGGCTTTGAAGAGAGCGAAAACGTTGCAATTGCAAGGTTCGTGTAAAATTTGACAGGACAATATTCAACACAATAATTAGACAGATTCAAACCGGCAGATTTATTCCCGCTTGCCTCCCAGCAAAATATGACACAACGTAAGGTCTTGTTTAGTATTGCTCCTACAAGTTCGCTTGTAAATGAAGAAATGAATAAGCAAAAATTACACAACTTCAAGGAGTCAATATCATGACCAAGATTGCCGTTTTCGTCGGATCGCTGCGCAAGGATTCCTACAATAAGAGCCTCGCCAAGAACGTTGAGCGCCTTTCGCCCGAAGGTGTCGAATTCGATTACATCGACATGGATCTGCCGCTTTACAACCAGGACCTCGACGGCGACATGCCCTCCAAGGCCATCGAAATGAAGCAGAAGGTCGAGGCCGCCGACGGCGTGCTGTTCGTCACCCCCGAATACAACCGCAGCTTCTCCGGCGTCATCAAGAACGCCATCGACTGGGCCTCCCGTCCGTGGGGCCAGAGCTCCTTCACCGGCAAGCCGGCCGCCATCATCGGCGCCTCCATGGGTGCACTCGGCGCTACCCAGGCCCAGCACGACCTGCGCAACGTCGCCCTCTTCTTCGACATGAAGCTCATGGGCCAGCCCGAGGTCTACTTCAACGCCGCAACCGGGCTCGACGAGAACGGCAAGGCCGTTGAGAGCTCCGAAGACTTCCTGCGCGGCTTCGCCGAGGCGTTCGCCAAGCACGTTGAGGCCAACAAGTAAGTAGCGTCGTAAGAGCGTTGTTTCGTCGCGATGCCGGGATGCCGGCAATACTGGTGATCCCGGAAATACTGAAATACCAACGGTACTGGGATACTGGCAACGCAGTACCGTTGGAGATGTGGCAATATCGGTAATACCGCCAATCCCGCCAATCACAGCGTTTCGAGCATCGCGACGAAACCGATAGCCGCAACGGCCAGTGTGAGGTCGTAACGCATCAATGATGCAATCGTAAATATTCGGTATTCATAATACAATTTTTATAAAACGTTTGATGTTTCTATGCGGTATAATTTGCGTGTATTTGCGTAATGTGAATACAATCACGGTTTCCTTAGTGCTACCTGACGTTTCGGCCTCGCGTCGGACGTATGAACGTGGTACGTTAGCAAGTGGTTATCGTGTACTCGGATTGCCGGGGAGTGTGCCTCGCGGTGCGCTTGCAAGGCTTGAAGCAAACATTCAAAAATTGAAGTTGTCAGGTGCAGGGAGGAAAACTGTGAGTCTTGAGGAGACGACAGACATTGTGGCGCTGGCCGCTAAGGCGGAGGCCGATGTGAAGCAGTACCGCTTGACGGTGGTCAATGCGGGCATTTCGGAGCCTTCCAGCACCCGGCGTTTGGCCAAGGAAATCACGAACAAGGCCCAGGCCTATCTTGAGGCTCGGGGCAAGGTTGTCATTGTTGAAATGGTCAATCTTAAGGATATGGCGGTCGACATCGCGAAGGCCTCGGTGACTTTCGAGTCCAGCAACCGTCTTTCCGAAGCCATTGCTTCGATCACTGCCGCCGACGGTCTGGTTGTGGCTTCGCCGATTTACAAGGCCTCGTATTCCGGCCTGTTCAAGGCGTTCTGGGACCTCGTTCCGCGCGATGCCATCACCAACATGCCGCTGGTTTTGGCCGCGACGGGCGGCTCCAACCGCCACGCTTTGGTGCCGGACGTGGTCATGCGCGGTCTGTTTGCCTTCTTCCGCGCCGTTCCCGCCGCCACGAGCCTTATGGCCACCAAAGAGGATTTCGATACGCCGGAACTGGAGAGCCGCGAGGAGCGTGCGGCCACGGAGCTGGGCGCGTTGATGCTTTCCGGTGTGCGGCATGAGCCTGTGGATGAGCCCGCCGACAATATGAACTGGTGATTTTGCCGGTTTGGTAGGTTCGCAGGGTTTCGGCCTGCCGGTTCTATTTTTATTGTGTTATCGGCCCGTTGTCTTTTAGATGACGGGTCGATACCTTTTTTTCAGGCGGATTTTTATTTTAATCGGACGATCCTTCGTTTTATTTTGCCTGAGATTCTGCACCGGATTTATTTTTTCTGCGTACGAGTATGGGGTATGATGAGTTACGCCTACAAGGAGGTGGCTATGGTTTATCAAACCGTCAATCCATATACCAACGAACTGGTAAAGGAATATCCGTTCACCACTGATGCCGAACTGAAGAGCACCATTGATCTGGCGGACAAAACATATCACGAAACGCAAAGCCAGCCGATTGCCGAGCGTGCCAGGATCCTGCACAACGTTGCAGCGCTGTTCCGCAAGAAGTCGGCGGAACTTTCGAAGATCTGCACGGTTGACATGGGCAAGCTCGTGGGGGAGTCCGCGGGCGAGGTGGAACTATGCGCCATCATCGCCGACTGGTTCGCCGACCACAGCGAGGAACTGCTCAAGCCGGACAAGCTTGACAGCATTGTCGCCGGTGACGCCCAGGTGCTGCACCAGTCCGTCGGTGTTGTCGTCATGGTGGAGCCGTGGAACTTCCCGTACTACCAGATCATGCGCGTCTTCGCACCGAACTACATGCTCGGCAACACGATGATTCTGAAGCACGCTTCCAACACCCCGACCTCGGCCAAGCGTTTCTGCGAGATCGTCGAGGAGGCAGGAGCCCCGAAGGGCGCTCTGACGAATCTCTTCATGACCTATGACCAGGTGACGCAAGCCATCGAGGACCCGCGCGTTCAGGGTGTGGCGCTCACTGGTTCCGAGCGTGGCGGCGTCGCCGTCGCGGGTGCTGCTGGCAAGGCCCTGAAGAAGAGCACCATGGAGCTGGGCGGCATGGATCCGTTCATCGTTCTCGGTGATGCGGATATGAAGAACGTCAATGAATGCGCATGGCGCGTCCGCCTGTACAATGCCGGCCAGGTCTGCACTTCGGCCAAGCGTTTCATCGTCATGGACAACGTCTACGACGAGTTCCTCGACGGTCTGATTGACGCTTTCTCGCGTGTCACCCCGGGAGACCCGATGGATCCGTCGACCACCATCGCCCCGATGAACTCGAAGCGTGCCAAGGAGAAGCTGCAGGGCTCGTTCGATGCCGCGGTCGCCGCAGGCGCGAAGGTCGCCTACCGCTTCCCGGAAATCGACTCCGACGGTCAGTTCTTCCGTCCCTCGATCTTGACCGACATCACTCCCGACAACCCCGGCTACAAGACCGAGATGTTCGGGCCCGTGGCTGCGGTCTACAAGGTCCACAGCGAAGAAGAGGCCGTGGCGCTCGCCAACGACAACCCATACGGCTTGGGCGGCATGCTCTTCTGCGGAGACAAGAATCACGGTGCCGAGGTGGCTGCGAAGGTCTACACCGGCATGATGTTCGTCAACACCCCGCTGGCCTCGCTGCCCGACATTCCGTTCGGTGGTGTGAAGCTTTCCGGCTACGGTCGCGAGATGTCGCGTCTGGGCCAGATGGCGTTCACCAACGACAAGCTGCTCGTCACCGCGGACCGCTTCGACAAGAACAAC
Organism: Bifidobacterium sp. ESL0690; assembly: GCF_029392315.1. NCBI lineage: Bacteria > Bacillati > Actinomycetota > Actinomycetes > Bifidobacteriales > Bifidobacteriaceae > Bifidobacterium > Bifidobacterium sp. ESL0690. Next base: position 791,437 of record NZ_CP113939.1, read on the forward strand.
GCCCCCGGCGCCCTTTATGCCGCACAGGATTTATAAGCTCTGTAGGGTATGAGCAGATACTTAAATCTCTGATCTGACCATTTGAAAATCGGGTATCGAGTGAATTTCGTTCGGTATCCGATTTTTGTATTTCGTTCCATATAGCGATGCTTGAACAGCGGATTAACGGGGATGCCTGTCTTTTATATAATTAATTCATTTGACTTATATAGTCAAAGGCCATATCATATCGGTGAAAGCAGGCGAATATTGCCTCTTGAACGTGTGGCCGATAGCCGACACGACAGGGAGCCTGTCACAAAGAATGAATGTAAGGATTGAAGCGGAACATGGAAGACGAAGTCGAAACGTTGAAAGCGAAATACCCGGATTTTGCGAAATTGTTCAATGACGAATGGATGCAATATCGGAAGTCTGAGATACTGCCGAAACTGACTTGGCAATCGCAATCGACCTGCGCCAAAATCAACCGGATTTATTTCGATGACCCCGACGAGGCGATGCGGCTCTTCCGCGAGCTCGTGCCCGGAGCCGGAGAAGGCGTCGATTTCCGGCCCCCGATTCACTTGGATTATGGGCTCGGACTGACCATAGGCGAGCGGACGTTCATCAACATGGATCTCCTGATCGTCGGGGGAGGGCCAATATCGATTGGCTCCGACTGCCTGATCGGCACGCGCTGCAGCATCTGCACGCCCAATCATGCACTGCCCGTCAAGCCGCGGCTCGAAGGCTGGCAGCACAACGAAGACGTGGCTATCGGCAACAATGTCTGGCTGGGCAGCAACGTTGTGGTCTGCCCGGGCGTGACGATCGGCGACAACTGCGTCATCGGCGCCGGTTCCATCGTCGTCCGCGATATTCCCGCCGATAGTGTTGCAGTCGGCAACCCTTGCAAAGTCATCCATGAAGTGCCGCAAGACTGGAGCGCGGAGGAATGGAAAGCGGCCGTGAACGGGGTGTCTGAATCTGATTAGCCTTCAGCCACGCGCCCTGACATAGGCCTCGTAGACCTCGGGGGTCGGCTCGGCGGTTTCGGTGCCGTCGATGTTGAGGTTCCATTGCGGGGGTTCAGGATCTTTGCTCAATACCCATGCGGCCTGACGTGCCGCGCCGATGGCGACGTATTCGTCGGTGGCCGGACGGGTGACGGGCATGCCGAAAATTGCTGGAGCCAAGGTGCGTACGGTCTCGGACTTCGCGCCGCCGCCGATCAGGAGGATGCGGTTGACGCTGCCGCCGAGGCTCTTGATGATTTCCAGGCAATCGCGTTGCGAGCAGAGTAGACTTTCGATGAAAGCGCGGGCGAAGTTCTGCTTGGTGGTGTTGGCCAGCGTCATGCCGCTGAGCACCGCATTGGCGTCCGGCCTGTTCGGTGTGCGCTCGCCGTCAAAGTAGGGGACCAAGGTCAAGCCGCCCGCGCCGGGTTCGGCGGCAAGGGCAAGCCGGCCGAGTTCGTCGTAATCCACGCCGAGAGCGGCGCAACCTGCATCCATGATGCGCGAGCCGTTGATGGTGCAGGCCAGCGGCAGATAGTGCCCGGTGCAATCGGCAAAGCCCGAAACGGCGCCGCTTAGGTCCTGTACCGGATTTTCCGCAATGGCTGCGGCTACGCCGGAAGTGCCCAGCGAAACGCTGACGTCGCCCACCGACATGCCCAAGCCCAGGGAGGCCATGGCATTGTCGCCGCCGCCGGGCCCGATGATGCAGCCGCCGTCGATGGATGCTCCGGCGACGGCAGGAGAGGCTTTGACCGGTGCGATTTCGCGCGGTCCGAGCACCTTGGGAAGGATGATATCGTGACGGCCAAGAACCATATCGATCAGGTCATAGCGGTAGATGTTGTTGGCGGAATCGAAATAGCTGGTGCCCGAAGCGTCGGAGCGGTCGGTGAACAAAGCGTCCAGATGCGCGTCCTCGCCCTCTTCAACCGGGCCGAAGCCGGCGATACGCCAGCTCAGCCAATCGTGTGGCAGGCAAACGGCCGCGATTTTCGCAGCGTTCTCGGGTTCGTTTTCGGCCACCCAAGCGATTTTCGTCAGCGTGTACGAGGCAACGGGCGACGAACCCACGGCCTTCACCCAACGCTGCCGGCCGCGTGCCACTACGTCTTCCGGCTCATCCTCGGAAGTGCGTTCCGGGGCTCCAAGCCTCGTGATGAGGTTTTCGGCCTGCGGAGCCGAGCGTGTGTCGTTCCAAAGCAGGGCGTCGCGGATCACCCTTCCGTGCTTGTCAAGCAGCACCATGCCGTGCTGCTGGCCACCAACGGCCAACGCCGAAACGTCGTCAAGACCACCGGCCTGCTTAGCGGCCTGGCAGAACGCCTGCCACCAGTATTCGGGATCGACGCTGGTGCCGTCGGGATGCTTCGCCTGTCCGAAGCGTACGAGCTCGCCCGTCTCGGCATCGGTCACGCGTACCTTGGTCGATTGTGTCGAAGTGTCGACTCCCGCCACCAACGTCGTGTGAGCGGAAGCGCTGCCTGATTGTTGCTCCGTCATTATTCCTGCCTTTCGCAATACGCCGGACACTGCTACGTGCCTTGACTGCCGCGTCTGAAATCAGTCTACTTGCAATCCATTATCTATATTAGTTAAATCAATAGATTATTTCAATGGTACCATGTGTTTTTGTTGTTGTGCCCGGTATTTGCACCGGCTGATACAGTGAACGTATCTTTGAAAAGGGGCGATTATGGCGCTGAGAAGTATCAATCAGGACGATTTGCGCAATCACAATCTATCGGTGGTCCTCACCACGTTGCTCCAATCCGCCAAACCCATGAGCCGCGCCAAGCTCGCGAAGGCCACGGGACTGACGAAAGCCACGATGTCGCTTCTGGTGCCCATGCTTGTCTCCTCAAACGCGATGGAGGAGGGAAAGCCGGTTTCCGCCGGAACGACGTATGGCAGGCCGAGCACCCCGCTCAACATTTCCGGCCGGCGCTTCTGCTCGATAGGACTGCAAATCAATACTGATGGATATGGCTACATCGTGCTGGCGCTTGACGGAACGATTGTTTCCCAGCGTTGGGTGAGCCGTTCCATGGAGGCCAGCGACCCCGAGGAAGTGTTCGCGCAGCTTGACAAACTGGTTGGCATTGGCGAAAAGAAAATCAGTGAGAAAGGCCTGAGCGTCGTCGGCACGGTTCTGGCGCTTCCCGGCCTTGTCACCGAGGATATGGTGTTGTTGTCGGCGAAAAACCTCGGCTGGAAGAAGCTGGAGCTTTCGCGTTTCAATGTGGTCAAACGGCTTGATGCGCTCGCCGACAACGAGGCGAACTTGGCTGCGTTGGCGCAGATTCCGGGGTATGCCACGCCGCGCAACGGGAAAAGGGTGATTCGCCCGACCGATTCGTTCATCTATATTTCGACGGATATCGGCATCGGTGGTGCCGTGGTGCGTCATGGGCAGGTCGATCGCGGCGACTTCGGCTTTGCCGGCGAGCTTGGCCATGTTTCCGTGGCCCTCGACGGGCCGCAATGCACTTGTGGGCGCTGCGGATGCTTGGAGATGTACGCCGGTCGCAAGGCGCTGGTGGAGGCTTCCGGCGTCGCCGACCCAGGGGTTTCGACGAGGATGGAGGCGGTGGACGAGCTGCTTGCCAGGTACAAGGCCCATGACGACCGCACCGTGGCTGCGGTGGATCGGGCGGTAAGAGCCCTGACGTCGGTGCTCGCCTCGGCCATCAACATCCTTGATATCAATACCGTCGTTTTGGGCGGGCTTTGGGACCGGTTCGGCAAAGCGCTGACCCGTCGGTTGAGCCATGAGCTCGGGTTGCAGGTGTTGAGCTATCCCGAGGTTCAGCCGCGGGTGCTCCTGCCCGACGTCAATACGCGACCGGCGCTTTTGGGTGCCGCGGAGGTCGGGCTGCGCAGGTTCATAGACAATCCGCTGGCGTTTATCAATTCCTGACAGTATTGTTTTCACTTCTGTCGTATTCTTTTGCATTGCATTTGTGCTTCCGGAAGCTTGATTTTCCAAGGATTTCGAAGCGTTGTCAACGATTTGGAGTAGGCCATAACCAGCGTCGATAGCGCTGGGGTGTGCCGCGAAATCCGATGCTGATAGAGTGGCGGTTGGCGTCCTCGCCCGAACTGTGCAGGTCAAGGGACGCTGTAATCAAAACGCTGTGCACAGTTTGAATGCAAGGAACTACCGTGGCCGAATCTGCCCAAAAACCTGAACGAACATCAACCGACCAGTCTTCATCGGCTGCCTCAGAAGTCGACCACAAAAGTCAGAGCGGGACAACAGGACAAAACCGGGGTTCGGTTCCGTCCTTGAAAGCGTCGGCTGTTAAAGTCGCCAGGGTCTCGCGTCTGCGCTGGCGTGCCGCGGATATCGCCATTGGTGCGGCGCTCGGCGTGGCCTGCGGTGTCGTCTTTTGGGGATTCAATTTTGCGTATGCATGGATTGCCCCGTTGCTTCGCGCTGTTCTTCCGGGTGTCACGAGCCTCTTCCATGCGTTCTGGTATTTCTCCGGCCCGCTTGCGTTGCTGATTATCCGCAAGCCAGGCGCGGCGATTTACGTCAACATCATCGGTAGCTTGACCGAAACACTATTCGGCAACCAGTATTCTTTCACCTTCGTCTTCCTTTCGGCGGCACTGCAGGGCCTATTCGCGGAAGTGCCGTTCGCGATTTTCCGTTACCGGAAGTTCAATCTCGGCTTGAGCGTTGCTTCGGGAGCGTTGACCGCGGTGGAATACGGATTCTATGTTTTGCTTACGCGCTTGCAGGGCGTCGCGTTGGTCAGCCCGCGTGGCCTCACCCATATGACCTGTGAGATTATCGGCGGCATACTTATTGCTGGCGTGATGAGCTGGTTCCTCTACTTGGCCATTGCCAAAACCGGCGCGTTGGATCGTTTCGCGTCAGGCCGTGCGGTGAAAAGCAGAAAATAGGTCTTAAAAGATACAAATAGACAATATAAAACCGTGAACGGCATCTTTCGCTGCATATTCCAAAGATGTCGTTCGTTTTGTATTAGGCAAGTCCGAGCGCAATCTGACGCTTCCGGGCGGTGCGGCTGGTCAGAGCGTTTGATAAAGTAGAGAAGTTGGTTTTGCCAACGTGGGGCTTTAGCTCAGTCGGTTAGAGCAGCGGACTCATAATCCGTCGGTCCAGGGTTCAAGCCCCTGAGGCCCCACTCATTGCTGGTTTATGGGCATTCGTGTTTCAGAAACTTGGTGTGGCTTTGATTCCGCCTTTTATTTCCATGAACTGCCAGTAGCTCCATTCCTTGGGATTGATATAAATGGTATAGGTCTTTTTACCGAATACGATTTCGATGGGGAAAATGCCGGACGGGTTGGCCATGATGTCGGCTTCGATTTCCAAGGCGCGTTCGTGGCTGGGAAGATAGACCGTGTGGGTTTTGCCGTGCGTTTCAAAATACAGCATATCGGTCATTGCTGGCTCCTTTGCTCAAAGGTCGATAACAGCAAAATATCAAAGGATTTCGACGGATACGTAATCGGTTTGAAAATATCTGGAAGAAAAAGCATACGATGACCAATCAGCCGAAAGACGAAATCGGTATGATTCGGCATCATGATTTGTTGTATTGCAAGAGTGTTCATTTGGCTGAAAATGATTCTTTCGGTACCGGTTTTTCGGTAGATCGGAAGAAGGCCAAGTCAACGCTCGCTGATAGAATATCAAAGTTCCGGTTCACGTCTGGCCATTGGGGTTAGGCGACCCGGGTCACCTGAATTCCTTAGGAGACATTATGAAGCAGGGTATTCATCCCGATTATCACGCAGTGCAGGTCACCTGCTCTTGTGGCAATACTTTCGTCACGCGCAGCACCGCCAAGGGCGATCACATGACGGTTGATGTGTGCGCGAACTGCCACCCGTTCTACACGGGCAAGCAGAAGATTCTCGATACCGGCGGCCGCGTCGCCCGCTTCGAGAAGCGCTACGGCAAGAAGACCAAGTAGCATTCTTCATTCGCCAGCCACGCTGGTTCGGGTCTGCGGATCCGAATCCGGGCTGGCGTTTTTCATACCCAATTTCTGGGATTTTGTATTATCGATAATTTCAAATATTTTATAAAGGACTTTTGCATGGCAGACCAGCAATTCCCGGCAGCGCAAAGCGCGTTGGAGGAGTATCAGGACATCGAGCGGCAGATGAGCCAGCCCGAGGTCGCCTCCGACCCGAAGGCGATTCGCAAGCTGGGGCGTCGCCATGCCCAACTCGGCAGCATCGTCGAGGCCTATTGCGGCTGGCAGCACGCCAAGGAAGACGCCGAAGCGGCCAAGGAAATGGCCGGCGAGGATGCCGACTTCGCCGAGGAAGCCAAACGGCTCGAGGCATTGGTGGCGCCTGCCGAAGAGAAGCTGCGCAGCGCACTGATTCCGCGCGACCCTGACGACGTGCGTGACACGATTATGGAGATCAAGGCAGGTACCGGTGGGGAAGAGGCGGCGCTGTTCGCCGGCGACTTGCTGCGTATGTACACTCGTTACGCCGAAAAGCGCGGCTGGACCACCACTATCCAAAGCGAGAACAGCACGGAGCTCGGCGGTGTCAAGGACGTGCAGATCGCTATCCGTGCCAAGGGCAACCCGGCTCCTGAAGACGGTGTGTGGGCGAGCCTCAAATACGAGGGCGGTGTGCACCGCGTGCAGCGTATTCCCGTCACGGAATCGCAGGGGCGCATCCAGACCTCTGCGGCCGGCGTCATTGTTTTCCCTGAAGCCGACGAGGATGACGATGAAATCGAAATCGACCCGAAAGACCTCAAGATCGACATCTTCATGAGTTCCGGTCCTGGTGGGCAGTCAGTCAACACGACGTATTCCGCGGTGCGCATGACCCATATCCCCACCGGCATCGTGGTGAGCATGCAGGACGAGAAGTCGCAGATTCAGAATCGTGCGGCGGCGCTGCGCGTCTTGAAATCGCGTTTGCTGGCGATGAAACATGAAAAGGAAGCGGCGGAAGCAGCCGATATGCGCCATTCGCAGGTGCGCTCGCTCGACCGTTCCGAACGTATCCGCACCTACAATTTCCCGGAAAACCGTATCGTCGACCACCGTACCAATTACAAGGCATACAATCTCGACCAGGTGCTTGACGGTGACCTGCAGGCCGTCATCGACAGCGATATCCAGGCCGACGAGGCCGCACGTCTCGCCAAAACCGACTGAACTGGCTGAAGCAAGGGGAGTAGTTAATGGCGCAAGACGTGGTGCGTTCGACATCCGAAACGTTGCAGCAAGCGACGGATTGGCTGAAAGCTGCTGGTGTCGAAACACCGCGAAATGATGCGAAACTGTTGCTTGCCGAGGCGTTCGGTGTAGCGCCCAGTGACGTCGAGAAATCGATATTGCTGGATACGCCGCTGCATAGCACGATCAATGACGACGAGACCGATGGGGTCGATGTCCATCGCATTAACGATGGAAATGATTCCCGAGATATTTCCCGACAGGGCTCGGAAACGGGCGATTCTAACGGGTCTTCTGCGAATGCCGATAATGCCACCGGAAATAATGACGAGAATGTGATTAGCGATGCCGATGACGCGGCAATTCGCCGTTTTGCCGTGATGGTGGCCCGACGCAAGCAACGCGAGCCGTTGCAATATATCGTCGGCCATGCCCCGTTCCGCTACTTGGATTTAGAGGTCGGGCCAGGTGTTTTCATTCCGCGTCCGGAAACCGAGACTGTGGTGCAAGCAGCCATCGATTGGCTGACGCACGAAAACATCAAACCAAGTCGTCTGGTCGATCTGTGTGCCGGGAGCGGGGCCATCGGCTTGTCGCTCGTCACCGAAGTTCCGGGCAGCGAGGTCTGGGCCGTGGAACTTTCGTTGGAAGCGCTTGAATGGACGAAACGTAACGAGCAGAAGGTATTCAAGGACCATTCGTTGGCCGGCTACAACTATCATCTTTTCCACGCCGACGCGGCGAATGCCATGACGCTTTCTCAATTGAACGGCACCATCGACGCGGTGGTCACCAACCCGCCTTACGTACCGATCGCGGAGATTCCTGAGCAGCCCGAAGTACGTGACTATGACCCGAAAACGGCGCTCTATGGTGGTTCGGCAGACGGGACCTATATCCCGGAACGCATCATCCTGCGTGCCGAGAAGCTTCTGCGTAGCGGCGGCGCGCTGGTGATGGAACACGACATTTCGCAGGCTCAATTGCTGACCGACTTTGCCAGAACCCACGGTTTCAGCACGGCACACACCGGCGATGACCTTTCCGGCCGGCCGCGTTATCTTTTTGCCGTCAAAGAGTAAACGGTTTCTATTAAGGGCGATGAATGCTGGAAGTTTTTGCTGCTCTGACTATTGCGGCATTGTCCGAGTGTTTGAATATTTCGGTTGCTTGAAGTAATACGATCGCAGCTCGTCGTTGGAATCCCAATGAAGTCGGGGCGCAATGATGCAATTAAGACATGCGTTGTGTTGGAGGCAATATATGAGCGACGTTCGTGCGATTGATGACGAATCCCTTACTTTGGCAGCAAAGATTGTCAAAGACGGAGGCCTTGTCGTCTTGCCGACCGACACGGTTTACGGCGTAGCCGCAAGTCCTTTCAGTGCCAAAGCCGTAAGCCGCATTTACGAGGCGAAGCGGCGCCCGCGCAGCAAGGCGCTGCAGGTGCTGCTGTCATCGGTCGATGACCTGGACGGGCTTGGATTGTATCTCCCGGTGCCGTTGGACCGGCTTTCCAAGGCTTTCCTGCCTGGCCCGTTTTCTCCAATTGCCGTGGCCAAGGTTGGTTCGAAACTGGTCACGCTACGCGAGGAAATGAACGGAAGCAAAACCCAAGCCGTGCGCGTGCCGGATTCTGAAGCTTGCCTCAAGACGTTGCGTGCCACTGGGCCGCTGGCTTGTTCGAGTGCGAACCGCAGCGGGGGAGAAAGCCCGCAAACGGTTCAGGAAGCTGTGGCCGCGCTTGGTGATGACGTCGATTTGTATCTTGACGGAGGGCCTACCACGAGCCATGTCGCGAGCACGGTGGTTGCCGCCGATCCGAACGAACGCGACGGCATTTCAATTGTGCGTGAGGGCGTTATCAGCGAGGTGCAGGTACGCAGCGCGTTGATGGATGCCGAAGGCGGGAGTCTGAACGCGTGAGAGTCTACCTGTTCATTGCCGCGATTGCGGGAGGGGCCACTTGGCTGGTCACCCCTCTGATCCGCCATCTCGCCATCGAAATCGGTGCGGTCGGCGAAGTTCGCGCGCGTGATGTGCATACGGTGCCGACTCCGCGTATGGGCGGGCTGGCGATGCTCATAGGACTTACGGTGGCGATTGTGTTTGCCAGCAAAATGCCTTTCATATCAGGCCTTTTCGTTGGCTCGTATCAGGCGTGGGTGGTGCTCGCCGGTGCTGTGCTGATTTGTCTTCTTGGTGTGGCAGACGACCTATGGGATCTGGATTGGATGCTCAAACTTGCTGGCCAGCTCCTGATTTCCGTCTTCGTGGCATGGGGCGGGGTACAGATTATTTTCTTGCCGTTCGGCTCGTTGGTGACGGCTTCGCCAAGCATTTCCATGGCCATTACGGCTTTCCTTATTGTCGCTTCAATTAATGCGGTCAACTTTGTTGACGGGCTCGACGGCCTTGCCTCCGGTATCGTCGCCATCGGTGGCATCGCGTTCGCTGTCTATTCCTACGTCATCGCGCGTTCCACGCCGAGTTACGCCTCGATGGCCACATTGCTCGACGTTGCTCTGGTCGGCATCTGTGTCGGCTTTTTGCTGCATAACTGGCATCCGGCGAAGCTCTTTATGGGCGATTCCGGCTCGATGCTTTTGGGCTATATGATTACCTGCGCGTCGATTATCATGACCGGCCATCTCGACCCGGCTTCCGTGCATACCAGCCTTTATCTGCCGGCGTTTATGCCGATTCTGCTGCCGATTCTGGTACTCTTCCTGCCCGTTCTCGACATGTGCCTGGCCATCGTGCGCCGCCTGAGCAAAGGCCAGTCGCCGATGCACCCCGACCGTATGCATCTGCACCACCGCATGCTGCGAATCGGCCACAGCGTGCAGGGCGCAGTGCTGATTCTTTGGGGTTGGGCGGCGCTGATCTCCTTCGGCTCGATTATGATTCTCTTCTTCCGCTGGCAATATGTGGCCATCGGCATGATTATCGCAGCCGTGATCCTGACAATATGCACGATGTCCCCGTACCTGATGCGACGGTGGTTGGAATTGCAAAAAGAGGAGGACCCGGACGTGCGCAATGCGCGACATTCCCGAAAGCACAAGTAACCACAACAAATGGTGACGCTCGTCACCCCGCGCCCATATAGTTGTGCTATGGCTTTAAATTCTCAACCTGATATCCAGTCATCCTACAATCCATTGCCTCCCGTTTTTGCAAAAATGGGATTGGCTTACGATGATGTATTACTTCTGCCCAACGAGACCGACGTCATTCCCTCTCACGTGGACACCACCACGCATCTGACCCGCGAAATCACCATGAAGGTGCCCGTGCTCTCCGCGGCTATGGACACCGTCACCGAATCTGATATGGCCATTGCTATGGCCCGCAACGGCGGCATCGGCGTGCTGCACCGCAACCTTTCCATCGACGACCAGGCCTCGCAGGTCGACATCGTCAAGCGCAGCGAATCGGGCATGATTACCGACCCGCTCACCGTCAACCCCGAGGCCACCCTTGCCGATCTCGACAAGCTGTGTGGCCGTTTCCATATTTCGGGCCTTCCCGTGGTCGATAGCGACAACAAGCTGCTCGGCATCATCACCAACCGAGACATGCGTTTCATCGCGTCCGAAGATTACGACAAGCTCAAGGTCAAGGACGTCATGACCAAGGACGGGCTCATCACCGGTCCGGCGAATATCTCACGTGAAGACGCCCACGACCTCCTTGCCAAGCACAAGGTCGAAAAGCTACCGCTGGTCGACGACGAAGGCAAGCTCGCCGGGCTTATCACCGTCAAGGACTTCGTGAAGACCGAACAGTATCCGGACGCCACCAAGGACGACCAAGGCCGTTTGCGCGTGGCCGCCGGTATCGGCTTCCTCGGCGACGCCTGGCAGCGTGCTTCCGCTCTGATGGAGGCCGGTGTCGACGTGCTCGTGGTCGATACCGCCAACGGTGAAGCGCATCTCGCTCTCGATATGATCAAGCGGCTCAAGTCCGACCGCGCCTTCAACGGCGTGCAGATCATCGGCGGCAACGTGGCGACCGCTTCCGGCGCTCAGGCCATGATCGACGCCGGCGTCGATGCCGTCAAGGTAGGCGTGGGCCCTGGCTCCATCTGCACCACGCGCGTGGTCGCCGGTGTTGGTGTTCCGCAGCTTACGGCCGTCTATGACGCGGCTCAGGTCTGCCGTGCGGCCGGCGTGCCTTGCATCGCCGACGGTGGCATCCACTATTCCGGCGACATCGCCAAGGCGCTTGTGGCCGGAGCTTCGACCGTCATGCTCGGCGGCGCGCTCGCCGGCTGCGACGAGACTCCGGGCGAAAAGGTGCTGCTGCACGGCAAGCAGTACAAGCTTTACCGCGGCATGGGCTCGCTCGGTGCGATGGCCCCGCGTGGCAAGAAGTCCTACTCCAAGGACCGCTACTTCCAAGCCGACGTCACCAGCAACGACAAGGTCATCCCCGAAGGCGTCGAAGGAGAGGTGCCGTATCGCGGCTCCCTCAATGCGGTGCTCTACCAGATGATTGGCGGCCTGCACCAGTCGATGTTCTACATCGGTGCCCATAACATCAAGGAAATGGCCGAAAAAGGTCGCTTCATCCGTATCACCACAGCCGGCCTGCGCGAATCGCATCCGCACGACATCGTGATGACCACGGAGGCCCCGAACTACAGCGGTTTCCACAACGACTGATCGATTGAATTAAATAAAGGTAATGGAGGGACATTTGATTGTGTTTCTCCATTACTTTTATTGTCTACTAAAAAGATGGAAAATTGTTGCCAGTCAGCCATGTGAGATAGTGTATAGAGTTCTGTTAGTGGCAGTGAAAGGGTCAATATTATGGTGAATGCTCAGGATGACGAGACGTATTCGGCGGAGGATTCCCGCCTGATTTGGATCGACTGCGAGATGACCGGCCTCGATATTTTCGGCGGCGACGAACTCGTGGAAGTCTCCGTGGTGCCGACCGATTTCAATCTCAAGGTGCTCGACGAGGGCGTGGACTACGTCATCAAGCCGTCGCAGAAGGCCGTCGACCACATGGGCGACTTTGTGCGCGCAATGCACACCCGTTCCGGCCTGATCAACGAGTGGGAGACCGGGCTGAGCCTGGCCGACGCCGAAAAGAAGGTCACCGAGTATGTCGCCCGCTTCACGCCTGACGGGGTCAAGCCGCTGCTCGCCGGCAACACCATTGGCAGCGACAAGAAGTTCCTCGACCACTTCATGCCGAACTTCATGAGTCATCTGCATTATCGCAGCATCGACGTCAGCACCATCAAGGAGCTCGCACGTCGCTGGTATCCGGCGGTCTACATGAACCGTCCGCCCAAGAACGGCGGCCACCGTGCGCTCGCTGACATCATCGAGTCGCTGGACGAGCTGCGCTACTACCGCGAGGCCTTCATGGCCCCGTCGCCTGGCCCGGACGAGGCAGAAGCCAAGAAGATCGAGGCCGATATAGAGGCTACGAGTCTGCTCAACAAGTAGTACGTGGCACGAAAGGTGCTTTTCTCCTCAGTTAATATGTACTTAGCGGTGAAAAGCACCATTTCAGGCCGTTTTTGGTGCTTTTCCCACAGGTCGAGTGCCAGACTGAGGAGAAAAGCATCTTTTTGAGACGTTTTTAGTGCTTTTTCCACAGTTGGGGCATTGAATTGAGACAAAAAGCACCTTTTGGGTTTGATTGTGATGCTTTTACCTCGGCATAGGGCAGTGGATGGATAAGCGTTGATAGATGAAGGAGTAGTGGCATGAAGCAGGCGGAGGCGCTGACGATTCTTGACGCGGGGGCAAATGCGTTCATCACCGGTGCTCCCGGTGCTGGCAAGACCTACGTCTTGAACGAGTTCATTCGTTCCGCCCGCGCTCGTGGCGCTTCTGTTGCTGTTACGGCTTCCACCGGCATCGCGGCCACACACATCAACGGCCAAACCATCCATTCCTGGTCCGGTGTCGGCGTCTCACAGGTCATGACTCCGGAATTGCTGAAGCGGATTCGTTCGCGCCGCAAGCGCAAGATCGAGGCGGCCGATATTCTCGTCATCGATGAGGTCTCGATGCTGCCCGCGTGGCTCTTCGACATGGTCGACGACGTCTGCCGCGCGTTGCGGCACAGCCCCGAGCCGTTCGGCGGACTGCAAGTCGTGCTTTCCGGTGATTTCTTCCAGCTTCCGCCGGTCAAAAAATCATTCCGTCGTGATGATATGGCTCCGAGCCCAGAATTTCTGATGTCACGTCAGCGTTATGCCGATGCAGGAAAGGATGCCGACGGCTTTGTCACTGAATCGTTGGTCTGGGACGAGCTCAATCCCGTGGTCTGCTATTTGACCGAGCAACACCGTCAGGATGATGGTCAACTGCTCACCGTTCTTACCGATATCCGCGAAGGCGGCGTTACGCAGGAAGATCATGACGTTCTCGCGGACCGTCTTGGCAAATCGCCTGCCGCGGGGGAGGTGGCCGTCCATCTGTTCCCGGTCAACAAACAGGCCGACACATTGAACGACCTGCGGCTTTCGCAGATCCACGATGAAACGCACGACTATGTCGCCGAATCGGCGGGTCCGGCCAACCTGGTCAAAAGACTTAAGAAGAATATGCTCGCCCCCGAAAAGCTGGAGCTCAAAACCGGTGCGGCCGTGATGGCGCTGCGCAACGATGCCGACCACCAGTATGTCAACGGGTCCATCGGCAAGGTGGAGGGTTTTGTCTCAGAAGCGAAGGGTGGTTGGCCGATCGTCGCCTTTGAAAACGGCAACACCGTGACCATGAAGCAGGCTTCGTGGGACATGATGGATGGCGAGGCCGTGCTGGCCAGCGTCAAACAGGTGCCGTTGCGTTGCGCGTGGGCCATCACCATCCATAAGTCGCAGGGCATGACGCTCGACCGCGCCGTGATGAATTTGCGCCGTACTTTTGCGCCGGGCATGGGCTACGTCGCGCTTTCCCGTGTGGAAAACCTTGACGGCCTCTATCTCGATGACATCAGCGAACGAGCGTTCATGGTCTCGCCCGATGCCGTTTTGCTCGACGGCCAGCTGCGCGACAATTCCAAGGCCGCCTGTGCCCGTCTGGCCGAAGAAGGCAGCGATGCCTTCACCAAGCAGGCTTCCGGTCAGCTCGCCGGCGATACCGACGAATTCGCCCAGGACGAGCTCTTCTAGCTTTAGGATTCGAAACCGGGATCTTTAGGAAACCCCGGGATTTGATTGCCCAGGAAACCTTTGTCGTCGTTCTGGTTTGGGTTAGTCCTATTTATCGTCCATCTGGCTTTTTATTTGGTTGGTCTGGCTTGATTCGACTTGCCATCGGCAGCAGCTCTTTGAGTTTGACAGGTTTGGTCTAAGCGTCAGAATCACGAATACTGCAACGCACTGACTCGCTGCACTGTCAATCCGATGATTTGAGCGATATCCGCAAGCTTGAAGCCGCGTTTGCGTAATGAAGAAATCGTGCTGCGTGTCAACGTCGAAGCTTTTTCCTGTGCTTTCGCCGCTTCGTCCCGTGCCTCGTGCAATTCGTTGATCATCTCGTCGTCTCGTTCGTCTCCAAGCCGGATTTCAAGGTGGACAGAACCAACCGGCTTACCAAGCGCCTTCGCCGCGTCTCGAACCATGGAATCGACCTGGTCGAGGCGCCTGACTTGGGTAAAAAGTCCGGGACGTTCCGGAACTTCGATGGCCCACCATTTTCCGGAACGCGTCGCGATTGCAGTGACGTTATTGCTTGCCATCCAAGTTCCTTTCGAAATATCTGATGATGCTGTTTGCCGTGATTTCGTTGATTTCTCGGTGACGGGGAATCGTACTCTGTGTGCTCCCGATAACGACAATCGTATGATTGCCGCCTTCGCGGAACGTGATGTCGAGGTTATGCAGGCGAGCGATTTCCCATAATCGTCTTTCCAGCTTCTTACGTTTCACATTGTATTCCTTACCTATTGATATTTCAATTCAATAACTATTGAATTTTGATTTGCCTGTTTTCTTGGCACCGTTGGGTGGTTGATGGATTCGTGTTCCTTGTGCTATTCAAGGTAAAGCGTGAACATAGAAGGTAACAAGCCGGAACGGCTCCTGTGGTCGAACGTTCGAGGTCTCGGCGTGTTGTGGACACAATGTGCATGGCTGAACGCTTGTCCACATTCGTTTCGGTAACGCCGTCAATGTCGGCTCGCGCGAATAATTTAGGAACCATGACAAAAGCACTTCGTATGTCCACCCTGTTCCTGCGCACGCTGCGTGAGGACCCCGCCGACGCCGACGTCGATTCGGCGCGCCTGCTCCAGCGAGCCGGCTATATCCGCAAGGCCGCGCCCGGTATCTGGACCTGGCTGCCGCTCGGCCTGAACGTCCTTAACAAAATCGAGGCCGTGGTCCGTGAGGAAATGAACGGCATCGGCGGTCAGGAAGTCCATTTCCCGGCTCTGCTGCCCAAGGAGCCATATGAGGCGACGCATCGCTGGGAAGAGTATGGCGAGAACATTTTCCGCCTGAAGGACCGCCACGAGGCCGATTATCTGCTCGCCCCGACCCACGAGGAAATGTTCACCTTGCTCGTCAAGGACATGTATTCCTCTTATAAGGATCTGCCGGTAACGCTCTACCAGATTCAGACCAAGTACCGCGACGAATTCCGTCCGCGCGCCGGCCTCGTGCGTGGCCGCGAGTTCATTATGGAAGACGGTTACTCTTTCACCATCGACGAGGACGGGCTGAAGAAGGCCTACGTCGAGGAGCGCGACGCTTACGAGCGCATCTTCAAGCGTCTCGATCTGGGCTATATCATGGTCCACGCGGTTTCCGGTCCGATGGGCGGCTTCGAATCTCAGGAGTTCCTTTCGCCGATGGCCATTGGTGAGGATACCTTCGCCAAGGCTCCGAGCGGTAAGGCATGGAACGTTGAAGCCCTTACCACTCCGGAAGTTCCTGCTATCGATTGCTCCAAGACTCCGGCGATGAGCTTGCGTGATCTGCCGGATGCCAAGACCATCGACGAGATGGTCAGCCAGTGCAACGCGCTGTATCCTCGCGAAGACGGTCGTCAATGGGCGCAGACCGATATGCTCAAGAACGTCGTCATCACTGTCAAGCATCCCGGTGAGCCCGATGATGAGAACGAGGACCATCGCAAGCCGTGGCGCGAGGTCGTCGTCGTGGCATTGCCCGGCGATCGTCAGATCGACATGAAGCGTCTCGAAGCGCAGTTCGCACCTGCCGAGATTGAAGAGGCCAACGAAGCCGATCTGAAGGCTCATCCCGAACTGGTCAAGGGCTATATCGGACCGTCCGTTTTGGGACCGCAGGCTCGCGTTGAGGGCTCCGCTATCAAGGATCCGGTTCGTTACCTTGTTGATGCACATATTGCCGAAGGCTCCGCATGGGTCACCGGCGGCGACAAGGACGGCGTTGACGCTTTCGACATGGTTTATGGCCGTGATTTCAAGGCTGACGGCACCGTCGAGGCGACTGAAGTCCGCGATGGTGACATGAGCCCGGACGGCTCCGGCCCGCTGAGCTTCGAGCGCGGTGTGGAAATCGGACAGGTCTTCCAGCTCGGTCTCAAGTATTCCGAGGCGCTCGGTTTGAAGGTCCTGAACCAGAACGGCAAGGCCGTGCCGGTATGGATGGGCAGCTACGGCATCGGTGTTTCGCGCGTCATGGCCTGCATCGCCGAAACCCATCACGACGAAAAGGGCCTGGCCTGGCCGGTCAATATCGCGCCTGCCGCCGTGCACGTCGTCGCAACAGGTAAGAAAGACGAGGCGTTCGATGGTGCCGAAAAGCTCGTCGAAGAGCTCGAAGCCAAGGGTCTCGAAGTCATCTACGACGACCGTAAGAAGGTCTCTCCGGGCGTCAAGTTCAAGGACGCCGAGCTGCTCGGCGTGCCGCTGGTCGCCGTGGTCGGCCGTGACTATCTCAACGATGGCACCATCGAGGTGCGTGATCGTAATGGCGAGAATGCAGTGAAGGTTCCGGCTGGCGAGGCCTCCGAAACTCTGGCGCAACGTTACGCCGCGATGCTCTAAAACATTAGAACAAAAACCAAATGTGGTCGTCTCCTATAACGGAGGCGGCCATATTTTTTTGTGATAGAAAATAAATAAATCGTCGAAAAATATGGAAAAATTACCTAAATTCATATCAAAACGATGATTTAAATATGCAATCGAGCGCATTTTAGGTAAGATAAAAATGTAAGACTCGGAATCGTATCGAAGAGCTGATGCCATTCCGACGTATCCAGATCGCTGCGAATTCGTCGAATG
The DNA here is from genome assembly GCF_029392315.1 of Bifidobacterium sp. ESL0690. Lineage (NCBI taxonomy): Bacteria > Bacillati > Actinomycetota > Actinomycetes > Bifidobacteriales > Bifidobacteriaceae > Bifidobacterium > Bifidobacterium sp. ESL0690. The sequence goes on from NZ_CP113939.1 coordinate 808,874, forward strand.
CATCCGCAGCGACGATTACGAAAGAAGAAATCAATGCAGAATCTTACGGTTTTGGGCACTGGCGTCCTTGGTTCCCAGATTATTTTCCAGTCGGCCTATAAGGGCAAGGACGTTGTCGCCTACGATATCAGTGATGAGATTTTGGCCGGACTTCCGGCGCGCTGGGAATATCTGAAGAAGCAGTACAAGCGTGATATTCCCGATGCCACCGATGAGAAGCTCGATGCCGCCGTCTCGCGCATCCGCACCACCGCCGATCTGAAGGACGCGGTCAAGGACGCGGACATCATCATCGAAGCCATTCCGGAGCGTCTCGACATCAAGCAGAGCACATGGGAGAAGGTCAGCAAGTATGCGCCGGACAAGACCGTGTTCTGCACCAATTCCTCCACGCTGCTGCCGAGCAAGATGGCGCCGTTCGTCGACCGTCCCGACAAGTTCCTGAGCCTGCACTTTGCCAACGAGATCTGGAAGTTCAACACCGGCGAGGTCATGGCTCAGCCGAAGACCGATCCGAAAGTGTTTGAAGAGGTCGCTGAATTCGCCGAGGAAATCGGCATGGTCCCGATTCGCATCAAGAAGGAGCAGCCGGGTTATGTGCTCAATTCGCTGCTGGTTCCGCTGCTCAACGCCGCCGCGGATCTGTGGGTGCGTGGTGTGGCCTCGTTCGAAGACATCGACAAGACCTGGCGCATCGCCACAGGCGCGCCCACCGGCCCGTTCCAGATTTATGACACCGTTGGCATGATGACTCCCTACAACCTTTCCAAGGATTCGCCCGACCCCGTTCAGAAGGAGTTTGCGCGTCGCTTGAAGGAGGACTTCATCGACAAGGGCAAGATGGGCAAGATCTCAGGTCATGGCTTCTGTGACTATGAGTGAGTAGCTCCGAAGCGTGTGCACGCATTCATTATTTTCTTCAAATCCGATAGCGGCGCCGCTGTCGTTTTTGGCGATTCGGTTGATACACCGCTGTTTCTGACCTCTGTTATCCCTGTTACGTGTTGTGCACATTTCGGATTTCGCTGTGGATACTGCCTCGTTCGTCCACATTGCATCCACAACACGCCGAGGCCCCGAGCGTTCGACCACAGTGCCCGGTTTGGCTTGAAAACCTGAGGTTCCGGCCTGCATACTGGAAGAACCGCGGGGTACGGTTGAGCTGGTTTCAGCGCCGGGATTTTTGCTGCATATGTGGCTGGGTTCCGTTGCCGGTGACGTATCCCGCAGTCCACCAACAGACGAACACAATTTCGCAAGGGAGCAGAGCCGATGACGCAGCAAGGTACGGTGACGATTTCAGGGTTCATGGGCGCAGACCCGCAAAGTTTCGGCAAGGAAGGAGGTCCTGCCGCCGTCTCGTTCAGAATCGGTTGCACGACGAGGTATTTTAATCCAGCGGTCAATGAGTGGCGCGACCGTCCGACGACGTGGATCGCAGTCAAGGTATTCCGTCAGTTGGCCGAGAACGTGTATTCGAGCCTGCACAAAGGTGATCCGGTCATCGCCACGGGAAATCTGGCGACCGAGGAATGGACTCGTGACGGTACGAAGCACAGCAAAATAGTGATGGAAGCAACCAGTGTCGGCCATGACCTGAGCTTCGGCACCTCGACATTCCGACGCGTGAAACTGAGCGGCAAGGAACAGGGGAACGCGCATAATTCGGGGGATGCAGGGCAGAGCCAGAATCAGAACGTGGCGGCCGGCAGCAGTGAGGCACAAGCCGATAAGCCAAACGGAGGCCAGAATCTGGGTTCAGACGACGGGAACAATAACCGGCAGGGCAGTGGAAGCAGCGGTCATAGCTCAAGCGGGAGTGTGGAACCCGGAGACGAAGCCGGTGAAGACCCGTGGGATGCCAGCGAAGTCTTTGAAGGGCATGCCACGGCCGATCGCTTGGTGGCCTCTGTCGGATAATAAACGTGAATTGAATAAGAAAGTGGCCGGGGCACAATGGCTGTGCTCCGACCACAATATCGTCTCATCGTACTCAAGTAAGTCCCAGGCAATCGGTTATTGCATATTGCCGTCGACTCGCTTGAGTATCGGCTACCAGATGGATACGCGCTCTTCGGGGGCAAGCCAGAGCTTGTTTTCCGGCTTGACGTCGAAGGCTTGATAATAGAGGTCAACGTTGCGCACGATGCCGTTGGTGCGGAACTCGGCAGGAGAGTGCGGATCGATTTGCAGGTACTGTTCCGTCAGCTCTTCGCGCTGGGCGGTGCGCCAGATGGAGGCGTAGCTCAGGAAGAAGCGCTGCAATCCGGTGTAACCGTCGATTTCCGGGGCGCTCGCCAGCGACACGGCTACCGCTTCCGGAGAGCCGTCTACCGGACGTCCGTCAGCCTTGTCGAGTGCGAAGGCGTAGGCCTTCAGGCTGATGTTGACGCCGCTGAGGTCGCCGATGTTCTCGCCGATGGTCAGCGCGCCGTTGACGTGCGAGGCCTGACTTAAATCGTCCGCATACTTTTCCTGAAGCTGGGAGGGGATGAATCCGTTGTATTGGTTAATCAAAGCTGTGGTGAGCTTCTGGAAGTTCGCTTTGTCGTCGGCACTCCACCAATCATTGAGCTTGCCGTCGCCGTCGTACTGGCTGCCTTGGTCGTCGAAACCGTGCCCGATTTCGTGGCCGATGACCGCGCCGATACCGCCGTAGTTGGCCGCGTCGTCCGCATCCGGGTTGAAGAACGGAGGCTGGAGGATGGCGGCGGGAAAGACGATGACGTTCATGGAAGGCTCGTAGTAGGCGTTAACCGTCTGCGGGTTCATGAGCCATTCCTCGCGGTCGACGACCTGACCGACCTTGGAGAACTGGAATCCGGTCTCGTAGGCGACGGCGGCATTGAGGTCTTCCATCAGGCTCATTTCGGGCTTGATGTCAAGAGCGGTGTAGTCGCGCCAGTGATTGGTGTAGCCGATCATCGGAGTAAACTTTGAGAGCTTTTCGAGGGCCTTGGCCTTGGTCTCTTCGCCCAGCCAGTTGCTGCCGGAAATCGAAACACGGTAGGCCTCGATGATGTTAGCGACCAGCTGCTCCATCCGTTCCTTCGAGCTTTCGGGGAAGTGAAGGCGGACATATTCACGACCGACCTCTTCGCCGCAAATGCCGTTGACCAGTGAGACACCGCGCTTCCAGCGGTCGCGCTGCTGCTTGGCGCCGGAAAGCACCTTGCCGTAGAAATCGAACTGGGTCTTGTCGAAATCGCTGCTCAATGTGCTGGAGGAACCGCTGATCATCGTCACGCGCGCCCACAGCTTCAGATCATCGAGGTCGCTCTGGTCCCAGAACTTGTCGAAACCGGAAAGGAAGCTCGGCTCGTGCACAATGGTGCGGCTAAATGCTGCCGTGAGGTCCAATGGCTGGAACTTGGCGGCTGGCAGCTTATCATATGCGTCCTGCCAAGCGGAAAGGTATGAGGCGATATCGAAGTGGGAGAGTGTCGAATCCAGCTCTGCGAAATTAGTTGGGTTGTAAGTTTTCTGAGAATCACGGGTGGCCACGTTGTCCCAGTGGTTCGAGGCGATTTTGGTTTCAACTTCGAGGAAGTGCTTGGCATCGGCTTCACATTTCGCACTGTCACCGTAATTGGCCAGCATCAGAAGCTTCATGACCATGTGTACGTACTGCTCGCGGATCGGCGCATAATGGTCCTCGCGATAATAGGCTTCGTCAGGCAGGCCGATGCCGCCTTGTTCGATATGCAGAATGTTGTGCTCTGGGTCACCCGGATCGCCGTAGACACCGCAATCGAAGAAGTCGGGGCCGCCGAGCGTGCTCAGTTCGCCCAGAACTTTCGTCAGTTCCGCTTTGTCGGCGGCGTTGTCGATGCGATCGAGCGCGTCCTTAATGGGGCTGATGCCGGCTGCTTCGATGGCATCGGTGTCGAGGAATGCACGGTAAAGGCTCTGCGACTTGTGCGCCGGGCAGTTTTCGTCTTCCAGAATGTCGCGGATTTGGCTTTCAGCGTCTTCGGCGAGCTTGTCGAAAGCACCGTAACGCGAGCGGTCGTCGGGAAGTTCGTAAGTGTCGATCCACGGTCCGTTGACGAAGCGGAACAGGTCGTCGCCGGGGCTGATGGTGCTGGAGAATGAGGTCGTATCAAGGCCTGAAATCAAAGGTGTAGACATGGCTCCACTGTATCGGCGTTCGCTGACAAGAAGCGGGAAAAGAATGAAGGAAAAACCGTGCGGGATTGGGTGGTTTTTATCGGGATTTGCTGCGGTTTCAGCAGCGATAAGGCGGTAGCAAAGGAATAGCTTTTATTTTTATCTGTTGAATGACATGGTAGTTGAATTGAAGTGCCGTCACATGATTTCATGGTGACGGCAACAAGAAAAAGGAGTCGATATGTCAGACGCCAATACCAATGAAAATGATTCGAACGTGAATGAGAATAGCGGCAACGATCAGGAACAGGCAACCAGCCAGTCCGCTGGCCAGCCGGAATATGGGGCTTATACGCCCAATGCCAACGCTATGAACGGGAATCCGAGCCAGCCCGGGAACGGCAATACCTACTCACAGAACGCAGGCCAGGGCAGCCAGAATTACGGCCAATATGTCGGCAATCAAGGTAGCGCTCCGCAGGGCGGACCGAACGGTAATCCGTACGTCTATAACGGTCAAGGGCAGAACCCGAACCAGGCTCCGTACAATGGACAGGGTCAGAATGCCAACCCGAATCAGGCTCCATACAGCGGCTATGGTCCCAACGGTTACGGTCCGTATGCCAACAATCCCAACCAGTATGGTCAGCAGTATCAGAACGGCAATGCCTACGCTGCCGGTAACCAATATGCCAACGCCAACCAGAGCAGCCAGTACCAATACGCGCAGAACGGCCAGCAGCAAGCCGGCAACGGTGGCCCCGCAGTCAACGGCAACCATTTCAACCCCCGCTCTGCCGAGCCTGGCAGCAACGAATGGTGGCGCATGAACCCCTTCAAGCTGGCTGAGGAGTGGCTGCCGAACCAAGCGAAGAAAACCATCCGTATCGTCTACGGCGTGGTCGGAATCGTTGCTCTTTTGCTCGGCCTGGCCCTGCTGATCTGGCCAGGCAAGACGCTGGTGGCCGTGGCCATCGTTTTGGGTGCCTATTTCGTGGTTTCCGGCGTCATCCGCGTCATCGGCGCCATCGTAGAAAACGGGCTGCCGGGCGGTTGGCGCGTGCTTGACATTCTCGTCGGTCTGCTTCTGGTGATTGGTGGTGTGATTATGCTCAAGAACACTGCGATTTCCACGGCTTTGCTCACGATTCTGGTCACGCTTACCGTCGGCATCGGCTGGATTATGGAAGGCATCATGGCGCTCGTGGAAACATGGCGTCTGCCGAAGTCCGGCTGGGCCATTTTCTACGCCATCATCTCCATCCTCGCCGGTATCGTCGTCCTGTTCTCTCCGTTCGCTTCGGTTATCATCCTGGTCGTTTTCGCCGGAATCGCCATGGTGGTCATGGGTATCCTTGCCATCATCCGTGCCTTCCGTTTCGGCAAGAACTGATAGCGACATCTGAAAGCCGGTAGCGCTCTGCAAGGCCGATAGGGTTGCAGGGCGCTTATCACAGCTGTCGATATTTAGCATTGATAGAGCTCATTAGATACATAACGCCCCGATGTTCTGAACGATTCACTCAGAACGTCGGGGTATTTTTCAGATTTGATAACAACAAATTACTTTCGATAATATTTCGTTGCCGATTCTTTCATGAACCGAATCGAAAGATAGCTCTCAGATTGTTGGCCGAGCGAAGTAGGGTGAAGGCATGATTGAATTGAAAACGCCAAAGGAAATCGCTTCGATGAAGGTGGCCGGCCGTTTCGTCGGCAGCATCCTCAAAGAGCTGCAGGAAACCACCAAAGTCGGCACCAACCTGCTCGAGATCGATGACCTCGTCCGTCGTCGCATCGAAAGCCGTAAGGGCGCCGAATCCTGCTATGTGGATTATGCACCCGATTTCGGCACCGGCCCCTTCAAGCATTACATCTGCACGTCGGTCAACGACGCGGTACTGCACGGGGTTCCCTATGATTACGCCTTGAAAGACGGCGATCTGGTGAGCCTCGACTTGGCCATCAGCGTCGACGGGTGGTGCGGCGATTCTGCGGTCAGCTTCGTGGTCGGCAAGGACCCGGATCCTGAGGATATCGCTCTAATCAAGTGCACCGAAGAGGCGCTCGCAGCCGGCATCGCAGCGGCACAGTCCGGCAACCGGCTTGGCGACGTCTCCGCCGCCGTCGGCGACGTGGCGCACGAGCACGGTTATACCGTCAACATGGAGTTTGGCGGACACGGCATCGGCCACGTCATGCACGGCGACCCGTTCGTGCCCAATGACGGCAAGGCCCATCACGGCTACAAGCTGCGCCCGGGCCTCACGATCGCCATCGAGCCGTGGTTCATGAAGACCACCGACGAGATTTATCAGGACGCCAAGGACGGCTGGACGTTGCGCAGCTCCGACGGTTCCAACGGCGCCCACAGCGAGCACACCATCGCCATCACTGACAATGGCCCCGAGATTCTGACCGTTCGCGAGTAATCGTCGATTTGGCTGAATAAAAAGCCCTCATATTTATCAAAGCGGCATCCGCAACTTGAAGTGCGGGTGCCGCTTTTGGTTTAACCTCGGTGTTTTTCCTATAATCGATAATTTCTATAATCCTAAATAACCCCAAATGATCCCAAAACCCTATTTTTGAGACCGGGAATGTACGGAACGTGGACATCGGTTGCGCCAGTTTACATTCATGCAATAAGGTATGTTCAATCCCTGATTGGTTGCGACAGTGCTCTCGATTTTGTCTGTTTATACAGGAAAACGGGTGGCAAAGCCGCCAATGGGGCTGAAAGGGAAGGTGAAAGCCATGGTGGAGGCAAAACTCAATGTTGACGCGAGCAAGTTCGATTTGCCTGTGGTCAAGGCCACGGAAGGCGCGGACGGCATCGTGGTCTCCAGCCTCAAAAACGACGGCTTCGTCACCCTTGATCCAGGCTTTCTGAACACCGCCCAGTGCGAGTCGAAAATCACTTTCATCGACGGCCAGAATTCCATTCTGCGCTATCGCGGCTACCCGATCGAGCAGCTTTGCGAGCAGTCCGATTTCCTTGAAGTGGCTTGGCTGTTGCAACATGGCGAGCTCCCGACCAAGTCCGAATACGACCAGTTCTGCCTCGACCTGAACCATCGCACGATGGTGGGCGAGGACTTCCGCAGCTTCATGGCTTCGTTCCCGCGTTCCGCCCAACCGATGAGCGTGCTCGCCTCGGCCATCAATGCGCTCGCGGCTTTTTATCCGGACACCACGGATATCAGCGACCCCGACCAGCTCGACGAATCGGCGCGTATCATCATGGCCAAGGCTCGTACCATTGTCAGCTATATTTATCGCCGCCGTCGCGATGAGCCCATGCTGTACCCCGATATCGCCCGCGGCTACGTCGACGATTTCCTGCGCATGTGCTTCGCCGTGCCCTACGAGCCATACGAATCCGACGAACTTTCCATCCACGCGCTTGGCCGCTTGCTCATCATCCACGCCGACCACGAGCAGAACTGCTCGACTTCCGTGGTGCGTATCGCCGGCAGTGCCCACGCCAATCTGTATTCGGCGGTGGCGGCTGGTGTCAACGCGCTTTCCGGGCCGCTGCACGGCGGTGCCAACGAAGCGGTGCTCAAGCAGCTCGAGGTCATCCGCGATTCCGGCGAATGCGTACGTCAGTTCGTCGAGAACGCGAAGAGGGACGGGAAACGTATTTCCGGTTTCGGCCATCGCGTCTACAAATGCTACGACCCGCGCGCGGTGGTCGCCAAGCATTATCTTGAGCAGCTGATGGCGCGAGGCGACGTTGACAATCATCTGCCGGCCGACGAACGGGCTTTGTTCGCCATCGCCACCGAACTTGAGGACATCGCCACGCACGACGATTATTTCATCTCACGCCATCTCTATCCGAACGTCGATTTCTACACCGGACTGCTGTATCGGGTCATCGGCTTCGACGCCCCGATGTTCACCCCGCTGTTCGCGCTCGGCCGCATTCCCGGCTGGATCGCGCAATATCGGGAAATGCTGGCGGACCCACAGACCAAGATAGGCCGTCCGCGCCAGGTCTACACCGGCGAAACCGAACGTGATTATGTGCCGATGGACCGGCGCTGAAACGGGTGACAGGAAACGGGTTCTGAGACAGTACTTTATGTTTGGCGACTTTTAAACAATAAAAGGTTGGTCGATAGTTCAATGACATTGGCAGAATGCCAACGTTTCTGAAAGCTATTGACCAACCTTTTGCTATAAAGCCATAAAGCCTTAGTTCTTGTGCAGCTTCTCGTTCAAAGCGATGCCAACCTTGCGGTAGCGGGCCTCGATGGCGCCGGTCACCGAATTGCGGATGAAGAGGATGTTGTCTTTGCCGGAAAGTTCGGAGCCCTTGACAACTTCGAGCGGTTCGCCCGCCGCGATCTTGGCCTTATCATGGATGGTGATCTTCGTGCCGGCGGTGACGTACAAGCCCGCCTCCACCACGCAGTTGTCACCCAACGAGATACCGATGCCGGCGTTCGCACCCAAGAGGCTGTGCTCGCCGATGGAGTTGCGTAGCTTGCCACCGCCCGAAAGCGTGCCCATGATGGACGATCCGCCGCCGACGTCAGAGCCGTTGCCGACCGTGACGCCCTGCGAGACCCGACCTTCGATCATGGAAGTGCCGAGCGTTCCGGCGTTGAAATTGACGAACCCAGCGTGCATTATAGTTGTTCCGGCGGCCAGGTGAGCTCCGAGACGTACGCGGTCCGCGTCACCGATGCGCACGCCTTCGGGCACCACATAGTCGATCATGCGTGGGAATTTATCAACGCCGAGCACATTGACATCGACGCGAGGAGCGGGCATGCCGCCGGCAACAGCGCCAGACTTCGCCACGGCGTTCATCACGTCCATCTTGCGCAGCGCGAAGTTCTCGGTGGCGAATGGTCCGTAGTTGGTCCACACGACGTTGGCCAACTTGGCGAAGATGCCATCGAGATTGATGGTGTTCGGCTCGACCATGCACATGCTCAGCAAATGCAGGCGCAGGTAGGCGTCGGCAGCGTCGGTGATGGGGGAGTCGAGAGATGAGACGGTGAACACAGGAACGCGCCGCACCCCGCGGGCATCCGGCTGTTCATAGGCCAAAGCGCCGAAGCCGTGTTGCGGCCGCGAAGCCTCATCGGGCGCTGCACCCATCTCAAGCTTCGGGTACCACACATCCAGCGTATTGCCTGCCTCGTCGATCGAGGCCAGACCCCAGCCCCAAGCCGTCCGTTCGTCACTCATGCTCGCTCCTTTTTGCTCAATTGTTTGAAATAAATATGTCTCTAATCTAGCGCATATTGGCATTTTTGTCCCTGGAAAGCCCAAGAGCGACGCTAAATCCCGTAGGCTCGATACAATGAAGGATTGTGAGTGATTACAGGAAAGATCGCGAACGCCGCGAGAGCCGTCGCCGCAATATCGTGCGGGCGATTTGCATCGTCGTGGCTGCTTCGATGCTGCTTGCGTTGGTGATTCCTGCAATCTATGCGGGTCTTTGACGACTTTGCGTATATTACGGTGGCAAGGTCGTGACGGTCGAAGCAGCCGGTTTTGTGGCGCAGAATTCGTTGAAGATAATGAATCGCTACGTGCCTTATAAAACCAGAAGGTTTGCGGAAACCGTAAGAACGGGAAACGAAATCGGATATCCGGCAATCTTGCGCCGAGACGGCAATCAGAGAGTTTTCAGCGAGCAAACATAAGGTGGAGTGCAATGGCAGAATTTGATTTTTCACAAGCGTTGGGCGAGGCACGTAGCAAATACGAGACGATCGAAAAGGCGTTGGACGTCGATCGCCTGAAGTCCGAAATCGATGAACTTGAGAAAGAGGCATCGGCGCCGAATCTCTGGGATGACGTCGAGAACGCGCAGAAGGTCACGAGCCGACTTTCCAACAAACAGGGGCTGATCAAGAAGCTCGATTCCCTTTCGAGTAGGCTTGACGACATCGAGACCCTTTACGAGCTCGGCCAGGAAGAGGATGACGTCGATTCGATGAAAGAGGCCCAGAACGGCGTTGACGCCCTGCAAAAGGACCTCGACGAGATGGAGATTCAGACGCTGCTCGACGGCGAGTACGACGAACGCAGCGCGGTGGTCACCATCCGAAGCGGCGCAGGTGGCGTGGATGCCGCCGATTTCGCGCAGATGCTCTTGCGCATGTACCTTCGCTGGGCCGAGCGTAACGGTTACAAGGCCAAGGTGATGGACACCTCCTACGCCGAAGAAGCGGGCATCAAATCGGCAACGTTCGAAGTAGATGCGCCTTACGCTTATGGCCGTCTTTCCGTAGAGGGCGGCACGCACCGCCTGGTCCGTATATCACCTTTCGATAACCAAGGTCGCCGTCAGACCAGCTTTGCGGCGGTCGAAGTGGTGCCGCTGGTCGAAGAGACCGACCACATCGACATCCCCGATTCTGATATCCGTGTGGACACCTACTGCTCGTCGGGCCCCGGCGGACAGGGCGTCAACACCACGTATTCCGCGGTCCGTATCACCCATTTACCCACCGGCATTGTGGTGACCATGCAGGACGAGCGCAGCCAGATTCAGAACCGTGCCGCCGCCATGGCCGTGCTCCAGTCCCGCCTTCTCGTGCTCCGCCACGAAGAGGAAGCCAAGAAGAAGAAAGAGCTGGCTGGCGACATCAAGGCCAGCTGGGGTGACCAGATGCGCTCGTATGTATTACATCCTTACCAGATGGTCAAGGATTTGCGCACCGGCTACGAAACCAGCCAGACGCAGGCGGTTTTTGACGGCGATATCAACGGGTTCATCGATGCCGGTATTCGTTGGCGTCACGAACAGCGTCGTCAGGCAGCGCTTGAGGCTGAGCAGGCCGAGGACAAAACCAAAGCAAACGGTAAAAAGTAAAGACTTTCGGTGACTTCGATAGAATCAGGACAATCTGCGATGCTGGAGTCCGTAGACTTGGGCTTGAGCAGCAAACAGTAAGGAAACGGCATTATGGCGTTGATCACATTGGACAAGGTCTCCAAGATCTACCCGAAGGGTACCAGGCCCGCCCTCGACCATATCAACCTCAACATCGAACGCGGCGATTTCGTCTTTCTTGTCGGCGCTTCCGGCTCTGGCAAAACGACATTGCTGAGCCTGCTGCTGCGTGAGGAAGAGGCTACGGACGGCGAAATCCGTGTGGCCGGCAATGATTTGCGTCGCCTCAATTCCCGTCAGATTCCGCAGTATCGCCGTTCGATCGGTTTCATTTTCCAGGATTACAAGCTCCTGAACAACAAAACCGTCTGGCAGAACGTCGCCTTCGCGCTCGAAGTAATCGGCACGCGTCGTTCGACCATCAAGTCGCTGGTGCCGAAAGTCCTTGAAACCGTAGGACTTACCGGCAAGGAAAAGAACTATCCGCACGAGCTTTCCGGTGGCGAGGCCCAGCGTGTGGCCATCGCCCGCGCCTACGTCAACCACCCGCAGATTCTTTTGGCCGACGAGCCTACCGGTAATCTCGACCCGACAACGTCTTTGGGCATTATGGAGGTCCTGGACGCGATCAACCGTACCGGCACCACCATCGTGATGGCCACCCACAACGAGGAAATCGTCAATTCCATGCGCAAGCGCGTTGTTGAGCTGCACGCAGGCAAGATCGTGCGTGACGAAGCCAAGGGCAGCTATGATTCGGCTCGCTACTTCCCGGATGCCGACGTGGAATCCAAGGCCAAACAGGTCATTGACCCCAACGCCAGCAAATTCAAGCGTCCACAGACGTTTGCCAAGGTCATATCGCCGGCAGATGGGCAGGCCGGCAATGCCCAACCCATTGATGACCGTTCCATCGTCGCCACCCAGGCCATGGATGTTGTTGCCGACGCAGTGGCCAACGGAACCGGCGAAAATGAAGGCATCGCACGCCTCGCCAATGCCGTGCATTCCGGCAGAACGGGACGATACGGCGAAGCCTTCCAATCGGCCGAGACCACGATGACCTGGGGCAAAGGCCTTACGGCCGAGGAGATGACCAGCGCGCACAAGCCGCTATCTGGTTCAGCTCAACCCGATGCGGCGAATGCTGGTAAAGCGCAAGCCACGAAGGCCGACACGGTAAACGTTGATAAAACGAGTGCCCATAAAGCGAAGGCAAGCAAATCAGAAGCAAAGACCAAAGCGCCGTCGCTTCCCGCACCCCCGGTTCCGCCGTCGCAATCGCAATCACAACCAACCCAGGCGGCAGGCAAACGCACGCCGCAAAACAAACAAGTCCAGGACGCACAAGTTCGTAGCAACAGCAACGGCAAGAATGCGGAGGAGCGGAAATGAGAGCACGGTTCATTCTTTCTGAAACATGGACGAGCTTGAGGCAGAATGTCTCGATGATTCTTTCCGTGCTGTTGGTCACCTTCATCTCCTTCCTCTTCATCGGCGCTTCCGGCCTGATGCAGGCGCAGATCACCAAGGCGAAGGGCGACTGGTACAAAGAGGTCGAAGTCGTGGTCTGGCTTTGCCCCGACGGCACCAGCCAGGCGGCCAACTGCTCGGCCGGTAAGGCGCCCACCCAGCAGGAAATTCTCCAGCTTCAGCACAAGATTCACAGCGAACTCGGCAACGTGGTCTCCAAGATCACCTACGAAAGCCGCGAGGACTTCTATAAGAACACCTTCCTCAAGCAATACCCGAACGGCATTTATCAGGGCCGGACGCTCACGGCCGCGGATATGCAGGATTCGTTGAGGCTCAAGCTCAAAGACCCGACCAAATACCAAGAGGTCTCCGAAACGCTTTCGGGCAGCCAAGGGGTCGAGGAGGTGCTCGACCAGAGGCAGATCTTCGACCCGGTCTTCGCGGTGCTCAACAAGGGCACCGTGGTCACGTTGGTATTGGCGGCGGTGATGGTGGTCGTGGCCGTCCTGCTGACGGCGATCACCATACGTATGAGCGCGGCGAGCAGAAAAAACGAGACCGAGATCATGCGTCTGGTGGGCGCCTCGAACTGGACGATTCGATTACCGTTCGTGCTTGAAGGCGTTTTGGCCTCGTTGTTGGGCTCGTTGCTCTCTTGCGCGGCCCTGAGCGCCATCGTCAAGCTGTTCATCACTGATTGGCTTGCCAAGACGGTGCAGTGGATGCCGTTTGTCAATCAGGCGACGGTGTGGCTGATGGCCCCGGCGCTGGTTGTCGGCGCGATGCTGCTTTCCGCTATCGTTTCGACGGTATCCCTACGGCGATATCTGCGGGTTTAGGAGACCAAGACCTACTATCATGTTGTAGCAGACTCACTATCCGGACCGATAATATGGGTTTGTTACAATGGGGACACTTGCATTACTTAAGAAAGGTGTTGTCGTGCTGAAAGTCACTCAACGTTTGCGTCTGTTTGTGGGGATGGTACTTGCCGTCGCTACGCTTCTGACTTCCGCCGCTGCGGTATTTACCATCAATCCGGCACAGGCCGAGGCCGCCACTTGGGGGGATTACCAGCAGAAGCAACAGGAAACCAGCGATCTGCGCAATCAGCTTGCCGGGGTCAATTCCGATTTGGCGAATAAGATCATCCAGCTCAACGATCTGACCGATAACCAGATTCCTGCGGCCCAGCAGGCTGCCGATGCCGCACAGGGCAGCGCCACACAGGCCCAGACCGCTGCGCAGTCCACAACGGACCGCCTCAACGCCGCCATCAAAGACAAGAACGACCTGCAGGCCAAGATCAAGCAGACCGGCATCGATTACGATGATGCGAAGGCCGGTGTCGCACAGGTGGCGCGTGACAGCTTCCACGCCACGCAGGCCACGCAGGTGATGGACGTGGTCACCAAGTCTTCCACCACCCAGGATTTCGTTGATAAGATGCAGTCTCAGGCCGCTGTCAAGCGCAGCGAGGCCAACGCCGCCGACGAGGACGCGAATACGCTCAACTCCTCCATGAATCGCAAGCAGCGTCTTGACGCCATCGAAGCGCAGATTTCCAAGCTCAAGATTCAGGCGGACAGCGACGCGGCCGCGGCCCAGCAGGCCGCCCAGACCGCGCAGGCCAAGCAGAGCAGCCTGCAGGACCTGCTCAACCAAGGCATGAGCCAACGTGATTATCTGCAAAGCCAGCAGAGCCAGCTGACCACGGATTCCGCAAGGGCCGCGGCGCAGATGGTCTCGCTGAAAGCGCAGATCGATGCGCAGTCCCAAGCTCAGGCGGCCGCCTACAACAACAATTACAACGCGCATTCCAGCGGGCAGACATGGAGCGGTGGCTCATCCTCCGGCGGCGGCAGCTATACTCCCGCGCCAGCGCCTGCTCCTGCAGCTCCTTCGGTTCCGGCCTGGAGCGGTGGATACGCGCCGTACCCGCCTCGTCAGTGCACGCTTTGGGCCTGGATGCGTAGGAATGCCTTGGGCAGGCCTGTCACCGGAACCATGGGTAACGGCGGCGACTGGGCCAACAGCGCGCGTGCTCTAGGCTGGTCGGTCGGCCGTACGCCCGCCGTCGGCGCGGTCGTGGTATTCGCCCGTGGCCAGAGCGTCGGCGGACATTGGACTTCCGATTACACCTATGGCCATGTGGCCGTGGTCGAGTCGATCAGCGGCGGCATGATGATGATCTCCGAAGGCGGAACTGGATTCTCCACGTTCCCGGCCTATGAGACCATCGGTGCCTCGAGCGCTTACGAATACATCTACTGATACTGACGGCTGGTTTCGGTTGTTGGTTTGATTGATTGCCGATAGCTTCCGAGTCGCGAACGCGCTGCCCTTACCGGGTGGCGCGTTCGTGCTATGGTCGGGGCATATCAGATGTGAAGGAAAATCGGGAAACAGGGTTTCAGGCAAAGGGGAGAGGCATGGCGAAGGAACAAGGTACAAAGCTCATCGCGCAGAATCGCAAGGCGCGCCACAACTATACGATTGAAGATCATTACGAAGCCGGCCTGGTGCTCACCGGCACTGAAGTGAAGTCGTTGCGCGAAGGCCGCGCGTCGCTGGCGGAATCGTTCGTCTCGATTGACCGCAACGGTGAGATGTGGCTGGAAGGTGCGAACATTCCCGAATATCTCAACGGCACGTGGAACAACCACGCTCCCAAGCGAAAGCGCAAGCTGCTCCTGCACGCCTCGCAGATTGCCAAGCTCAGCCGCCAGACGGAAGCCAAGGGCTATACCATCGTGCCGCTGAGTCTTTATTTCAAGGATGGCCGTGTGAAGGCCGAGATTGCCTTGGCTCGAGGTAAGAAGGAATATGACAAACGCCAGTCTTTGCGCGAAGCAGAAGACAAGCGCGAGGCGCTGCGTGCGATGCGCTACAAGAACAAGCTCGTACGGTAAGTCTATTTCTCATTTTTGTTGTCCATTTATTGAGATGGATTTTTTGCATAAATACGTAGGTGAGTATATTATGCATTTATACGAAGAAGGCGGAACGTGTGAATCCGCCCCAGAGAGGATTCAATATGTCGCTGAAAATTTCCAAGTCGATCAAGGTCGTTCTGGCGAGTGTCTGTGCCACCGCGATGCTGGCCAGCGTGGCCGCGTGCGGCACCACCGACGAAAGCGATCAGAGCTCGACGCCGAAGAGCAGCGGTTCCATCACGAGCTCGGTGAAGAAGGATCCGAAGATTGCTGCGATGCTTCCGGATTCGATCAAGAAAGACGGCAAGTTCACCGTCGGCACCTCACCGGATTATGCGCCTGCCGAGTTCCTCGACAAGGATGGCAAGACCCCGATCGGCTACGAGATGGACATGGCCAAGGCGATTTCCGCGGTCTTCGGCCTCAAATTCGACCCGACCTCCGCCGAGTTCGACTCGATTATGCCGGGCGTCGGCTCGAAATACGATGTCGGCATTTCTGGCTTCACCATGGACCCCGCACGTAAGGACGCCGGCGAATTCGTTTCCTTCATGAACGAAGGCGCCACTTTCGTGGTGCAAAAGGGCAACCCGAAGAAGCTGACGACCGACAACCTCTGCGGCCACAGCGTCGCGGTGCAGACCGGAACCGTGCATGAGGATACGGTCAAGAAACTGAGTACCCAGTGCACTGCCGCCGGCAAGAAGGCCATCGACATCCAGTCGATGAAGGAGCAAACCGTGGTGGCCACGAACGTCTCCACCGGCAAGGCCGATGCGTTCGTCGCCGATTCGCCGGTTTCGGGCTATGCCGTCAAGAAGAGCAACGGCTCGCTTGAGTTCCTTGGCAAGGCCTTCAACCTCACCCCCGAAGCAGTGGTGGTCAAGAAGGGCGACATGCAGACAGCGAAGGCCGTTCAGGCCGCAATCCAGAAGCTGATTGACGACGGCACGTACATGAAGATCCTCAAGTCCTGGGGCAGCGAGTCAGGCGCTGTCAAAGAGGCCAAGATCAACAACTACGAGGACGTCAAGTAGTTTTCGGCTGGTACGTATGCGATCCGATCGATGCTGATATGAAGTGTCGATCGGATTGTTGTATCCGGATTTTTGGAATATGAGACAAGAGCACGATTATGCGTAGCCTCGTATATTATACAGATAGGTTTATGACGTTCTGTATTGGTGATTGATGTAGTTTGCAGGCGAAAAGGCAGTTACGGAAGAGGTAGAAACGTTATGGTGCATAAAGACAAATCTGACGGGCTGGATATTCCCAATCGGATCCACGCAAGGCCGGTGTTTCGCCCCGGTTCGCTGATTGCGGGTATCATCGTCGCGTTCCTTGCGGTGCTGCTCGGGTATGGCATGGTGACCAACGGCCATTTCGAATGGCCGATTGTCTGGAAATATCTCTTCAACGAGCACGTCTTGAACGGCATCGGCTGGACGCTCGTGCTCACCGTGACCTCCATGCTCATCGCCATCGTGCTGGCCGTGCTGCTTGCCGTGATGCGCAAATCCGTCAACCCTGTGCTGCGCGGGGTGAGCTGGTTCTGGATCTGGTTCTTCCGCGGCACGCCTATTTACACGCAGTTGGTGTTCTGGGGCCTTTTCTCGGTGCTGATTCCGACGATTTCGCTGGGAATTCCGTTTACCAAAATCAATTTCTGGTCGATGGACACCGCGCAGCTCAACAAGCTTATAGCCCCGGGCTTCCTCGCCGCGATGCTTGGCTTGGCGTTGAACGAATCCGCTTATCTCGCCGAAATCGTGCGTGCCGGACTTGAGGCCGTGGATCCGGGGCAAAGCGAGGCCGCCGAGGCGCTGGGTATGCCGCGTTCGATGATTATGCGCCGCGTGATCCTGCCGCAGGCCATGCGCATCATCGTGCCGCCAACGGGCAACGAGGTCATCAGCATGCTCAAAACCACTTCGCTAGTTTCCGCGGTGCCGTTCAGCCTCGAGATTCAGTTCGCCACCAACGCCATCGCCAACCGCATTTACAAGCCGATTCCGCTGCTTATGGTGGCGTGCTTCTGGTACTTGGTGATCACTTCCATCCTCATGGTGGCGCAATCCTGGATCGAGCGATACTTCGGCAAGGGCTTCAACGAAGGTTCCAACGGTCCCAAAGCCGGTGACGGCGACGCTAAAGAGGAAAAACCGGCTGCAAAGGTCGCCGAAGGCAATGAAGGTGAAACCGCGTTCCTCGGACTGAACGCGTGAGGAAGGACGAGACGGAGATGAACGATATGACCAAGAACAATTCGCCTGCACAGATAAAGCCAGATTCGCGGGGAAACGAAAGTCTCAAGGGCGCCAGCGGTTCTGAGGCTGCCAACGGCACTAACAGCACCGATAGCGTCAACACCGCAATGCAGACGCCTTTGAGCAAAGCGACGGTGCCAGCCGTCAAAGCGACCCAAGTGCACAAAGCCTTCGGCAGCCTGCATGTGCTCAAAGGCATTGATATGACGGTGATGCCGGGCACGGTGACGGTGATTCTGGGGCCTTCCGGCTCCGGCAAATCCACGTTCCTGCGGTTGATCAACCAGCTTGAGACGCTGACTGGCGGCAGCATCGAGGTCGACGGCGAACTCATCGGCTACAAGCACGTCAACCACGGCGGCAAGGACGAACTGCAGACGCTGAACGACAAGGAAATCGCCAGGCAGCGTGAGAAGCTCGGGATGGTCTTCCAGCGTTTCAACCTCTTCCCGCACCGTACTGTGCTCGAAAACGTGATGGAGGCGCCGGTCCACGTCGCCAAGGTCCCCAAGGCCAAGGCGAAGGAAGAGGCCATGCGCGAGCTCGAGCGCGTAGGCATGGCCGACCGGGCCGACTACTATCCGATGCAGCTTTCCGGCGGGCAACAGCAGCGTGTCGCCATCGCACGTGCCCTTGCGATGAACCCGAAGATCATGCTCTTTGACGAGCCGACTTCAGCGCTCGATCCGGAGCTGGTGGGCGAAGTGCTTGGCGTGATGCGCTCGCTGGCCGACGCCGGCATGACCATGATTGTGGTGACCCACGAAATCGGGTTCGCCCGCGAAGTGGGGGACCAGATCGTCTTCATGGACGATGGAGTGGTCGTCGAACACGGCGGCCCCGAAATCATCGACAATCCTCAGGAGTCCCGCTTCAAAGACTTCCTTAGCCACGTGCTTTAGCTAATAATTTTTACTAGGTTTCTGACTGGCGTAGCTGGGCGGAGATATACAATGTTCGGGACGCTCCTTGGCCGCTCGGCCGTGTCTTATGCCCGAACATCGCATATCTCCGCCCAGCTACTCAACGATTAGAACAATTGAGATGGCATAAGTTAGGTTGAGTGGTGGGGTTGGGATATGCGATGCTTGACCGTAAAGACTTGGCCTGTGCAAAATCAGAGATTTTGCCTTCGCGCTCGATACATCGCGCTCACTTCGCCTACAGAAAGTCCATCGGACTTTCTGCTTAACGGCTCAGCCCGGAGCGTGTCGGACATCGTATATCCTCACCCCACCACGTCAGTTAGATATCAAATTGAATAAATAGATGAGGGCTAGAAGACGATCCCGGAAAGTTGGAGATAGTGAAACTTTCGCGGGGGAGGTGTTGCGTTTCAGGGTTGTCACGTAGACTGGGGTGCTATGTGTGGAATTGTTGGATTTGCAGGAAACAAAACCGCGTGTGGGAAACCGCTCGAAGTGTGCATGCAGGGGCTCAAGCGCCTCGAATACCGCGGATATGATTCGGCCGGCGTGGCGTTGGCCGCCCCGGGAATGGATACCGTCGCCGTACGCAAGAAGTCCGGTCGTCTGGCCAATCTCGCCGCGGACGTCGAACGCAGCCCCATGCCGGACGCGACCGTAGGCATTGGCCATACCCGCTGGGCTACGAACGGTGAGCCGAGTGACGTCAATGCGCATCCGCATACCAGCCAAGACGGCAAGATCGCCATTATCCACAACGGCATCATCGAAAACGCCGAAAAACTGAGGATGGACCTGCAGACCGAAGGTTACACGTTCCTTTCCGCCACCGACACCGAAGTAGCGGCGAAGCTGCTCGGCAAGATTGCCAATACCATCATCGAGGAAACTGGCAAGCCCGACCTATTCGAGGCGATACGTCGCATGGCGCGTATGCTTTCAGGCGCGTTCACCATTCTGGCCGTCGACGTTCGTCAGCCCGATATCGTGGTCGGTGCACGCCATGACTCACCGCTGGTTGTCGGGCTTGGCGACGGCGAAAACTTCCTCGGCTCAGACGTGGCGGCGTTCGTCGCCTACACCAAGGAAGCGATGGAACTTGACCAGGACCAGGCGGTCTGCATTTCCGGCGACACCGTCACCGTCACTGACTTCGACGGTAATCCGGTCACCGATTCCAAGCGGTTCACCGTCGACTGGGACGCCAGCGCCTCCGAAAAAGGCGGCTGGGACTCCTTCATGGACAAGGAAATCCACGAGGAACCCGCGGCGGTGCGCAACACGTTGCTCGGCCGTTTCAACGAAGGCGGCGAGATCAAGCTTGATGAGCTGCATATCGATCCGGAAGCCTTCAAACAGATCGACAAGATCATCGTCGTGGCCTGTGGTACCGCCAGTTACGCCGGCATGGTGGCCAAATACGCCATCGAGCACTGGGTACGCATTCCCGTCGAGGTTGAGCTGGCGCACGAATTCCGCTACCGCGATCCGATTTTGACCCCGCGTACGCTGGTGGTCGCCATCTCGCAGTCCGGTGAGACCATGGACACGTTGATGGCCCTGCGTCACGCTCGAGAGCAGGGTTCTCGCGTGCTTGCCATCTGCAATACGCAAGGTTCCACGATTCCGCGCGAATCCGACGCCGTGCTTTACACGCATGCCGGTCCGGAAATCGCCGTCGCCTCCACCAAGGCGTTCGTGGCCCAGATCATCGCCGCTTACCTGCTTGGTCTGTATTTCGCACAGGTCAAAAATACGCTCTATCGCGATGAAATTCATCAGATTCTGGATCAGCTCAAGGCCATGCCGGAGAAGATTCAGTGGGTGCTCGACAACGACGCCAAATCGGTAAACGATGCGGCGAAGAGGCTTCTGAACGCCAAGTCGTTCCTCTTCCTCGGCCGTCACGTCGGCTATCCGGTGGCGCTGGAAGGCGCACTTAAATTGAAGGAAATCGCCTATACCTTTACCGAAGGTTTCGCTGCCGGTGAACTCAAGCACGGGCCGATTGCGCTGGTTGAGCCGGGGGAGCCGGTTGTGGTCATTGTCCCGTCTTCGCGCGGGCGCAACGTGCTTCACAACAAGGTCATCTCCGCGATCGAAGAGGTCAAGGCGCGCGGTGCGTTTACCATCGCGGTGGCTGAACTCGGCGACCCGGACGCCGAGAAGTACGCGGATATCGTCTTCTGGCGTCCCGAATGTCCGACGCTTTTGAGCCCGTTGGTCGACGTGGTCCCGCTTCAGCTTTTCGCGCTCGACGTGGCCACGCTCAAGGGTTACGACGTCGACAAGCCGCGCAACCTCGCCAAGTCCGTGACGGTCGAGTAGAAGATTTGCAACCCAAGCATCGGTTTGTGCTCGACGAGCCGGAAGTGCCGTTTGAACTGACGATTCTTTACATCGATACGAACATCATCGTGGTGGACAAGCCGCATTTTCTCGCGACTACGCCGCGAGGGATGTGGTATCGGCAGACCGCGCTTGTTCGGTTGCGCAAACATTTTAAAGAACCTCAGATTACCCCGGCTCATCGGCTCGATCGACTGACTGCCGGGGTGGTGCTTTTCGTTCGAAATCCCGAACTGCGCGGGGCTTACCAAATGCTGTTTCAGGAACATCGGGTCGAGAAGGTATACGAATGCCTTGCGCCGGCAAAACCGATAATTCGTCCGAAAACCGGCACCACCGAGCGTCTGGACCCGCCAGCGGTGTTTCCGTTGCGGCGCCGTTCGCATATCGTCAAGGAACGCGGGCGGTTGCAGGCATACGAAATGCCGGGAAACGTCAACGCCGAAACCGTCATCGAGCTGGCGGCGGCCGGCGGGAATATTGCGTCTCAAGGCTATCGACGTTACGTTCTTCATCCGAAAACCGGTAAGACGCACCAATTGCGTGTTCATATGAATGCGCTGGGTCTGCCGATTAAAGGCGATGATTTATACCCGGAAATCCTTGAACCGGACTATACCGACTTCTCCAAGCCGCTTCAACTCGTGGCCCGTTCCATGAGTTTCATTGATCCTGTCACCCGTGTGCCGTTTACTTTTACTTCGCAAGTCGCTCTCGGCTGAGCTGTTACAAGCGAGCCGTTTCGAATGGAACTGCGTTTGTTTGCCGGAATCGCTATGGGGCAATAATGCAAATCCTGAAAGTTAAGCTAACCTGCAAGCTGCAGGCCCCGAGCTAGCTTGTCATACCCCTATCCAATCGACCGCACGGAACCGCGCTCGATGAGCTGGGTCGGAATAACGGTCTTAACTCCCGCAGGAACGTGCTGCCCGTTGCATTGCCACTTGATCATGTCGAAGGCGGTACGCCCGATTTGGTCAAACGGCATCTTCATCGTGGTCAGGTTGAGCCGGGGCACAAGGCCGACCAACGAATCGTCGACGCCTACGATGCTGACGTCCTGCGGAACTTTCTTGCCAAGGCTTTCGTAGGCTTGGATGACCCCATAGGCCATCTGGTCATTCGCCGCGTAAATGGCGGTGCAGCGCGGATTGGTCGCCAATGACAAGCCTGCCTGATAGCCGCTGTCGGCATCCCAATCGCCGATATAGGTCTGGGGAATGGGCGCGCCTACCTGCTCCAGTGCGTCCCTCCAACCCAGTTCACGGCTCTGTGCTGCTCGTGAGGAGGTCGGCCCAGCGAGATGATAGACCGTGGAATGCCCGTGGCTCAGCAGATAGTCGACGATGGCGATGGAGCAGCCGTATTGGTCCGCGTCCACGGTGGGGCAGTGGTCCGAGGGTTCCTCGCTGATGAGGACTACTGGCAAATCCGGCAAGGGCACGTACGAGTTGACGTCGGGAAGGTTCTTTTCCAGAACGACGATCACCCCGTCGACGGGCAGTTGCTTCATGCGGTTGATCGCTGCCTGCAGGGTGTGCGTGCTGTCGTAGCCGATCTGGTGGAGGGTGACGGCATAATCGTTGTCGAGTGCCGCGCTGCTGATGCCGTTGAGGATGCGAGCGTTGCCGTATGAGGTCATGTCGAAAAGGACGACGCCGATATTGTTGAAATGCCCGTGTTTCAGGGCGCGGGCCGCGTAATTCGGCCGGTAGCCGAGCTTCTGCATCGCGTCTTCGACACGTCTGTAAGTAGCCGGTTTCACCGCGCTGCTGTGATTGGCCACGCGTGAGACGGTTTGCGGGGAAACCCCTGCTTCACGGGCGACATCCTGCATTGACACTACCCGATTGGTTGGCATGGCTTGACCTCTTATATCGTTGTTCCGTTGGTCATATTGCACTTATATTGGTGACGATACCATGTCCAAGACATATTGCGTAACCGCGTTTCTCAAAAGTCATTAATCCTATCAAGAGCCTGAGTGACAGATAAATGGATATCGACACGACTGGTGTTTTACTTTTGAGAATAAATGCTATAATGGTAACGTAAACATTTTTCCCCCGACGAGCTGGTTGGCTCGTCACTGAGATTTCTTCGAAGGAGAAGATGCAAAATGAGTGCAGCAGAGGTTTCTGCCGGGCCAAGTCCCAAGGTGGACTCGGTTTCGGTTAACAAACATCGTGTGGATTGGCGTGGTTGGAAGTTTTTGTGGCCGTTTGTGGTGGTGTTTTTGTTCGTGTTCATCGTGCCGATCGTCTATGCGGTGTTCCTGTCGTTCTTCCAGACTCGTATGATCGGGGGGACGGTGTTCGTGGGCTTCCAGAATTATGCGAGGTTGTTCGGTGACGGGCAGTTCTGGGGTTCGGTGTGGCGGGTGACGCTGTTCACGCTGGTGCAGGTGCCGGTCATGCTGGCCCTGTCGGCGCTGCTGGCGTTGGCGTTGGATTCGATGAGGCTTCATGGCACGCGCTTCTTCCGTATCTCGACGTTCCTGCCGTACGCGGTGCCCGCGGTGGTCTCCACGCTGATCTGGGGGTTCATGTACGGCGCGAAGTACGGTCTGGTGGGTTCGCTGAACTCGTGGATGGGTGTGCACCTGGACGTGCTGCAGCCGAGCGTCCTGCTCGCCTCGATCGGCAACATCGTCACCTGGGAGTTCACGGGCTACAACATGCTGATCTTCTACTCGTCGCTTTCCACGATCCCGCATTCCCTGTATGAGGCTGCGGCGATCGACGGCGCGAGTGAGTGGCAGATCGTCAGGAGGATCAAGATGCCCGAATTGAAGGGGTCGTTGGCGATCACGGTGATCTTCAGCATCATCGGCAGCTTCCAGCTGTTCAACGAGCCGTCGATCATGCAGAACATGGTGCCGGGCAACGCGATCACGACCTACTACACGCCGAACATGTACGCCTACAACCTGAGCTTCACGGGCGGGCAGTCGAACTATGCGGCGGCTTTGGCGATCGTGATGGCGGTGATCACCATGGCGGTGGCGTATGCGGTGCAGCTGAACAGCATGAAGGAGCAGATGAAATGAGCCAGACCATCATGCAGAAGAACGTGAATACGTCTGCGGCTTCGGGCGCCGCCACGGTTTCGGAGACGGCCGCCGGCACGGCCGCGGCCGCGGGCGGGGCTGTGTCGCGCCTGTCGCCGTCGGAGCTGAAGGCGCAGGAGCGCCGGGCGAGGATGGACGAGAAGCAGCGCCAGCGCCGGGTGGCGAGGGACGAGGCCGCGGAGCGGAAGCGGAGCGCGCACAGCGGGTTCAGCAACCCGGAGAACCCGCGCCGCAGCTGGCCGCTGACGATTGTGGTGGCGGTGTTCGCCGCGTACTGCCTGTTCCCGTTCGTCTACCTGCTGGTCAACGCCACCAAGACGCAGGCCGACTTCACCTCGACGTTCGGCCTGGGCTTCGGGCATACCTTCGCCCTGTGGGACAACCTGACGGAGGTGTTCTCCTACCAGGACGGCATCTTCGGCCGGTGGCTGCTGAACACGCTGCTCTACGTGGTGGTGGGCGCGGGCGGCGCCACATTGCTGGCGATCATGGGCGGCTACGCGCTGGCCAAGTTCCGCTTCCCGGGCCGCAGGGCCGTGTTCGCGGTGGTCATCGGCGCGATCAGCGTGCCGGGCATCGCCCTGGCCGTCCCGCAGTTCCTCCTGTTCGCGAAGCTCGGGCTGACGAACACGCCGTGGGCGATGATCCTGCCGAGCTTGATTTCTCCGTTCGGCCTGTACCTGATGTGGATCTTCAGCGAGCAGGCCGTCCCCACCGAGCTTCTGGAGGCGGCGCACGTGGACGGGGCGGGCGAGTTCCGCACCTTCTTCACCATCGCCCTGCCCCTGCTGGCTCCCGGCATCGTGACGACCGCGCTCTTTACCATCGTGGCGACGTGGAACAACTACTTCCTTCCCCTGATCATGCTCAAGGACGCGGACTGGTACCCCCTGACCATCGGCCTGAACCAGTGGAAGGACCAGGCCTCCACCGCGGGCGGGCAGGCCATCCAGAACCTGGTGATCACCGGGAGCCTGGTGACCATCGTGCCGCTCGTGATCGCGTTCCTGCTGCTGCAGAAGTACTGGCAGTCCGGCCTCGCCGCAGGCGCCGTCAAAGAATAAAAACGACAACAAACGAGACGATACTACAAGGAATATAAAGCAATGAGTACACGCAGAACATATCGTTGGCCGCAGCCTCTTGACGGCCAAAGGCAAAGGCTCTGGTATGGAGGTGATTACAATCCCGACCAATGGCCTGAGGAAATCTGGGACGACGACATCCGCCTGATGCGCAAAGCCAAGGTCAATATCGTTTCACTCGGTATCTTTTCCTGGGCCAAAATCGAAACCAGCGACGGTGTCTTCGATTTCGGCTGGCTTGACCGTATCGTAGACAAGCTGGGCCGCGCAGGGATCGCCGTGGATATGGCCTCCGCCACCGCCTCGCCGCCGATGTGGCTGACGCAAAAGCATCCGGAAGTGCTCTGGCGCAACGATCGCGGGGACATCTGCTGGCCGGGTGCACGCCAGCATTGGCGACCCACCTCGCCGGTCTTCCGCGAGTACGCCCTGAGGCTTTGCCGCAAGATGGCCGAGCATTTTAAGGACAACCCCTACGTGGTCTCGTGGCATGTCGGCAACGAATACGGATGCCACAACCGCTTCGACTATTCCGATGACGCCATGCGTGCCTTCCAGGAGTGGTGCAAGGCGCGCTATGGCACCATCGACGCCGTCAACGACGCCTGGGGCACCGCGTTCTGGGCCCAACGGATGAATGATTTCAGCGAGATCATCCCGCCGCGCTATATCGGCGAAGGCAACTTCATGAACCCCGGCAAACTGCTTGATTTCAAGCGGTTCAGCTCCGATGCTTTGAAGGATTTCTTCGCTGCCGAACGCGACACTTTGGCCCAGATCACGCCTGATAAGCCGTTGACGACCAATTTCATGGTCAGCGCTGGCGGTACGACGCTTGACTATGACGCGTGGAGCGACGAGGTCGACTTCGTCTCGAACGACCATTATTTCACTCCTGGCGAACAGCACTTAGATGAGCTGGCTTTTTCGGCTTCGTTGGTCGACGGCCTGGCCCGTAAAAAGCCGTGGTTCCTTATGGAGAATTCGACGGCCGCCGTCAATTGGCGTCCGATCAACTATCGCAAGGAACCGGGGCAGACGGTGCGTGACGCGCTGGCCCACGTGGCCATGGGTGCCGATGCGATCTGCTATTTCCAATGGCGTCAGTCCCGCGCCGGTGCCGAGAAGTTCCACAGTGCCATGCTGCCTCACGCCGGTGAAAACAGCCAGATCTTCCGCGATGTCTGTGAGCTTGGCGAGGACCTGCAAAAGCTCTCCGAAGCCGGTCTCGAAGGAACTGAGCTGAAGAAATCCTCAGTCGCCGTCGTCTTCGATTACCAGAGTGAATGGGCCACGGAGCATAGCGCGAGCCCGACGCAGAAGGTTCGTCATTTCACGGAGCCTTTGGACTGGTTCAGGGCTTTCGCCGATCTGGGCGTCACCGCCGATATAGTGCCGATGCGAGGCGACTGGGACACCTACGAGGCTGCTGTGCTGCCGTGTGTTTATCTGCTTGGCAAGGCTGATTCGCAGCGCGTGCGCGACTACGTGGAGAAGGGCGGAAAGCTCTTCGTAACGTATTACACTGGCATTTCCGACGAGCGCGACCATGTCTGGCTGGGCGGTTATCCCGGCTCGATTCAGGACGTCGTTGGCGTGCGCAGCGAGGAATTCACACCGATGGGCGACGACCATCCCGGCGCTCTCGATCACTTGGATCTGAGCAACGGTGCCGTGGCCCACGATCTGGCCGATTGGATCACCTCGACGTCACCGGATGCCAAAGTGCTGGCGACCTATAAGGCGAACCCGCGAACCGGCATGAACGACGTGCCCGCCATCGTGGTCAACCCCTTCGGTTCGGGCAAAAGCGCCTATGTCGGCTGCAAGCTGGGGCGCGAGGGATTGCGAATTTCCTTGCCGCAGGTGCTTGACGAGATGGGTGTCGAATATTCGTCGGCGCCGGATGCTGGCCAGATACTTCGTATCGAGCGAGAAGGCAAAGATGGTCGTAATTTCGTGTTCTACTTCAACCGTGGCGACGACGACGTGAACGTCGAGTTCGATGGGGAAGCCGTGGTGTCTTCGTTGGCACAGATTCGCGAGGCCGGCAACGCCGCTTCGGTTTCGCCGAACGGTGTGCTCATAGTGAAAGGACAATGAAAACTTCAGATAAAAAGTAGGTGTTTTGCAGGCTTTAGCAGGCAACGACCAATAATTCCAGTCGTTTCCTGCCAAAGCCCATAGAAAGAAAAATGTAAAAAGCCTCACTTCCGATTTTGCAAACTGACGTGAAGTGAAGTATACTTAAAAATGTTATCGCAATCATTTTACGAACCGATTATCGTATATTTCCTTCTTGCTTCTAGGAGTTTGAAGGGATATCAAGATTCAAAGGATTGGTTACGTTGAACAAGTTTCCATTTGTCTTAAAGGCATTTGGGGAAGGAGAAAGAACGATGAAGTTCACTAAGCAAGTGATCGCAATGGTCGGCGCGGCTGCCATGTTGGTGCCGCTGGCGGCATGCGGCGGTTCGAACGGTTCCTCTGCAGACTCGTCGAAGGGCGGCAAGACCTCGATTCTCGTATGGTCCTGGGATTCTACGCTGCCTCGTACCGTGAAAGGCTTCGAGAAAGCCAATCCGGACATCACCGTGAAGGTGACCAACGCCGGAACCAACAAGAAGGAATACACCGCACTCAACAACGCGATGTCCGCAGGCAAGGGCGCGCCTGACGTCGCGCAGATCGAATATTACGCGCTGCCTGAATACGTCATCCGCAACAATGTGACCAATCTTGCGGATATGGGCGCTTCGGGCTACAAGAGCTTCTACACTCCGGGCACCTGGAACTCGGTCAACGTCAACGGAGGTGTTTACGCACTGCCGATGGACTCCGGCCCCATGGCCTTCTTCTACAACAAGGAGGTCTTCGACAAGGCCGGCGTCACGCAAGTGCCGACCACCTGGGACGAGTTCTATGACGCCGCAAAGAAGATCCGCGCCACCGGAAGCTACATCACTTCCGATTCCGGAGATGCCGGCTTCTTCGACTCCATGACTTGGCAGGCGGGCGCCAAGCCGTTCGAGACCAGCAAGGACGGCAAGACCGTGACCATCAACCTGACCGGCAACGACAAGGTCAAGAAGTGGACTGATTTCGAGCAGAAGCTCATCAATGAGGACCTGATCGACACCAAGACGCCGGGCTGGTCCGACGATTGGAACAAGGGCTTGGGCGATGGCTCCATCGCTTCGCTGCTCACCGGCGCTTGGATGCCCTACAACCTGCTTTCCGGCGCTCCACAGGCGTCCGGCAAGTGGCGCGTGGCGCAGATGCCGACCTGGGAAAAGGGCGGCACCGAGAACTCCGAAAACGGCGGTTCCTCGCTCGCTCTGATGAAGACCAAGGACAGCGCCAAGGCCAAGGCCGCGTACAAGTTCATGGAATATGCCTGCCACAACAAGGAAGGCATCAAGACCCGCGTTGACGGCGGCGCCTTCCCGGCCGACAACAACACGCTTTCCTCCAGCGACTTCCTCAACATGACCTCGATGACCGACGCCAAGGGCCAGCCCAACGAGTACTTCGGCGGACAGAAGTTCAACGAGGAGCTCGCCAAGGCCGCCAAGAACGTGATTCCTGGCTACAAGTTCCTCCCGTTCGAGGTCTATGCCCGCGGCGTGTTCTCCGATGATGCCGGCGGAGCCTTCACCGATAAGAAGATCACCCTCGACAAGGGCATTGCGGCATGGCAGAAGAACATGACCGACTACGCCAAGCAGCAGGGCTACACCGTCAAGCAGTGATTGGCGTTGGTTGATTATCAACTGATAGCGGTCGGTAATTTGCCAGTAACTCAGTAATATCGATAAATGATGTTCCGTGAATCCGGACGATTGTTCGCCCGGATTCATGGAACATTTTTATATTTATTGTTCTGACAATGGGTGGGACTCGGTGGTTGACAGAATAGATATTTGTGTGCCGCCAGCAATTATGCTTGGCAAGTTTTAAAACGGCTGAATTATGCGGAATCCGGTTGAAACAGATACGGAAAGAATGATAGAATTGTCAAGGTTTTGAATCGATACAACGGAGTTTATAACTTTGAATAATACCTATGCAAGCGAAAACCGGAAAGTGCCTACGACAGCGTATCTGTTCGTTCATTTCACAGGGAATGAGGAGAGCGAGACGGATGAGCAGATCTATTTCGCTTTGAGCCGTGATGGCTGCCATTGGACGGATACGCGCGAAAATGGCGACCCGGTGCTGACCAGCGATGTAGGTGAGCATGGTGTGCGTGACCCGTTTCTGATTAGGGCCCATGACGGTACCGGCTTTTATTTGCTGGCGACCGACCTGAGCATCTTTCATCGCGGCGGCTGGGCAAACGGCATACCGACCATTGACGGCAGTAGTTCCATCGTGATTTGGGAGTCCGAAGATCTGGTGCATTGGTCGAAACCAAGGCTTGCCGATATCGCGCCGTCGATCCCGCAGTGCGGCATGGCCTGGGCTCCGGAAGCCGTCTGGGATGATGAACGGCACCAATATATGGTCTATTGGACGACGGATTCCGCGGCTGCCAACCTGCAAGGTGAGATTAGGAATGTCTATTACGTCACGACCAAGGACTTTGTTTCGTTTTCCAAGCCAGTGCGATGGATTGATCGCAAGCCCGGATGCATCGACACCACGATGCTCAAAGCCGATGATGGTTGGTGGTATCGGGTGACGGGCGATGGCGAAATGACCATTGAACGCACGAAAAATCCCTACGCTCCCACGACCGCCGCTTTTGCAAGGCTTGAAGCTGGCGCAGGCAGTGAAGAATGGTCTTATGTCGGTACGCTCTCCCAGATTTTTGGAGACGAAAGGTTCAGCGGCGACTTTTTGGAAGGTCCGGAACTCTTCCGTTTCAACGATGCAGACATTGTGCGCAAGAACGGCAAAGCTCTGAAATATGGACTGATGTGCGACCAATACAAGGAAGGGAAAGGCTATCTGCCATTCCGAAGCGCGGATTTGTCGCAAGCGGACAAAAGCTGTTGGCAGCAGGCGGACGATGTCGATCTCGGAACGCTGAAAAAACGGCACGGCGGTATTCTGCCGATTACCGAAGATGAGTACCGGCGAATCGAAGTGTGCGTTTCTTCGCAACGTTGAGCTGCTGCGTTTTCGGGGCGATTCGTAAAGTCGCATGGAAACACAAAACGTGACGATTCAAGCAATCCTGCTTTTGCTTTGCTTGAATCGTCACGTTTGAAAGTTGCTGAATTTCCTTATATATCCAGTGGCCTGACATATGAACCGACTTGCGGGTGTACCTGTCGGATACTGCCATCCTTTCGGTAGCTGAGAGGAGCGAAGACGGTTTCACGATGGGAACCGTTCCCGCCTTCCCAGCGGCCTGAAAGATTGTAAGCGAACCGGTGATAAGCGATAATCCATTCGTCTGTTCCGGGGATGTTGACGATGCTGTGGTGGCCCGTGGCATAGAGGCCATGTTCTGGGTCCTGCTCAACCAACGTCGCCGGCTCGCTCCAAGGGCCGGTGGGGGAGGGAGCCATGGCATAGTGTATGCAGTATGCCGGGTCCCTGGTGTCGTTTTCCGACCATGATGCGTAATAGATTCCGCGGCGCTCGTGCAGCCAGATGGCTTCACGGAAATTACCCGGGGTGGCGGAAACGATGCGTTTGCCGTCGAAGCTCAGGCAGTCCGGACTCAATGGTGCCGCGAACGCCTTGCCGTTGCCCCAAAGCAAGTAGGGGGAGCCGTTTGGAGTGATGAATACGCTCGGATCGATGTTGTAGCCCTTGAATTCATTATGCGAAATCAGCGGCATATTGGTCGGCGTAAATGGTCCGTATGGGGAGTCCGCAACTGCGGTGCCTATCTGTGAGTCGGCTACAAAATAAAAGACATATTTGTTTTCGGCGTTACGGATAATGGAAGGTGCCCAGGCGCCACCCTTCCCCTGCCACCAGGGCACGTCGTGAAGATCGAGTATAGGGTGGCGGTCCCACTGCGCCAGGTCGGATGAGCTGTAGACGCTAAAGGAAGTCGTGCTCCAATCCTCGATGCCGTCGTCGGTGCAGTAGAGGAAATAACGGTTGTCGAAAATGGTGAGATTCGGGTCGGCGCAGTAACGACCCAATGGTGTGGTATGTAGTTTGGTCTCGTTGGCTCGGGGCGGGTTGCTGTACATATTTTCTTGATAATGCATTTGTGAATATAGGCCTTGGAATTCAGGTGATGGTTTCGGCAACCCCTGCAAGCAGGGATTGCCGATCGGAAATGGTGGAAAACTATGGTCTACCCTTTGACGGAACCCGCAACCAAGCCGGAGACGATCCACTTCTGGCAGAAGATGAAGAAGAGGAAGACCGGCAGCAAGGAGAGCACCGTGATGGTCATGAAGCTCGGCCAATCGGTCGAGAACTGGCCGACGGCGTTATAGACCTGCAAGACGATGGTGCGCAGATTGGAGGAGCTCAGGAACACATTGGCGTTCATGAAGTCGTTCCACGTGCTCATCGTCTGGAAGACGACGACGGTGATGAGAATGGGGCGAATCAGGGGCATGACGATGCTCCAGAAGATTCGCAGCGCTCCCGCGCCGTCGATGCGTGCCGCTTCGATAAGCTCGAAAGGCAGCGAACGCATATAGCCGACGATGAGGAAGTAGCAGAAAACCGCTCCGCCCAGATAGATGATGATCAGGCCGGTCAGCG
Organism: Bifidobacterium sp. ESL0690; assembly: GCF_029392315.1. Lineage (NCBI taxonomy): Bacteria > Bacillati > Actinomycetota > Actinomycetes > Bifidobacteriales > Bifidobacteriaceae > Bifidobacterium > Bifidobacterium sp. ESL0690. The sequence continues at coordinate 840,645 of NZ_CP113939.1, forward strand.
TATTGACCAATCCGACCTGTGCCTCCATGCGGTAGAGGGGAATCAGTGTCGACTGTGAGGGTACGACGAAAGCGACCATCAGAATGGTGCCGACCACGGAAGTGAACACGGACTTGCGCAGTATCATCCCATATGCCGCGAGGGCTCCGACAATCACCTGAATGAGCACGCCGAAGAACGTGACAATCAGCGTGTTCCATAGGGAGCGCAGAATCGGAACGGTTTTGAAGGCGTTGGCGTAATTCGCGAAAGTCCAATGCTCCGGCAAGGCCAGCGGATGGGCGGCCATGTCGGGAATGGTCTTGAAGGTGTTGATGATGATGTACCACAGGGGGATTGCGCAGACCAGGGCGATGACGATCATGAAGAAGCTCATGATGCCGGATGTGATGCGTTTGCGTCGTCCGAAAGTCAGTCCACTATGGCTTGTTGCGTTGGTTGTTGTTGACGTATCGTCTTTTGTATTACGCATTATTCGAACCTCTGTGAAATGATGTTGGAAACCCACAGCTGCAGCAGCACCACAATGGTGGTGGCGATGAAGAACAGCACCGCAAGAGCCGAACCGACGCCGTACTGGGACTGGCCGATGCCTTGCTGGATGATGGATTGCGTGACGGTGTATGTAGAGTATCCGGGTCCGCCTTTGGTCATGGTGAACGGCAGGTCATAGACCTTGAGTCCGCCGGACATCAAAAGGAAGGTGGAGGTGACGATGCCGGGCATCAGCTGTGGCAGGGTGATATGCACGAACTGCTGGAAGGGGCTGGCTCCATCGACGGTCGCTTGCTCGTAAAGGTCGCCGGGTATGGATTGCAGGAACGCCAGATAGAGCGTGGCGTGCCAGCCGATCTGGGCCCAGATCGCGATGAAGATGACGCAGAATTTCGCAAGTCCCGAATTGCTCAGCCAAGGGACAGGGGCGATGCCGAAAATGGAAAGGACGCTGTTGACCACGCCGGTTTTCATCGGCGAGAAGATGTATTTCCATACCATGCCCATGATGGCCAGTGACGGCACCGAGAAGAAGAAGAACACGCTTCGTACGAAATTATGTCCGAAGAATTTCTTGTTGAGGATGACGGCCAGCGGAATGGCGAAGATCGTCACGCCGACCATCACCACGATGGCGTAAAGAATGGTGAATCCGAGGCCTTCAAGAGTGGACGGATCGGAAAACACCTTGCGGTAGTTCTCCAGGCCCAGCCAGTGCAGGTCCATGCTGTAACCATTGAAATCCGTGAAGGAAAAATACAGCGTCTGCACCAAAGGCACCAGGAAAAGGACGACAAACACCGCCAGAATCGGCAAGAGGAACCAGAACGAAGTCACGTCTTCGCGAAATCCCTGGGCGCGTTTCCTCTTGCGGTATTCCCGCGCTTCCTCGCTTGAAGCCGCGGTCAAAGCTACTTCACTCATGTGAATCTCCTATGTCTGCAATGGGTCTGCCGTGTTGCGCATATTTGCCGCGCATGTTGCGTATGCCAAGTATGTTGCTCAATCGTTGAATGCAACTGGCAACACGACAGACCCCACTGCTTTGAACGTTCCCGATTACTGGGCCGAAGCCATCTTGGCGTCCACGTTCTTGGCCCACTGGTCGACGGTGATCTTGCCTTGTACCAGTTGCTGGGTCTCGGCCTTGGTGGCGGTGACCAGAACGTCGGGCTTCTTGTAGAAGTTATTGAGCAGGAAGTACTTGCCCGTCTTCACGTTCTTGGTGTAGACGTCCTGGTACTGGCTGACGACCTTGGAGTTGAAATCCGTGGTGTTGACCGCATCGCCGTTCTTGCTTTGCTGGTTCAACGCCCACTTGCTGTCCATGAAGCTCAGGAACTTCTCCGCGGCCTTGAGCTTTTCGCCGCTCAGCTTGGAATAGATCGTCAATGCGGGGGATGGTGAGCCCTGTGCGTACTGGTCGTAATCGGCCGAAAGCGCCGGCATCTGTGCATAGCCCCAGTTCAGGCCCTGGGCTTTCTCGAACGTGCTGAAGTCCCAAGGGCCGGTGCAGATCATGGCGACCTGTCCGTTGGTGAACTGGGTCTTCATGTCGTCGCCGCTCATGCCGACGGTGTCTTTGGTCACGAGGTTCTGGTCATAAAGCTTCATCCACTCCTTGACGGCTTCTTTCTGATCGGAGCCGGGGGTCTGCTTGGCCTTGGTGGCCAGGGTGGTCACGTCGGTCTTGTTCTTGGCGAACTGCGCTCCTAGGAAGGCGTCGGTGATGCGGCTCGGGCCGTCCGCTATCGTTTCCAGATAAGGGGTGATGCCGGCTTTCTTGAGTTTTGCGCAGGCTGCCAGGAAGTCGTCCCAGTTTCTGGGCACCTCTTTGACACCGCCTTTTGCTAGCAGATCCTTGTTGTAGACGATGCCGGAGGCCCACGAGCTCGTGGACATGCCGTAGACCTTGCCGTCACGGGAGACGAAGTCCTTGTTCGCCTGCGAGATGTTCTTCATGAACGGTTCTTTGGTGAGGTCCTTGACGTAATGGTTGCTCATCAGGTCGGCCTTGTTTTCCGAGGTGATGATGAACACGTCGGGAGCCTGATTGCCGACAAGACGGGTCTGCAAGGTCTGGATGTATTCCGGGGTCGGCGGCGAATAGGAGAAATCGATCTTGATGTTCGGGTTTTCCTTTTGGAATTCGTCGATGAAGGGCCTGGAGGCCTGCTCATTGTTCCAGCTCAGCCAACTGAGCTTTACTTGTCCGGAAGCGTTGTTGTTCGAGCCGCAGGCCGCCATGGGCAGCAGCATGGCAGTGGCCGCGAGTGCGGCTATGCCGGCTTTGATGAAATTGTGCAACTTCATTGTCTCTCCTTTGCAAAAATCTGAAAAGATTTATGTGGTATCCGTTTGGTTCGGCCATCGTTGACACGATTCAAAAGCGGATAGCTCCAGTTTTACCATATTTTTGAATCGTGTCAAATTGGCGTTTGAGATGGTAAGCTGATTCAGGTCAGACAAAATGGACCACAATTTCATGATGGGGTGCGATTCGAAAGGGTGACAGAATATGGTCACAATGGGTGATGTCGCCAAGGTTGCCGGCGTTTCGAGGGCCACGGCTTCCTATGCGTTGCGCGGTGACCCGAGGATCGTGCCAGAAACGGCGGGAAAAGTCCGAAAGGCCGCCAGAACGCTGGGATATACGACCAATCTTTCGGCACGTTCTCTACGCTCCGGGCGTAATGGTGTTATCGGCGTGGCGATTTTCGAACTTGACAAAGCCTACCCGTCGCAGATGAGCGCGGCGATTTCCAAGGAAGTGAACCGTAAAGGTCTCCAAGCCATCGTTCAACAGACATCGAATTCCCAAGAGGGGGAGATAGCGGTGTTGAAAGAGGTGACCAGCCAGTTGTGCGACGGGACTATTTTCAGTCCCGGACAGGTGTCCGATGAGGAGATTCGTGCCCTTTCCGACAACAAACCGATGGTGTTGCTGGATGATTTTTCCGACGAAGCGATATTCGACACGGTGTTCACCCCTTGCGAAGCCGGTGCCAAAGCGGCGATTCTTCATCTTGTCGATGTCGGGTGTCGTCATATCTGCGTGCTGGGCAACAGCTATCGACCGTTGCGTGCACTCGGGGAGCCGACGACGGTTGCGGGACGAAGGCTCAAGGGCGCACTTGAAGGTTTTGCTGAATCTGGCATGGCAGTTACGGAAGATGACTTTGTGCAATGTGATCAATGGGATTTTTCGCTTGCCAGACAACAGGTTCATTGCCTTGTTGAATCGGGACGATCTTTCGACGGACTTTTCTGTATGACGGATTCCTTGGCGTTCGGAGCCATACGAGGGTTGGTGGATTGCGGACTGCGTGTTCCCGACGATGTGGCGGTGATGGGATTCGACGGCGTGGCGGAAGACGAATATATGACGCCTTCCCTGTCGACGATTAGCGTAGACATCGAGGATCTTGCCCATAAAGCGGTCTCACTGCTTCTCAAGCGGTTTGAAGGTAGTGATGAGCCTTTCGTGGCCGAAAAACTCACTGCAAAATTTAAGCTTGTGGCCCGCGAATCTACTGCGAAAAGGCGCTGAGTACAAGGGCCTGTGCTCCAAATTAGCTGCATGGATTTGTCATGTGGGTCTGGCGGCGCAGCTTTGTGGTGTGTGTTCGTGGTATATGTCTGCTAATGCTGGAAAGGTTTGGGTTTCTGGTTTCCGCGGCTTCGCAAGGTGAGGATAGACTTGTCGTTGAATGAACGGTGGATTGACGACAGGGGTGGTATGAATAAGGTCCGACGGCTGTTTGCGGCGGTATGTGCCGGGCTGCTGCTCGCGGCGACGGCCGCTTGCGGAACGCAGGACAACCGCACCGTCATCACCGTCTGGTCGTGGGAACCCAGCATGGAGGCCGAGGCCCGGGACTTCGAAAAAGCCAACCCCGATATCCGCGTCGACATCAAATCCACCAGCGGCTACGACAACCTCAATTCCGCCATCCAGGACGGCTACAACATGCCCGACGTGGTGCAGCTCGAATATTTCGCCCTGCCGCAGTACGCGGTCAGCGGCCAGCTGCGCGACATCACCGATCAGACGCAGGGTTACGGCGACAATTACACGCCCGGCACATGGTCGAGCGTGCACACCAACGGTCGGGTCTACGGGGTGCCGATGGATTCGGGGCCGATGGCATTCTTCTATAACGATGACGTGTTCCGCCAGGCCGGCGTGGACGCCTCGCAGATCCATACCTGGAACGATTACTATGAAGCGGCCAAAAAGCTCAAGGCGATAGGCGTCTATATCGCCGCCGATGCGGGGGATGCGAGCTTTTACAATGCGATGATCTGGCTCAACGGCGGGCGTCCGTTCCATACCACCGGTGACGGCAAAACCGTTACCGTCAATCTCACCGATGACTCGGGAACCAAGGGTTTCAGCGAGTTTTGGCAGAAAATGATTGACGAAGGGCTGATCAACACCCAGCTCAACACCTGGTCGGACGGGTGGAAGAACGCATTGGCGGTAGGCAACGTCGCTTCCGTTTTCACCGGGGCTTGGATGCCTTCGCTTTTGCTTTCCGACGTGCCGGGCAGCGCAGGGCTGTGGCGCGTCGCCCCGATGCCGACGGCCGATGGAACACAAACCAATTCGGAGAACGGTGGGTCGGCGCTCTCTGTATTACATTTGACACGTAAGCCGGAAGCGGCGATGCGCTTCATCCGCTATGTCTGCCTCGACCCTTCTGGCATCGCCAAGCGCGTGGACGGTGGCGCATTTCCTGCGGACACGGCTACGCTCAATAGCCACGCGTTCCTGACGAAGACCACGATTCGCGACTCGCGAGGCATCGACGTGCCCTATTTCGGCGGGCAACAATTCAACCGTGTGCTTTCGCGTGCCGCCGAGAAAGTGTCTCTTGGCTACCAGTATCTGCCGTTCGAGGTCTATGCCCGGGGCGATTTCAGAGCTACTGTCGGGCAGTCCTATAAATGGGCGAATGCCACGCGTGCGGTGCAAAAGGTGCAGGAGCGAATCAACGCCGGGCAGACCAATCCGGACGGAAGCCCGCTGACGTTGCCGCAGGACCCAGGGCCGAAGATAAGCCTGATGCAAGGAATCGCGCTCTGGCAGAAGGACATCAAGGAATACGGCACCAATCAAGGCTTTACGCTGCAGTGATGGGGTTAATCCGGACCAACATGGGCTAAACGCGGCGCTGAGATGTGCGGAAAGTCGTATTTAGCGCAATTCGAAGTTGCGAGATGTCATCCAGTTCTGTTTGGAACGCTTCAGGCGTTGAGGCGGTAGATGATGGACATGCCCTTGAAAATGAGGTCAGGGTCATAGACGTCGATAGTTTTAGTATCGTCTTTGAAAACCGCGCCGAGACCGCCGGTGGCAACTACCTTGAAATCCTCGTCTATCTCTCGATGGAACTGCTTGATGGTGCGTTCGATGCCACCGAGGAAGTTGTAATATAGTCCGGCTTGCATGGCTGTTTTAGTGCCTTTGGCAAGAATCGAGTCTGGCCTTGTGATTTCGACTTCGGGTAGTTGGGCGGTGCCGGAAACCAAGGAACTGATGGAGGTCTGCAGGCCGGGGCTGATAAGGCCTGCGGTGATGGACTTGTTGCCATCGACGTAATTGAAGGTGGTCGCCGTGCCGAAATCTGCAACCAGCACCGGGCCGCCGTATGTGCCGTAGGCGCCGACACAATCTGCCAGGCAGTCCGCGCCCAATGATTTCGGGTCATCCATGCGGATGGAAAGGCCGGATTTCACGCCAGGACCGACGATGATAGGGTCGATGCCAAGGAACTTGATGATGCTGGAACGGAAAGAATGCATGATTTGTGGGACGACCGAAGCGACGATGACATCGTCGACGTCGTCCGCGGTGTATCCACCAGATTCGAGGAATTGGAGCAGCAACAGGCCGTATTCGTCGCTGGTGCGGAAGGTTTTGGTGGTGATGCGCCACGTGTCGGTGATGGCGGTATTGGGGGAGCTGTCGTCCACCACGCCGATTTCGATGTTCGTGTTGCCGATGTCAATCGCGAGTAGCATGTTGTCCGCCTTCCAAAGATTTACCGGCGTATTTTACGGCGCTTTATAGGGGTGCCGTATCGCCTTTCGTCTTGCGTCCCATCATACGCTGCGGGCGGTGTAAATCTATCGGTATTCGTATGATTGTGAATTGCAGACGACCCGTGAGGGCGGCTAGCGAATTTAATAATATCTATCAAAGAGGAAAGTATGCCTACCAATTCAGGTGCGTACGGCGAAAACGACGCAACCGATAACAAATCAACAGGCAGCACCGACGTAAATGAGATGGTGACGAACGCTGCAGCCGGTTCGGCCAATGCGGGCAGCACCGATGAAACGCTCAATGCGCATGTAAAAGGCGGAAACACCGGTAATGGTTCCGACGGCAAGACCGGAAAAGGCAAGAAGAAACGCTGGATCTGGGCGAGTGTTGCGGCAATCGTCGTGGTGGCGCTTGTCGCTGCGTTTGTCGTGATTCGCAACAATCAAAAAGCCAGTATCGCGCCTGCCCAGGTTCATACAGCCGATTCCGTGACCGTCGGGCTCAAACTTGCCCCCACGAACCTCGATATCCGCAACCAGTCCGGCTCCTCGCTCGACCAGGTGCTCGTCGGCAATGTCTATGAGGGGCTTGTCGCCCGCGATTCCAACAACAAGGTCGTGCCAGGGCTCGCCAAAAGCTGGGAGAAAAACGCCGATGGTACGAGCTATACATTCCATCTCAACCGCGGCATGAACTTCTCCAACGGCGACAAACTCGACGCCAGTGACGTGGCGTGGTCCATCAACGAGCTGATCGCCAAGCACTACCACGATTCCGAGTCACTGATGAACTTCAAGGCGGTGACGGCCACAGACGCCGATACTGTCAGGCTCGACCTGACCGCACCCTATGCCAACCTTCTGTGGGAGTTGGCCTGCCGGCCGGGACTGGTGTTCGACAAGAACGCCAATTACGATATGAAGACGCAGGCGATTGGCTCCGGACCATACACCGTCGCCAAGTTCGTGCCGAACGATTCCATCACGCTGAAAGCCAATCCGAAGTATTGGGGAGTGCACAAGGCTGTGACCCCGATCATCGTGCTGCGCTATTTTGGCGATGACAACGCGGCTGTCAACGCGCTGAAGTCCGGGGATGTTCAAGTGCTGGCGCCCGTGACGGAAAATCTTGCCGAGCCTTTCGTGAAAGATAGTGAGCATTATCGCGTCGCGGCCGGCGATGACACTGATAAATTCGTACTCGCCATGAATTCCAAAGGTGCCAAGACCTCGGATTTGCGCGTGCGCCAGGCCATCCGCTACGCCATCGACCACAAACAGCTCATCGCTTCGCGCGGTGGGGCAGACAAAGTGCTGGGCGGGCCGATTCCTTCGCTCGATCCGGGTTATCAGGACCTGACAGGTCTGTATCCGCACAATGTCGACAAGGCCAAGACGCTGATGAAGGAGGCCGGCTATACGCCCGACCACCCGCTCGAGCTGCGGTTGACCTATGCCAACACCTACGGCACGGAGCTCGGCGACCAGCTGCGCAGCCAGCTCAAGCCCATCGGCATCGACTTGAAAGTCAATGTGGTCGAATTCTCCACGTGGCTGCAGGATGTGCTGAAAAATAAGGATTACGATCTGTCGCTGGTCGACCACAACGAAAGTCACGACTTCTCGCAGTGGACCCAAGACACCTACTACTACAACTACAGCAATCAGAAGGTCAAGGACTACTACAATCAGGCGATGGCCGCTTCCAGCGATTCCCAGCGCGACGCGTTGCTGGCCAAGGCCGCCCGCGTCGTGAGCGAGGATGCGCCGGCAGACTGGCTCTTCAACTACCGCATCACTACGGCGATGAAGAATGGCGTGTCGAGCTTCCCGCTCAACCTGAACCAGACGCTGCTGCCGCTCTACAACGTAAGGTATATGACGCCGGTCAAATAGCTGGTTGCGTGAGTGTTATGCGATTTGGGACTCATGATGAAGATGCGATGGAAATCGGCAATGGAGCGCGGAATCGTGATTTTCTCTGCAAAAGTAGCATGCATGCAGAGAAAATCACGAAATGTGGCCGTATTCCATGATTTACATTGCAACTTCAGAGTCCGTGCAGAATAAATCACGAAATGTGGCCAACAAACGTGATTTGCATTGCGATTTCGGAGTTTATACAGAGTAAATCACGAAATCAAGGTAGTCGAGCTTATGTTTTTGCCTCAGGGGATTGGTTTGGAAAGGAATAGGTGAATCGATGCGATTCGTCATTCGGCGTTTCCTGCTGTTTGTGGCGGCGCTGCTCGCCATTTCGGTGGTGATTTTCGCGGCGCTGCGCATCCTGCCGGGCGACGTGGCCAGCGTGATGGCCGGACTCAACGCGCCGCCGGAACGTGTGGCACAGTTGCGCTCGCAGATGGGGCTTGACCGGCCGCTGGTTGTGCAGTATTTCAGCTGGATGGGCGGTTTGCTGCGCGGCAACTTCGGCACCTCGCTTTTGACCGGCCGTTCGATCAGCTCGACCGTCGCCATGCGCGCTTCCGTCACCTTCCCGCTTATCGTGCTGGGGCTTGTCGTGGCGCTCGCCATCGGCCTGACGCTTGGGGTGGTGGCTACTTTAGCCACGCGTTCGGCGGTGCGTTCAGCGTTCCATTTCGTCGCCATCGTCGGCGGTGCCATCCCTGCTCTGTGGGGCGGATTGCTGCTGATTCTATTGTTCGGACGCGGCACCGGACTGCTGGGCATCTTGCCCTCGCAAGGGTTCCCTGAGGCCGGTTGGAGCAGCTTCGGCTCGGCGCTGGCCTCGCTGGTGCTGCCGGCGTTGACGGTCGGCATCATCGACGGCGCAAGCCTCATGCGCTATACTCGCTCGGCGCTGGGCGATGTGATGAACAGCGGCTATATGGACCAGGCGATGGCCTGCGGCTATACGCGCCGTCAGGCCGCGTTCAAGGTCGGACTGAGGTTGGCGACGCCGCAGCTGGTGAGCGTGGTCGGGCTGATGTTCGCTGGCATGATCACCGGCGTCATGGTCATCGAAAACCTTTTCGCGCTGCCCGGCATCGGTGCGGGACTGGTTACCGACCTCGGCAACCGTGACCTCATCGCCGTGCAAAGCGAACTGTTCATGCTGGCCGCTTTCTTCCTCTTCGTCGGTTTCCTTGTTGATTTGCTGCATCGTTTCCTTGACCCGCGCCTGAAGCACGCTGTCCAAGGAGGTGCGCAATGACGAAAACCAGGTCTTCAAACAAGCTCGCTGTTGCATTACGTTCTATCTGGCGACGCGGGGAAGGTAAGTTTGCGCTCATTGTGTTGGCGTTGTGGGTTGTGGTTTCGCTGATTTCGCTGGTTTGGACGCCTCAATCGCTATGGAAAACCGACGGCTATCACGTGTGGGCCAAACCGTCCGCCGCGCATTGGCTCGGTACCGATGGAACCGGAGCGGACGTGTTCAGCTGGCTGATGGCTGGGGCACGCACGAACCTTTTCATCGCCATCCTGGCCGTGGTTTTCGCCGGCGCATTGGGCATATTGCTGATGAGCGCGATGGTCTCACGCAACTCGGCAGTGGCGAACGTGTCGGTAGTCGCGGTGGACGCGTTGATTTCCATACCGACTGTGCTTATCGCCCTGATTCTGGCCGTTCCGATGGGCGCTTCCGTTGCGGTCATCATCATCGCTTGCGGCATTGGTTACGGCTTCAATTTGGCGCGTATAGCACGGCCTCAGGCGTTGCTGGCGGCCAATTCCGACTATGTCGGCTCGGCACTTTCCTATGGCGCTTCCGGAGTCTCAGTAATGCTGCACCATATCCTGCCCAACGCAATGCCGACCATCATGGTCCAGCTCTCGCTATCCGCAGGGACCGCAGTATTGGCCGAATCCGGCCTGACCTATCTCGGCGTCGGCGTGCCCAGCGGTGTGCCGAGCTGGGGCCATTCGCTGGCCACGTCAGTCAAGTTCATCAACGTCTATCCGTTGACCGTGCTTTGGCCGGGGCTTATCGTCACCATTGTTGTAGTCGCGCTCAACGTCTTTGGCGACGTGTTGCGCGATGCCATCGATCCTGTGACGAATCCGGAATTGCGGAGGTCCTGAAATGACGGTTTGTCAATCAGACATGACGAAGCTGCGTTATTGCGTCAATCAGGTATTCGCAGCTTGCGAAGGGAAAATGTACGGATACCAAAGTGGAAAGGCAAGTCATGAGCGTTGAAGTGAAACAGCTTGGCGTTTCCATTGCCGGTAAACAGATTGTTCGCGGTGTTGATTTGCATATCGGCGACGGCGAACGGGTCGGGCTCATCGGCTCGTCCGGTTCCGGCAAATCTATGATTTCCAAGGCCATGCTTGGTCTTTTGCCGACAAACGCGCAATCTTCCGGTTCTGTGATGCTCGGTGATACGCAGGTTATTGGGGCCAATGAAACCGTTCTCGCAAGCTTGCGCGGGCGTTATGTCGGCGCGATGTTCCAGAATCCCGCGTCATCGTTGAATCCGGTTTTGACCGTTGGCAAGCAAATCGAGCTGCCGCTGAAACTCCATTATGACTTGGATAAAGCCGACCGTCAGAAGCGCGTCCTCACCATGCTCGAAAAAGTGGGGCTTGACGAAGCGACGGCGAAAAAATATCCCAGCGAACTTTCCGGCGGTCAACAGCAGCGCGTCGGCATCGCCACGGCTTTGATCACTTCGCCGCGTTTGATTATCGCCGACGAACCAACGACCGCGCTTGACTCCATCACCCAGCGTCAGATCGTTGATTTGCTGGTTTCATTGGTTGACAAGGCTGGTGCTTCGATGCTCTTCATCACCCACGATTTCTCGGTGCTCGCCCGTGCCACAACGCGTTGTTATGTGCTTGATGATGGTCGGATTATCGAATCCGGAGATACTGCTGATTTGTTGGATAATCCGCAAAACGAACAGACGAAAAAATTGGTCGGTGCAGCGAGAGAGCTGACATTGCAACGAAAGCAGGATGGTGATGACTGAACAACAGATGCTGCTGACCGGCGAGAAAATCACCCGAGTTTTCGGAAAAGGCAAAAACCGGCAGACCGCGCTGGATGATGTCAGCGTCGAAGTGCGGTCGGGGGAGTGCCTTGCATTGATCGGAGGTTCAGGATCGGGCAAATCGACGTTGACGCGGATTCTGCTGGGACTTGACCGACCGACTTCGGGGACGGTGACGTTTGAAGGCGAGCCAGTTGACGGGCGCAAATCCGCTGGATATGAGGCTTTGCGACGCGAATCAAGTCTCGTGTTCCAGAGTCCGTTCACTTCGCTCGACCCGCGCTGGACGGTGGCCAAGTCCGTGGCGGAACCGCTGAATATTCAGCGTAAGCGTACGAAAACCGACAATCTGGATATAGCCGCGAAAGTGCGTGAGTCCTTGGCTCTGGTCGGCCTCGACCCCGATGAGTTCTTGAATCGTTATCCCATCGACCTGTCCGGTGGGCAGGCGCAGCGCGTCGCCATCGCCCGCGCATTGGTCACCGATCCCAAACTCATCGTCGCCGACGAACCCATGAGCGCCATTGACGTGGCTGCACGTCTGCAGATACTTGAAGCGTTCGCCGCCATCCGCAAGTCCCGACCGGAGACGGCCATCATCATGATTTCGCACGATTTGGGTGTGGTGCAGCACATCGCCGACCGGATCGTCGTCCTTCACGATGGCAACGTAGTGGAAAGTGGCAGCACCGATGATGTATTGAATCGTCCGAAAACCGCCTATACCTGCGAGCTGGTTGCAGCCGCATCGCTGTAGGGTTTGCTGGCTGTCGATTGGTGATGACTGAGGCCAAAGCATGCAGAAAGGTGCTTTTGACCGCGTTGGCTGAGCCCATGTGTCTGTAAAGTTAGGGCGGAATTGTCGAAAATCGTGCCCCGTTGTGTTGATGTCAGCGATCACTCCACGACGTTAAAGCGCTCGCCGTTGCAGAAGGCGTGAATCGAGCGTGCAAGCTGGCGTGAAAGATCACGATAGGCATCGTCCGCGCGCCAGGCGACATGCGGGGTGAGGATGGTGCCGGGAACCGAACGCAGCGGATCGTCGGGCGGCAGGGGTTCCTTGTCGTAGACGTCGATGGCGGCCTTGACGTCGCCGCGCTTGAGCCTGTTGACCAGCGCACCTTCCTCGATGAGCTCGGCGCGTGCCGTGTTGATGAAGTAGCTGCCTGGCTTGAGTCGGTCGAGGTCGGCAGCGGTCACGACCCTCTGCGTTTCCTCGTTCAGTGGCAGATGAAGACTCACGATATCCGAATGGGCTATAAGCTCTCCGATATCGTCAACAGGTGTCGTCCTCAGGGAGCGTGCGGTGGCGGCGTTGACGTGGGAGTTCCAGACCAGCGTATGCATGCCGAAACCGTCGGCGATGCGAGCGACGGTCTGGCCGATACCGCCGAAACCGATCAGTCCTATCGTCTTTTCCTTGAGCGACATGCCTTCGAGCCCGCTCCAATTGCCCTCGCGGATGTTGTGGTCCATGGCGCCGACTGAGCGCGCAAGTTCGAGAATCAGCGCGAACGTATATTCCGCAACGGTTTCGTCGCCGTAATGGACTGTGTTGCAAACACGGATACCCAGCTCGCGGGTGCGGTTGAGATCGATGAAATTGGCGACGCCGGTGCCACCGAAAACGAAGCAACGTACGTGGGTGCCGAGCTCCTCGAGCAGTCTGCCGGTGACGTGGAAGCCGATGACCACGACGATATCGGCGTTTTTGCAGCGTTCGAGGATGGTGTCGGGTTCGATGTTGAAATCCTTGTACATCCGTACGCGCGCGACGTTGCGCAACATCCGCATGCTCGTGGCAATGGGCTGGTACATGGCCTCGAACATCGAGGGAATGACCACCAGCGGCAGTTCGGTGTGTTCGGATTGCGTTTCGATATACTCCATACCCCCAAGGATAATTCCGCCTCTGGCCTATGGAAACGAAGACTATCGCTTTACGAAAGATGTCGTGGATGGATATCGCCGGGAGTTATGTCTGCTGTAGCAGTGCTTGGCTTTATGTATTAATCGTCGAAGGAAAACAGTTTTTCGACGGTGGTGTCGAAGACGTGGGCGATGTCGAGCGCCAGCTTGAGTGAGGGGTTGTAGGCCCCTGCTTCCAGCCGGATAATGGTCTCGCGTCGCACACCGACGAGAGCGGCAAGTTCGGATTGTGTCATGCCGGCGTTTTGACGAACCTGCTTAAGGGTGGTGTTAAGCCTTGGCATCGGCGGCCTTCAAGTCACGGCGTTCGAGGCAGAGATAGCAGCCCAGTTGCAGTGTCTCCATCAAAGAGACAAGGAAAAGCAGAAGATAGACGTTGAAACGCAGCCAATTGTTTAAAACGAATTGGTTGATCATGGCGATGCAGATGAGTACTAAGAACAGGATGAAAATGGACATGGTGTTCGCCTGATTCTCGTGGAGCAGCGCACTTTCGTCCTTCAGTCTGTTTTCCGCCGAGTCGTTCAATCCCATGGTGAACATACCGTTTGGGCCGCGCGAAATGAGTTTGTTGAAGGCGACATCGATTCCTGTCAGAACGATGAAGCCAACCATGCAAAGAAAATGCTGCCAGATCCAAGTGTCGGGGAAGAACACCGAGGGAAGCGAAACAAGGGTGGCGAGCAACATGCAAACGAATTGCGCCTTGCGAATCTGGTTCAGCGACCAGCTTTTGGGATTGAAACGATGTGACGGCGTTGGCATCTTGGTTCCTTTCCGTAATTACAGATTTTTCGTGGCTGTAAATGTAGTGATGTATTTATCACTATGTTGCAAATATATCACATTGTTGATTCGGTCTTGTCGGCGATTCAAGGCTTAGGCAAAGCGGAATGACGTGTGGCAATCGCGGGTCGTGAGAAACGAAGCATCGAAGGATTTCAAGTTCTCGCAGCACGAATATGATGAATATCGAGATTTGGTACGTAGCGCGAAGATACAGCAGCGAAAAGAGGTGTTGGCAATGGTTGATGGGCAGCGAATGACGATTGCGGACGACGTGCGGACCAACGGGGCTACGCCGAATCCCTGGTGGGCCAACGCGGTGGTCTATCAGATCTACCCGCGCAGTTTCCAAGACAGCAATGGCGATGGTTTCGGCGACATTCAAGGGATTATTTCGCGGCTTGACTATCTGGCAGGTCTCGGCGTGGACGTGCTGTGGCTGAGTCCGGTCTACGTTTCGCCGCAGGTCGACAACGGTTACGATATCGCCGATTACCAGAACATCGACCCCAGATTCGGCACGATGGACGATATGGACGAGCTGCTGAGAGAAGCTCACAAACGCGGGCTCAAGATCGTGATGGACCTCGTGGTCAACCACACTTCGGACGAGCACGCATGGTTCCGGGCCAGCCGTGACAAAAACGACGAGCATGCCGACTGGTATTGGTGGAGGCCGGCGCGCAAGGGGCACGAACCAGGCACGCCGGGCGCGGAGCCGAATAAGTGGGGCAGCTATTTCGGTGGGTCGGCGTGGACTTACGACCAGAAACGGGGTGAATACTATCTTCACCAGTATTCCGCCAAACAGCCCGACCTCAACTGGGAGAACCCCAAGGTGCGCAAGGCCATTTACAAGATGATGAACTGGTGGATGGATCGCGGCATCGACGGATTCCGCATGGACGTCATCGCCGAAATCTCCAAGCGCGTCGATTCCAACGGCAAACTGCCGGGCGAACAGGGCGGCCATATTCCAGACTTGCCGGCAAATCATGGCTATTCCACGCCGTTCCTGGCCTGTACCGACGGGCCGCGGCTCGACGAGTTCCTGCGCGAGATGCGGCACGCGGTTTTCGACGGGCGTGAAGGCTATATGACCGTGGGCGAAGCTCCGGGGATCCGCTTGAAACGCGACGGCTATATCACCGATCCGGTTCACGGTGAGCTCGATATGATGTTCCTGTTCAACCATGTGCTGTTCGATTGCAAGAACTACGACACATGGACGCCGGTGCCGTTCAAGGTCGACGGCCTGCGCAAAATCATGGCCAAGGAGCAGAAGGTGGTGAGCAAAGCCGGTTGGGCGAGCCTGTATTTCAGCAACCACGACCAACCGCGTGCGCTTTCGCGTTGGGGTGACGACAGCGAGGCGATGCGGGTCAAAAGCGCCAAGGCACTTGGATTGTTGCTTCACATGCACCGCGGAACTCCCTATATTTATGAGGGCGAAGAGCTGGGGATGACCAATGCCCACTTCACGCAGCTCGAGCAATACCGCGACATCCAATCGCTTAATATCTACAAGGAACGCGTCGACGAGCAGCATCGGGTTTCTCCCGAGGAAATGATGGACGTGCTGGCCAAGCGCAGCCGCGACAACGCGCGTACGCCGATGCAGTGGGATGGCGGCAAATATGCCGGTTTTACGGCAGCGGATGCTTCGGTTGAACCGTGGATTGCCGTCAACCCGAACCATGATGTCATCAACGCTGAGGCGGAAGTGGGCGATCCGGATTCTGTGTATTCGTTTTATAAGAGGCTTATCGAGCTGCGGCACACCAATGCTGTGGTCGCCGCTGGAGACTGGAAGCTGGTCGATGCTCATGACGAGCATGTCTACGCTTTCACTCGTTCGTTGGGTGGCGAGAAGTTGTTGGTGGCAGTGAACTGTTCTGGTCAGACCGTTCCGATTCCGCGTCAGGCGGCCAAGTTGCTGGCGTCGAGCGGGAAGCTTGATGAGGGTCGGTTACTGATTTCTGTCACTGGTTCGCTGCCCGTGAATGGTCAGCTTGGACCGTGGGAAGGTTTTGTATATTATGTATAGCATAAATGCTATTGATAGCTGAAACCTTTTAAAAATCAGGTATGATAATGCTGTTGTTTCGTTTTGACTTTCATTATGCTATACAATATAATATATTGTATAGCATATAGAGTTATGAATTCGCGGTAAGGAGAAACCATGTCGATGGTGCAGATGAACGTTCGTATCGATGCCGACTTGAAAGACGAGGTCGACGAGATACTGAAGCGTATTGGCAAGACT
Source organism: Bifidobacterium sp. ESL0690 (assembly GCF_029392315.1). Taxonomy (NCBI): domain Bacteria; kingdom Bacillati; phylum Actinomycetota; class Actinomycetes; order Bifidobacteriales; family Bifidobacteriaceae; genus Bifidobacterium; species Bifidobacterium sp. ESL0690. The sequence continues at coordinate 857,136 of NZ_CP113939.1, forward strand.
CCGAGTTCCGTGATCCGCGAGCTGTGGGACTACATCCAGGATTCTGGCGAGATTCCCGATTTGGAAACGGCTCGCGAGAAAAAGGATCAGGAGCTCGAAAAACGAAAGAAACTTGAGAAGATCGACAATATGAGCGGAATAGTCCCGCGAACTTTGAGCGATATGGGACTTATCGGGCGTGGCGATGATCCGTTCAAGTCGATGTCTGCAAAGGAACTTCATGATTATGCGGACGAACAACGGTATGAGGATTACATTCAAGAAAGCGTGGCAGTACGATGAAGGAAAGCAAACGCAATATTGTATTTGATACCAATATCCTTATCGATATCGTTATGCATCGTTCATTGCGGGAGTCCGCAGCGTTAAAGCTCATGGACGTATGTGCCAATCAGACTTTAAATCCTATGTGCGTGGCATTGTCGCTCAAAGATGTTGATTACATTGTGAAAGTGAACACCAAACGGGATTTCAAAGATGCCATGGCAGGCGTTGAGCAGGCCACGGTGCAGCAGCTTGTTGCTCAGGTTGGCTGGAACAGTGTTGAATCAATCATGGAGGTTTGTGAGGTCGTTGCTGTTGATGGTCAAGTTTGCAAAAATGCGCTGAAATTGCGTTCTGCACATCCTGATTATGAGGACGACCTCATTATCGCCGCGTCGCGCCAGGCTAATGCCGACATGGTGGTGACCGGCGACCAGGATTTGATCAAGCATTTTCCGGATTTGTGCGTCAGCGTCGAGGATGCGCTGAAACAGATTGAAGAAGACTGATCGTCTGAGGTTCGAGTTGAGTGGGTTCGCGCTCGGCGATTTAAGCGGTGCAACCTTTGTAGAGTTGGTTTTGGGATTCGACAAATCGTTCGGATTCAAGTAGTGGCAGGAGTCGATATGGCAGGCAAGGCATTGATTATCGTGGACGTGCAGCCCACGTTCTGCGAAGGCGGGGAGCTTGGCGTCGAAGGCGGTACGGCTGTGGCCGACCGCATCGCCGAGTATGTGAAGGCGCATGGTGATGAGTACGCCTATATCGCCACCACGCAGGATTGGCATATCGAACCGGGTTCGCATTTCTCCGATCATCCCGATTTCGTCGATTCGTGGCCGAAGCACGGTGTTGCTGGCACGCCGAATGCTGAGCTGATGCCGCAGATTGCAGCGCTGAATCTCAAGCATCATTTCAAGAAGGGCCAGTATGCTTCGGCGTATTCCGGCTTCGAAGGTATCGAAGACAATACCGATCGCGTACAGACCCGCGAGGAATTTGCCCAGATGCAGAAGGACGGCAAGACCTTGGCCCAAGGGCTGAAGGATGTCGGTGTCGATCATGTCGATGTGGTCGGTCTGGCCGAATCGCATTGCGTCAAGGAAACCGCGCTTGACGCTAAGAAGCTGGGATATTCCGTTACCGTTTTTGAAGACATGACCGAACCAGTCAGTGAGGATCAGGGTGTGAGCGCTCGTAAGCAAATGAACGAAGCCGGCATCGAGCTGAAGAACGGACTGGGTGACTGATGCCTGCATTGACCTTTTCCTCGTCATCGGCCCAGACTGAGTCTGTATCGTCTGGGTCTTCCAGCGGTGCGCTCGCAGCCCTGAAGCAGTATTTTGGCTACGATTCGTTCCGCGAAGGGCAGGAGGATCTGGTCAATGCCATTCTTGCCGGTCATGACGTGCTGGGAGTGATGCCGACCGGCGCTGGCAAATCCATTTGTTATCAGGTGCCGGCCACCATGCTGCCGGGGCTGACCATTGTCATCTCCCCGTTGATCTCATTGATGCGCGATCAGGTGGATGCTTTGAATGATGCAGGTATCAAGGCTGCGTTCATCAACACCACGCAGGAAAGTGACGAGCAATCCATGGTCTTCGCCCAAGCTCGACGTGGCGATGTGAAAATGCTCTACGTCGCTCCCGAACGCCTGGAAACCGAACGATTTCGCAGCTTCGCTTCGCAGGTCAAGATTTCCCTGATTACCGTTGATGAGGCACACTGTGTTTCGCAATGGGGGCAGGATTTCCGTTCGTCGTATCTAGGTATCGGAGAGTTCATTGACAGTCTTCCGGTACGGCCGACCGTTGCGGCGTTCACGGCGACCGCGACCGAAAAAGTGCGTCGCGATATTGTACGTCTGCTGCGCTTGAAGACTCCGAAAGTCACGGTTACCGGTTTCGACCGGCCCAACCTCTATTTTGATATCATCAATATGCCGACGAAACGCAAGAACGTATGGATTACGGAATATGCGGCCAACCATCCCGACGAATCCGGCATCGTCTATTGTGCCACCCGCAAGGAGACCGAGTCGCTTGCCAACGAGCTGAACCGGCATGGCATCGGTGCCGCAGCCTATCACGGCGGCATGTCCGCCGAGGCTCGCGACAAGGCGCAACGTGATTTCGTCACCGATCAGGTGCCGGTGGTTGTGGCCACCAACGCCTTCGGCATGGGCATTGACAAGTCCAACGTCCGCTACGTCATCCATCACAATATGCCGGAAAGCATCGAGGCTTACTATCAGGAGGCCGGTCGAGCTGGGCGAGACGGCGAACCCGGACGTTGCACGTTGCTCTGGAACGAATCGGACATCGTCACCCGCCGCAGGCTTCTGGACATGGATTCCGACAACGACCGGATGAGTCCAGAGGAACAGGAAATCGTTCGCCAAAGTCATCGGCGTCTGTTGAATGCCATGATCGGCTATTGCCGCACGACCGAATGTCTGCACCGCTATATCATGCGGTATTTCGCCGATCCCAATGGTGTCAATCCTACGGAAAACAGTCAACCGCAAGAAGACCCGACAAACGGTGAAATCTATAAATGCGGCAACTGCGCCAATTGCGAAAGCACGTTTGAGACCATCGACGTCTCCGACGTGGCTCGGGCCGTCAGCCGTTGTGTTCACGACATCAATCAAAGCTTCGGCATGGGCAAAATCGTCTCTGTATTGCGAGGCTCGAAAGCACAGGACTTGATTAACCGACACCTTGATCGCGTGCCAAGTTACGGTGCGTTGCACGATGTGCCGGATGCCAGGATTCGTGATGTCATCAACCAGATGGCAACCGACGGCTATCTCTTCGTTTCTGAAGGCAGACTGCCGATCGTTCGTTTCGGCGCGCGTGCAGGGGAGACGGTCAAGCCTGATTTTCACTATGAAATCAAACGTATCCAGCGCAAGAAGCCTGTGGGGGCAACGTCGGGTTCCGCTTTCGGCTCTTACGATGCCGACTCTGATATGCGTGCAGGGGTTTCTTCAGCCGGGGATTATGAAGTCACCGACGAAGACGAGGCACTCTTCCAGAAATTCCGCGAGCTGCGGCGTACCATCGCCCAGGAAATCGGCAAGCCGCCCTACATTGTCTTCTCCGATAAGACCCTACGCGACATGGCCCGTATCAAGCCGGTCACCGACGCCCAGTTCCTCGCGGTCAACGGCGTGGGCGAAAACAAGCTGCATCTCTACGGCCCTCGTTTTATGGATGTGGTGCGTGCGCAGTAGCAAACGGAAGCGAACGGCCTAAACGATAAATCTATTAAGGGCTAATAAGGGCCATCGGCCGAAGAAATGAGAAGTAATGACTAACAGCCATTCTGAATCAGACGATATAGCGAGCAGGCAAGACGATATCGTTGATTTGGCAAGCCTCGAACGTGATGAGTACGGCTTTCCCGGCCCTATGCGGGATAGCTTGGTTGAGGCGATTCTTGAGGGGCGTAAAACGAGGACGACCTCGTTGCTTGTCGAATACCAGCACGACCGTGAGCCGTTGCCGCAGGTCGGAAAGCTCGCTGTGGTGGTTGATTCCGAAGACAAGCCGGTATGTGTGACCCGGCTGATGGAAGTCACGGTCTGCAAAATAAGCGACATTACTGATGAACATGCCCGTGGCGAAGGCGAAGGCTACGGCGATGTGGCGGGCTGGCGCAAGGCGCATGAGCAATTTTGGGAAAGCGACGAATTCCGGGAAGAAATAGGTGACCCCAATTTCAAGATTAATGACGATACCGAGGTCGTCTGTGAACGCTTCAGTGTGGTCAAACGACTTTGAACCGATAGTGGCCGCATCATGATTGACGTAACCGAGTCCCAGTTGGTAGGAGGTAGCGCTGCCCAAGGCTCGCGATATGGTGGACGCCGGATTTAGTGTATAGCAGTGTCCACTGGATAGAGACTCGTGGCGTCTTTTATGAAAAGTGCGACGACGGGACCTAGTAGCGGACGGAGTAGGAGTTCGGTTTTGAGCGAGCCACGATTGCAGGAAGAGCCGCGTGAAGGCGTACCTGAAGTGACCGATACGCTCGACGGATTCCGCGAGGCCTGCGATAGGTTAGCTGCTGGCAATGGTTCACTGGCCGCCGATGCTGAGCGTGCTTCCGGCTATCGTTACGGTCATGAGGATTGGCTGGTGCAGTTCAAACGCACCGGTTCAGGTATCGTCCTGTTCGATCCGATAGCTCTGAACAAAGCGGGAGCGGACTGGAACGAATTCAACCGTGCCGTCGGTGATACCACATGGATCATCCACGATTCCCTGCAGGATTTGCCCGGTTTCACCGATTTGGGGATGAAGGTCCGCGATCTTTTTGATACCGAAATCGCCGCAAGGCTGCTGGGGCTGAAGCGTTTCGGCCTGGCCGCGGTCACCGAACATTATCTTGGTATTACATTGGCAAAGGAGCATTCCGCTGCCGATTGGTCGTATCGTCCTCTGCCTAGAGATTGGCGCAATTACGCGGCGCTAGACGTCGAGCTATTGATCGAACTCGAAGCGAAAATGCGTGCCGACTTGAAAAAGGCCGGCAAAATGGAATGGGCTAACGAGGAGTTCAGCCATGCGCTCGCTCAAGGTACCGGCCCGCAAACGCCTCATCCGGTGCCGTGGATGCGCATTTCTCACTTCACTGCTCTCGGCCACGACAGGCGTGGCCAGGCTGTGGCCAAAGCCCTCTGGGAGAAACGAGATGAGCTTGCCCGCGAACACGACATCGCCCCGACCCTGCTCCTAAGCGATGCCGCCATCATCGAGGCCGCGCAGAAGAAGCCGCACAACGCCCGACAGTTCCGTGCCATCCGCAGCCTGAACGAGCGCGTGCGCATCCACATGGGTAACGAGCAGGACAAGATGTTCGAACGGTATGCGCCCATCCAGCGCTCCATCAAGCCCAGCGTATGGAAAGACACCATCCAGGAAGCTCTGAAGCTTAAGCCAAAAGATTGGCCGGAACCCCCGGCACCTCCGCAGGAAGCCCAGGCCAACGCGCCGCGTTCGATGAAATATTGGTCTGTTCATCACCCGGATCGTTTCGCCCGCCTCAAGAAAGTCCGTGCCGTCATCGCCCAGATCGCCGATGACACGAGGACTCCGCCGGATGTGGTCATCAAGCCGCAGATCATCCGCAACCTTTGCTGGCAGGATAATGCAGCGGAGCTTGATATCCCCGAATTTCTGCGCGAGCAAGGGGCGCGGCAATGGCAGATTGCGCTTGTCTCCGAGTCCGTAAGTCGCGTTATCATATGAGGGTTGCCTAAAGGCAGAAGTAGTTGGAATTATCGTCAGGAGCACTAGCGTGAAAATCAGCGTGAGGAATCTCGAGCCCACCAAGGTGAAGCTCACCGTCACCGTCGATCCGGAAGAGTTCGACCCCTATCTTGATCAGGCCCGCAAGGAAATCGCCAAGCAGATCAGCGTCCCGGGCTTCCGTAAGGGCCATGTGCCCGGCAAGATCATTGACCAGCGCGTCGGCTTCGGTGCCGTCGCCGGTGAGGCCGTCAACAGCGCCGTCCCGGAGCTCTATTCCAAGGCTCTCGAGGAGAAGAAGATTCGCCCGATGGCTCAGCCTGAGCTTGATGTCAAGGAACTGCCGACCAGCGAAAAGGACGACACCAAGGTGAAGTTCATCGCCACCGTCGAGCGCCGCCCCGAAATCGAGCTGCCGAAGCTCGACGGCATGACTCTTGAGGTCCCGAAGACTGAGGTCACCGATGAGGACGTCGACAAGCGTCTCGACAACCTTCGTCAGCGTTTCGGCACCCTCGTGGGCGTCGATCGTCCTGCCAAGAAGGGTGATTTCGCCAACATCGACCTCGACGCCCAGATTGACGGCGAGTCCGTCGATTCCCAGGAAGGCGTGAGCTACGAGCTCGGCAGCGGCAAGCTGCTCGATGGCATCGACGAAGCACTCGACGGCCTGTCTGCCGGCGAGGAGACCACCTTCGAAGGCACGCTGGAAAGCGGCGATCACGAAGGTGAGAAGGCCCAGATCAAGGTCAAGGTCAACTCCGTCAAGGCTGAAGAACTGCCGAAGCTCGACGACGACTTCGCTCAGGAAGCTTCCGAGTTCGACACCCTTGACGAGCTCAAGGCCGACATTCGCAAGCAGTGCGAGCGTGACAGCGAAGGCCGCCAGGCCAATGAGGCTCGCGATGCGTTCCTCGATGCGCTGAAGAAGGACGTGGAGATTCCGCTGCCCGCAGGTGTTCGCAAGGATATGGTTGAGGACCGCCTGAAGCAGGTCACCGCCGATCCAGACAAGGCCACCGACGAGCAGAAGAAGGAAGCCGAAGAGGCCACCGACAAGGAGCTCAAGGACCAGATTGTGCTCGACACCTTGGCCGAGCAGCTCGACGTCAAGGTCTCCCAGATGGACGTCACCAACTTCCTCGCCTCCATCGCCCAGCAGTACGGCATGGATCCGAGCGCCTTCATCAACGCCATCGTCCAGAACGGCCAGCTCGGCTCCGCCGTTCAGGAAGTCGGCCGTTCCAAGGGTCTGCTTGCCGGCATGCGCGCCGTCAAGTTCACCTGCGACGGCAAGGATCTCGACCTGACCCCGTTCCTCGGTGAGGATGAGGCCGTTGAAGATGCCGAAGAGAACGAAAGCGTCGAGGCCGCATCCGCCGCTGCCGCCGTCGCCGACGAGCTTTCCGACCAAGACAAGTCCGAGTGAAATCGCAGTAGCGACTGATCTCTGATTAAAATTTCTGAAAGGGAGTTCGGGGTTCGCCCCGGCTCCCTTTCTGCATGCTCGACGTTCGTGTTTCGGTGTTGGCATTCGAATTCGAAATCATGTGATGCCATAGAAATTTCGTGGCTATGAGCTTTTTGTTTTTTCGGTTGCTTTCCGCTTTGTCGAATGTCAATGATGAACGAACCGAATTGGTCATTGTATATCTCTATTTTTCGCGGGCATGGTTATATTGGTTCCAGACAGTAAAGCCGGAGGTAGCGGAAACTTCGGTGCAAATGAAGATTGCGGAAAGTCGGAAGTACTGGTGGAACAAGAGAAGGATAACAATAGCGGATTGAAGCGGTTGGGCATCATCGCCGCCGTGATATTCCTGCTTGGTGGTGTCGTCGGGGTGAGCTCCGGGCTGCTTGGTTTGATGCTGAGCGGTGTCGAACGCCTGATGCTGGGGTATGTCGAGAATCCGCAGGACCCGAGCCCGTATCAGGTGGCGGCATGGCGACGTATCGCTTCGATCGTGGGCGGGTCGGTTTTCGCCGCGGTTATCTGGTGGCTGCTGCGCACCAAAACCACCAAAGTACCGTCGGTCAAAAAAGCCGTGGCGGGGGAGCGGATGCCGGTCTGGCAGACCACCGTCCATGTCTTGCTTCAGATTTTTATTGTGGGTTCCGGTTCGTCCATCGGCCGCGAGGTGGCACCGCGTGAGTTCGGCGCGATGCTGGGCCAACGCTTCTCGCAACTTTTCCGCTTGAATGACGAAAAAGACCGCAGAACCGTTGTGGCCGTAGCTGCAGCAGCTGGTCTTGCAGGTGTTTACAACGCCCCGCTTGCCGGTACGTTCTTTGCCCTCGAGATCCTGCTTTCCGACATCACCATGGAAACCGTCACTATGGCGCTCGGTACATCGGCAGTATCCGCTTACATCGCCTCGATGATTCGTGGGCGCGGAACTTTCTACGGTATGGCCGCCATGGGTAAATCCACGATTCCAACATTGAGCCTGACACTGTTCGCCGTTCTTGCCGGTATTGTCTGTGGCATCGCCGGCGCGCTGTTCCGCAAAGGCTCGCAATGGGCCGAGGGCAACAAGCCCAAAGGTGCGGGTATCCTTTGGATGATGCCGCTGGCGGCGTTGGCGACCGGCGTCGTGGCGATATGGTTGCCGCAGATTATGGGTAACGGCCGTTCCGTGGCACAATACGCCTTCTCCGCCACCGCTCGCGAGGCCAATGCCTTCGTGCCGATTCTGCTGGCGCTGTTCATCGCCAAAATCGTGCTGACGCTTGGTACCATCCGTTCCGGCGCTTCCGGTGGCGTGCTCCAGCCCGGTATTTCCATCGGAGCGACGCTGGGCGCTTTGCTCGGCTTCGCATGGGTCATCATAAGCCCTGGCGATACCGTCACCGCGTGTGCGCTGGTCGGTGCCTCCGCCCTGCTTGCCGCCTCTCAGCAAGCTCCGCTGATGGCGATGTGCCTGGTGATGGAACTGACGGGAGCCCCAATGGCTTTCTTCGTGCCGGTTGGTATCGGTGTGGCCGTGTCGGCGTTGGTCTCTCGCGGTTTCAACTGCTTTCTTTCTCGTTCTCAGCGCAAAAAACCGAGGGCTGTCGTATAAGTGCGGGTAATATCGTTAACGGTAATAAATACGTGAATATCAAGGAGATACGGTGGCAGGATTGCTGACATCTATGCCGTCGATGGACGAGGGGGATTCGGCCCCCGCCATCACGGATCCGATTTTCAATAGGCTTCTCAAAGAACGCATCATCTGGCTTGGCGATGAGGTCAAGGACTCCAATGCCAACGTCATTTGCGCGCAGATGCTGATGCTCGCGGCCGAAGATCCGAAGAAGGATATCTGGCTCTACATCAATTCGCCCGGTGGCTCGGTTACCGCAGGCATGGCCATCTACGACACCATGCAGCTCATCGAACCTGACGTGGCCACCGTGGCTGTCGGTATGGCGGCTTCCATGGCCCAGTTCCTGCTTTCCAGTGGTACCAAGGGCAAGCGCTTCGCCACCAGCCACACCCGCATTCTGATGCACCAGCCTTCGGGCGGCATCGGCGGAACGGCCACTGATGTGCGCATCAACGCCGAGCTGATCATGGATATGAAGAAGACCATGTCGCAGCTCACCGCCGACCAGACCGGTCACACTCTTGAAGAGATCTATCGCGACAACGAGTACGATCACTGGTTCACCGCCCAGCAGGCGCTGGACTATGGGTTCTTCGACAAGATTGTGACCACGCCGGGCAGCATGCGTACGGAAAAGGCAGGGGAGTGAGTAACATGGCAAGTGAAGAAGCGAAGTTTGTAGCTCGTGTCGAGCGTCTCGCCGGCCCCCGTGGTGTGGCCGGGTTCGCGCCGCAGAGCCGTTACGTGATGCCGCAGTTCAGCGAAAAGACGCCGTACGGCATGAAGACGCAGGATGCGTATAGCCGCCTGTTCGAAGACCGCATCATCTTCATGGGTGTGCAGGTGGACGACACCTCCGCCGACGACATCATGGCCCAGCTGCTCGTCTTGGAGAGCCAGGACCCGAACCGCGACGTGATGATGTACATCAATTCTCCCGGCGGCTCCATGACCGCGATGACGGCAATTTACGACACGATGCAATACATCAAGCCAGATGTGCAGACCGTTTGCCTTGGACAGGCAGCTTCTGCTGCGGCCGTCGTTCTTGCAGCCGGAACCAAGGGCAAGCGCCTGATGCTGCCGAACGCTCGTGTGCTGATCCACCAGCCTGCCATCGATCAGGGAGCCGGCAAGGCCACCGAAATCGAGATTCAGGCCAAGGAGATGCTGCGTATGCGTGAATGGCTCGAGAACACGCTGGCTAAGCACACCGGCCAGTCTGCCGAGCGTATCCGCAAGGACATCGAGGTTGACACCTTCCTGACGGCTCAGGAGGCCAAGGACTATGGCATGGTCGACGAAGTGCTCGCCAACCGCAAGTAGCTTGTAGCTCTAACGGTAGCGATAACCACATCGGTTATGCCGCGATTTGCCGTGTAGATTTATAACAAAAACGATTCGATACCCCTTGCGTTCGCGCGCGAGGGGTATCGTCGTAATCGGATGTCGCCGTAGAAGAGAACGGCGAGCGAACGGCCTGAATAAAGGCCGGGTTGAAAGCGCATGACGCGGTAAGGAGAAGGCATGGGCGACGTGGTGGACTATAACGACTCCGTCCCACACTGCGGATTCTGCGGTAAAAGCGAACGTCAGGTACGCAAGCTGGTCACCGGCCAGGGCGCGGCGATTTGTGACGAATGCATCGCCCAATGCGTCGAGCTCATCAGGGACGACAACGACAAAGACGTCAAGATCAACGCGCTGAACCTACCTAAGCCTTCTGAAATATACGCCTACCTCGACCAGTACGTCGTCGGGCAGCCGCAGGCCAAGCGTACCCTTTCGGTGGCCGTCTACAACCATTACAAGCGCGTCAACATGGAGATGGGCGAGGGCGGTCGTGCAGTCGGAGCCGGTATGGGCAAGGCGGCTGCCGCGTCGGGCGCGGCACGCAAGTCCGGTGCTGCTGGAAACGGCAAGACGGGTTCTGCCAAGCGCTCCGGCAAAGGCGACACTGATCCGCTGGCTGATGTGCAGGTGGCGAAGTCCAATATTTTGCTACTTGGGCCCACAGGTGTCGGCAAGACCTACTTGGCCCAGACGCTCGCCCGCGTGATGAATGTGCCGTTCGTTATCGTGGATGCTACCACGCTGACTGAGGCCGGCTATATCGGTGACGATGTGGAGAGCGTGCTGCAGCGGCTCCTGCAGGCCGCAGACGGTGACGTTGACCGTGCCCAGCATGGCATCGTCTATATCGATGAGATTGACAAGATTGCACGCAAAAGCGGCGAAAGCACTTCGCTGACCCGCGATGTGAGTGGGGAAGGTGTACAGCAGGCGTTGCTGAAGATTCTTGAAGGCACGATTGCATCTGTACCACTGGAAGGTGAAGGCACGCGCAAGCATCGTGACCAGAACACGGTCAAAATGGATACGCGCGACATCCTTTTCATATGCGGCGGCGCGTTCGTCGGTCTCGACAGCATCGTGCGCAAGCGGCTTGGGGCACAGGAAAGCGGGTTTACCGCGACACTACACGAGCATGATGAGAGCAAGGCCGATCTGCTGCGTCAGGTCGATGCCGATGATCTGGGTGATTTTGGTTTGCTTCCCGAATTTATTGGCAGACTGCCGGTCGTGAGTGTGCTGGACGAGCTCACCGAACAGGATCTGCGCGACATCCTCGTGCGTCCGGCCAACGCGCTGGTCAAGCAATACCGCAAGCTGTTCGCCGTCGACGGGGTCAAGCTTTCGTTTACCGATGAAGCCATTGCTGCCATTGCTGCGAAGGCCATCCGGGAAGGCACTGGCGCCCGCGGGCTGCGCTCCATCATCGAAAAGACGCTTGAGGAAACCATGTTCCAGCTTCCGGAGATGAATGATGTTCAGCAGGTCATCGTTGACGCTTCCGCTGTCAGCGGTGAGGGCGTGCCGAAGATGGTCGTTTCGTCGTCCTCGTCCAGCCGTTCGTCGCGTCGCGGCAAGATACACGCGTTCGGATAAGCAGAATTTTGCCATCATTGCAGCTGCGGTATGTTGTCTGAGTTTGATTGTGCCCCGATGAAGAGTTGTCGATTGACAATACCTGTTGTACCAATCCGTTTTGCCTTGGTGGTGAGGTTGTTCCGATATTTGTAATACTGCGATTTATCTGCGCGACACGCCTAGCTTGCGTGAATCGGGCACTTACGTTATATTAGATGAGTTGTCAAAAACAAGGTTCTTGACACTGCGCACGTAGCCCAATGGATTAGAGCAGCTGACTACGGATCAGCAGGTTACAGGTTCGAATCCTGCCGTGCGCACAGATTAATCCGCGGAATCGCAAGGTTCTGTGGATTTTTTCGATTCTGTTGGCGACAACGTGGTGATTGCAGTGAGGCAAGTGGCAAGAAAGCACTTGTTGCAGACACCATCGTTGAGCGTCTTTGTAGCTCGCTGCACTGCTGCTTTCTGTGGTTGTGGAATCGGTGATGGACTGGCTGCAGGTTGGCTTGTAAATCGGAGTGAACGATTGTGTTGGGATGGAGAGATGAGAATGCAATTGTCTTTGTTGCCGTCGCTTTATACGCCGCGTCGGCGTCTACCGTTTGAGCCATATTGTGCACCGTCAACCTCTGGTCCGGTTTCGTCGGAGATATCTGCTTGCGACGTGTATGACTATGATTTGACTCTTGATATGGTGCGGGATGCCACAAATCTGCTGAGAGACCGGGGTGGGAATCCCAGAAATGTGTTGCTGCCCGGTCTGGTGGGTAGTTTTCTTCTGACGGTGTTGGGAATCTGTGTGCATGATACGGCCTTTGATGACGGCGAGGCTCCTATGTGGTATTTTTCCATGCTGTTTTGTGGTGGTGGCGGTCTGTTTCTTCTCTGCGTTTATCTAGCCCCCTCTTTATCGAAGAGAATGGGATGGGTGAGGGATCGTTTCAATCCTAGTCTTCTGTCGTTCGGCTATGTGGGTCCATACGGGCATCTGGAGCCGGAATTGCTACGCAAGGCAGGTTTGTCGGTGCGGTGTCGAGCAGTGCTGTCTGATGTCGGGGTGACTTGGCTGTGTCTTGGAGCAAACGGCACGCGGGTTCTGAAGTTCGTGTGGGCGGATTGTGACCGTGTGTGCGTGTGCAGGTCGTGTGTTGTGCTGGCTGATACAAAGGCCTCTAGTGGGTTCGATGCGGTGGTGTTGCCGTTGTCGGCGATTGGCGATGTGGACGGGTTCTTGAGGGTCTGTTTGGAGAGGGCGCGTGCCATGGATGCCGAGCCGATGGTGGCGGTCAAAGGCGGCCGTTGGTCGGATGACCGAGGCTTGGTCGCCCGCTGGTATAAAGGGACGCAGAAAAATGAAGTTGCGGAACTTTCCGGCAGCGGATATCCGTCACGGAATCGTTCAGAGGAAATCAGGAAACAGGCAGGTACGACAAAGCGTATCTGTGCGCAGCCGTTTGATGAGTCGGCGTTGCCTCCGGACTCGGTTGTCTATGACTACGATCTGACATTGAGCGTGGCCGAGGATTCCGCGTACATGGTAGCTGGCGGGTTCGAGTATGCCCGGCACAGGTTCGTGTTTTGGGATGTCCTTGTCTGCATCATACTTGGAACCACGTTCGATCTTGATATCGGAATTGATATCGGACTTGATATGTCTGATGATTTCTTCTGGGGCCGTATCATCCTTGAAATTCTGGCGTTCGTAGGCTTGGGAGTGGTCTTTTACATCTTGTTTGTTGTCTTGCTTAAAAGAGTAGTCGTTCCGTGGTCGCTTCGTTTGGATCGGGATATCACGTTGTTCGGGTTCACTCGGCCGGCGCGGCGCATGGATTTGGTGCGTGGCTTGAACCGGTCGGCGCATTGCCGTGTGGTGTTCACAGATGAAGAAGTGAAATGGACGCGGTCCGGACCGAGAAGGACCGAGGTCTCCCGATTCGCTTGGAAGGACTGTAATCGGTTGTATGTATGCCGGTCATGCGTCGTGATTAGCAATGTAGAGGTCGACAGAGGCTTTGGCGGGGTCATCTTGCCGCTCTCCGCGATTGGCGATGTCAACGGGTTCATTCGCATGTATGAGGATCATGTACGTGGTGTGGGTGCCAGTCCATCCGTGATAGTCGATGGCGGCAGCTGGTCTGATAGGAGGGGCTTTCAGGCCCGTTGGAATCGCAAACTTTCCCGCAGCAAGGACAGGGCATGATAATGACTGGTGCATTCACGGAGATGAGAAAGGAATGGACGCCGGAATCGGTGAGTGGTGTGGGATTCACTTCCGAGCATTTGGCCACGTTGATCGGGGGAGCGGATTACGCGCGGTGCGCGGTACCGGTCGATCAGGTCCCGTTGGGCTATGTCGGGGAGCAGGACACGCTTGACGAGATGAGGGAGGATCTGGTGGCTTCGTATGAGGGGCTGGGCTTGGTCGACCGCGATGGAAACCCGTGCCCGGCGCTGGCGCATGTGCTTGATCCGATTCGCGATTGCCGTTTCGACGTGGCCGACGGGTTCATACCCGATGTCGCTCCTATGATAGAGAAGGGGTTGGCGCTGCACAACAACGAGTCCCTAATCCTCGATGATGTCGACGATGATGACAGTGATGATAGTCAACCTGACGAGCGGACGTTCTGTGTGTGCTTCGGCAGGCGCTCGGCCACGATGATCTGCCGGACATTTTCGGCGGACCGGCCCGGTTACGCGTTGCTCGACCTGGGAGGACCCGAGAATTGGGAGGAATCGTTCATGAAGGCCACCCATCTGGCCCGGCTATGGCGCTATTCGAAGAAGCCTAACGGATTTTCGGTAGATGCTTCTGCGCAAGAGGACGAGCTTGTTTCGCACATGCTGGATGGTGACATTCATGCGGCCAAGAGCTGCGAGGCCGTGCATCCGGAGTTCCGAGGACGTCTGAGCGAGTTGGCGGACGGACTGATGAACCCTGATCGTTTCGGCTATAAGTACGGCATCAAGAAAATTCGCTATGAATCGGGGACAATGGTGTCACACGACTACCGCCGCACGTGGCTGGGCGGTGACAGTCAAGAGCGAGACAGGCGCTTTGGTCCGGAGCCGTATACGGCCTCGATTATCGTTCCCAAGCTGGGAGTGGTGTATTCGAGTACTTTCATGCCTCCGGATGACGCACATTCGGTATGGCTGCGTAATGGCTGTTGTATCAGTTCGCGTTTTGAGTTTGTCGGTTCGGGAAGTGTGCTCGAGCGATTGACCGGCATACCGCAGTCGCAATGGTTGGAGGATGTGGAAAGCACAAAGACAATAGGCAAGAACCAAGACAGGCCGTCATCATGAATGTCGTCACCAGGTCGAGGAAGTGCCTGACCCGCATTGCTCTAGGTCAGGCCGGCTTCAATTATTGCCTGCGATACCTCCATACGATTGCCACTGCGCAGCCTGTCACAGCCACGAGCAGCACATCAACCACCGTGTTATCCGCGTTCGCCGCAAGAACGACGAAAAGTGGCACGATGGCTTGGATGATCTCAGGGGCGTCAAAGCCCTTCTTCCGATTGGACATAGCATGTCCTTTTTATTGTGGCCGCGCCACGACAGGCGCGGCGAGGTCGATACAGCCGGCTGGCTGTACGGTCGCGCAAACCTTGGTGAGGGGCTTGGCGACAATTCCATCCTATCGCGAAATAGGTATTACATAGAGTAGATGGTATACTGGCTATGTCTGTTGCGGAGGTGACTCACTGGAACCTAGCCGGCGAATAAAGCTTTTATCCGGTGAGGCCGCAATGGATGGGGTGTTTCGATTCATCCCGTTATTATGGCCGCGGGCCCTGGTGTTTGGAAACGAACACCAGGGCCGAGGTGTATCTCGACTCCGGACAAGATTTAGGGTTGGGTTATAGGTCAGAATGTGTGTCTGTAATCGTCTTTGAGGTTGTTTTGTATCACGTACGGTCTATAACCCCAATTTTCATACTGTTATGTCTACCTAGGGGTACAGTTTTCCGTCTTGCGTTGCCGCTGCGAGTTGTCGCGTCTTGTATAGGAAGTACACGAAGTACTTACTAGAAAGGCGGAACAATGAACGTCAATAGTTACGAGAACCGCGGACAATCTGGAAAGCAGCCGAAACTGGCCGTGGCTACCCAGAACCTCGTGAAGACATACGGGGATTTCAAAGCGGTGGATGGTCTGAATCTCAAGGTGCCGATGGGTGGTGTCTACGGCCTGCTTGGTCCCAACGGTGCCGGAAAATCCACCACGATGAAACTGCTGTTGGGGCTCACCTCGCCGACCTCCGGTCAGATGTGGATGCTCGGGCAGCAGATTGACAGCAAACGCGGTGGAAATAACCGTATCCAGCCGGGGCGCGTCGGCTCGATGATTGAAGGACCGAGCTTCTATCCAGGCTTGTCCGGTTTGGATAACTGCCGCATGGTTGCGGACTATCTTGGTCTGCCGGTTTGCGCAGCCACTCAGGTGCTGGCTCAGGTCGGTCTGAAGGGTCACGAGGACAAGAAGGCGAAGGATTATTCGCTGGGCATGAAGCAACGCTTGGGCATCGCCATGGCTCTGATTTCGAGACCGGAATTGCTGTTACTTGATGAACCGACGAACGGCTTGGATGCCGAGGCCGTTGTTGAGGTTCGCGAGATGATTATGAATCTGGCGGCTTCAGCAGGGGTCACTGTCATCATTAGCAGTCACATCCTCTCCGAAATCGAGAAGATGGCACCGGTGGTCGGCATCATCGCTGCAGGTCGTCTGCTGTATCAGGGTTCTTTGGACGATTTGCGCGAGCAGGGGCATATCGATATCCGCGTCTCCGACCCGAAAAGTGCTGCGGACGTGCTTAGCCAAAGCGGCATGCCTTATCAGCTCATACCGCAGACAGGCGAGCTGCAGATTCCGGAATGTTCGGATGGCCGGATTGCCGGTTTGGTTTTGCAAATGGTTAATAGGAACATCGCGGTCTACCGCGTCGCCTCCGAACGCAAAAGTCTCGAAGAAGCGTTCCTCGAGTTGGTGGAAAGTCCGCAAAATCAGCAATCACAAAGTGAACAGAACAATCGCGTCAATCAAGCATCGATAACGATGGCATACGGAAGCAAAACGACCCAGATGGCAGCGAATATCGGCAATATGTCAACTATGGCGAATCGGAATGTTTCCGGATTCCGACCATATCCCAACGTCAGCTTGATGTCGGTTTCGGGAGGTGTGCGATGAGTGACTGCGTGATAAGATTCAGTCCATACGACAATCCGTATTACAATCAATCGGTTCCGAGAACCCCTGTAAACACAACCAGCAAGAAAAGCGGCATGCCCGTATTCACCGCAATCCGCATGGAACTGCGCAAGCTCAAAGGGTCATCGTTCTGGTGGATGGCGGCGGGCATGGCATTGCTGACCTCGGCATGGTCAGGGGCAGCGTTCATGAAACGGGTCGGCGGCAACTCTACGCTTCGTACCGTTTTGCTCGCCGACAACGAGCCATACACCTTCATCAGCTTGATGGCACCGATTCTGGCTGCGCTGCTGACCAGTCGCTTGGCAGTGATGGAGACGGGTGGGCGGATGAACCTCAAATGGCTGTCGTTGGGCCAATCAGAAGTGATGAGGTTCCTGGCCAAGTTTGTGGTCGCGGGGCTGGCGCTCGCGACGTGCTTCATCATTCCTCTGGTGTGGATTCCTGTGGCCGCGAAGGCGAAAGGTTTTGGTTTTACCGGAAGTTTTGCGAGCCTGTTGATTCTGACATCGCTGATTGCGCTGTTCTCATCGCTCGCGGTCACGGCCGTCCAATTGCTGATTTCCATGGTCGTCGGCAAACAGGCCGTGGGACTTGGAATCGGTGTCATCGCCGGCTTGATTGGTTCCGGACTGATTGCAATGGGCAAGCCGCAGCTTGGCTGGCTGTTTCCCGCCGGCATCAGTTCCGCCGCCGATCCTTTCGTGAGCAAAGCCATGGCGAATGGATATGCCAGCGTGACGATGGCCGGCAATCCGTGGGTTCGAGCGGTAGTAAGTTTTGGCGTATGTGCGTTTTGGGTCGTTGTTTCGGCGTTGGCCATCAAGATAAGGGAGTCAAAGCGATGAATGGAAATGAGAGAGCAAACAGATTAGCGATGCTGCAGCGACAAAAGACAATGAATGGCAACATGATGATGAACAGACAAGTGACAATGAACGGGCTGGTAGGCGACGCCCAAAATACGTCCAGCGTGGTCTCTCCGAGATTCACTGATGGTAGCGGAGAAGCGACAAGGTGTCCATCCAAACCTTCGATAATCGCAGCACTCCGTTGGGAAATACAGAAAGCGGGCAACTTGTGGTACTGGATCGCGACGGCGCTCTTTGGCCTCATCGGCATGTTCAACGGGTGGAGCCAGTATGTCGACTATCACAAGGATTTTCAAGCTCAAGGTGTGACGTGGGCGGCGGTATGGGGTCAGGCCATCCTGTTACCAAGCATGGTGTTCATGCCGATTCTGGTCGCGGCGTTCGCCTCCCAGATCGAATCCAACGAGCACGTCGGCCGCAACTGGCAGCGTCTCAACGCCAGCGGCACGGCGTCGGCGGCGGTTACGGGCAAGATGTTGCACGGCTTGCTGGCCTCGGTTTTGACTTTGGCGGTTTTCGAGGCTGAATTCTTGATAGTCGGCAAAGTGCTGCTTGGCTTCAACTTGCGTGAGGTCGGCCCGTTCCTGCTTCGTGGCGTTCCGATGACCTTGGCGGTCTGGGCGATTATGACTCTGACCCAGGCGATTTCGGCGAAATTCGAATCATTCGCCGGCACTATGAGCGTGGTCTTGGTGCTCACCTTGATTGGATGTGTGCTGTCGCTTATTATCCCCTCACTGGCGTTGGCCTATCCTTTTTCACTGATCACTGGTGCCTCGGCCGCTCGAGATTTGGGCAATATCGCGTCGGTGGGTTCCATCTTGGCGGCAACGCTGATGGCTGCGTTCTGGGTCATCGTCGGTGGACTGATGTTTCGCAGGCTTACCCGTAAAGCCGTGTGATGATGCCCAAAGTTATACGCCAAAACCGTCATAATGGAATGGAACGGCACACAATCAGAATCGGTGAGGAGGCTGACATGAGTGCGGCAATGTTGACAGACCGGATTCGTCAGGCTTGGTCACGGATAAACGGTGCCCACATCCTTGCCGTGCTCTGCGCTCTCTACGAAACCGTAATCGTGACACGTTTGATGCTGGTTCCCGGCATTGCGAATGAGACATTGCGATTGGCGATGGCGACTAGGGCATGGGCAATGCCGGTATTCGTCCTTATTGTCATCGTGGCGGTTGTTGGAATTTGGTTCTGCCGCCGTTGGCCGCTATGGATATTGCTGGCGGAAACCGGCTTGTTTATGCTTGTCTCGGCGCTTTATGGCTCGGCATTCAGCTATCTGTCGCTGCCGTGGGCGATTGCCTTGTATTTTGCCGCCGTAGGAATCGAGAGCCTGCCATCGCGGATATGTGGGCTGGTCGCTGCTGGTCTGTTGGGATTGGGCAGCGTGGTTTTGGCGACTGTATGGCATCAAGATGCCGAATTGACCAACTTTTTGTACCCATTTGTCCTGCTCTACGTTGTCTTCATTGCAATGGGACTGATAGTGAGAAGCTATCGAGAACGTCGGCGATCCGAGCATGAGTTACGCGACGAGCAAGTTCGTGGCGAAAAATTGGCGCTGCAGCGTGACAGGGTCATGAGACAGTCGCGTATAGCAGCGGAACTTCACGACAGTGTCGGCCATGATCTGACCGCCATCATTGCCCTTTCCGAAGGACTGGACGGTGTCAGTGACAAGCCTGAGATGAACGATGCTATCAATATGATCAACGATTTGGCTAGGCAAGGGCTTACGGATACGAGAACCGCTGTAAAGGCGCTGCAGCCAGGTGAACATGTTGATGGTGATAAGAACGTGAATCAGGAAAATAACCATGGTTTCGAGCAAACCGCTGGTGATATTGTCCAAAATGGTAAACAGGACAGCAATGTCGCCATGTCGTCTGCTCAAGTTGAGCTGCACAATTGGGATGACATCAATCCCATACTGGATCATTCCCGTCAAATCGGCATCACTACGGCCTTGACGGAAACCGGACG
Organism: Bifidobacterium sp. ESL0690; assembly: GCF_029392315.1. Lineage (NCBI taxonomy): Bacteria > Bacillati > Actinomycetota > Actinomycetes > Bifidobacteriales > Bifidobacteriaceae > Bifidobacterium > Bifidobacterium sp. ESL0690. The sequence goes on from NZ_CP113939.1 coordinate 876,777, forward strand.
TCGGCCGCAGGACCCACAGCAGGCAGATTTGAGTTTTACTGTTACCCGAGAATCCATTACCAACGCTATTCGGCATGGGCAGGGTGTCGATAGAATCGTCGTTTCCTGGGACCATGACAAGCAAGATGGCATTGCCATTACCGTGCGGGACAATGGAAAATCAATTGATAAACCGGGCCAAAATGGAAGAAGTTTATCTGAATCTGGTACAGAAAACGGCAAAATTGAGGCAAAATCAGGCGAATATAGCGATGGCACGGGATTGACGAGACTCAAGAAAAGCGTCGAACGGGTGGGCGGTACGTTTGCCGCTGGACCGGACACTGATGGCTGGATGGTGAAGGCGTACATTCCTTCGTTGATGAATTCTGTCGACAAGCAATCGCAGGGAGTTGAACAGAGATGATTAGCGTCATGATTGTGGACGATCAGCGTCCGGCCAGAATGGGGTTTGCACTGATGGTCGCCAAAGATCGCGAGCTTCAGGTGGTCGGGCAGGCGGAAAACGGACAGGCGGCGCTTGACATGCTCGTTTCATTGAGTGCGGCCGATAAACCGCTGCCGGATGTGTTGCTTATGGACGTGCGGATGCCCGTCATGGATGGCATTGACGCGACTGCCGCCGTTAAACAGCGGTATCCGAACATCAAGATTTTGATGCTGACCACCTACGATCAGGACGATTACGCATTCGGGGCGCTGGGAGCAGGTGCCTCCGGTTTTCTTTTAAAAGATGTGCATACGGCCGATCTGTGCCGCGCCATTCATTCGGTCTATGAAGGTGATGCGATTTTGACACCGCGGATCACCGGTGAAGTCATCAAACGGGGGATTTCGAAGGCAAACGCCAAAGCCGAACAAGCTGAGTTGCGCGAGGGTTTCGCAACGCTTGGCAGACGCGAGTTTGAAGTCGCTTCGTTGGTAAGCGAAGGCTTGACCAATACCGAAATCGCGGAACGCCTGAGCATCCAACCTGATTCCGTCAAAAAGACGGTAAGCCGCATTCTTGCCAAGCTCGATGCCCGAGAGCGCGTCAACATAGCCGTCCTCTGGTACAAGGCCGGTATGGATAATCTTTGATATTTGAAAATCAACGAAGTTCCATATGGTTTGACATCGATAATTCAATAATCTTGATACAGGTTTTGGAATAGTTCGAAATTCGTGAATGCGACAGCGGTGAGGAAGCCATGTCAAGTGATGGAAAGCATCGTGGAAAACAAAGATTCATAATGTTTCAATTTGGAATCATGATGGTTACCCGACCTAGTGATGCTACGATGAAGAAGTTGTTGCTGACAATGTTGGGTCATTGAGAACAAGAAAGATTACACATGTGCGCATCGGAGAATCCTGTCGAAGGTGACGGAAAGTTGGAATCGAAGCAGCGTACCCGCGGCAAACTGCTGATGGTGTGCATGCCGTATCAGGGGCATATCAATCCGACTCTGGCAACGGTTCGCGCGCTGGTCGCCGACGGTTGGAGCGTCACCTATATCTGTGACCCGCGGTGGAAACGGCAGGTTCAGGAATCGGGGGCGACGTTCGTACCTTACGATGATTATTCCAGCAATCCAGGCAAGTTCGAACGCACGATCCAGGCACCCGAAAAGGCTGATAACACGGTGTTACGGGTTGGCCGCGAGTCGCATTTCGACGCATTCCTGTACGAGGGTCTGTTGGTTGCCGGTAAGGCTTTGGCGGACAAGCTAGAGCTTCCGTCGATTCGCTTGTATTCGACATTCTGTTATAATCGTGACATTCTTAACCGTCTTGCCGGTGCGAGCAAGGGATTTCATCTGACGTCGGTCCTGCGCAGCCAGAAATTCCTGCGTCTGATGTCGTCGAGTACGCGGCGCAGGGGACTGATGGAGACCGAAGATTTCGTCAGCGAGATGGTTGATAACCCGCCGACGCTGACCTACACGTACACGTCGCGATCGTTCCAGATCGACGGCGATTCCTTCCCGCAGAAGCAGTATCGTTTCATCGGTCCTTCGTTGGATGGTCGGGAAAACCAAAAGCCGAGCGCTGATTTGGCGTCGGTACTGGAGCAAGCTGAAGGCAGGCCAATTATCTATGCTTCGCTTGGCACGATTTTCAATACCTTCCTGCCGTTCTACCGCGCGGTCCTTGGCGCTTTCGGAGGCAAGGACGTTACGGTCATCCTATCTGTCGGGCACAATTTCAAACGCGACAAACTCGGCGAGATACCGGACAATATTCATATCTACGAATCGGTGGAACAGCTTTCCGTGCTGCGCAAGGCCTCGGTGTTCCTGACCCACGGTGGTATGAACAGTGTCAACGAAGCTTTGTATTACGGTGTGCCGCTAGTTGCGGTGCCGATGGCGGATGACCAACCGGCAGTCGCCGCAAGGCTTGCGGAACTTGGATTGGGTTTGAGACTTGATAAGCGTTCGATTTCGGCGCAATCGCTTTACGACGCCGTGACGAAAGTCATGTCCAGCAAAGAAACCGCCGAACGTGTCAAGTCGATGAGCCGTGACATGCACGAAGCCGGCGGCAATGCACAACTCGTCAAAGATTTTGATGAATTGTTGGCGGAACAATCTCATTGATGCGTCTTCAGCATGGCAGCTCAGCTATATATGTCAGCAGGCAATAAGCGGCGTGATAAGAAGAATTAATCCACGAACCGCAGTTCTCGGCGCGCGACGTCCCCAAGCTGATGATTCGAATCCGGATTTTCTCCTCCGCTTCGTCTAATGGATGCTAAAAGTGAAAGGCGCTTGTCGCTGGTATTCGGTTCGAGATAAGCGCTGGTATCGCTATTGCCGGTATCGGTGTCGTCCGACTGGTCGGCCTCATCCGAATCATCAGCGTTGCTAATCGACCGGCAGGTCTTCTTCGCACCGTTGACCACATCGACACGGCATTGGAAGTTGGCCTTGGCCTCTTCTTCCCATTTTTCATCCATGCTGGCGATGTCGTCATTGGCTGCGTCGACTTTGCTTTTGAGTTTTCGTTTCGAAGTCTGAGAGACCTCACCGCCGTCACTGCGATAATAGGCGCAGCCTGAATCGCCGCAGAGTGGCGTCTGGCCTTGGTTGATCGCCGGTCCCGCCGAGGGGATGATGCGGTCGCGCGACGAGTCCGTCGGATCGCTGCCGACGTCATCGGAGTCATACGATGCGTTATAAAGGGTCACGTTTCTCGGCACGACGATGAGGCTGTATTGTAAATTGACTTCCTCGCCGTGGAAATCCTGCAAGGCCCCGTTTTGCAATAGCTGGTATTGGCTTGATGGCAATGTGCCAGGGGAGAAGCAATAGTCGTCTTCGCCTCCCGGACAGTCGGCTAGCCGATATGGTGGATTACTGCCCTCCACCGGATTTTGAGGGGTCACCTTGCCGTTCGAGATTTTCATCCAAGCCCCGCCCGGGTTGGTCCAGGTGCCATCAAGGCTGGAATAGTCGCCGCGTTTGATTTCCGAAAGGTCAATGCCACTGTCCGCAGCCTCTTCATCGTTGGCCTTTTTCTGTTTTTCGGCGGTAGACACCTCGCGTTCGATGGGTTCAAGTACGGCGTCGGCGTCGTTTTTGGAATTGACCAATTTTTTGGCTGCGTCGCTGATATCGTTGGCGCTGTCGCTGACTCTGCGTGACAGGTCATTCAAAGAACGCGTCGCCTGCTTCAGATCTTTGGTCGAAGCGCTGGAAGTGTCTGCGATGGTCGCAGGAGCCTTGGCTTCGGAAAGATTACGGGATGTTTTCAGCGTTTGCCGATAGTCGTCAAGCAAACCGGGATTCTTGACCTGGCCTTTGTGGATGTCCTCGGTATCCCTGTTGGCATGTTTGATGGCTGATTTCAGAGCCGATTTCGTGTCCGCAAAATGATTGACCGCTTTGCCATACTGGGAGACCGCAGCGTCATGGGAATTCGATGAGAAATAATAGAAACCGCCTGCGGCGATGGCCGCCACGACCATGACAAGCACGGCAATGATGATGACGATTCTGGTGGTTTTGCTTTTGTGAGGGTTTGCCGGTGCCGCTCCGCCATTGGGTTGCGGCATACCGCTTGGCAGAGGAACGTTGGTGGGCAGCGGAGGAACGCTGCTGGTCGGCGCGTTATATGTCGTGTTATTGGCTGGAGCGGGATATGGTGGATTTGTACTAGGTTGCGTCCAAGACTGATTGCCACTCATTTGGCGTCCCTTCCTGCTTCAATGACAGTGTTGAAGCCTTCTCCTGCTTAGGACAATAGCATATGGTGAGAATCGTATTTGCGTTGCGTCCGGCAGGTGTGGAAGCGCGAAATCGGATATAGGAGTTCGGAAGCATGATGACGAGGGATGAAGCAGACAGTATTATCGGCGCGAACGGCGACCAGGCGGTTGAGAACAGCAACGGGAACGGCAACGGCGCGCCTGGCGTGGATGGCGTCAATAGTGGCGCTGGTTCTGCCCGTGACGTGCGCTCGTGGGAGACGCATCGCAGCGGGTCGGTGCTGATGCGCGGGTCGATGATTCCCGAGCAGACCCCGGACCAGTCGTTGCTTTCGTTCTCGGGTGAAGGTGACGACAACTCTGATACGGATGGAAGCGATGGCTCGAGCGCGAACAACGCCGCGCCTGAGAGCGTTGGGACCGGCCATATCGCTAACGGAAGCGCTTCTGGAACTGCCGGACGTGCGTCAAAATCCCATGGCGGCAAGGATTGGCGGCATGGTGACCCCTGGCGGGTGTTGCGTATCCAGTCGGAATTTGTGGAAGGCTTTGATGCGCTCGCGGACTTGGGCCGTGCGCTGTGCGTGTTCGGCTCGGCACGGGTGAAAGAAGAGGAACCGGAATATCGTCAGGCCATGCGCATGGGTGAAATGGCGGCGCAAAACGGGATTACCGTCATCACTGGCGGAGGCCCCGGCATCATGGAGGCCGCGAACCGCGGGGCTGCCGAGGCCGGTGGCGTCTCGGTCGGGCTTGGCATCGAGCTTCCGCATGAGGAGGGACTCAATCAGTGGGTGAATCTCGGGATGAATTTCCGCTACTTTTTTGTGCGCAAGATGATGTTCGTCAAGTATTCCTCGGCGCTGATCGTCTGCCCTGGCGGTTTCGGCACGCTCGACGAGATGTTCGAGATTCTGACGCTGGTGCAGACCGGCAAGACCTCGCCCAAACCGGTGGTGTTGTTCGATACGCAGTATTGGAAGGGGCTGTTCGACTGGGTTCAGGGGCCGATGCTCGACCGCGGACTCATCTCGAAAGAGGATTTGAAGAAGGTGCAGTTCACCGACGACCCCAAGGAAGCGGTGCGGCTGGCAATCGGCGGAATGACGAAATAACTCGCAGTATCAGCGTTTCACGGCAATCAGCATGCCGGTGCCCGTCGGCGTCAGTGCCTGTTCGAAGCGTTCGTCGTCCTCGACGTTGGTGAGCAACGCGCGCATGGCTTCCGCCTTCCCGTCTCTGGGGTAGGCGAGACCCGACATATCGGTGAAGATGATGCGCCCGCCGACTTTCAGCAAGTTCGCCGCTTCGACGAAGGAAGGCTCGTAGTTCGAGGCGACTCCGGAGACGACGATGAGGTCGTAGGTGCCGGCGTTCAGGCGAGGCAGGAAGACGGTCGGGGAGGTGTTGACGGCGCGAAGCGTGGTGCGGTTATCGACGGAATCGGAAATATCGGCGAAAAGGCTGCGGATCAGCGTGATGCCGCGGGCCGAGGAATCCACGGCCGTCAGCTGCCCGGCGCCGCCTAGGCCTTCAACCAATTGCATTGCTTCGACGATCGAGCCTGTGCCGACACTGATGATGGAGGTCGCGTTGAGCGTGCGGGTGATGAAACGCAGCAGATTGGCCTGTGCTGCGGAACCTTGTGGAAGCTTGGCTTTTTCGGCGTCGGCGCGGGCCTTGCGCAGTACGTCACTTTCGAGACTCAGCGCATGGGTCTCCGCCATTTCCCAAACCTTGGCCATATTCGTATATGTCGTTTTGTTCATCTTCCATCCTGCAGTTGTGCTGTCTACCCGCGTATAGCGGCTGCCGATTACTGGTTTTTATAATACGGCTAGCAATCACCAAAATGGCTTTTTGACACGGTTATTGGAGGATTGATCGGAAAATGATATCACTTCTGATGATTCTTAACACGTTCGGTCAGCTTCCACATTTCTTCGCCGACATCGATGCCGCGTGGGCACTCACGGCTGCAGGCGCGAACGGATTGACAGGCGGTGATGCCGTCTGCGGTGGCGATGGCATCAAGACGTTCGTTGGTGGCGTTGTCCCGCGAATCGTTGATGAACCGTGATTGGGCAATCAATGCTGCCGGGCCGATGAACGCCTCGCCGCCGGCGTAGACCGGGCAGCTGCCTTCACATACGCCGCACGAGATGCAGTTGCTCAGAAGCTCATAGCGCTTGAGTTCTTCGGGGCTCTGCAAGTACTCGAACATGTCGATTTTGCCGTCTTTGGTGGTGGCCAGCTTGCCGTCGGCCTTCAAATAGGGCTCGAGCTTTTTGATCTGGTTCATCATCTGGTCGATGTCGACGATGAGGTCGCGGAGCACTGGGAAGCCGGGGAGAGGCGCGATTTCGATGACGGTAGAAGCGGATGTGGTGCGCTGAGTTGCTAGTGAGTTGCTATGGTCATAGGAATCGTCGGTGTTGTTGGAGCCATTGGTGTTGCCAAAATTGCCGAGGTTGTTGGCATAGCTAGAATTGTTGGAATCAGCGGAGTTGGAACCCACATGCGCGGCATTATTGCCCTTGGAAATCGTTTTGGCATCGGCTTTGGCGTGAGTATTGTCGGCTGCATTTTCCGTAGCTCCGGTCGAGCGGAATCCCTCGTTGGCTGATGTCTTTGTATCGCCAGCCGGATTCGATTCTACTTTGGCATAGTCCTCGATTTTGGCAGTGCATAGCAGTGTCGGTGTGCCGTTGATGGATACTGCGTCGGAGCCGCAGATGCCGTGGCCGCAGGAATAGCGGAACGCTAGCGTCGGGTCGATGTTGCGTTTGATGTCGAGCAGGCAGTCGAGCACGGTCTGGCCGGCCAGCGCTTCAACGGTGTAGTCCTGCGTGAAATGTTTGCCGCGGATGCGGCGACGTGATGAAGAAGAGCCGAACGGGCTGCCGCCCCGCGCCTTGCTTCCGAACGGGCTGGAAGAGTGACGGCGGGCATGCTCGCGTTCCGGTGCCGGTGTGAACCGCTGGATTCGTATGGTCACATTCATGCCACGCATTGCATCTTCACTCATTGCCACTGCCTTCGTTGTCTGCTTTCGTCTGTCAGTCTGCCACAAACCGTGGCCCGTTGTGTTGCCCATTCACTGTGAACCGTGGCCTATTTGCTGTGAGCCATCGTCCGTTGCATTGCCGTCTGCCGCGAGCCTTGGTCTGTAATGTTGTTCATCTGCCACGAACACAAATTTGTTGTGTTGGTTGTTTCTTTGAAACTTTGTTTTCCAAAAACAATCTAATATGCACGCGATTTCGGCGGCATATCAACGATATGGACCGGTTGCCACTTCACGTCGCCGTTGGCGTTGGCCATGGAGTGAGCCAGGAAATGATCGTCGTCGCGTTCCGGGAAATCGGTGCGGGCGAATGCTCCGCGGGATTCGTGACGTGCGGCTGAAGCGTCGAGCATTGCCTGTGCCAGTTCGATGAGGTTGTTGACCTCCCATATAGCTGTGAGCTCCTGGTTGAAGGCTGTGGCATCCGAATGGGTACGCAGGGCCTTGGCACGAGGAAGCAGTTCGTCGGCAATGGCCTGTTGTGCCTTGGCGATGCTGTTGGCATCGCATCTCACCGCGACCGCGCGTTCCATGGTCGTTCCAAGGTCGGCCAACAGCTGGTAGGGGTTGTCGTTACCGGCAGTCGACTTGTTGCTGCTTGCGTTGCTTGCGGACGATGAATCGCTTTGACCGGTGCTCTGCTCGGTTGATGTTGAAGTGCTTTTGCTGTTGTCGATTTCGCCGGTGGGCTGCTCACTTCGTGTTGGTGCGATTCCAATACCGCTGGCGGCTTCGGCGGTGTTATCGTCGGTGGATGACGTCAGTAGGGTTTTGACCGACTGTTGGCGCTTATCCGCAGACAATTGCGTCGCATTCTGGCTTTCGGTATCTGAAGATTGTTCGTCGGTGTCGGGAATATCGTTCTCTTCACTAGCGATGCTTTGTGCCATGGATTCGCCGGCACGTGTGCCGAACAGACAGGCGTCGAGCAGGCTGTTGCCGCCCAAACGGTTCGCGCCGTGAACGCTGACGCAGGAACATTCACCAGCTGCATAAAGCCCGCTCACGATATGGCGTTTGTCGTCTTCCCAACGATAGACTTCGCCGTCGGTGGTGATGGGGATGCCGCCCATGGTGTAATGCGCCGTAGGCTTCACGGCCACCCAGTCCTTGCTCGGGTCAAGGCCTGCGTAATCGTGTATGGTTTCGACCACTTGGGGCAGCACCTCTTGCATGTGTGCCTTGTCGATTCCCGTCATATCCAGCCAGACGCAGTCTTTCGGACCATTCGGATCCTTCGGGTCGGCCACGCCACGACCGGCGTCGACTTCGGCCATGATGGAACGGCTGACCACATCTCGTGCCGCCAGATCCTTGTGCTCCGGGGCATAGCGGGCCATGAACGCCTCACCGTCCGCGTTGCGCAGGATGCCGCCTTCGCCGCGTGAGGCTTCGGAAAGGAGAATTCCCGTGTGTGCCAGCCCCGTGGGATGGAACTGCACGAATTCCGAATCCTCAAGCTGCAAACCGGCCTTCAGCGCCAGCGCCATACCGTCGCCGGTTAGGTCCCAAGAGTTAGAAGTCGTATGGAACAACCGTCCGGCACCGCCCGTTGCCATCAGAACGTTGCGGGAGGCGATAGCGTGCGTTTTGCCGGTGTGGGTATCAAACGCGACCACGCCGCAGGCTTTGTCTTTGCTGCCGTTCAAGACCAGATCGGTGACATACCATTCCTCCGCGAACTGCACTCCAGCTCCGATACACTGCTGCCACAGCGCGTAAAGAATCTGATGGCCGATGCGGTCGGCCGCATAAGCCGCGCGCTTGATTGGAGCCTTGCCATAGCCCTTGGTGTGCCCGCCGAACTTGCGCTGAGCGATATGCCCGTCCTCGGTGCGCGAAAACGCCACGCCGCTGCGCTCGAGGTTGACCACGGTCTGAGGTGCATATTGCGCTAGTATTTTGACCGCATCCTGGTCGGCCAGCCAATCGCTGCCTTTGACGGTGTCGTAATAATGCCAGTGCCAGTCGTCATGTTCGATGTTGCCGAGGCTTGCGGCGATGCCGCCTTCCGCCGAACCGGTGTGTGAACGCAATGCCTGCAGTTTGGAGATGACCAAAAGCTTCGGGTTGCGGCCTTGCGTCTTCATTTCCTTGACTTTATCGGACCGCAGGATTCCCAGTGCCGCCGACAATCCGGCAGCCCCCGCGCCGATGATCACCGCATCGTACATGTCTTCAACTTGCTCTGGACTCATACCCCCGATTATGGCACAAGGCCCGCAAGAGCGTTTTGCAGGAACGTGATAGGTGAGCTCTTCCCTTGTGGATGGGGCACTCGTACCATGGGGGTATGAGCGGAACATTCAATGCGCGGGTCTACGATGTCGTCAAGAAAATTCCTGAAGGCAAGGTGGCCACGTACGGCCAGGTGGCGGCGCTCGCGGGCAATCCGCGTAACGCGAGGTTTGTGGGTTATGCGTTGCATTCCAATCCCGAGCCAGGCGTGATTCCGTGCCATCGCGTGGTGTTCCGCGACGGATCGCTGGCACCGGGCTTTGCGTTCGGCGGTCCCGACCGTCAACGGGCGTTGCTTGAGGATGAGGGTGTGTCATTTCTGCCTCCCGCGCCCAAGCATGAGAACGCCGGCGAAGAAGGATGGGTCGTCGACATGAAGCGTTGCCAGTGGCAGTGCTGAAGCCGCCCTGATGATGGTATAGTTCGATTTCATCTATCTTCCTCGAATTCATGGATTGGTGTGATTGACGATTGAATTAGTATCCGTTGTTACGCTTTAGTTTGATGGTGGATTCTTTCGATGTGTTTCATCGAACAAGATGATGAAAGAATTTTCATACGTTTGGATTTGGGCTGCAGATCAGTTATGGGTTATCTGCTTTTCTACGGTTATTGGTGACGATTTGAACTGTGCCTGATTTCAGTGCAATCAGGCCGCGCAGCTCCATCTCTCCGAGCTCGCTTTCCAGCTTGCCAATGCTCCATGAAGTGGCTTCTTGTATCGTCGTATTTGCAGGGTTTTGCATAAATGATTGGCGCTTGCCGGCGGGCCGTGGCGTATTGAGCATCTCCAGAATGGCTTCATGGGTGGCTGCATTGCCTTGCCGCCTGCAACGGCGTATAGCGGTCAACACCTCCTGCTGCACAACGGTGGGTTTGGCCTTGGACGCTGGCGACTGCGAAATGTGCCGGCCGGATGAGCTTTGTCCCGTTGCCGCGTTTCCCTGACCAGACCGCGCAGTCTCGGTGCTGCTTGGCAAGGGGACTTGCAAACCGGCACCTGTCCGGTTGGTATTTGAATCATCAGGTTGCCGTTGCGGTTGATCAATGTATCCATGGTTTTCCTTTCCGGTGCTGGTAGATAGGTGAGAGATTGACTTTGCCGCTTGGTTTTCGGTCGTTTCATTGTTGGTAGGAGTTGTCGTAGGTTCACCAATATTCAGTACTTTTGGCGCGTGTCCTTCATGGCAGATTTCATCGACGGAATTGACTGAGGTGAGAATGATGGCGCGATGGTCACGGATCAGCCAGTTGCAGCCGGTGTTGCCCGGAACGTTGATATTGCCGGGAGCGGCATAGACCTCGCGGCCCAGTTCCGCCGCCCAATTGGCCGTGTTCAGTGCTCCTGAGCGGCTGCGCGCCTGAGCTACGACCACGGTGGAGGCCAAAGCCGCGATGATGCGGTTGCGCAAGAGGAACCGCCGCGCCTCGGGGATGGTGTTCGGGCACAGCTCGCTGATGAGTGCTCCGCCATTGGCTTTGATGCGGTCGAACAAGGGCTGGTTGCGTTCCGGGCCGATATGGTTGAGCCCTCCGGCGAAGATGGCCACGGTTCGTCCGCTTTCGCTTTCTCCGAGACCGCTCATAGCGTCCAGAGCACCCCAATGTGCTGCTGCATCGATGCCGAATGCACCGCCGGAAACCACAAGGTGCCCTTGTTCCGCAGCTTTTTTCGCGATGGTTCGGGCAACATATCGACCGTAATCGTCCGCTCCACGCGAACCCACCACGGCCAACGGTTGCGGGCAGCTCGCCAAGGCCGCAGGATTGCCGATGCCCCAGAGGCACAGCGGGGAGGCCCAGTCCTTCCTGATGGAAAGATCGTTGAGCTGGCTAGGCCAGTATGGGCTGGTTGGTCCGATGGTCCACTGCGATCCGTTTACCGTGAAAAAGTCTTTGAGCACGGTTTTATCGCTCGAGGGCAACTGATGCAGACGTTCCCGCCAACGCTCCAATCCGTGGTGGAACGAGCCCATGCCTCGCGCGTTGACTTTCCGGCCCCATTTGGCCGTTCCGGTGGCGAAGACCTCATCGAGCCTGTTTCGGTTGCGGGTACCGCCCTTTTCGTCGGCGATAAGCTGCAGGGCGGTGACGGCGTCGCCGGCCCCTTTGATGGTGGCGAACAGCAGAGCGTCGGCACTGTCGATGCAGAAGGTCAGGATGGCCCGAGCCAACGTGTCGTCATCGATGGATGACGATGAATTTGTGGCAGATGCCAATGCGTTGCCATTCATCATGACTCCTTCGTTCGTAGGGCGATGCCCTGCATCATTTCCTCATGGCCCGGCGAGGATTTGCCTGCCAGATCGGCAAGCGTCCATGCCAGCCGCAGGGCGCGGTCGGCCCCGCGTAGGCTCAGCCGTTCTGTTTCCAGGGCCTCATCGATTAGCGTGAGTGCGGCTTTCGAGGTGTTCTCGCGCAGCCACGTGCCCGAGGCTTGCGCATTGCAGGTCCAGTGATAGGCGGTGAAGCGGGCTTGGGCAATATGCCGGGCCTCGGTGACTTTGTGCCGCATCTGCTCACTGGTGGTCTGCGGCTGGGAGTCCTTCGTCATGAGATGTTCCACCGGCGGCACTTCCACCTGAATATCGATGCGATCCAGAATAGGGCCGGAAAGCCTTGAAAAATAGCGGATACGATCCTTCTCTTTGCAAGTGCATCGCGAACCGTCGCCGTACCCGTAGCCGCAAGGGCAGGGATTGGCAGCCATAATGAGCTGGAAATTAGCGGGATAGTAGGTCGTTCCCTTGGAGCGTGAAAGCGCCACATAACCGGATTCCAAGGGCTCGCGCAAGGTCTGCAGCGAACGTGGCGAGAATTCCGGTGCTTCGTCCATGAAAAGCACCCCGCGATGGGCGCGCGTGATGGCTCCCGGAGTGGCGATGCCCGACCCGCCACCGACCAGCGATGCCGTGGAAGCCGTGTGGTGCGGGGCTTCGAACGGCGGCACATCGCTGATGCCGTAGTTCGGTAGCGTTCCGCACAGCGAACGGATCGAGGCGACCTCAAGCTGTTCCTGCTCGTTCAACGGGCACATAATGCCGGGCATTCGTGAGGCGAGCATGGTTTTCCCTGAGCCGGGTGGTCCGGTCATCAGCAGATGATGACCGCCAGCTGCAGCGACTTCAAGAGCCCATTTCGTGCGTTCCTGACCGATGACCTCGGCCATGTCACCGACCGGAGGAGCAAGGTTCGCTTCGTCATCGTTGGATGTCTGGTCAGCGGGAATCCGGGTTTCGTTGATATGGTATTTCGCCTCTCCACCCATCAGTTCGATGAGTTCGCCCAGATGGCGAATGCCGATGACATTGAGTCCCTCTACAAGTTCTGCTTCCTCGACGTTGCGCTCCGGCACGATGATCTGGTCGATGCCGTGTTCGCGGGCGTAAAGCGCAATCGGCAGCACTCCGGTGACCGGCAGCACCGAGCCGTCGAGGTTCAGTTCGCCGAGCACCACCGTGTCGGCCAGACAATCGTGGGGTATGACCCCGGCCGCGCTCAGCACGGAAACGGCGATGGCCATGTCGTGCGATGAGCCGCGTTTGGGCAGGGAAGCAGGGGAGAGGTTGACGGTAACTCGCGTCTCCGGCCAACTGAAACCACTGGCCTGGCAGGCGGATTTCACACGTTCACGCGCCTCACTCAGCGAGGTGTCCGGCAGACCGATGATGGAGAAATACGGCAGGCCCGGCGAGATGAAGGCCTGCATCTGGATGGCATTGGCCTTGAGCCCCACCAATCCCACCGACATCGCCGTTCCGATGGCCATCAGAACGCCCCCGGTATGTGTTGGACCCTTGGCCTGTTGCCCTCCAGCAAGATAGACATGGCATCGAAGCGGATGCCTGTTCGTCGTATCGATTTACCAGGTCCGGCAAGCCAAAGCGCACCAGCGTGATGGAGATTGGCCTGTTTGTGAGGGGTGATGGCTTCTTGCGGGCTGCCATAGCGTTGCGTTCTCCGGGTTTTCACCTCCACGAACACCACGATATGTTCTGGCGTCATCATAATGATGTCGAGCTCGCCGAATCGTGTGCTCCAGTTTCTGGCCAAAACGTGCCAGCCGAGCTGCGCCAGCCACGCCGCTGCGTACTGCTCGCCGATTTTGCCGAGTTGCTTGGCCGAAAGGTCCGGCATGGCAAGCTCTTCTTCAAGCTCTGCCAGCAGGCCTTCTGAGGCGGTGCTGTTGAGATCGGTGTCGTTCAGGACGGTGTTGTCGTCTGTGTTTGTGCTGCCGCCAAAGCAAGTGGTGGTCTGACGCTGTTGTGCTGCTGAAATTTGTGTGTTCATGTATTTCAGTGTTGCATGGTTCGCGCTTTTACCGTGTAAAAAACGGGCACTGTGGTCGGATGATTGCCCTTTTCAATTTTCTCGGCGATTCTCGGGATAACTTCGTTTTTACGTAATACAAATGTGCTTAATGCTGTGGATGGTTTCTGGGGTATGTGCGTAAGTGGTGGCCTGAGCGGTGGAGAATTTCGTCGGTAGTGACGTTAGTGGTGGAGAACCCTGCGAATGAAATCGAAAACGTGCACAAATTCATCCACATCCAGAAATTATTGGTTGTCTGGAATTGTGGCGTTGATATTTATTTATTTATTTATGTAATGCAAGATTTAATATGCCGCAATATGAATCTGATTATTGCCGAGAATTGGTATAAAAATATCCCCGTAATTCAGCCAAGGTTAAAAGCAGCCAACTTACAGGGATACCAGATGGATTTCATGCCGGAGCCGTGCTGCGAATTCCGATATCAAACCGAAACCGCAGCCCGGCAACCGCTAATCAAATCCGAAAGCGATGCTCAGCCGACCAATCCGGTCAGCTCGCCGAGGTTGAGCTCGAAGCTCACGCCACGCTGCTCGAAATCAGGCTGGTTACGGGTGGATTCCATGGCGTGACGCACGAATTCGCCGGCAACCTGCGCCGATTCGCCGAGCGTCTTGCCGGCCATCACTGCACCGCACAGCGCCGAAGCGAAGGCATCGCCGGTGCCGTGGATCATATAGGGGAGCTTGTCGTGAGCCAGTTCGACGCGCGCGGAAGCCCCGGCGCTCGCGCTGCCCACGAAGTTGCGCAGCTTGCCGTCGCCGCGGTCGATGCCCTTCAATACGACGTTCTTCGCGCCCATGTCAAGCAGTGCGCCAACCCAGTCTGTCGCCTCGTCATCGCTCAGGTTCTGACCCGGGTAGTCGCGTCCGGTGAGGATGCTGGCCTCGGTGAGGTTTGGCATCAAGACGTCTGCGCCATCCACAAGTGTCTTGACCGCATCACACATCTCCTTGGAATACGTTGGATACATCTGCCCGCCGTCGCCCATCACGGGGTCGACCAGCCGCAGTGCCTTCGGGTATTCGCGGTACATGCGCTTGATGATGTCCACTTGTTCGGCCGAGCCGAGGAAGCCGGAATAGATGCCGTCGAGCTGGACGTTCACCTTCTGCCACGCGTCGAGATAGCCGGAAAGCATATCCGTGGTGTCGTGGAAAGTATAGACCGGGAACTTGGTGTGCGCCGAAAACAGGGCCGTCGGCACGGGGCACACGTCGCAGCCGCACGCCGAAAGAATCGGGATCGCAGCGGTCAGCGAGCATTTGCCGTAGCCGCACATGTCGTGCACTGCCGCAACGCGGGGGATATATTTGGGGTCGCGCTCATAAAGCGTCGTATCTTCTTGCATTTCATGACCTTTCAGAAAGTCTATGAATAATATCGGCGTCCGTCGCCGGGCGGGAATGCTCGGTGCGTCGCTGGTAACGACTGTAGCCTTGTTTCCGACAGACACGCCCTGTTTCGTCCGCAAGGTGATGCGAAGGCCGTGAATTGGTCGGTGAAATTTGTGCGGGAGTCGTCTGGATTGGGCAATCGACATTGGCTTGATATGTTGTTTTGATTGGGGTTTAGCAACATTCACAATTGGGGAATATGATTTCGTATTATTTTGTCCACAGAATTTTTCTACGTTGATTATCGGTTTTCGAGTGAATTCGGAAGCAAGTTTTGCGGATTCAAATTTGTATTATAATCACCTGCGGAACGCCGGAATTTCAAGGTTTTTCAAGCCGTTATAGATTACCGGGATAGCGTCGCGCTTGCCGCGCGGGTTTCGGCGGCTTACGCTCAAAACGGGAAATACCACATTGGGCATTTGTATATATAAAGGAGCCGGAAATGACCGACGAGACCACACCGAAGAAGTACCATTTCGAGACCCTGCAGCTGCATGTGGGCCAGGAGGAGGCCGACCCCGCCACCGATGCGCGCGCCGTACCGATTTACGCCACCACCAGCTACGTCTTCCATGACTTTGACCATGCCGAGGCGCGTTTCGCTCTGCAGGATCCGGGCAACATCTACGGCCGCCTGACCAACTCCACCGAAGACGTCTTCGAAAAGCGCATGGCCGCGCTCGAAGGCGGCACCGCGGCTCTTGCCCTGGCCAGTGGTGCGGCGGCGGTCGAGGCCGCACTGCGCAACATCACCCAGACTGGCGACCACATCGTCTCCTCCTCGCACATCTACGGCGGCACCTTCAACCTGATGCGCCACACCCTGCCGCGCGACGGCATCACCACCACCTTCGTCGACCCGGCCGACCCGCAGAACTTCGAGGACGCCATCCAGGAGAACACCAAGCTCGTCTACTTCGAGACCTTCGGCAACCCGAACGCCGACCTGCCCGATTTCGAGGCCATCTCCAAGATTGCGCACAAGCACAACCTGCCGGTGTTCGTCGACAACACCTTCGCCACCCCGTACCTCTTCCGTCCGCTGGAGAACGGCGCCGACATCGTCGTGGAGTCGGCCACCAAGTTCATCGGTGGCCACGGCACGACGCTCGGCGGCCTCATCGTCGAAGGCGGGCATTTCAACTGGGCCGCGGTGCCGGGCAAGTTCCCGACCCTGACCGAGCCGGACCCGTCCTATCATGGCATGAACTTCTACGAGGCGCTGGGTGAGACGGCCTTCGTCACCCGCGCCCGTGCCATCTTCCTGCGCGATACTGGTGCCTGCATCAGCCCGTTCGCCGCCTGGCTGTTGCTGCAAGGCACCGAAACGCTGTCGCTGCGCGTCGAGCGCCACGTCCAGAACGCGCTTAAGGTGGTCGAATACCTGCAGACCGTGCCCGAGGTCGAGTCCGTCTCGCATCCCTCGATTCCCGGCCGCATCGACCATGACCTTTACGAGAAGTACTTCCCGAACGGCGCCGGCTCGATCTTCACCTTCGACATCAAGGGCGGCAAGGACGCGGCGCGCGTGTTCATCAACAACCTGCACCTCTTCAGCCTGCTCGCCAACGTCGCGGACGTGAAGAGTCTCGTCGTGCACCCGGCCTCCACCACCCACGCCCAGGAGACGCGCGAGGAGCTGGAAAGCCAGGGCATCCATCAGGGCACCATCCGCCTGTCGATCGGCACTGAATATATCGACGATATCATCGATGATCTAAAGGGCGGTTTCGAGGCCCTGCGTGCCTCCGGCCTCGCCAAGTAGTTCCGTACAAATGTCAACGAAGCCCGTCTACCACTCACATTCCTGATGTTGGGTTGGCAGGCGGGCTTATTTTATCGGTTTGCTGTCATCCTGCTGCTGGTAAACGACATCTGTAGACCTGTCATGTGCGGTTTGCCAGCATTAGTGGTGCCATTGGTGTGTTTTTCATGTTTGGTGCTGGCAAAAGGCATTTAAAAGTTGGCTATGTGCGTTTTACCAGCATTAATGTATGGGTTTGCACTTTGGTGCTGGTAAACGTCATCTGCGGGTTCGTTATATGCGGTTTCCCAGCACCAGTGTGTGCTGTCGGTGTGTTTCCCATGTTTTGTGCTGGTAAACGGACTTTAAAAGTTGGTTATGTACGGTTTTCTAGCACTAATGTGGGTTTTGGGCAAGTCGGTTGGAAATCATCCTCAAGGATGAGGTATGGATTTCTTGACATTGTGCAGCAGAAGTAATAATTCATTCCTGCGCACGATGGGGGAGACAGGCGGATTCTTTTAGACTCTGAGGCATCAGAGACAAGCAACGGCCTGCAACAAAGGAGTCTAGATGGGTCCTGCTGCCGAGCACATGAGAGACCTTGTCGACAGTGAAAGCAAGTGTGCCACGTGGGCAAAGTGAGACAAGTGCGATGGTCCGGCTGACGGAGTCAGACTCAGGCACGCGCGGACGGTTCAATCAGTTGCAGCGGTGCAACCATCCTATGGGCTTGGCCCGGCAAACAAGCCTTTAGCAGATAAAGGAGTCAACAATGTTCCCGATAACACTCAGACTTATGAAAAAGAGCTGGAAGATGCTCATTCTGGCCGGCATCGCCATCCTGATTGGCACCGCGTTCATCGCCGCGACCTTCCTGTGCGGCAACTCCATGAATGACTCGTTGCGCACGCAGCTGACCGGCCAGTTCGCGCAAGCGAATTATATAGCTGGCACCGATCGTAGCACGGATCCCGCGGCCTCGTCGGATACGGCCGATGACTCTGCCGGTGGCGCTGGCGATACGGGTGTCGCAGCGAATACCGTCAAGGACCTTAATCTTTCCCGCATCCGTGCCATCAAGGGCGTTAAGGCGGTCGCCATCATCACCGGCGCGGATTTCCAAACCTTGCATGGCGGCAAGCATGTCACGGTTCATGCCACCCCTACCGCTTCCAGCCCGGCATTGGTGTCGGTCTCGATCGTCTCCGGCCGTCTGCCGAAAGGCAAATCCGAGATCGCTTTGCCGCAAAACGTCGCCGACCAGCTCAAGGTCGGAGTCGGGGGCACGGTAACGATGGATTCCAAGGGGGTGAACGGCCAATCATCTGGTGAGGCAACGGATGCAACGGAAGACGCGAATAGTACAAATGGCGCTGATGCGGCGGACACGTCGGACGCAGCCGGTGCTTCCAAACATACTGATTCTCCTTTGCCTTCCCCTCCCGTTTCACCTTCTATGCCTGAAAAAGCCAAAGTCGTCGGTCTGACCGCCGACAAGGATGGGGTCTATTCCTTCTACGGAGGTGCGGCCGTCGTCTCCGATGACGTGTTGGCCTCTCTCAATGGTGTCGCCGACTATGACGCCCTGCCGGCCGGCGTGCTGCTGCTCGATATCGACCCCGCGCAGGCGGGTGCGGCCGTTCCCGTCGTCAAGTCGATTCTGCCCCGGGGATATGTCGTACAAACCCGTGACAAGATCGTTGACGGCCAGATCAAATCGTTGAGCAGCAGCGGCACTAGTATTGTTACCACTTTTCTTATGGCGTTCGGAATCCTTGCCATGCTGGTGGCTGGGCTGGTTATCGCCAATACCTTCCAGGTGATGATTGCCCAGCGTCGGCGCACCCTGGCCTTGCTGCGCACCATCGGTGCCAAGAAGGGCCAACTCTATCGTTCGGTTCTGTTTTGAGGCCGGGGTCCTGGGGTTTGTCGCCTCGGCGTTGGGCATCGTCTTCGGCATCGGGCTTATGGCAATCATGGGCAAGACCGGCGGTACCGTCAACGGTTCGGTGATGAAAGTTATCGTCACCTGGCCGGTCATCGTGGTGCCGTTGCTCTTCGGCGTGATCGTGACAATACTTGCCTCCATCGGATCCGCGCGTTCGGCCACGGCTGTCACTCCGCTTGAGGCGCTGCGTCCGGTCGAGGTAACCGATGCCCGCAAGGCCGGCATCGTGCGTGGTGCGCTCGGTGTGCTGATGATTCTCGTCGGTGTTGTGGGTTGCGTGTTCGGTGCGAGCCGTATACCGGTCGTGATTCGCAATAGCGGGACCAATGGCAACGATACGTTCTACCAGTTCGCTCTGTTGGCCGCTGTGGCCGGGTGTGCGCTATTCTTCTTGGGTCTTGTGATTACCGCCACGTTCTGGCTGCCGGTGCTGATGCGTGGCGTCGGCGCGCTGATTGCCCATATCGGCCCGTCCGCCAAGATCGCCGACGCGAACATCCGGAAGAACCCGCGTCGTGTCGCCGCCACCGGTGTCGCTCTGCTGATCGGTGTCACCTTGGTCTCCACCGTCGCCACTGGCGCGGCCTGCGGAAAAGAGACCATGGGCGGCGCGCTCGATGCGCACTATAGCGTGGATATGGTGGCTTCCGGCGAAGGCGTGAACCGCAAGGTCGCCGCCAAGATCGCCAAGGTCAAAGGCATAGAAAATACCCTGTATGCCCCGGTCACCAGCGTCGACATGAAGGATCAATCCGGCGCGACCGGCAATTCCGTGCTGGTCGTAGGGGTCGAATCCTCGGCCGCGCTTTCCAAGGTGCTTCGCGCCGACCTCTCATCGGTCAACCTCGATGAGGGTACCGTGCTGATGCCCAAGATCGACACCTTCTCCGGCAAGGAGATCAAGTTGGGTCCGACGGTTGATCTGACAGATTCCAGAACAGCGACCAGGGGGCCGAAGAAGGGGTATATCGACCGAAAAATCACCACGACGCTCAAAACCGTTCAGATCGATTACCGCAAGGTCGACACCGAGTATCAGTTGGTGGCGTTCGTCAACGCCTCGCACTTCGCCAACGGCGATTTCTTCGCCATGTCGCACATGGTCATCGCCAAGGTGGGACTTGACGGCCAAAGCAAGGACGGCGCGAGCAAGAGCGGTGCGAACACTTTGGCGAAGGTCTTCGAGGACACGCAATCGGTATTGGGTAACAGTTCGCACGTCTCGCTCAAAGGTCCGGCAGCCGAGCGACAGCAATGGAACAACACCATCAACCAGATGATGATACTTCTTGTTGGCTTGCTTGCCGTGGCGGTGTTGATCGCGTTGATCGGTGTGGCCAATACGTTGAGCCTATCGGTAATCGAACGCACCCGCGAATCGGCTACCCTGCGCGCCATCGGCATGACGCGTGGTCAGCTCAAGCGCTCCTTGGCCTGCGAGGCGTTGCTGATTTCGCTGGTCTCCGGCGTGGTCGGCGTCATCCTCGGCACCGCGTTCGGCTGGCTCGGCTCCTACATGGTCTTCAGCACAATCGGCCAGACCGCTTACCTCTTCGACTGGAAGTTCAACGGTGCGGTGCTGCTAATTGCCGCGCTCGCAGCCTTGGTCTCGAGCATCTTTCCGGCCCGTCGCGCGGTGAAGACCCCGCCCATCGCCGCACTCGCCGAAGCGTAGCGGTCTGGGGCATGGGATCATTTATTGCTGCCATTAGAAAAGGTTTGTCCGTGTTGCCGCGCTCGGTCACCGATTTATGGTGGAAGTACGTGCCGGACAGTCGATTGGCGGTCATCATTCTTTCGGATGATGGTTATGGAATTTGATAATGACCAATAAATCGCACAAATTCATTCTTACGCATGATGGAGGAGACGGGTGAATTCTTTTAGACTCTGAGGTAACAGACAAGCAGTGACCTCAACAAAGGAGTCCACATGAACCGCAGCAACGTTAACGGCAACAACGCCGGCAACGATTTCCTCAGCATCATCAACCCGAACTTGGGCAGGAACGACGTTGCTGACACCGATGCTAATAATTCCGGAGCCGTACCAAATACCGGAGATCTGGCACCTTCCTTCATTTCGTCGCAGCCCCAGCAGCGCCCGCAACAGGCAGCAGCGTCCCAGCCCCAGCGGTATCCGCAGCAGCCCGCGCAACCGGCGCAGTCGCAGCAATTCCATCAGGCACCGGCGCAGTCGTCGTTGTTCCCGCAAGCCCAGACTCAGCAGTCGGCGCAACAGACTCCCGTCCAGTCCCAAGGCCAACCGCAGCAGCATAAGCAGTTCGCGGTCGAGGCCATCGATCTGGTCAAGGATTATGGCACGGGCGAAAACGTCGTGCACGCGCTGCGCAATGTCAACGTCGGCTTCGAAAAAGGCAAGTTCACCGCCATCATGGGGCCCTCCGGCTCGGGCAAATCGACCATGATGCACACGCTCGCCGGCCTCGACTCCGTGACCAGCGGCAAGGTCATCCTGGGTGGGCAGGACATCACCAAGATGAGCGACAACCAGCTGACCATGCTGCGACGCAACGAGATCGGCTTCATTTTCCAAAGCTTCAACCTGCTGCCGATGTTCACCGCCGAGCAGAACATCCTGATGCCTCTGACGCTCGCCGGTGCCAAGGTTGACAGGAAATGGTTCAACACGTTGGTCGAAACCCTCGGTCTCAAAGACCGCCTCAAGCACCGCCCCAACGAGCTTTCCGGCGGCCAGCAGCAGCGTGTCGCCATCGCCCGCGCGCTGATTAGCAAACCGCAGGTAGTTTTCGCCGACGAACCGACCGGCAATCTTGATTCTGTTTCCAGCGCCGAGGTCCTGAGCTTCCTCAAACGTTCCGTGCGCGAGTTCGGCCAGACCGTAGTCATGGTCACCCACGACGCGGTGGCCGCCTCCTACGCCGACCGAGCCATCGTCTTCGCCGACGGCCGCATCGTCGCCGACGAACAACATCCCACCGCCGAGCACATGAGCGACCTGTTGATGGAGGAAAGCGAGCGTGCCGCAAGGCAGAGCGCAGCACCCACGATGGATCAACTTATGAACGGCAAGCCTAGGCACGCGCAAGTCGTTGGGTGAATCGATGGAATCGTCATCGCCTCGTTTTGTGCGTCGTATCTGGATTTAATTATCTACAATGACGAAAAATCATTAAATTGCGACAATTATGGCCGCAATAAATCCGGTAAATAGCCAAACGCTGAAAACGAAAAATGACGGATGGCGCTTATCAAATCGCCCGGTAAACGAACTTGCAGACCAAAAGTAAAAGGAACCAAAATGTTCTCGGTAACACTCAAACTTATGAAAAAAAGCGGGAAAATGCTCATTCCCGCCGGCATCGCCATCCTCATCGGCACCGCCTTCATTGCCGCAACCTTCCTGTTCGGCTCGTCGATGAACGATTCGCTGCGCACCCAGCTCACCGCGCAATTCGGCCAGGCCAACTACATCATCGCGCCCGCCGATGAATTGAAGGCGCAGACCACCGACACCGACAGTGACATGAAGACCGTGGATGATCTGAAACTGGACCACATCCGCTCAATCGACGGCGTCACCGGCGCGACTGCCTCCATCAGTTCCGAAGCCGAGTTTTTGCATGGCAGCAAACATGTCTCCGGCATGACGACCACCACGTCGAGCGATCCGAAACTGATGTTGGTCGGCATTGTGCAAGGACGACAACCCAGTGCCGACGATGAAATCGCACTGCCGCGAGGCATCGCGCAAAAACTCGGTGTCGGCATCGGCGACCAAATTACTGTCAATAGCAAAACCTCTTCGCAGCAAGGAGCGCAGGCGTCCGGCGGGCAGAACCGCTCGGTCAAGGTCGTGGGCCTGAGCGACGATCCGCGTGGTGCTTTCAGCTTCTACGGCGGCGGGGCCGTGGTCTCCGACAACATTATGGCCAGTCTCAATGGTGTCCGTAGTTTCGGCAGGATTCCGGCTTTCGCCATTTTGCTTTCGATCGATCCTTCCAAATCCGACGCGGCCGTAAAAACCATCAAAGCCGATTTGCCGCATTATTACACCATCGATTCGCGCGCCAAGATCGGCGACGACGCCATGAAGGCCATGTCGGCCAGCAGCACCACTCCGGTGACGATGTTCCTTACGGCGTTCGGCATCCTCGCCATGCTCGTCGCGGCTTTGGTCATCGCCAACACCTTCCAGGTCATGGTCGCCCAGCGTCGGCGCACGCTGGCGTTGCTACGCACCATCGGGGCCACAAAAGGCCAGCTGTACCGTTCCGTGCTGCTTGAAGCCGCATTTGTGGGCCTTATCGCCTCGCTGCTGGGTATCGCCGCCGGCATCGGGCTTATGCAACTGATGTGCTCGACCAATTTCATGACCGGCGGCGGGGCCAGAATGCGTCTGGTTCTTTCGTGGCAGGCCTTTGTGATTCCGTTGGTATTCGGCGTCGTGATGACCATTCTCGCTTCCCTCACCTCGGCCCGTTCCGCTACCTCCGTGACCCCGTTGGAGGCGTTGCGCCCCATGGAGCTTTCCGACGACAGGCGGCGTGCCGGACGGGTTCGCGGCGTAATCGGCGTGCTGATGCTCGTTCTGGGTGCTGTGTTCATTGCCGTCGGCGCCAGCAGGATGCCGAAAATCTTGAACGACAACGTGACGAATGGCGATGACAAGACCTACGAGCTGGCACTGCTTGGCGCGGTAGGCGGTTGTGCGCTACTGTTCGTTGGGCTTGCCGTCACCGCGACATTCTGGATGCCGGTATTGATGCGCGGAGTCGGTGTGCTGGTCTCGCATCTCGGGCCTTCTACCAAGATCGCCGACGCGAATATCCAGAAGAATCCGCGGCGTGTGGCCGCTACCGGCGTGGCTCTGCTTATCGGCGTCACCCTCGTTTCCACCATCGCCACCGGTGCGGCTTGCGGCAAGGCGACTTTGGACGGTGCCCTCGATTCGCGTTACAGCGTTGATATGGTGGCCGAAGGGCCCGGACTCAACCAGAAAACTGCCGACAAACTTGCGAAAGTGAAGGGCGTTTCCGAAGCGCTTTACGCGCCCACGGCGGTGGTGCAGGCCAAGGATTCCGGTCATCTGAACACGCCGATGCTGGTGGTTGGCGTCCGTTCGACACAGCAACTGCAACAGGTTATGCACGCAGATCTTAGCGGAGCCAAATTGGATGGTGATACTGCAATCATGCCCAAGACCTCCGCTTCGACGGGCAAGAAACTCGATGTCGCAGACGGCACCGTGAAGCTCACCCCCCAATCCGAAGAGCAGGGTGAGAATACGAAGAGCACCAATGCCAACGGCTCGACTGACGCCAAACATGTCGGTTCTTCCGCCACGCGTTCCTTCACCGTTCGCCAGGTCGATTACCGGTCCATCAGCAAGAATTACGCTGCAGTCGCCTTCGTCGATATCGCACATTTCGACAACGGTTCCTTGCCGTCTACCGGTCACATCGAACTGATGAAAATCGGAGGCGCCGCCGGTTCGGGTCAGCAAGGCGATTCGCTTGCTGATGTGTTCGAAAGGGCGCAGAGCGTCACCGAAGGTTCCGGCGCCGTCGCACTTTCCGGCCCGATCGCCGAGCGTCAGCAGTGGGACGAGAGCATTGACCAGATCATGACCCTGCTTGTCGCTCTGCTCGCCGTTGCGGTGCTCATCGCGCTGATCGGCGTGGCCAACACGCTGAGCCTGTCGGTGATCGAACGCACCCGCGAATCGGCTACCCTGCGCGCCATCGGCATGACGCGCGGTCAGCTCAAGCGTTCTCTGGCCTGTGAAGCGCTCCTGATCTCGCTGGTCTCGGGAGTGGCCGGCGTGGTGCTCGGTACGGCGTTCGGCTGGCTCGGCTCCTACATGGTCTTCAGCCTCTACGGCAAAACGGTGTACCTCTTCGACTGGAAGTTCAACGGCGCGGTCCTGTTGATCGCCGCGCTCGCCGCGCTGGTCTCGAGCATCTTCCCGGCCCGTCGAGCGGTGAAGACCCCGCCGGTTGCTGCTCTCGCCGAAGCGTAGAGGTCGATGAAAGACATCGTCCATTGAGTTGGCGATTGACAAAGAACCCGTTCACTTGTCAGTATGAAAGTGAACGGGTTCTTTGTATATATTCGCGAATATTTAAACGAGCTTGTTGTCATAGGCGAAGACGACGGCCTGCACACGGTCGCGCGAGTAGGTCTTCTGCAGGATGTGGGCAACGTGGGTTTTCACGGTCGGCAGGCTGATGCACAGCTTGTCGGCGATTTCCTGATTGGACAGGCCATGCGCGATTTCGACCAGCACCTCGCGCTCGCGGTCGGTCAGGGTATCGACGGCCGGGTCGTGGTAGGGAAGTGGCTCATTGTTGTCTTGTATTGGAACCTGGGCAGGGGAGTTGCCGCTGTTTGCTCCGTAGGCCGGTTGACTGTTGTTTATGCCGTTAGAAGCGTTTTGGGTATCGGTATTGCCGGAACTTTTTGCCGCGGCCCGTGTCGCGCCCAGCTCGCCGTCGACCATCTTCTCGATGAGCCGCTTGGTGGCGCTTGGGGCGATGATTGCATTGCCTTGATAAACCGTGCGGATAGAGGAGAGCAGTGTCTCCGGCTCGGTATCCTTCAACAGGAACCCGGAAGCGCCGGCGTCGATGGCGCTCATTACGTATTCGTCCAAATCAAACGTGGTCAGAATGATAACGTGGGTCTTCGGGGCATCGTTCTCCGCTTCACGTTCGGCATCAATGATGAGTTTCGTGGCCTCGATGCCGTCGGTGCCGGGCATGCGCACGTCCATCAGCACCACATCTGGCTTCAGATCAAGGCTCAGCGACACCGCTTCGGCGCCATTGGAAGCCTGCCCGACCACTTCCATGTCATCCTGTGAATCGATGACCATGGCGAAACCCGCCCTCACCAGCTCCTGATCGTCGGCGATAAGAACTCGGATAGGCTGCGTTTCACTCATAGTTCAAGGTTAGCAACACGCGGCGGCAAAGCTATCGTTCTTTGCTTTTCATCTCTGCTACAGGATGTAGCAAAGGCTGGGACGTGGTCGAGTTGTCGTCACTACCGCCGGTTTCACGCAGCACGCGCAACAGTTCCCGCATGTGCGCTAAGGCTGCACGCCCCTGTTCTCCGATGTCGCGGAAAGCCGAAGTAATGGCTTCTGGGGAAGTGACTACACCGGCAGCCGCGTCGTCGTCGAGCATGGCAAGTCCCGCGTCCGCTTTTGCAATGACACCGGCCAAGGTTTCGCTGACTTCGCCACGAATCTGCGCGCCGATTCGTTCGCGTTCGTTGTTGGCCGCCAAGACCTGCTTTTTGGCGCTTTCCGCTTCCAACGCTTCGTGCCGGGCCTGAAGCACCATCGCGTTCGTGCCGCTCGCCCTCACCCACAGTGCCGCTCCGATCGCCACGGCGCATATCGCCAGCGAAAGGAACAGCAGGCCGGCGAGATCACGAGGGTAGGCGCCCTGTGCAGCTTGTATTCCCGAGTGCCGCTGTCGGTTCATCGCCCAATCCGCGAGCGTCGGATAGCCCGCGAATGAGCCGTTGAACCGCAAACTGAACAACACGCAACCGATCAGTGCGGCAAGCGTAGCCCAGCGACGTGAATGGCCTTTTCCGTAGAGACACACCGAATACAGCGATATCGGCGCGGAGAACACGGCCAACGGTATCTCCGGCACGAAGCACAGCGCGAAAGCCGCCGTAACCGCCATGGCCGCCGCGCTCGATCTCGGAAAACGGCGGCGAAACACAAGAGCGGCAAACACCACAAGGCTGATGACGGTGGTCGTGACTTTCGTGACAAACGTGGATGCGTGCACGATGGTGCTGAACGTCATGGTGCGTGTGCTGTCGTTGTAGCGGAAGGTCACCGTGCTCCACGGGAAAATGATAGTCATCAAAACCAAAGCGATGATGGCGTCGGCCAGTAAGTAATGCTGTGCAAAGAAGCCGGATACGCGTTCTGCCCAGTTGAGTTCAGCGGAAGCTTGCTTGGCTTGCTGTTTCGTTGCGGAGCTGTCGGTGTTGGCGAAGAGATTTGCGAAGAGGGGATGATGCTGTGCCTTTATGCCATTTGGCTCGATCCGCCCGCCTGCGTCGGTTGCCGAAATCCCATCGGGTTTGGCAAGGTTATTGGCAGATTCCGTATCGTTGGTTTGGTGATTGGTCGATTGCGTATTGGCCGATTCGTAATTTTCGGCTTTGAAATTGTCGGCTTTGCGATTGCTCGGTTGTTTACTGACAAATTGGTAATCGAAAGATTTCCTATCAATGGATTCAGTATTATCAGCCTCGCCGTCGGCGATTTTTCCATTGATTTGTGATGAGAGCGCTGGCTGGAGCGGATGCTTTGCCTGTGACGGCGATGTTGCCTGAATCGGAGCTTTAATCTGTGATGACGATTCTACGGCGGGTAGTGCGTTCACCTTGGCATTCGGCTCCACCGGTTCCGGTGATTCTGTCGGTTTAGTTGCCCTTTCAAACGGCACCGTTACGTCGACTTCGAAACCACCGTTGACCCGAGGCCCGGCGGCAACCGTACCGCCCACGGCCTCGATACGTTCTCGCATGCCGGTGATTCCGTAGCCGGGGCGATGCCCGTCAAGCGTTGCAGCAGCTCCGTTGCCGTCGTCGCGCACCACCAAACGCAGCCCGTTCTCGTTCCAGGTCTCCTCAACCTCAACGGTAACGCCGTCACCAGCGTATTTGCGAGCATTGGTAAGTGCTTCCTGCACTGCGTGGTAAAGCGCGGATTGTGCTTTGTCGCTCAAACGTTCCGGCTGGGGCTGGGCATCTCCTCCGATGACATGTATCACTTTTCCTTTAGTGGCATGGGCGGTTTCGTCGGCTTGAGCAACGAGCCCTGCGATATCGTCGTAACCAGCATGCGAAGCGCCGCCGAACGTGCTCAAGAGCCCGTCCATATCGTGTTGTGCGCGTTTGGATTCGTGACGAATGGTTTCCATGATTTCGCGTGCTTTGCCGGGGTCGTTGGCACCGGCGTAGCGTCCGCCGTCGGACTGGACGATGATGGTGGAAAGCGTGTGGGCCACGACGTCGTGCATGTCGCGGGCGATGCGCGCGCGTTCGGCGGTACGCGCGATGTCGAGATCTTCCTGTTCGCGATCCGCCAGTGCCTCATTGCGTTCCCGCAGCAGGGACGCGGTGGCCAGCCTCATTCGTGAACGATACCCTAAGAAACACGCGGCGGCGAGCGCGGTGATGATGCAGACGAGCAGGAAAAGTGCGGTCGCGGCGAGGTTCCTTCCGCAGGTTGCGCTCATTGTGGAAGTGTAAACGGTTCGGCAGGAATCATAGACCGAGCTTGCCGTGTCTCCGGCATAGCCGGGATTGTGCAGCGGTCCGACTTCCGTTCCCCATGTGATAATCGGCGCCGCGGCAATGCCGATGATGAATGCCATGATGATAAAGGCCTTGCTGCGTGCGGGGTTTCCGTAGGCGATGACCGAAAAGAGCATTACCAGCGCAAGCAGGTCGCCGAAGACGTAACTTGGGCCGACAACCAGTTGCAGGACCGTGAGAGCGGCGAAAGCGAGTGCCGCGCCCTGCGGATGGCTGCGGCGGAAGATGACGGGAACGATGAGCGCGCACGACCATGCAATCTGCCAGCCTGCGCTATAGCCGATCCACAGTCCGCCCTCGTTGCTGGACGTGCTGACGCAGGCGAAGAGCAGCGCCACCAGTACCGGCAGGAAGCTCCCGACCACTGGGTCGCGCGTCAGCCATCTGCCGAATCGCCGTATCTTGCTCATAATGCAAGACTATCGCAGGATGGCCGTCTCCGGTATCGTGCTCAGGAATGACGTTTTGTGTCGATGTGGGAAAATTGAGGTTGGCACATTTTGCGTATTTTGGAACACTGAAAAGCTTGGAAAATCAATGAATTGAGCTTTTCGTTCGACCTCGATGGGGGTATTCTATTTTGCTGAATGCAGATTATGTATAATAACAGAAATATGTATTTCACCATGTGACATTTTTTAGTCGAATAATGGATGTTTGACCGGGCAATGCACAGCGGTTGTTATACAGTGAATCCATTGGATTGCCAAAGTTATCAAGGGGGAAGTATGACTTTACTGGCAAAATATTATGTACCTGGATTGGCCGTGGAAGACCATTCCATCAAAGTGCCGCTCGATTGGCGTTTTAACCAGCCTGGCAAAGGATTTTCGGGGGAATCGCTGAGCCTGTTTTATCGTGTCGTCACTGCGCCCGAGCACGTCCACGACGACCTGCCGCTGCTGATTTTCCTGCAGGGCGGTCCTGGCGGCGCCGGCCCGCGTCCGTTGAACCCGTCGAGCGACGGCTGGATCGCCGAGGCCGTCAAGCATTTCCGCGTCATTCTGCCCGACCAGCGGGGCACCGGGCGTTCCTCATGCGTCGATTCGAATGTGATGCGGCGTATCGACGGCGCACGTGCTCAGGCGGAATACCTCAAGTGCTTTCTCGCGGGCTCGATTGTTCGCGATTTCGAGCACCTGCGTCGCACGGAGTTCGGCGGCAGAAAATGGGTCACGCTGGGGCAGAGCTATGGCGGATTCCTGACGCTGGCCTATCTTTCGTCATATTCGGAAGGTGCCATCGCAAGTTTCACGATGGGTGGCATTCCGCACGTCCCCGCCAGCGCCCGCGAGGTGTATGAACATACGTTCCCGAGGATGGCGCAGAAAACACGTCTGTATTACAAGCGTTACCCGCAGGATATCGAACGCGTCGCGGCCGTGGCCGACCATATCGGCGCTAGCAAAAGGAAGTCCCCGGTCACCTTGCCCAATGGCGACCTGCTGACCGTCGAGCGTCTGCAGACCTTGGGCAGCGACTTCGGCATGCAGCCAAGCCCGGAACGCCTGCACTGGCTGATGGACATCGCGTTCGCCAAGGGGGACGGTTCCGAAAACAGGAAAGCGCCGCTTTCCGACCAATTCCTCGAGTCGGTGATGGAAGCCACGTCGTCTACGCCGCTTTATTGGCCGCTGCAGGAGTTCATTTACGCCGACGGCGAGCTTGACGAACCCATCGGCTGGGCCGCGCAGCAGGTGCGAGACGAGCATCCGGAATTCGACGTTTACCGTCGCCCGCTGCTTTTCACCGGCGAGGCGATGTTCCCGTGGATGTTCGAGCAGGAACGTGCCCTGCGTCCGTTCAAGCCGGCGGTCGAGGAGATGATGGGTGACACCCAGTTCGGCAAGATCTACGACACCAACCAGCTCAAACGCAACGAGGTTCCGCTTCAGGCCGCGGTCTATTTCGACGACATGTACGTCGATTCCGGCATGCAGCTCGACACGCTTTCCCGCGTGGGCAATTCGCACGCGTGGGTCACCAACGAGTACCAGCACGACGGCATCCACCACGGAGGGGCGGTTTTTGACCATCTTTACCGTGAGGCCCTCGATCGAGGGGACTTGGAAGGTCTGTTTTAGACCCGCGTTTCGTGTCGCGTGCATAGACAATAAATATCAGGTCAGGGATTGCGACGGATGAAGAATCGAGCGTAAACCCGGATTCGACTTGTCGCAATCCCTGTTATTGTTTATTGCTGATTATGTGATGACGTCGGTGCCGTGAAAGTGCGTTGCTACCATACGATGGTTTAAGATTGAGAAAGTATCATTTTCTATTATTTCGTTGACAAGGAGCTTCTCATGGCACAGGACGTGACGGTCGGATTCATCGGTTTCGGCAACATGGCGCAAGGCATCGCCAAAGGTCTGGTCAACGGGGGAGTGATCAGCGGCTCGCAGATTGTCGCCAATTCAGGCCATTTTGACAAGGCGCAAGCCGCCGCCGCGACTATCGGCGCCAAGGCCGTGCACAGCGCGACCGAAACCGTGGCCGCAGCCGATATCGTGGTCGTCGCCGTGAAGCCGAACCAGATTGAAACCGCGCTCGCCGACGTGCTGGACGATCTCAAAACCGATGACAAATTCATCGTTTCCATCGCCGCTGGCCGCAACCTCGATTACTTTGAGGAGCTGCTCGGTGACGGTGCGCACGTGCAGTGCGTCATTCCCAACACGCCCATCGAGGTCGGCCAAGGCATCCTCGTCACCGAAAACGCCAACACACTGAGCGATTCCCAGCGCGAAACCTTCGAAGCGCTGTTCTCGCCGATTGCGCTGATCGAGCGCGTCGACACGCCGCTTATGGACATCGGCTCGTCCGTAGCCGGCTGCGCACCCGCGTTCACCGCGATGTATATCGAGGCGCTCGCGGATGCCGGCGTCAAGTATGGCTTGAAGCGTGAGACCGCCTACCGTCTGGCCGCCAAAATGACCGAAGGCGTCGGCGCGCTCTACATGGCCACCGGCACCAACCCCGGCGCGATGAAAGACGCGGTCTGTTCGCCCGGCGGCGCCACCATCAAAGGCGTCACCGAGCTCGAAAAACAAGGTTTCCGCGGCGCGGTGATTTCCGGGGTGGATGCGATTCAGAACGGCTGAACAAGTGGGAATCGAGGGAGAGCTGATATGGGCAAGGTGATTCTGGCATCAAGTCCGTTCCCTGCTCTGCGTTCGTTGCTCGGCACGCTGCCGAAACGTAACGCGTTTCATTCCGCCTTGCGCATTGCCTATATTCCTACGGCGGATAAGAAGGAAGTCGCTCGTTACATTCGACCTGCGGTCCGTTGGGCGCTGCGAGCGGCCGGGTTCCGCGTACATCAGCTTGATGTCGCGCAGGCGAGTGCTGCGGAAATTCGTTATATTTTATCGACTTGTGACATCATCTGGATAGGCGGTGGCAACAGCTTCTTTCTGTTGCACGCGCTGAGGCGTTCGGGCGCCGCCGACCTTATCGTCGAACAGGTCGCGGCAGGCAAGACCTACGTAGGGGTTTCCGCCGGAGCTGTGGTCGCAGGACCGGATATCGACTACATCGGCAAAATGGACGAGCGTGGTGCCGCGCCGCCGCTTCGGGACGCTACCGGCCTCAATCTGGTCGATTTTCGGGTGGTTCCGCACCTCGACAACCCCGGTATGGGCCGTGCCGCCCGCGCCATCGCCGCCGCCGAGCGCGAGGAAGGCCATCTCATCCACCTATTGGGCGACGCCTGCACGCTCGTGATCAAAGGCGGCAACGTTCGCACCCATTTTCATCATCTGTTGCACCATCATTCTTTATGAATCTTCGAGCTCATCATCTGGGATTGGCATTATTGAGATTGCCGTTAATTCGAGTTTTTCGGTATCGGGTATTGCCGGTATTGGGGATTGGCATTATCGAGAATTGCCGTTAATTCGGGATTTTCAGTATCGGGTATTGCCAGTATTGGGAATTTGCATTACCAAGAATTGCTATTATCCGGGCTTCCTATCGTCAGGTTTTCCGTCTTTCCACGCTTCGATATTGTTGTCAATCGCAATAATCGCCAAATTTCGCTTTGCCCATATACGATGGATACGGTATGTCGATATCGTCAAGCGAATGGTAGGAAGCGAAGATGTCAGCAAAATCATCGAAACGACAGGTGACCACAAGCAAACAGGGGAAATCAGTTGCAGAATCCAAGTCGGTGGTGCCTCGCGTCTTGCTGGCCGGTGCTGCGCTTGCGGGTGCAGCGCTTTGGGCGTTGGCTCCTCGTTCACGTACGGATCGTGAACGCCAGAACGTTACAAATATGCCCGATGTCTTCTATGCCCACCGCGGCCTGCACGACGCCGGTTCGGGACTGACGAAGCAATATCAGGGAACTGACGGCGATTATATCGAACTTGCGCGTCGCATGGCCCGCAAGGCAGGCTATGGCGCGGGTCCGGAAAACGACGAGCGACCCATCGCCCCAGAAAACTCACTCGCCGCTTTCGCCGCCGCCTGCGAGGCAGGATACGGCATCGAGCTTGACCTGCAGCTCACCGCCGACAACAAAGTCGTGGTGGTCCATGACCCGGATTTGCTGCGCGTGGCCGGTTGCCCACAGCGGATTGCCGACCTGACGTACGACGAGCTGCGCCATATTCCGCTCTTCCCGAATCCCAGCGTATACGGGGACGCCAAGGCCGAGGCGCTTTCGCAGGCGGAGCTGGAAGCGGAGAAAATCATGCCGTTGCCGCAGCAAAGCCAGTACCAGCATGTTCCGCTGTTTTCCGATGTCTTGAAAGTCGTCGCCGGACGCGTGCCGATGATCGTTGAATACAAGTTCGAGGGCAATGAATGGGGCGCTCGCCAGAAGCTGCTGATGGAAAGCGGCGACGCTTTGCTGCGTGCCTACGACGGTCCGTATGTGGTGGAGTCCTTCAATCCGTTGGCGATGCGTTGGTATCGCCAGAACCATCCTGAGGTTTTTCGCGGACAACTTGCCCAACCCAGCGGATTTACCGGCAAATCCATAGAAAATGGGGTGGCATGGTTCGCCGGAAAGCTTGGTTTCAACTGGATTTCGCGCCCGGATTTTATGGCTTATGACTGGTCTGGAGGACATTCGTTGCCGCTGCGTCTGGTTCGTGCACTGGGTGCCGTGCCGGTGGCTTGGACCCCACGCAGTGCCGAGGAACTTCAACGCTGCGGCCGCGATTTTGATTACTTTATCTTTGAATCGTTCGTGCCACAGAAAGACTAAGCTGCTCGCCGATTCGTGATGTTGACCTTGGTTGGCCCGATTAAGCACCACGTCGTCGAGGGAATATCGTCTATTTGTAATAATGATTCATAGAATTCATAGAAGAGTACTTTTGGAAAGTCCGACAGTTTGATTTGCCGGACTTTCCAAAAGCACCTAAAACCAATGAACCCAATTTCCGGCTTGTCTAAGCCAGCGTTTCCTGGTGTTCCTTGGAAATATCGGAAGGGGAAACGTCCACTTCGTCCAATGGGATGATGTGGGTGTGGTTCTTGATCTTGTAGCCGAAATAGAGGATGAGCACCAGCGGCAGGCCGATGTAGGTGATGCCGATCTGCTGCCAGTCCCAATGGACGAACGCGTCGATGTTCTGTCCGCCGATGACGATGATGCACAGGATGAGCGCGAGGATCGGCCCCAGAGGGAAGAGCTTGGCATGATATTTGAGTTCCGAAAGCTTGTGCCCTTGGCGGATGAAGGCACGGCGGAAACGGAAGTGACTGATGGCGATGCCCACCCAGGCGATAAAACCGGTCAGGCCAGAAGCGGCGACAAGCCACATATAGATTTTCTCGCCGAAAATGGAGGAACCGAACGTGGCCAGGGAAATCACGGCGGTGACGATCAACGCAGGCATCGGAATGCCGTGTTTGGTGGTGCTGGCGAAATATTTCGGTGCATAACCTTCTTCGGCCAGCGAGTAGAGCATACGTGTGGACGCATACATTCCGGAATTCGCCGAGGAAAGCACCGCCGTCAGAACGATGGCGTTCATCAGTGTCGCTGCGAATCCGAGCCCCGCACGGTTGAAAACGAGGGTGAATGGCGACATGGCGATATTTCCGTTGGCGGCCGAAAGCAGATTCGGGCTGTCGTAGGGAATGATGGCCGCAATGACGAAAATGGAGAGGAAATAGAAGATCAGCAGGCGCCAGAACACGCTGTGGATCGCTTTTGGCACTGCATGTTCCGGATCTTCGGATTCCCCGGCCGTCACGCCGACAAGTTCGGTACCTTGGAAAGAGAATCCCGCAATGAGGAAAACGTTCAGGATTGCGGGGAAGCCCCCGACGAACGGGGCTTTCTTATAGGTGAAGTTGCCGAGCCCTACTGCAGGGTGGAAGAAGATGCCGCAGATCATGCATAGTCCGATAATGAGGAAGGCGATTACCGTGACGATTTTGATCAATGAAAGCCAGTATTCGGTTTCCCCGAACGCCGAGACCGTCAGCGCGTTGATGAGGAAGATGACGGTCAGCACCACAAGGCTCCAGATCCAGCCGGGGGTGTCCGGCAGCCAGTATTGGATGAGCAGTGCGGCGGTGGAGATGTCGACGGCGACGGTGATGGCCCAGTTGAACCAATAGTTCCAGCCCATCGCGAAGCCGAGCGCCGGATCGACGTATTTGGCGTTGTAGGTGGCGAAAGAGCCGGAGACCGGTTGGTTGGTGGCCAGTTCGCCGAGACTGGTCATCAAAAAGTAGACCATGATGCCCATGGCGATATAGGCCACGAGTCCGCCGCCCGGGCCCGCTTTCGAGATGGTGGAGCCGGAGGTCATGAACAGGCCGGTGCCGATGCAGCCGCCGAGGGCGATCATCGAGATATGGCGGGTTTTAAGGTTGCGCTGCACGCCGTTTGTCTGCTTGGATTCGTCTTTGCCATCGATGGGCGGAATGGGGTGTACGTCGGCGGTTTTGACATCAGGCGTGTATGGACTGTCCTTTGCCATCGTTCCTGACGGCTGGCTTGATATCCGTGTCGGTGCCGTTGTGCTGTCCGTGTGTCCGGTATGGCCGGTTCCTGCCGGCATGCTGTTCCTTCCGATAGGGAAGAAGCCTACAGATGGTGGGATTGCCATTTACGTTTTTGGTCGGATGAGTCATGGGAAAGACCACGCCTCATCGCGAAAAAGCCTCACAAACGATTCCCATCGATAGCGCTCCGCGGCGTTGGCCGCGACAGTCCTGGATTTCTTGAACCCAGGCCCAACTTCTTGCCGCGGAGGCGACCGGAAATTTCGGCTGAACTCCCTTTTGCCGACCTTCGCGGGCACCGCCGTGCCTCTGGTCGGTTACTGATGGGTTCAGCGACCTCTTCTGTGATTGATAACAAGAGCGACTATAGGGGATTTTCGCGACAAATGATGAGGATTGTCCACTGATTACCGCCATTTGTCGTATTTGGTTCATTGATTTGTTTGCTCGTTCATCGGCTGATTACAGATTTTGTACGATTCCGATGAACAGTGGGACCCCGTCAGGCGTGTCGTATTCATAGAGGAACGGATGGTCAACAATGAATGATACAGATTTATCTATTCCGGGATTTGGCGCGGTGGACAACGTCTCGCTTGTATATGCGGCAGCTTTGACGCCGGTTTCGCCCACGTCAATGCTGGTGCCTTGGATGATTTGACCGATGTAGAGGGGATCTTTGTTGGTCATTTTGGAAAAATTCGCGCGTGATGGGTTGAAAGCGGAACGAATGCCGAGCTTTCTTAAAATTGATATTGAATCGCCGAACGTATTGGCTATCTTGAACTTCGGAAGACTGAGATCGACTTCGGTTGGCTCGCTTTTCGCGTTGAACATGGCGCGTAGCGAGTCGGTTTTTCCTGCTAGGTCGTTTGCCGCTGTTTTTTGGTCGGGCAGCACGATTTTCAGTTTGGATCCGTCGTCGAATGCTTTGTCGAGGCGCCTGAACCCTTCGCCTCTGGCCATATCCATAGTTCCGCTCTGGCTCATCATGGAGACCTTCGAGTCTCCTTTCTCTCCGTGGAACGGTTGGTCGGATGTGTCGTCCGCGTCGAATGGGTCTTGCCATTTCCCGTTTGCATACACGGTGTTGAGGAGCGTTAGGATTGCGTCGTCAGAAGCGAAATCAGGCTTGAGGATTCCGTGAGTTTTCCTATCCACCCATGAGCTCATTTGCCCAGAGGCATCGCCTGAGAACGTTTTCATCTCAGCGTCGAAGCCATGTTTCATATCCTTCTTGAAATCCTTGTCGAGGGGATGTCCTTTCTGAATCCATATCGAATTGTCGGTCTGCATCTTTGATTCGCAGGTGAATTTGCCGTACCTGGAAGCAGCTCCACAGTAACGTTTGCCGTTGATGGAGAGCATCAGCGAATGATAATCATCGATGTTAGGCTTTTCGTTGCCGTTGAGGGTGGATTGAAACTCGGTTTTCGTGGTTCCGGCCGATCCTTGCTCGGCCATGGAAAGCGTCACCCACATTGAGGTGGGGGAATAGTTGATATTGCCGCTTTTATCGGCTAGAGCCTGATTGGTGAGGAAAAGCGGCGAGCTTGTGTACGCAAATCGCTGGACGCTGGTTTTGGCGGTTTGACTTGGTGGCGTTGCATCGGGGTGAGTGATTGTATCCCATGTTGCGCAGCCCCACAGGATGAGGAAAGCCGCGATGACGCACACGCTCACTATTCGGGTCGTGATGCGTGAAAATCGGTGTCGACGTCGTGGAACTACGATCTCTGGATCGTGTGGTGTTGAGGAAGATTCTGTTGGCTTGTGAAGGCGTTGCGCGTTGGAGCCTTTCTTGTCTTGATGTTTCATGATGCGTTCCCGCCTGCTGAAAGTGGCATATTTCTTCGTCTGTGTTCTTCTGTCGTTGGTAATGTAGCCGTCAAATGCCAATAACGATTGATTTCTATTCTAATAGGCTATCACTTCGATTTCGATAGAAACTGATCAGCCGATTCTTGTTGCCGGATCTTCGAATGGATGGCTTGGAAACTGTCTTGTCTCAATCGACTCATCTTGCTTTAATCAGAATGTCGGCGACAGGCGGTGTTGTCAATGTTCCATTGCAATCGGAAACGAATAATTTGTGATGCTCGTTGTCGTCGCGCGTATTTATATGTTCGGCTCAATCGAACATTGAGCCGTCCACGGCATAAGTCGATTCGATTGTTTACCAGATACAATTGGATGGTTCGCAACCCCGATGGTCGTTGACTGCTCTGATTCACTCGGTGAGATTGTTCATTAGAACCGTCAGGAATCGGATAGCGTTGTGGTTCCTGCCCTTGGAGCGTGGAGCTATCTTTTGACAAACTGGGCGTTTGCGTACTGTGCGGAGCGAATCGCTTTCGTCCGTCTTGGCGCTAGACTTGAGGCATGTCTTTAACTATCGGAATCGTCGGTCTGCCGAATGTCGGCAAATCCACTATGTTCAATGCTTTGACCCGCAACAACGTGCTTGCGGAAAACTATCCGTTCGCCACCATCGAGCCCAACACCGGCATCGTGCCGCTGCCCGACAAGCGGCTTCCCGTGCTGGCCAAGCTGGTAGGCACCGAGAAGATCGTGCCGGCCACCGTTACGTTCGTCGACATCGCCGGCATCGTCAAAGGTGCCTCCGAGGGTGAGGGCCTGGGCAACAAGTTCCTGGCCAACATCCGCGAGGCCGACGCGATCTGCGAGGTCGTGCGTGCCTTCAAGGACGATGACATCGTCCACGTCAACGGCAAGGTCGACCCGTCCGACGACATCGACACCATCAACACCGAGCTCATGCTCGCCGACCTGCAGACCATCGAAAACGCTTTGCCCAAGCTCGAGAAGGAGCTGCGCGGTAAGAAGGTCACGCAGGAATACATGGACGCGGTCAAGAAGGCTCAATCCATCCTGAGCGAGGGGGAGACCATCGACCACGCCGCTTCCGCCGGCAAGATCGATAAGACCGACATCTACGACCTGCATCTGATGACCGCCAAGCCGTTCATTTACGTCTTCAACGTCGACGACAACGAATTGGGCGACAAGGACTTCCAGAAGCAGCTTGCCGATTCCGTCGCGCCCGCCCAGTCGATTTTTTTGAACGCTCAGTTCGAGTCCGACCTGACCGATCTCGATGAGGCCGATGCCCGCGAGATGTTGACCGATGCAGGCTTGAAGGAATCCGGCCTCGACCAGCTGGCTCGCGTCGGCTTCGATGTGCTCGGCCTGCAGACCTTCCTGACCGCCGGTGTCAAAGAGGTGCGTGCCTGGCAGATCCATCAGGGCTGGACCGCCCCGCAGGCCGCCGGCGTCATCCACAGCGATTTCGAGCGTGGCTTCATCAAGGCCGACATCGTCTCCTACGACGATTTCGTCGCCGCCAACGGCAGCATGAACGAGATCAAGGAGGAAGGCAAACTCCGCCAGGAAGGTCGCGACTACGTGATGCAGGACGGTGACATCGTAGACTTCAAGTTCAACGTGTGAGGTTGTTGATACATTTAGGCTCACATTTTTTCAACTCGTCGAAAAAATGTGAGCCTATTCTTTTAATTGTATGGAGAGTTGGGCTTGCCGAATTGTAATTCTGTTACCCTGGCGCTGTCAGTGAAGAGGGGTGAGACTCAAGACCTCTTTCGCGCTGTGCAAGCAATTGCGACACGCCGATAAATGTGATTTTCTTAACGAGAAAATTGTAATTCAATTTCCTTTCAAACCTCAATCGACACAACCCTTGAACGTTTTAAACAAATCGCCGTCTAGTGTATAGTGACGCAGCTCATTATCGTGTATTGGATTGACCCAGTAAACGAAACGGACTATGCTGTGGAATTAGCCAAGGAGGGGACACCTCGAGAAATCAAGGTGTATAACTACCCGAGTTTTTTGGGGTGCTGTCCGTCGGGCGTACTTAACGAAGAGTATCGTCAGTAAATCGACGGACTGTAAGGTGGTTATTATGACTGAATTGTCCCATTTCCAAGGGCGTAGTTTGCTCTCTACACGTGATTTCACAAAAGAAGAACTCATGTGGCTTATCAGGTTTGCGATCCACCTCAAGGAATTGAAGCGCAACAACATTCCTCATCATTATCTTGAAGGCAAGAACATCGCGTTGCTCTTCGAGAAGACCTCTACGCGTACTCGTTCTGCTTTCACCACTGCAAGCATCGATCTCGGCGCTCATCCTGAGTTCCTCGGCAAGTCGGATATCCAGCTGGGTAAGAAGGAGACCGTACGTGATACCGCGTTGGTCTTGGGCTCCATGTTTGACGGCATCGAATTCCGTGGATTCAAGCACGAGCACGTTCTGCAGCTTGCAAAGTATTCCGGGGTACCGGTCTGGAACGGGCTTACCGATCAGGAGCACCCGACGCAGATGCTCGCTGATTTCATGACGATTCTTGAGGAGTTTGGCACCCTTGAGGGCAAGACGTTGGCCTATTGCGGTCAAGGTCGCAACAATGTCCAGAATTCGCTGATGATTACCAGTGCCATTCTCGGTGTGAATTATGTGGATGCGACTCCTGAAGATCTGGCTCCGGATCCGGCCATTGTGAAGGTCGCCGAAGGCTTCGCAGCAAAGTCGGGATCGACCATCAAGGTCACTTCCGACCCGGTCGAAGCTGTGCGTGATGCCGATGTCATCTACACGAATGTATGGGCTGCGATGGGTGAAGAGGCGCAGTTCGCCGAACGTGTTCGTGTAATGCGTCCGTATCAGGTCAATTCCGAATTGCTCTCTAACGTTCGTAACCCCAACTACATCATTCTGCATTGCCTGCCTGCGTTCCATAACGCCGAGACCGATTATGCCAAGGATATCCAAGAGCGTTTCGGAATCAGTGAGATGGAAATCACCGACGAGTGCTTCTATTCGTCGCACGCACGTCAGTTCCAAGAAGCTGAGAACCGTATGCATAGCATCAAGGCTATCATGGCGGCAACTTTAGGGAATCTTTACGTCCCTAGCATCTGATGTATTGATGCTCCTCTGATTATTTTCTATTCCTAGACCGGGCTCCTCTAATTTCCTCGTATTATAGGAGCCTGGCCGAGGCATAACTTTAGCCATTCATCTGGCACCAGTGTAGATACCAGTATATGAAAAAGGATTTTCTTATGTCACAAACTACTGTTGCAAAATCTGATGAAAAGAAGGATGTCAAGCCCAAGCGTCGCAAGTCGATGCCGAATACTTATGTCATTCTTTTCCTGATCATCGTAGTAATCGCCGTTCTTACGTGGTTTGTTCCCGGCGGTGCCTATAAGGCGGATGCTACAGGCCACGCGATTTCGGGCACCTATCACAGCGTGAAGTCGACACCGCAGGGCATATGGGATATGCTCATGGCGCCTATCACCGGCATGCTCGGCTCTAAGACCATCGATCCGGCGATTCCGATTTCGCTGTTCATTATGCTTTTCGGCTCCTTCCTCGAAATGATGGAAGAGAGCGGGGCTCTGAAGATCGGTCTGCGCAAGATCGCAATTGCGAGCCAGAAGAAGCTGTTGCTGCTCATCGTGGCGCTTACCAGCATCATGAGCGTCTTGGGAACCATCGAAGGTGCATATGAGGAAGGTATCGTCTACCTGCTGATGTTCCTGCCGTTGCTTCTGGCAATGGGACTTGATACCGTTACCGGCACCATGATTATCGTGCTTGGTACTCAGGCAGGCTGCCTGGCATCTACGATTAACCCGTTCGCCACCGGAATCGCTTCGGGCATCGCTCGTATTTCCGTTGGTGACGGCCTCGGCTTGCGTGTCATCATGCTGATCGTCTTTACCGCTTTGGTCTCGTTCCTCATTTTCACCTATGCCAAGCGCGTTCAGAAGGATCCTTCCCGTTCGATGCAGTATTACCGTAGGGACAAGGATCTTGAGCTGTTCCCGACCGCAGAGGACGATTCTCATCTTTCTCTGACCGGAGCTCAGAAGGCCTCCCTGTGGCTGTTCGTTGCGACCTTCGTGATTATGGTTATCTCGCTCATTCCGTGGACGGGGCTCAACTCGAAGTGGACGTTCTTTGAAACCTTCGCCACTTGGATCGGCAAGACGCCGGTGCTTCGCGTGTTGCTTGGCTCTGATATCACCCCGTTTGGTTCCTGGTATTTCGCCGAGCTTTCGATGCTGCTGCTGGTCATGTCGTTCATCATCGGCAAGGTCATGGGATACACCACCGACAAGATTGTCAACATCATCATTCACGGCGCCTCCGGTCTGGTGTCCACGGCGTTGATCGTGGCGATGGCCCGTGGCATTCAGGTCGTTATGGATGATGGCCAGATTACGCCTACCATCCTGCACATGGGTGAGAGCTCGCTGGCCGCGCTGCCTCCGATTGCTTTCATGATTGTCTCCCTCATCTTCTACACCCTTATCGCCTGCCTCATCCCCAGCTCGACCGGACTTGCGGCTGCGACCATGGCCATCATGGCATCATTGGCCGGCTTCGCACATGTTCCTGCAGCGTTGATGGTTACGATTTACTGCATGGCTTTGGGCTTGGCGAAGATGGTCACACCAACATCCATCGTGCTGATGACGTGCCTTCAGGCCGCGCATATTTCGTATGGGAAATGGATACGTTTCATCGCGCCGTATTGGGCGATCATCTTTGGCGCCTGCTGCGTCATCCTCGTCATTGCAGCGCTTATCTGAGTATTTCCCACACTGATATTCCTGCAGAGAAATGTTTTCCCTGCTTATCAGATAAGGTTTTGTTTAGTCTTAAAAACTAGACAAATAAAAAATAAAAGTATAAATAATAAGAAAGGTTGGGCCATCATGAATGCCCCAGCAGATACAAGCAAAACATATGTAACCAATGCGACTAACCCTCTGAAGAAGGTGATGATGTGTTCACCGGTGGGCTATAAGTTCAACGACATCAACGTCATCACCACCGAGTGGATGAAGAAGGGCGACACCGAAAAGAACGACGTTATGGTCCGTGAGTGGCAGACCCTGGTCGATGCCTACAAGGACAACGGCATTGAGGTCGTTCAGGTCGAGCCGCACCCTGAATGCGAGGTCATGACGTTCTCCCGTGACTATGGCTGCATGGTCAAGGAAGGCGCCATCATCGGCCACTTCCGCCACCCGGCACGTCAGATTGAGACCAAGTACTATGAGGCGAAGCTCAAGGAAATGGGCGTTCCGATCATTGCCAGGGTCAATGCCGGCTGCATGGAAGGCGGAGACTTCTGGA
The DNA here is from genome assembly GCF_029392315.1 of Bifidobacterium sp. ESL0690. NCBI lineage: Bacteria > Bacillati > Actinomycetota > Actinomycetes > Bifidobacteriales > Bifidobacteriaceae > Bifidobacterium > Bifidobacterium sp. ESL0690. The sequence goes on from NZ_CP113939.1 coordinate 919,209, forward strand.
TGCTCGATGAGCATACGCTGGCTTGGGGCGAAGTCGATCGCACCGACGAAGCCGGTGTCGCCAACCTCCGTGAGCAGCTGTGGAAGTACGGTTACACCGTCGTAGGTGTTCCTGTCAACCCGGACAACCTCCATCTGGATATGTGCTTCAACATCGTGGCGCCGCAGGTTGCACTGGCCGTCATCGACCAGCTTCCTTATCAGTTCGTGAAGGCTCTGAAGCGTCGTAACTTCGAGCTCATCCCTGTCGATGCTCAGGATGTGTTCAAGCATGGCTGCAACGTCGAGGCAATCGGCAACGGCAAGGTCATCGCCATCGAGAAGAACAAGCACATCAACGATAAGATGCGTGCTCTCGGCCTTGATGTCATTGACGTGCCCTTCGATCAGATCCTGCACGCCGGCGGTGGCCCTCACTGCCTGACTCAGCCTATTGAGCGTCCGTGAGAAAAGGCTCTGTAATGCATATTCTTATCTGTGATTATCCGGATTCAATGATGCCGGACCATCGCTTGGAAATGCAGACGCTGAAAAATGGATTAGGCGACGACGCCGTCATCGATGTGCTCGAATATGACGATTCGCGACATGACGAATTTCTGAAGGCGATAAGCAAGGCGGATGCGTTACTGACCGCGTTTGTCAATGTCGACGCTTCGGTGATGGATGCCGCGCCTAATCTCAAGGTCGTCTCGTTGAATTCCACGGGATACGATCGCGTGGATCTCAAGGAAGCGACCAAGCGGGGCATCGGTGTATGCCCCGTTGGCGAATACTGCACGACGGATGTCGCGGAAGCGGCTGTTGCCTTCGTGCTGGCCCTGCACAAAAGAATCAAAGCTTACGGCCAACAGATTGACAGGGACCATGAATGGGACTTCTCGGCATTCCCGGCATGGCCGCGTCTGCAGGATCAGAGCGTAGGTATCTTTGGCTTCGGCAAGATCGGCAAGGCGACCTCGAGGAAACTGATGGGCTTGGTCAAAGACATCTCAGTCTGTGACCCTTACATCAGCAACGAGTCCGCTCTCGCCGCAGGGGTAACCATGAAGGATAAGGACGAACTGCTTGCCACGAGCGACGTCATTATCAATATTATGAACCTCAACGATACCAACGTTGGCTGCTTCAACGCCGATGCGTTTGCAGCGATGCAAAGAAAGCCGTTGTTCGTCAATGTCAGCCGCGGCCTATGTGTAGATGAGTCTGCACTGTTGGAGGCGCTTGATTCCGGGCAGATTCGTGGCTATGCGGCCGATGTGTTGAGCGACGAGACGCCCGACCTGGCCAACAATGCCTTGGTCGGCAGGGACAACGTGCTCCTGACCCCGCATTCCGCGTTCTATTCCACAACCTCAATGGAAGCTTTGCAGCGTTTGTCTTGCGAGAACATCGTGCACTTCCTGAAAGGCGAAAAGGAAAGGGTGTTCAAGCTCGTTAATGCAGTGTGAAACTCCGTTCGCACTGGAAAGGAAATAAAAATATGTCTACAGATCCACGTAGCGTACTCGCGCTTGGTGGTAATGCTTTGGGGAACACACCTCAGGAACAGCTCGAGCGGGTTCGTGATACCGCCAAAGCGCTCATTGAGATGATCATGCATGACAACGAGATCATTGTCACCCATGGCAACGGCCCACAGGTCGGTATGATTCAGAAGGCGTTTTCCATCGCGTCCCAGACGGGTGAGAAAATTCCCTCCATGCCATTGCCTGAGTGTGGGGCGATGAGCCAAGGCTACATTGGATATCATTTGCAGCAAGCACTGCAGAATGAGATCAAGCGGCGCGGTAAGCAATGGCATGTCTCTTCGCTTGTCACGCAGATTGAAGTCGACCCCGCCGATCCGGCATTCAGCAATCCGACGAAGCCTGTTGGGGCTTTCCTCACCGAAGAACAGATGAAGAAAGCGTCCCAGGAGTCGCCCGATCTGAAGTTTGTCGAGGATTCCGGCAGGGGATGGCGTCAGGTAGTTGCCTCGCCGGCCCCGTTGCGAATCGTCGAAAAGCCGTCGATTCTCAATTTGCTTGATTCCGAGTTCATAGTGATCTGCTCCGGAGGCGGAGGAGTTCCTGTTGTCAGCAATAAGGATGGCATGCTTCAGGGTGTTCCCGCCGTCATCGACAAGGATCTCGCTGCGGCCGTTTTGGCCGAGGATGTCGGTGCCCAGACATTGTGCCTTCTGACTGCGGTCGATAGGGTGGCGATCAACTTCGGCACTCCGCAGCAGCAGGATCTTGACGATCTGACAACCGCCGAGGCCCGCAAGTTGTGCGAAGAGGGACAGTTCGCTCCCGGTAGCATGCTTCCCAAGGTGCTTGCGGCTATACGCTTCGCGGAATCTGGGCCGGGTAAGGTTGCAGTCATCGGTTCGTTGCAGCAAGCGGCAGCGACGCTTGCGGGTACCGCCGGGACACGCATCCACGCCTGAAACTGATTATATGTGGCAAGGAGAAGGCTCACAGTGGTGATGGGTAGCACGCATATGCCGCCCATCACTTTTGTGGGTTGTATCTAGTGTCCCGGCGGGATTGAGTTGAAAGTTCTCAAGGCTTTCGTGTCGTTGGGACAATGTGTTCCTGGTGGTGTTTGTTTTATGGTTCAAATTTATAGATTTTTCATTAATCATGAGAATCGAAGGTGATTTTCTTGAAATCCTTGCATACATTGGATTTTATTGTTATCGGATTGTATTTCGTGGTCCTGATAGGTATAGGGCTTTGGTCGTTGCGTAAAACCAAAAATCGTGATGACTACCTCGTCGCTGGCCGCCGTTTGCACTTTCCGTTGTTCTTCGGGTGTATGGCGGCCATGGCTGTAGGTGGCGCCGTTACCGTGGGCGGAACCGAGAAAGGTTATTCCGACGGCATCGCCGGTGCCTGGGTAGGTACTTCGCTCGGTTTGGGCCTTATAGCGCTCGGTATCTTGGTCTCCAGCAAGCTCAGTAAGCTCAGCGCATTGTCGATCAATGAAGTGATCGAACGCAACTATGGTGCCAGCGCCCGCGTCTTCGGGGCCGTTCTCACCATCATCTACACGGTTTCTCTGACGGTGGTTCAGGTGGTGTCGATGGGCGCCATCGTCTCTGGCATCTTCAAGATCCCGAAAGTCTGGGCCATCATCGGTTCGGGCTTGGTCGTGGTTTTCTATACCTTCCTTGGCGGTATGTGGTCGGTGACCATGACCGATATCGTCCAATTCATCATCAAAACGCTTGGCGTGATGATTCTGGTGCCTATTTTCGTGCTCAGCAACCCTGCTGTCGGTGGAATTGCCGGATTCGTTCAGCACATCCCTGCCACCCATTGGAATCTGGGCGCCTACGGTTTCTCAGGAACGCTTCATTGGATCCTGCTTTATGTTCCCGGTCTGGTGATCGGCCAGGATATGTGGCAGCGTATCTTCACGGCCAAGACGCCGAAGATCGCACGCTGGGGCACGATTACCGCCGGCATCTATGCCATCTTCTATTCGTTGGCTGCGGTCATGCTGGGAATGTTTGTATGCGCAGCCGGATTCAAATTGAGTGATCCCTCGCTGGCATTCGAAACGGGTATCTCCGCTTTCCTGCCCACCGGTCTTGTCGGTCTCTTGCTTGCAGCGGCGCTTGCCGCCGCCATGTCGGTGGCATCGGGAACGATATTGGCCTGCTCGACGGTCATTTACAATGATTTGTATCTGCGTTTCGTCAAGGGGCAGAAGAGCTCCGAAGCCTCTGCCGTTTCCGATGGCCAGGATGCCAAAAACGACGTCAAGGCGGAAGCCGCGAATGAAGAAGCCAAAAAGAATCATGGCGGCAATGATGTGTGGATCAATCGTGGGATCGCCATCGTCGTCGGCATCGTCATCATCGCTTTGTCGCTGCTGATCAGCGATATCTTCAAGGCGCTGGACCTTGCCTACGGTTTCCTTTCCGGTTGCGTCTTCATCCCTGTGATTTTCTCCTTCGTGTTGAAGAAGATCTCCCGTTTCGCCGGTTTCGCCTCGTTGTTCGCCAGTACGGCCGCCGTGTCCATCACCATGATCTATGGCGAGGTGACCAAGCAGACCGAGTTTGCCGTAGGCGGCAATTGGCCCATCATTTTCGGGATTTCGGTAGGCCTTGTCGTCTACTTGCTGGTCACGCTGCTTGATAAGCATAAGGTGACCCCAAACGTATCGTCGGACGAAGTGGAATCTGCAAAGGAAGCTGTAGCTGTCGCAGATGCCTCGTGAAGTCTGAACAGCTGCGGGCTGGTTGTGTTTTCAAGCCAACACCGCAGCTTGCGCAAATCGAATGGTTCATTATAGCTCTCCGCGAACTCATATTGCGGTGTGATAATTGTTGGATGCGCAGTCAGTGAAGAAGCGGATGGCGCATGAGACAGGCGCATAAAGCGCCATTCGTGAAAGGTTTGACGAGCATGTCACAGATACAGCAACAACGGAAAGTCATCGTCTTGGGCGGCCACGGGAAGGTGGCGCTGCTCGCTGAACCGAAACTGAAGGAAGCGGGCTTTAGCGTTGACGCGGTCATCCGCAACCCGGCGCAATCCGACGATGTGCGCAAGGCCGGTGCGAATCCGGTGGTCTTCGACATGGAACACGCCAACGTCGATAGCTTTGCGGGCCTCTTTGTTGGCGCCGTGGCCGTCGTATTCTCGGCAGGTGCCGGCGGTGGGGATGACGTTCGCACCCACGCCGTCGATTACCAGGCGGCAGTTAACGCGATGGATGCGGCCGAAAAGGCCGGCGTGCGTCGTTTCGTCATGGTTTCGTATGATACGGCTGACCGCGATCCGCAGGAGATGGGCTGGCCCGATTCGTTCATCACGTATGCGCAGTCCAAGCATGATGCCGACGCCCACCTGCGTGATTCCTCGCTCGAATACACGATTCTCGGCCCCGGCCTGCTCACACTTGAGCCGGAAACCGACAAAATTGTCCTGACCGACGACCATACGATGATTGACGACAAGCCGGCAACCAACGAACAGCGCAAGACCTCACGCGGCAACGTCGCGGCGGTTATCGCCCGCGTGCTCAGCGCCGACGTCGCCAAGCGCAAGACCATCGACTTCTACGACGGCGACAAGCCCATTGACGAGGTTCTTGTCTGATCCTAACTCTTTTCAGTAATCGCTGCTTCCAATATCACTGGAGTAAACATTGGGAACAGCGATTTTTTATGCTGTGCTGTATCTTGGATTACTGAGAGATATCTAAAAAGATAGAAAGGTCCAGTGATGGAGCAGAAACAATACGTATGCGTCAAGTGCGGGTGCCAGAATTACACCTCCGACCAATTCCAAGCGACAGGCGGGGAATTCGCCAAGCTGTTCAACGTGCAGAACAAGAAGTTCATCACCGTCAGCTGCACACAATGCGGTTACACCGAGCTTTACCGCGCCGAAACCGACGCCGGCATGAACATCCTCGATTTCCTCATGAGCTGACAGGCGAAGATTTTCGACTTTCATCATTAGAATTCACTGTCAATATCTTGGTTCCTTGGACTTCACGTCGAGGAACCATGTTTCTTATGCCGGGAAATTTCTGACTGCGTATATCGAATTCTCTGATTTTCGTTGATGTCGGCTTGCTCTGTTGTTTTGCTCTTTTCTGCGCTACGCTGGGGTAGCGGTAAACGTCAAAGGAGTGGGAATATGACGATTGCGTTGAAGCGGGTATATGAAACGGCCGAGGACACCGACGGCTATCGCGTGCTGGTCGACCGACTCTGGCCGCGCGGCATTTCAAAGGTGAAGGCGAAGCTTGATTTATGGCTTAAGGAGATTGGCCCGACCACCGAGTTGCGCAAGTGGTTCGGTCACGACCCCGCCAAATTCGATGAGTTCGCGGACAAATATCGTAAAGAACTGGATGGCAACACGGAAGCAGTCGATAAGTTGGTTGCGATATGTCGTGAACAGCCGAAAGTCACTCTGCTATACGGTGCCAAAGATCCTGAGCATAATCAAGCTGTAGTGTTGAAGGATTATCTCGTCAGTCGTCTTTCGTAATAGATTTATTATCCATGTCGATTATCGCCAAATAAAGAAAGATGATACAGCGTAATTCAGCAGCGGATTCGCTACAAACGTCGAGATGTCATAAATTTCATAGAAAAAATCTGTATTTAGGCCGTGTAACGCGGTTTGTATAGCGTATGATAATAAATATGGCGACAGTGACGTTATCAATACCGAGGGCACATAAGCGCGAGCGTGCCATTTCCGATTACTTCAACATGTGGGTGACACGCGATTTCGACAAGCTCGATGCGCTCTTCGCTCCGGATTGTGTCTACGAGGAGTCCAACGGGCACATTTACGAGAACCGCAACCAGATTCATCATTGGATCGAGGACGCGATGGATCGTCAGACAATACTGACGTGGAAGGTCGGTTATTTCACGCACGCGCGTGGCCGCGAGGGTCAGCCGTCGATCACCGTCTTCTGGACGCTGGCGGGCCAGGAGCGCGAGGGTGAGGCCTACGATTTCGATGGGGTTTCGGTTATCGAGTTCAATCGGCAGAACAAGATCAAGCGCGTCCGCGAGTTCACGGCCACGCGTCGCCGCGATTACCCGTACAAAGGTGAGTGACGGCAGTCGGTTTTATTAAAATGTAACAGAAAACGGATCATCGTTATCGGCGATTGATCCGTTTCCTGTTTTTCGACATCGTTGGTACGCGGTTACGTGGCCATGTATGCGTTGCGTGTGATGCAAGAGGCGGAATCGTTCAGTCGGCTTGTAGCTGTACTTATTTGCACAATGATTAAGTCCGAGTGTATTCGTTGTTCCCGTTGGGTCTGGGTTGGATGCTTTCGTACGTTGAGTCTTCCCGGGAGTATTCATTGTTCCAGTTTGCTATCTTTTTTGCAGGGAATAAGTTCTTCTTATTCTTACTGATAATGGAATAAGCCATTTTTCAAAAGTTGAGTCGAAGAGACTCAAGTTTTGTTCACTGCAGGTTAAATTCGGGAAGCGAGGTTGGGAATAACGGTTGTACTAAGTGACAAGATAAAGACTTGGAGCCGTAAGGTTCCGGAGCCTCTCGTCACCCGGCTGGCTGGCTTCCGGCCGCGGGCGTCATGGCTTGCCTCCAATACTTAGGAGTATTGATTATGGCTATGTTTCCGGCTTTGATGCATGATGCGTTCTCTGATATGTTCGACGATCCGTTCTTCGCCGGCTGGGGAGACTCCAGCAATCGCATGGGTAACCCGATCTCTTCGGCAAACATGATGAAGACCGATGTTCGTGAGACCGACAAGGCCTATGATGTCTCCATCGATATGCCTGGCTTCAACAAGGACGATATCTCCCTTGAACTGCATGACGGCTATCTGACCGTCTCCGCCAAGCGCGACGAGAACCATGACGAGAAGAACGATGAAGGCAAGTGGCTGCGTCGTGAACGTTACGCCGGCACCTGCTCTCGTAGCTTCTACGTCGGCGACCAGGTGAAGGAAGACGACATCCATGCCAGCTACAAGGATGGCACACTGAGCCTGGAGATCGCCAAGATTCAGCCGCAGCCCAAGGTTGAGGCCAAGCACCAGATCGCCATCGAAGGCTGATTTATCGATATCGGTTTTAAAAAAGTAAGGTTCCAGCCGGGTAATATTTACCCGTTCCTTATTCCAATCGGATAATAATGTCGCCGTATAAAACGGAATAGAAATATTTTTCTGGTTTCGTTGTATACGGCGACATTTGCTGTTTGAGTTTATTCGGTCTTGCGTGAAGGTACATGGATCCGCGCAAGACTCAATAGACATTGATGTTTTATTACTTGGTGATCTTCTCGTACTCGGGAAGGCCCATGTAGTTGAAATCGACCTTGACATTTTTGGCACTGCCGGCGGCCACATTCGCGTACCACAAGGGAATCACCGGCAAATCGCGCAGTAGCGTCTCTTCGGCCTGCTGGTAGGTCGTGATCGAGTTGGTCAGCGAAGGCTCCGCCGCGGCCTTATCGATCAGAGAGTCGAATTCCTGACTCTTGTAATCGCCGTTGTTGAGCCCTTTTCCGTCGGCCGCTGAGGAATCATAGGCCTGCACCAGGTAGCCTTCCGGGTGCGGATAGTCGGATTGCAGACCCTGCACAAAGGCCGCATTGATGGTCCGGTTGTGAATGGCCCCGCTGAATTCCTTCTGCGTGGGCATTGCATAAGGCGCGGCATTGATTCCCAAAGTGTTCTTGATCGAGTTGACGATGGCCTCCACCCAGGGCTTGAACCCGCTGTCGGCGCTGTAGGCCAGCCGGAATTGCCCATCGAAGGGTGCGATGGCATCGGCCTTTTTCCAAAGTTCCCGCGCTTTCTTCTGGTTGTAGCCGATGACGTCGGAGCCAGTGAGCTTGGTGGAGTAGCCCGCGATGGTGGGGGCGGTGAAGTCCGTGGCCACCTTGGCCGTGCCGTGCAGCACCTTGGTGGTGATGTCTTTGCGGTCGATGGAAAGCGAGATCGCCTCGCGTCGCAAGCGGCCTTCCTCACCGGTGAAATGTTTGAGATTTTGTGGAATGGTGAAGGATTTGAAGGCCGGGCCGGGCTTGACGTACGGGGTGACGCTTTTATCGGTGCGGAACGTGGTCAGCGCGGAGTTGGGAATGGCGTCGAGCACGTCGAGATTGCCGCCCTCCAAATCGGAATAGGCTGAATCGACGTTGGTGTAAAGCTTGAAGGTCACGCCTGAATTTGCCGGTTTGCGAGGGCCTTTGTAGGTCTTGCTGGGCGTCAGTCGTATCTCCCGGTCGTGAGTCCAGGACGCGAGTTTGTATGGCCCGTTGCCCACCGGATGCTCGCCGAACGCCTTGATGTCCGCGAATGCGCTGGAAGGCATCGGCAGGAACGCCACGTCGCCGACCTTGTAGTTGAACGACGAATCGTGGCCGTTGATATCGACCTTGAGCGTGTTGTCGTCCACGGCGTGAAGCCCGGAAAGCTGGGCCTTCGGGTCACCTTTCTCGTTCTGCAGTGCGTCGTAGCCGGCAATGGTGGAGAAAATGGAGGCTCCCATCATCCCGTTGGCGGCGTTGGCGGCGAACGACCAGGATTTGGCGTAGGTTTCGGCCGTGATGCGCTCGCCGTTAGAAAAGGTGAGTCCCGGCTTCAACGTGATCGTGTATTGCGAGGCGTCGGCGTTGGGGGTGATGGATTGCGCCCCGGCGTTGACGAGTTTGCCGTCCTTGCCGAACGTGACCAAGCCTTCGAAGAGTTGCGTGACGACTTTCCAGCCTGCGGTGTCATCGGTATCGGAGGGGATGAGCCCTGCCGCCGGTTCGACGTTGTTGACCACGACAGGCTGCCCCGATCCGGACGCGGACGAGGGGTCGCTCTGCCTCGTGCCACCTGTCGATCCGCCGCAACCGGCCAAGGCCATGGAGACGCACAGCGTCAGTGCCAAGCCTGCAATGGCGGTTTTGATGGTGTTTCGAGTGGACATGTGGGCGACCTTTTCTCGCTGGGGTTTATACAGCTTTGAGTTGTGCTATCCACCATATCGGTTTCATCCCCGTTAGCAAGGCGTTCGGGGCGGAACTTTAGCGGATAGGTGAACGTGAGATTATCGGCGTTGTTTATGACAACTTATCAAACACTGATGGACGTTGCCGGACAATATAATAGGATAATTATTGGTATTTTTGCAAATATCGTCGGATTTGGCCTTCTTGTGGCCCGTGCTTCCGTTTGGCGCAGGAACATGGGATTATGATTGTTAACAGTATTGATTGATGAGGCGTATGTAGGAAGAGGTGGGCATATGGGTATGCCATTGGATTTGTATGTGATCCGACATGGTGAGTCGGAGGCGAACGTCATCGTCAAAGCAGGGGAGCACGGCGACAATTCGCTCTATACACAGGACAACGTCACCGTTCCGGACCGTTCGTGGAGGCTGACGGCGACGGGACGCAAACAGGCCTATTGCATCGGCCGTTGGCTGGTCGAGCAGCAGCAGCTTTTTGACCGCTACTTGGTGTCTCCCTATGTTCGCACTCGCGAGACCGCGGCGACCATGGCGTTGCCGAAGGCCAAGTGGGAGGAGACCCGCGTGTTGCGTGAGCGTTCGTGGGGCGAGATCAGCACGGTGACCCAGGAAGTGTTCAAGAACAATTACGAGCGCAATTGGATGTTCAAGAAAACCGACCCGCTCTACTGGCGTCCGCCGGCCGGCGAATCCATCGCCGACGTGGCCGAGAACCGCGCCCATAACCTGCTGACGTCGCTGAACCGCCGCGCCGAGGCCCAGTCCGTCATCGTGGTGACCCACGGCGATTTCATGCTTTCGCTGATGCTGACCCTCGAAGACCTTTCCGACGAGGAGTTCCTGCGCCGCGCCGACAGTGACAATTGGAAGATCACCAACTGCACCTGCCTGCACTATTCCCGCCGCGACCCTCACACCGGCCGCACCGACGAGCGCATCCGCTTCGAGCAGACCGCGCGTCCGGTCTACGATAAGGACACCGGTCGCTGGACGATCAAGGTCGACCCGTGGCGCGAATTCCAGCGTCCTCTCCTCTCCAACGGCGACCTCGTAGACGTGGTTCAATCGGTCACCCCTCATCTATAAGTCGTTTCCTCAACAGTAAGAATGTGTTGAGTGTTGGAGGCTGGGATATGCGATGCTCAGGCGTAAAGCTTGGCCTGTGCAAAATCAAAGATTTTGCCTTCGCGCTCGATACATCGCGCTCATTTCGCCTACAGGAAGCCCACTGGGCTTCCTGCTTAACGGCTCAGCCAGGAGCATGTCGGACATTGTATATCCCGACCTCCAACAACGTCAGTCGTTGGTTCAAAAGCTGATTGTCACTTGTGAGATACTCGACACGCCGACGTCAAGAGGGCCGCTATAATATCCAACGGCGCGCGACGAAATCAAAGCCGCGCGGTGAATCCCCTATTTTCTATTAGTGGCGGAAGTATGCCCAAAAGGAGAGTCAAGGATGAGCAACATGTTCACCTGGAAACTGCATGGTGACGGCAAGACGTTGAACCCCGGGGAAGTGGTCGACCCCGACGAGCGCATGACGTGGGGCCGAACGGCGGGCATCGGTGCCCAGCACGTCATCGCGATGTTCGGCGCGACGTTCCTCGTTCCGATATTGACGGGCTTCGATCCGTCCACGACATTGTTCTTCACGGCGATGTCGACGGCATTGTTCCTGTTGATCAATAAAAATGAGCTACCCAGTTATTTGGGTAGCTCATTTGGTTTTATAGCCCCGATTGTCGCGGTCACCACCGCTCACAAGGGCATCGCCGTGGCCAGCTTCGGCATCATGGTCACTGGCATGCTGCTGGCGCTCATCGGCATCCTGGTGCACTTCGCCGGTGCGAAATGGATCGACATCATCATGCCGCCGGTGGTCAACGGCGCCATCGTCGCCATCATCGGTTTCAACCTGGCTCCATCGGTATGGAACAACTTCCAGAAGGCTCCCGACACCGCAACCGTCACTTTGGTCGCTGTCCTGCTGATTGCCGTGCTCTTCAAGGGCCTGCTTGGCCGCCTGAACATCTTGCTCGGTGTCTTGGTCGGTTACGCCTACGCCTGCTTCCGCGGTCAGGTTGATTTCGCCGCCGTGGGCAGGGCCGCATGGATTGGCTTCCCTCACTTCCATCTGCCGCAGATTGACTTCTCCGTGCTGCCCATGTTCATCCCGGTGGTCATGGTTCTGATTGCCGAAAACGTCGGCCATGTCAAGTCGGTCGCGCAGATGACCGGCCGCAACTACGATGACCACATCGGCACCGCCCTCTTCGCCGATGGCCTCGGCACCACGATCGCCGGCTTCGGTGGCGGCTCTGGCACCACCACCTACGGCGAGAACATCGGTGTGATGGCCGCCACCCGCGTCTATTCCACCGCCGCCTACTGGTGCGCCGCGGCCTTCGCGCTGATTCTGAGTCTCTGCCCGAAGTTCGGCGCCATCATCAACACGATTCCCGCCGGCGTCTTGGGCGGTGTAACCACCCTGCTCTACGGCATGATCGGCATGGTCGGCGTGCGTATCTGGGTCGACAATCACGTCGACTTCGGCAAGCCGCTGAACAATATGACCGCCGCCGTGACGATGATTATCGGCATCGCCGACTTCGGCTTCGCCATCAGCGGTGTCAAATTCAACGGCATCGCCATCGGCACCGTCGCGGTCCTGGTCATGTACCACGGCCTGCGCGCCATCGGCCGCGCCACCGGAGCCATCGCCAAAGACGGCACCGAGTGACGTCGATGGCTCGATAACTTCAAAAAGTACCGCAAAAGTACCAAGCCGGAAACCAAGGCCGGCTGATTCGCCGGGTGACCATCCAACGTCACCCGGCGTTTTTTTAACCGTGTGTGGCCGGTCCAAGGTAAAAATACGCCTCGGCCGGTCTGCATATCTCGAAATCTGTATTGCGAATGCACTGTCGGCGTGTCATATCTGCACAATTATCCAGATACTTGTAACCCCATAGTTTATATAGCAGAATGATTAACGCCTGAATATATCTGATTATAAAGATAAGTACTCTCTTTAAAAACTTTGGTCATTCTTTTGACAAAACGGTTACATCGTCATATAGTAATTTTCGTCAGTTGTTCATTGCGAGGACGCAGGAGAGTTAAATATGAGTATTCATGTTGTCATCATGGGCGTTGCCGGCTGCGGCAAAACCACCGTGGCACAGGCCGTGCGAGACCAATTGGGCTTCGTGATGGCTGAAGGCGACGATTTCCACCCCAAGGCGAATGTAGACAAAATGAGCCATGGCATACCGCTCACGGACGAGGATCGTTGGCCTTGGCTGGAGACCATTAGCCAGTGGATGACCGACCAGGACAAGGAAGGCAACTCCACCGTGGTTTCCTGCTCCGCGTTGAAGCGGGCCTATCGCGAGGTGCTCCACAAGCATGTCGACGTCCTCTTTGTCCACCTTTCCGGCACCCAGGAACTTATCGGCGGCCGTCTGGCCAAGCGCAAAGGCCATTACATGCCGCCGTCGCTGCTTCCCAGCCAGTTCGCCGACCTCCAGCCGCTTGAGCCGGACGAAAACGGTGTCACGGTCTCCGTTGAGGGCGACCCGACCACCGTCGAAAACCGCGCCATCGCAGCCATCAAACATTACGAAGAAACCGGCAAGCTCGCTTAGCCGGCGTCGCTACTAGTAAAAAGCCGCGGCGAAGATAAGGCCGTTCTCGCCGCGGAAATCCCTGATTCGGCAAAAATCTGCGGAATCAGGCGGCTTGGTTGAATTAGTCGATTTGAGTAATTTAGTCGATTGATTCAACCGAATGTAGTTAAAACGTATAACAAGGCCTTTAACGATGAAGGAAAGGATATATTATGGCCGATTTTTCCATTCACAGTTTTGAGCTGACCGACAAGGTCGTGCTCATCACCGGAGGCGCGAGCGGACTGGGCAAGTACTATACCCAGGCTGTCAGCACCGTCGGGGCCGATGTCTGCGTGGTCAGCGACTCGCAGAACGGCTGGGACGAGACGCGCAAGATCGTCGAAGGCAATGGCCGCAGGGTCGAGTTCATCGAGCAGGACATCACCGAAGACGGTGCCGCAAAGTCCATCGTAGAAAAGACGCTCGGCCTGTTCGGCCGTATCGACGTGCTCATCAACAACGCCGGCATTCAGCTTCGCCACGATCTCGCCGATTTCCCCGACGAAGACTGGCGCAAGGTCATTGATGTGAACCTCAACGCTTTGTACTACCTTTCGCATGAAGTCGCGAAAGTGATGATGAAGCAGAAGAGCGGCAAGATTGTCAACATTGGCTCGATGCAGTCCTACCGCGCCGGCAAGCGAATTTTCCCGTACGCCGCCAGCAAGCATGCGGTCATGGGGCTCACCAAGGCCTATGCCGATGCCCTTGCGCCCTACAACGTGCAGGTCAACGGCCTGGCGCCCGGCTACATCAACACGCCGATGACCCTCGCCCTGCAGAACGACCCGGTGCGCAGCGTCGAGATTCACGACCACATCCCGGCAGGCCATTGGGGCGAGCCGAGCGAGCTCATGGGGGCGATGGTGTTCCTGTGCTCCGCGGCCTCCGACTACGTCACCGGCGTGATGCTGCCTGTCGACGGAGGCTACCTGCTCCGCTGACGCTGGTCCAATGCCGGTCCTGCTCAAAGCGGGCTGACCCGAAGGCCGGCCGATTAATCCCGAGGCCGGTTCATCAACAAAGTTGTTTTCCATGTCGCAAGATGCGGAAATAAAAATAGAAAATAAAGAAGAACAATAAGAAGGAGTGTAAGAAGCAATGCCATTAGTAATCGTGGCCTGCGCTGTCGCAGTGCTGATTTTCCTGATCGCTAAATGCAAACTCAATACGTTTGTATCGCTGATTATAACCTCAATCCTGGCGGCGCTGGTCCTCCAGATTCCAATCGCCAAGATTCCGACGACCATCGAGACCGGTATCGGCGGCCAGCTCGGCCACCTTGCCGTCATCTTCGGCTTCGGTTCGATGCTAGGCAAGCTGGTCTCCGATTCGGGCGGCGGCCATCGCATCGCCATGACGCTTATCGACAAGTTCGGACGCAAGCACATCCAGGTCGCCGTCGTTCTGGCGTCCTTCATCGTCGGCATCGCGCTGTTCTTCGAAGTCGGCCTCGTCGTGCTGCTGCCGATCATCTTCGTCATCGCCCGCGAGATCGACATGCCCTTCATGGAGCTTGGCCTTTCCGCGGCCGTCACGTTGAACGTGGCCCACGCCTTCCTGCCGCCGCACCCCGCGCCCACCGCTATCGTCGGCACTCTCGGCGCCAACATGGGCCAGGTCATGATCTACGGCATCATCGTCTCCATCCCGACCGTCATCATCTCCGGTCCGGTCTTCAACCACTTCCTGCACAAGCTGCGTCCCGGCCTCTACCGCAAGGACATCGACATCACCGTGCTCGGCGAGTACAAGGAATTCAAGACCGAAGACACCCCGGGCTTCGGCATCTCCGTGCTCACCTCGCTGCTGCCGGTCATCCTGATCGCGTTCGCGACCATCTGCTCGTTCATTCTCCCCAAGAAGAACATCGTCAACGAGGCCATCCAGTTCGTTGGCGCGCCTGATATCGCGATGCTGCTCTCCATGCTCTTCGCCATGTGGTCGATGGGCTTCCATCAGAAGAAGAAGATGGGCGAGATCACCAAGTCCATGGAAGAATCCGTCAAGCAGATCGCCATGATGCTCCTCATCATCGGTGGTGGCGGCGCCTTCAAGCAGGTGCTCGTCGACGGCGGTGTCTCCACCTACGTCTCTCACCTGTTCACCAACATCAGCATGCCGCCGCTGATTGCAGCCTGGCTCATCACCGCTATCCTGCGTGTCTGCGTGGGCTCCTCGACCGTCGCCTCGCTGACCGGTGCGGGCCTGGTGCTGCCGCTGATGGCCTCCACCGGCGTGAACCCCGCACTGATGGTGCTCGCCGTCGGCGCAGGCTCCGTGTTCTGCGATCACGTCAACGACGCAGGCTTCTGGATGATCAAGGAATACTTCGGCCTTTCACTGAAGGACACCCTTTCGTCCTGGACAGTCGCGACAGCGGTGATATCCGTTGTGGGCTTGCTTTCCGTGCTCTGCCTCTCGCTCTTCGTCTGAGCGATAGCGTCAGCAGACACTAGGCATAATAGAAAAAATCGGGTTCTGCGCCATTCTGTTTGAGTGGTGCGGGACCCGATTTTTGTATGTCTGATTATCTGATTATCGGTTTGCAGGTTTGCCGGTTTGTCGAATCAGGAGTGCTGCGTGGTCGTGCGCACCTCGCTGACGATATGCGTCATGGCCTTGCGCGCAAGTTTCGCGTCGCCCTTCCAGATGCCCTCGGCCACCTTTTCGTGAGCGTCCAGCGCGTCGGGACGTGGCCTGGCGGGGTAAAGCCCCTGCTCCACACGGCTTTTCAGAACGATGTCGACCAGCGGTGAAAGCGCGGTGAACAGTTCGTTGCCGCTGTGCGTCAATATCTCGTTGTGGAACCGGGTATCAAGTTTATGGAATTCCGTAAGATTGCCGGATTCCCCGTCCTTGCGCATCTGGCTGGCCAGAACCGGCATCAGTGCTTTGGTTTCCATCGGTGCGTACATCGCGGCGTCCTCGGCGGCCACGGGTTCGACGGCCAGACGCAGCTCGGTAATTCTCAGCAGTTGCTCTTTCCTGCAGCTGGAGTGCAGTTTCCATTCGATGACCTGGGTGTCGAGTGACTGCCATTTGTCCAGTTCCTGGGCGATGAGACCGACGCGTTTCCGCACGATGACGGCATTGGCGGATTGCAGGGCATGCGCGGCTTCCCTTGCCACCGTCCTGGAGATCGAGAAACGTTCCTGAATGTCGTTGAGCGTGATGCTGGTGCCTGGTTTCCAGCGGTTTTCGATGATATCGATCGCGAGTTTTTCGGCGACGTCGTGATGCATGGGAATCGGCGTGGGTTGTGCCTCAGTTGCGCTCACCGGGGCTAAATGTGCACTCGTCGTGCTCACCGGGGCCGGTTGTGTTTCGGTCGCATTCGCGGGAGCGGATTGAGCCTCGATAGCATTTGTCGAGCTTACCTGTGTGACGGAATCATTCGCGGGTGTTGCCTGCATTTCGTCTGCATTCGCCGCACTCTGTGCCAGCTTTGTTTTCGGCTTGGCCTTTTTGGCTGGATGTTTCTTCGCTTCCCAATCGTCATCGTCGTTGGTTCGGGAATCGGGGACGGGGCTGTGCGTCTGCCCTTTGTGTTTGCTGCTCATTCTCTCAAGGTTATCAAAAACTTGTAAATAATTCGTATATGTTGTCAAAAAATTAAAGATAAAATATAAAGAAATCTTTTTAAAAATAAAGGTAATCTCTTTAAAATATATGATACTCTTTAATCGTAGACAAACAGTTGTTTCTCAAGGAGGAAATGATGCAGCTTGGCATGATTGGTCTAGGACGTATGGGCGGCAACATGGCCAAAAGAATTCGCGAAGCGGGGCACGAGGTCGTGGGCTATGACCTGAGCCCTGAATCCGGTCGCGATGTCTCCAGCCTTAAGGAACTGGTTTCGAAGCTTGACGCCCCGCGCAACGTGTGGGTCATGGTGCCTTCCGGCAAGGCTACGGACAGCACGCTCGACGAGCTCATGGAGTTGCTCGAGCCCGGCGACATGGTGGTCAACGGTGGCAATTGCCGCTATACCGATGACAAAATCAACGCCGACAAGCTGGCGAAAAAAGGCATTGAATACATGGATTGCGGCGTCTCCGGCGGCGTCTGGGGCGAAGAACGCGGATATGCGCTGATGGCTGGTGGCACTGATGCGGAATATGAGCGTATGCTGCCGATTTTCGAGGCGCTGAAGCCGGAAGGCAAGGATGGTCTGGTGCATGCCGGTCCGGTCGGCGGCGGCCACTTTGCCAAGATGGTGCACAACGGTATCGAATATGGCATGATGCAGGCGTTCGGCGAAGGTTTCGCCACCATGGAACGCAGCGAGTATGTCACCGATCCCGCGAAGGTCATGGCTTCATGGCGCGCGGGTAGCGTCGTTGATTCGTGGCTCCTCGACCTTGTGGTCCGGGCGATGAAGGACGATCCTGATCTGAAGGGAATGCCGCCGGTGGCTGACGAGACTGGCGAGGCGAAATGGACAATCGAGGCGGCGGCGGAGCTCGGTGTGCCGACTCCGGCCATCAGCGCCGGTCTCTATACCCGTCAGGCTTCGCGCGGCGGTGCCGATGACATCTTGCGTGTGGTCACCGCGATGCGTAACCAGTTCGGCGGCCACATCACCAAGGCCTGAGTCGAAAAAGCGTTGAGCATAGACTAAGTGCGAAACGTGATTAATATTGTGGGGTTCCATCCGTTGAAGATGGAACCCCACAAATATATAGAGTGGAATGTTTTAGTGGTGGCGTTCCCCAGCGTCACTCCAGCCTTTTAGCGTCGTGGGTATTCGCGGCGAGGCATATTCCGGAAGGCGACTGCCGTTTGACGGATTAAGGCTGACGATGACTGGCCGATATTTTTTACTTGGTTTGCCGACTACGCCGAATCAGGCTGTCGATGATGCCGATGATGATGCCGGCGGCTGCGGGGATAAGCCAGGTCAGCTGAGCGTTATAGAGCGGCAAGTGAGCCAGCGCGTTGCTCACTGAGGCAACGGAAAGTCCGAAGACGGCGAGCAGTTTGACGATGCAGTCGAAGATGGTGAAGATTGCCACCAGCAGTACCGTCCAGAAATAGACGCGCGGGAACTTGGATGAGAACGGCTTCTGCACAAGATTGAGTAGTACCAGGACGATGGCGATGGGGTAGAGGGCGCCGAGCACCGGCAACGAGACGGTGATGATGGCACTCAGGCCCGCGTTCGAGACGATGAAGCTGAACACGGCGAAGAAAACGCTCCATGCACGATATTTGACGGGATGGCCGAAAACAGTGGGGAAGGTGTCTTCGAAATAGGTCGCGCAGGTCGAGATAAGGCCTGTGCAGACGTTGAAGCAGGCAAGCACGAAGATGAGACCGACGAAGGCGGTGCCGATGGAACCGAATGCCGAAGTGGTGAGGTTGGTCAGCACGGTGGCGCCGGTGTCGTTCTTGCCGTCGGCGGATTTGATGGTTCCGCTCACCGCGCCGATAAAGGAAAGCGCAGCGTAGATGAGGATCAGCAGGATGCCGGCGCCGGTGCCTGCGATGCCGGTTTCGCGGCGGTTGGCCTTGGTGTCGGTGACGCCGAACTCCGAAATGTTGGCGGAGATGACGATGCCGAAATAGAGCGCGGCAAGAAGGTCCATGGTCTGGTAGCCGTTGATGAACCCATAGATCAGGGAACCGTGGGCGTAGTCACCGAACGGTTTACCGAGCGGGGTGTGGCTGATGAAAATGCAGGCGACGAACATGACCGCGATAAGTACCAGAAGCAACGGTCCCATGAAACGTCCCAGCGATTTGGAGAGCTTTTCCGGGTGCTGGCTCAGGATGAACGACAACGTAAAGAAGACCAGCGAGTAGATCAGCAGCGCCACGCGGTTGTTTTCGCCGGCGAAGGGCGTGATGGCCATTTCGTAGGAGGTCGTGGCCGTGCGGGGGATGGCGAAGCAGGGGCCAATGGCCATGATGATCACGAAGGCCAACACAGCGGCGAACTTGGGGGAGACACGTGAGGCGAGATGTTCGAAGCCGCCGGCCGAGGCCACGGCCAGCACGCCCAGAATCGGCAGACCAACCGCCGAGACGATGAATCCAATGGTGGCCGGGAGTGCGGCGGATTGCGCCTGCGCGCCCATCAGCGGCGGGAAAATCAAGTTGCCGGCGCCAAAGAACATGGAGAAGAAGGTGAAGGCGACGACCAGCCGGTGCTTGCCGGAAAGCTTCATGGTTTGCGGCTTTTCGGACTTTTCGGCCATTTGTTGCGAGCCGTCGTTGGCTTTTGGCTCGACGGTTTCGTTCGCTGTTTGAGGCATGCTAGCTCCTGAATATTGCAGTATTACAAAATTTCATCGCATGATACGCGTGATGACGCTCACTATATAGCAAGACCTTGTTGAGCGAGTTTTATGGGGTTTCTCCGATTTTCCGGGATGGGTGAGGCTTCTGGAGCGGGAATAACGAATTTAGATGATAAATGATATTGCGTAACTACTGATTCGCTCAAAGGTGACGGGCGACACCTTTCGGTACGATTGAAGCATGTCTTTCTTTGACTTTTTCGGTGGGTTTCCGGACCCGCGCAATGGTTCCAACAGCGGCCGTCAGCAAGACGATGACGACGACCCGAAGATTCTGCATATCCACACCGATGGGGACGACGAGGCCAACAGCGGCCGTCGACGTCCGAATTTCTCCGCAAGCGACTTCTGGCCGCCGCGGGGCGGCACTGGCAACCCCCGTCTCACGCGCCGGGCGAACTACAAGCCAAAGGGCACGTCCAAAGGTACGAAGATCTTCATCGGCGTGGTCGTGGTCGTAGCGCTGATTCTGGCTCTGGTCTTTGGCCTTGACCATTTCGTCACCGACCTAATGTGGTACGGCCAGCTCGGCTTCCAGTCGGTGGTGTGGACGCAGCTTTGGACGAAGATAGGCCTGTGGGTCGCCTTCGCCGTGTTGATGGCGTTGGTGAGCTATTTCGCCGCCACCATGGCCATTCGCAAGCGTCCGGATTCCGCTGATGGCTCCAAGATTCGCGTCCGGGGCGACGTCGTTGAAGTCGGCAAGTCCGTCAGTTCGAAATCCGCTAGGAAAGTGGCGGTGATCGTCTCGCTGATCGTCGGCCTTATTTTCGGTGCGCAGTTCAACTCGAACTGGTCCGAGGTTCTGCTGATGTTCCACGCCCAGCCATTCGGCGTGCGCGACCCGCAGTTCGGCATCGATAACGGCTTCTATGTCTTCATCCTTCCCGGCGTCAACCTTATGCTTTCCGCCTTGAGGATGCTGCTCTTCTTCGGTCTGCTTTTCTCGGTGATCACCCACTTTGCCATGGGCGGCATCCGTGTGACCATGCCGGTCAACGGCCATGGCATCATGACCATGACCAAGTACGCACGTCGCCAGATCAGCGTCTGGTTCATCCTGAACATGCTCGCTTGGTCCATTCGCCAGGTCATCGGCGTCTTCAACACGTTGACCCAGGTTGGCGACCGCTTCACCGGTGCCGATTACACCACGGTGCATGCCAACGTTCCGGTGGCCTTCATTCTCGCTGGCTTGACCGCGATTCTTGGGCTTCTGTTGGGCATCTGGCTCATGCGCTCCCACTCCTTCGACGGGCCCGCCTCGCCTGATGTCCGCGTGGTCGCCGCCGTCAAGGCTTGGCGCGTGCCGATGATCGCCATCGCGGCTGTCGTAGTCGTCGCCGTCGTCCTCGGCATGCTCTGGCCGACGCTTCTGCAGCGCTTCAAGGTCAGCCCGAACGAGCAGGAAATGGAATCGTCTTACATCGCCCGCAACATCAAGGCGACGCAACAGGCTTACGGCCTTGACAAGGTCAAGGTCGGCAGCTACAACGCCACCACCCACGGCCAGTCCGGCGCGCTCGCGAGTGACCCCGAGACCACCGCGCAGATTCGTCTGCTTGATCCCGATGTCATTTCCCCGACGTTCAAGCAGCTGCAGCAGTCCAAGCAGTATTACATGTTCGCCGATTCGTTGGCGGTCGATAAATACGACATCGACGGGCATAGCCAGGATACCGTCATCGCAGCCCGCGAGCTCAACGTCAACGGCAACGACAACCGCAACTGGGTCAACGACCATACTGTGTTCACGCACGGCTACGGCGTCGTCGCCGCTTACGGCAACAAGGTGACCAGCGACGGTAACCCCGAGTTCTTCGAATCCGGCATTCCTACGCAAGGCAAGTTGACGAAGACGCAGCATTATCAGCCGCGCATTTACTTCTCGCCGAACTCGCCGGAATACTCCATCGTCGGCTCTCCCAAGGGCACCTCGCCTTGGGAATTCGATTACCCGAAGGGCTCCACCGGTGCCTCCAACACCTTCGACGGCAACGGTGGACCGAAGGTCGGCAACATGCTGACCCGTCTGCTCTATGCCATCCGTTTCGGCAGCGACCAGATCTTCTTCTCCGACCGCGTCACCTCCGACTCGCAGATTCTCTATGATCGCAGCCCGCGTGACCGTGTGGCCAAGGTAGCCCCGTATCTGACGCTCGACGGACGCGTGTATCCGGCTGTGGTCAACGGACGGGTGAAGTGGATCGTCGACGGCTATACGACTTCGGATGCCTATCCGTATTCGCAGATGACCGATCTCGGCGTGGCCACGCAGGATTCGACCACGATCACTTCCAAGACCGTGCAGGGCCTTAATTCACAGCCGGCCAACTACATTCGCAACTCGGTGAAGGCCACGGTGGATGCCTACGACGGTTCGGTCGATCTCTATACTTGGGACACGAAGGATCCGGTCATCAAGGCTTGGCAGAAGATCTTCCCGGGCCAATACCATCCGATTTCCGATATTTCCGGCCAGCTGATGAGCCACTTGCGTTACCCGGAAAGCCTCTTCAAGGTCCAGCGCCAGCTGCTTGCCAAGTATCACGTCGGCGATGCAAAGCAATTCTTCTCAGGTGAGGACTTCTGGCAGACTCCGGTCGACCCCACGGAATCTCCCACCAAGAGAGATCACAACGTGCTGCAGCCTCCTTATTACCTGACCCTCAAAACCGGTGGATCCAAGCGACCGTTGTTCTCATTGACCTCGACGTATATCCCGGCCGGCAATTCGTCGGTAAGAAGGGAAAATCTGACCGGTTTCCTCTCGGTGGATTCCGATGCGGGAGGTCAGAAGGGCAAAGTCGGTCCGAATTACGGAACGATACGGCTTCAGGAGTTGCCGAAGGATGCGAACGTACCCGGACCGGGGCAGGCTCAGAACAATTTCAATACCAATGCGACTGTGGCCACACAGCTCAATCTTTTGGGCAGCAAGGAATCCAATAGCAAGGTATCCACCAACGTGGTGCAGGGCAATCTGCTTACCCTTCCGCTTGGCGGGGGACTGGTGTACGTCGAGCCGATTTATGTGCAGTCGAGCGGTGGCACTGGTTTCCCCTTGCTGAAGAAGGTCCTTGTGGCCTTCGGCGATCAGGTCGGTTTTGCAGACACGTTGGATGAGGCACTCGATCAGGTCTTCGGTGGCGATTCCGGTGCCTCTGCGGGCGACGCCGAGAACAAGGGCGGTGGCGCTGCTGCGGCTGGCGATTCGTCGTCCGGTGATTCTTCTACCGGTGATACTTCTTCCGGTGGTTCCGCCGCACAAGGTGACACCAGCGGCAAGAGCAGCACCTCAGGCACGTCCGGTACGTCAGGAAACACTGCCAGCAATCCTGACTTGAAGGATGCCTTGAGCAAGGCCAGCCAGGCTATGAAGGATTCCGACGCCGCCATGAAGAAGGGCGACTGGGCGGCCTATGGCAAGGCCCAGCAGGAGCTCAACGACCAGTTGAACCGCGCCTTGCAGTCGGAAGGTCAGCAGTAACAGGCCGGCGGTAATAACCGGTAAGCCATGGTAACGGCGTTATACGGGCAGTGCGTTTCACGTGCTGTTCATATAACGCCGTTACCATATCGAATCGATACGGTAACGGACGGATTGGTACGGTTTGGGTTTCGGGCAAGCCTGATCGGTTTATGTTAAGGCTTATCCAAGTCATATACTTTCGGATGAATATGAACGAATTGGGATAGGGGCAGTCATGATTCGAGCGGCGCGAGACAGCGATTTGCAGGCAATCACCGACATCTACAATGAGGCGGTCGTCGCCGGCGGATCCACCGCCGACTTGAAGCCGCGCACCCTCGAGCAGCGCCGCGAATGGGTGGCCGAGCACGAACCTCGCCGTGATTTTCCTGTGGTCGTCTTGGAAGACCGGAACGGGAAAGTGGTCGGTTTCGGCTCCCTGTCGCGTTTCCATCCTCGTGCCGGCTACGACGGCGTCGTCGAGCTGAGCTATTACATCGCCACCGCCGCACAATATCAAGGATATGGCACCCAAATGGTCTCCTGGCTGATCGACAAAGCCAAGGAACTCGGTAACCGCAAGGCCATCGGCCTGATTTTCGCCAGCAACACCGGCTCCATCGCCCTGATGAAGCACTTCGGTTTCACCCGCTACGGCTTCCTCCCTAAGGCTTGCTGGGACGGCCACGGCTATCTCGATATGTCGTACTGGTATCTCGATTTGTGATAGCAGCAGGTTGATCGTCTGCAGCTTCGTGCGTTCACCGGTAGGCGTAGCTAAGCGTCTCTTGGAATCGGTATGATGGGTATCGTGTAACCGCGTTTCGGGGTGTTTTGTCATGCCCGTATACAGGCGGTTTGTGAGAATAGACCTGAGATATCGCTTGTATATCGCCGAAAAGAAAGAACGTAGCGCGAGATGGCATCACAATTCTGGTTGATTGCAGGACTGGGCAACCCCGGCAAGAAGTACGAAGGCACCCGCCACAACATGGGGTTCATGGTCGCCGACGTGCTGGCGGAGCGCTGGTCGGTGTCGTTTAGCGATCACAAGGGATTGGCCGATCTGGGCAAAGGCGTGATGAACCTCAGCGGCAAAAGCCTCAAGTTCTTCCTTGCCAAGCCGCTGACCTATATGAACGATTCCGGCGATGCCGTCTCGTCGATTTCTGAGTATTACGATATCGATCCTAGCCGGGTTATCGCCATCCACGACGATATGGACCTCGATTTCGGGCGTATCAAGGTCAAGGCCGGCGGTTCCGCTGGAGGGCACAACGGCATCCGCTCCATCGACAAATCGCTGGGGACCAATAAATATTCCCGCGTCCGTATGGGCACCGGTCACGCCGCACGTGGCCCGCACGCCCATGAAAACACGGTCAACTGGGTGCTCGGCGGATTCTCCGGCCAGCAGCGCAAGGAACTTCCCGAATTCCTCGCCGATGGCGCTGACGCGGTGGAAACTATTATGTTCGAGGGGCTAAGCGAGGCGCAGGAGCGGTTCAACGGCCGCTGAAGCGCAGGGCCGCGGCAACAGTGAAAGCAAACATCGTCATAACCATATGAATCAATCAGACAAGGACAAAGTCAACACGTCTACTTCGAAAACATCGAGCGGCAAAACCAAGGATTCCCGCCAACGCAATGGTGCGCCGGCATCGGGGGAACCGGTTGTGTCTGCTAAGGATTCCAATGCACATGGGAATGCAGCATCGGTAAAACAGCGTGCTCAGGCTGCAGAAAAATCCGACGACCATGCCGCGCAGGATATGTCGGGTGCGTTGGCGGGATTTTTGCCGCGTCTTGACGATGACGGAGCGTTCCGTGATCTGCTCGCGGGCGAAATTGAACCGCCGGAGGGCGCGGCCGATCAAGCGCTGACCGTCGGCGCGCCGGAAGGCATCCGACCGGCACTCGCGGCTGCACGTGCGCAATATTCTTCCGTCGTGATGGTCGTATCTTCAAGCCGTGAGGCCGAGGAAACCGTTAATTCCATCCGCTCGTGGTATGGGGGAGACCCCAATGAAGTAAGTCAGCTCGAGGCTTGGGAGACGCTGCCGCACGAGCGACTTTCGCCACGTGCCGACACCGTGGCCAGCCGCATGGCCGTCTTCCGCAGGCTCTGCCATCCCAAAGACGGCAGCGAAATGTTCGGTCCGATTCGCATTCTCGTCATGCCGGTCCGTTCGCTGATTCAGCCGGTGGTGGCCGGGTTGGGCGACGTGGAGCCGTTGGTGTTCAGGGTAGGCAGCGAGATTCCGCTGGATGAGGTTTCCGCACGATTGGTCGAAAACGCTTATACCCGCGTCGATCTGGTCGTCAATCGTGGCGAGTTCGCGGTGCGCGGCGGCATTGTCGACGTGTTCCCGCCGACGCTTCCGCATCCGGTGCGTATCGAATTCTTCGGTGATGAAATCGATACCATCAAGGAATTCCATGCCTCAGACCAGCGCACCTATGGCGATGGCATCGATACCGTCTGGGCCACGCCTTGCCGTGAGCTTCAATTGACCGACAAGGTGCGGGCCCGCGCGAAATCGCTGATTGGCCGGATTCCCAACGCCGACGACATGCTGCAATCCATTGCCGATTCCATTCCGGTGGAAGGCATGGAATCGCTGATTCCTGCGCTGATCGACGACATGCAGCCGGTGGCCACGATGCTGCCCCGCGATGCGGTCATCATGCTTTCCGACCCCGAAAAGCTGCGTCGCGCCGCCGCCGACCTTGCCAAAACGGCCAACGAATTCCTCGCCGCAAGCTGGCACGTGGCCGCAAGCGGTCATGGAGCCGGTGCGCCCATCAGTTTTGACCAGGCAAGCTTCCTCGATTTCGACGAGACCATCCGTTCACTGGAATTCTCCAACCACGATGTCTGGCGTTTGACCAGTTTTGGCGTCGACAAGACCATGCCCGGCCACGTCCAGCTTGACGCGTCGGTTCCCGAAGAATATCGCGGCGACGAGAAGCGTGCCAAGACAGGCGTCGAAGGGCTGATTGACGACGGTTTCGAAGTAACGATTACCGCCGCGGCCAATGGAACGTTGTCGCGTTTGAAGCGTGCACTCGGCCAGACCGGCGTGACGCGATTCGACACCGTGCGCTCGCAAGCCATGGACGGATTCATCGATTCCGCCGCCAAATTCGCGCTCTTGACCGAACGTGACCTTACTGGCAAAACCAGTGCCGTTGCTCAGCAGAAGTCCTCGCGTCGCCGCCACAAGGCCATCGACCTGATGGAGCTCAAAGCAGGCGACTATATCGTCCACGAGCAGCACGGCATCGGCCGATTCGTCGAAATGCGACAGCGTACCACCGGTGTCGGCGCGAACCGTGCCACCCGCGAATATCTGGTCATCGAATATGCTCCGTCCAAGCGCAACGCGCCGCCGGACAAACTGTTCATCCCCACTGATCAGCTCGATCAGGTCTCCAAATATATCGGCGCCGACAAGCCCAAGCTTAACAAGCTCGGCGGCTCCGACTGGGCTCAGACCAAGGCCAAGGCCCGCAAGCACGTCCACGAGATCGCCGACGACCTGGTCAAGCTTTATTCCGCCCGTCAGCAGGCCGAGGGATTCGCCTTCAGTCCCGACACCCCGTGGCAGAAGGAGCTGGAGGACGCCTTCCCGTATCAGGAGACGGCCGACCAGCTCACCACCATCGACGAAGTCAAGGCTGACATGGAAAAGCCCGTGCCGATGGATCGTCTCATCTGCGGCGACGTCGGCTTCGGCAAGACGGAAATCGCCGTACGTGCCGCGTTCAAGGCGGTGCAGGATGGCAAGCAGGTGGCCATTCTGGCGCCGACCACACTTTTGGTGCAGCAGCATTATGAGACGTTCACCGAGCGTTACGAGGGCTTCCCGGTTCATGTGGCGGCGATGAGCCGATTCCAGACCAAGAAAGAGATCGACGAGACGCTTAAGGGCTTGGAATCCGGTTTTGTCGATGTCGTCATCGGCACACACAAACTGCTGAACCCCAAGATCAAGTTCAAGGATTTGGGACTCCTGATCATCGACGAGGAGCAGCGTTTCGGCGTCGAGCACAAGGAGACGCTGAAGGCGCTGCGTACCAATATCGATGTGCTTTCGCTTTCCGCGACGCCAATCCCCAGAACGCTGGAAATGGCTGTTACCGGTATCCGTGAGATGTCGACGCTGGCCACGCCTCCTGAAGACCGCTTGCCGGTGCTCACCTACGTGGGCGCCTACGAGGACGCGCAGGTCACCGCCGCCGTCCGGCGCGAGCTGCTGCGTGGCGGCCAGGTTTTCTACGTGCACAACCGCGTCAACGACATTGATAAGGTCGCGGCAAAGATCCACGATCTGGTGCCCGAGGCGAAAATCGGCATCGCGCACGGCAAGATGGGGGAGAAGCAGCTCGACAACATCATCCAGGACTTCTGGCATCGCGATATCGATGTGCTCGTATGCACGACGATTATCGAAACCGGCCTCGATATCACCAACGCAAACACGCTGATCGTCGACCACGCCGACCGTTTCGGCTTAAGCCAGTTGCACCAGCTGCGTGGTCGCGTGGGCCGTGGCCGCGAACGCGCCTACGCCTACTTCCTTTACGACCCGTCCAAACCGATGACCCAGCAGTCGCACGACCGCTTGGCCACGATTGCACAGAACACGGCGCTCGGAAGCGGCTTCGACGTGGCGATGAAGGATCTTGAACTGCGCGGAACCGGCAACCTTCTAGGCGGCGAACAGAGCGGCCACATCGAGGGCGTCGGTTTCGATCTCTACGTGCGCATGGTCTCTGATGCCGTCGAAAAGTACAAGGAACCGGAACGTAAAGAATCCGTGGCCGTCACCATCGACCTGCCCATCGAGGCTTCCATTCCGGTCGACTACATCGATTCGGACAAGCTGCGTCTCGAGGCCTATCGCAAGCTGGCCAGCGCCAGAACCGAAGAAGACTTCACCGAGTTGCGCGAGGAGCTCACCGATCGTTACGGTCCGTTGCCAGAGGAATTCGATACACTCTTCGACGTCGCCCGCCTCCGCAGCAAGGCCCGTGCATTGGGTATCTCCGAAATCGTCACACAAGGCAACCGCGTGCGCATCGCCAAGATCGACCCGCCCGAATCCCTACAAATGCGGCTTTCGCGTATCTACCGCGGCACGCAATATCGTCCGGTCACGCATACGCTCCTGATTCCCGCACCGTTCGGCGGAACCCTCGGCGGCAAGCCGATGACCAGCCCCGAAGTGATGGGCTGGACCGATCAGCTGCTCGAGGATCTGGCGTGGACAGGTAAGCCAAAGCAGAGCTGAGCGGAAAGTGACGAATACTTTTGGTAGCAGTAATATGTGAGCGCTCACAAATAATGCCTAATTTTGTCTGTTTACGTCCATCAAACGCATTAATCTTGGAAGTGTTAGTGAAAGTCCATCTTTAAGGAGTAATTGTGGCAGCAATTGAAAGCGTTTATGCCAGCGAAATTCTCGATTCCCGTGGAAACCCGACCGTCAAGGTAGTTCTCGACACCGTTGATGGTGCCGAAGGCATCGGCCTGGTTCCCTCCGGCGCTTCGACCGGCGAGGCCGAGGCTTGGGAGCGTCGCGATGGCGACAAGTCCCGTTATCAGGGCAAGGGTGTTCTCGAAGCGGTCAAGGCCGTCAACGAGACCATCGCGCCCAAGGTCATCGGCATGGACGCCACTGACCAGCGCGCACTCGACGAGACCATGATCGAGCTTGACGGCACCCCCAACAAGGGCAAGCTCGGCGCCAACGCCATCCTCGGCGTATCTCTGGCGGCCCTCTACGCCGCTGCAGAATCTGCAGAACTGCCGCTCTACCGCTACATCGGCGGCACCAACGGCCACATCCTGCCGGTTCCGAACATGAACATCATGAACGGCGGTGCGCATGCTGATTTCGCCACCGACATTCAGGAATACATGATTTCCCCGTACGGCTTCGAGACCTACAGCGACGCTCTGCGCGCCGGCGTTGAGGTCTATCACACCCTCAAGGGCATCCTGAAGAAGGACGGCCACGACACGGGTCTCGGCGACGAAGGCGGCTTCGCTCCGAAGATGAAGACCAACGAGGATTCCCTCAAGTACATCATGCAGGCCATTGAGGCTGCGGGTTACGAGCCCGGCCGCCAGATTGGCCTGTGCCTTGACGTGGCGTCCTCCGAGTTCTACAACAAGGAAACCAACAAGTATCACTTCGACGGCGCCGATCGCGATGCCGACTACATGCTCGATTACTACAAGGAGCTCGTCTCCAAGTATCCGCTGGTCTCCATCGAGGATCCGTTCGCCGAAGAGGATTGGCCTGCATGGCAGAAGATCACCGCCGCGATGGGCGACAAGCTCCAGTTCGTCGGCGACGACCTGCTGGTGACCAACCCGAAACGTCTGCAGAAGGGCATCGACCTCAAGGCCGCCAACAGCCTGCTTGTCAAGCTCAACCAGATCGGCACCGTCACCGAGACGCTCGACGCCATCGAGCTCGCCACGGCCAACGGCTTCACCTCCATGGTCTCTCACCGTTCCGGCGAGACTTCCGACACCACGATCGCCGACCTCGCCGTCGCCAAGAACACCCGTCAGATCAAGACCGGTGCCCCTGCCCGTGGCGAGCGTATCGCGAAGTACAACCGCCTGCTCGAGATTGAGGAGGAGCTTGGCTCCACCGCCGAGTATGCCGGTTATTCCGCCTTCAAGGCCTGCAAGAAGTACGTCAAGTAGTTTCTAGCTAGCCATTCGCAGCGCATACTTGTGCTGTGAGCTTTGCCCGTCGCATTCACTCTGCTGAGTCGAATGTGACGGGTATTTTATGTTTTATGGGCACTACGAAAAGCAAGGGCAAAGGCAAAGCTGAGGGCGATAAGAAGCGCGGCGGATCGCGTGGTTCCGGCCCGATAGCGTTCTTTATCGCGGTGTTCATCGTCGCTTTGGGCGCCATCCAACTGGTGGCTACCTTTCACAGCTATGCTTTGAACCTCGCCGAACTCAACGGGTTGAAGAGGCAGGAAGCTGCGTTGGTATCGCAAAAGCAGAATCTGGAGAATGATATTTCCCGTTGGAATGACAATGCTTACGTCACCGCGCAGGCGCGCGAAAGGCTTGGCTTCGTCTTCCCCGGAGAGCAGGCCATCCATGTCGAACATCCCGAAGCGGTCACCGGCGTCAAGCCGAAATCGGACAATACCGATCAGGACGATGTCAGCTCGGATAAGCCTGCATTGCCATGGTATCGTGAACTGGCATACGGCTTCAAGAAAGCCGATGAGCCGCTGAAAAAGAACAAGTCCGGTGAGGTCACGACTCCCAAGGCCGTGGGTGGGCAAAGTGATTCCGACCCGGATGCGGGCGGTACGCCAAATGCTGACGACAATACCAATCAGACCGGCAACGCGAATCATGCGGGCAACAACGATAAAAAGAATGCCGTAAATCCGCAGAACAAGGGTCAAAAGGCGGGCGCCGGTTCCGGTTCGCAGAGCGGCGGCAGCGGTAAGAAATGAACGGTTCCGCGATAGTCGGAACTGGCGGTGCATTTGACATTGGTACTTGGCGTTGCGTTCGATAAAAATCTGAACGCAGCTATAAAGACATGTTCTAGATATGCCAAATACCGATAATTTTTACATAAATAAGACAGAACGATATTCGATAAGGAACAGCGTGCAAGAAGAGCAATCCCAATCTTTGAAATCCCCGAATCCGGAGTCGAGCGATATCCAACGGCAATCCGTTGCCAGCGATGGAAGTGTGTCGGCGTCGATTCAGATTGATGAAGCCGGCCTCGAGGCGCAAGCCAAGGAACTGGTGGACCGTGTGATGGCTGACAAGGCCAGCGATGACGATATCGCATTGGTCAAAAAGCAACTCGGCCGTTTCCCGCGTGGCATGGTCGCGGTCGGTGCTCGTTGCGTGTGCGGCAGGCCGCTGGCAGTGGTCACGCGGCCCGTGCTGCCCGATGGCACGCCGTTCCCCACGACCTGCTATTTGACCAGCCCGGAGGCGACCAAGGCCGTTTCACGCGTCGAAGCGGACGGTTCGATGCAACACTATACCGATCTGGTCCAGCATGACGAGACTATTCATGCGCAGTATGAGCGTGCGCACCGGCTCTATCTCGCCTTCCGTCACGAGTTGGCGACCCGTCTTGGCGACAGCGAGGAGCACATCGCTGGTACCAGTGCAGGAGGGATGCCCGTGCGCGTCAAATGCCTGCACGCGCTCGTGGCACAGACGCTCGTGATGGGAGAGGGAGCAAACCCCATTGGCGACATGGTAATGAAGCGTATCGTCGACGAGTTCGACCCGAAGGTCTGCCGCTGTACTACGGAACTGGACTGAGCGACCAGAAGGAAATTTACCGGCGTGCTGGTTGACCGGCTGATCGGTCAAGAATCGGCGAACGTGAAAATTCACCAGGACCGCTGGCTTTATGCGTGTCGCGGCGTGGCTATGGTCTTTGCCGTCGCGAGACCGGCTTCGCAATGTTGCGTCTGACGGATAATGTCTTAAGCGACGAAACAAGATGATGCGAAAATGGATGGTGCTGAAATGCAAGATGGAACCAAGGATTTTGTGACCGTTGCCGGAATCGATTGCGGCACCAATTCCATACGTCTCAAGGTTTCCAAGGTGTTTGCCGACGGCAGCGTCGAGGACGTCGTGCCCCGCGTCTTGCAGGTCATCAGGCTCGGTCAGGACGTTGACAAGACCCATCGTTTCGCCGAAGACGCGCTTGAACGCGCCTACTCGGCCGCTCGCGACTTCGCAAAAGTCTTGAAGGAACATCCGGCTGATGGGTTGCGTTTCGTGGCCACTTCGGCGACGCGCGATGCCGAGAACCGCAAGGAATTCGAAGACGGTATCGAATCGATCTTGGGGGTACGGCCCGAAGTCATTCCCGGAACGGAAGAAGCCGCGCTGAGCTTCCTTGGGGCCACGGGCAGCGTGCCGCGCAAGGGCCTCGAGGCGCCGTATCTGGTGGTCGACCTCGGCGGAGGTTCCACCGAAATGGTGATGGGCGGCGACGGCAAGTCCGCGCCGGCCACCAGCGTGCAAGCCGCATTCTCGATGAACATCGGTTCGGTTCGTATGACGGAACGTCATTTGCGCACCGACCCGCCGACGCAAGCCGAGATTGCCGAGGCGAGCGAGGACATCGACCGGTATATCGATGAGGCGTTCGAACATATACCCGCAGGCAAAACGCGCACCATTATCGGCGTTTCCGGGACGGTGACCACGATGACCGCGCTGGTGTTGGGTTTGAAGGCATACGACCACCGTGCCGTCGACGGCGTACGGGTTTCATACAAGGATATTTTTGATGTCGACGACCGTTTCCTCAACATGACCCGAGCCGAACGCGCCACCTACAAGACCATCCATCCCGGCCGCATCGACGTGGTCGGCGGGGGAGCGCTGGTCTGGAATCGCGTGCTGGCCAGGGTTTCCGAGGCCGCGCAATGCGACCACGGCACGCCGATTGATTCTTTTATTTCCAGCGACCACGGCCTTCTCGACGGCATCGTCCTCGATTATGGAACAAGGATGCTGAATAGCTGATTTTCGCCTGATTCCATCTGCTGTTTGGCTCAACCCGTTCCGCCGGTTTGTTCTTTTTCGCCGGCTAGCCCCGTTTCGTCGGTGTCATGCCTTTTGCCGGTGTTTCGGCCTTGTTCTGCGGTAGAGACGATGTGGCATAATTTCATTTTGTCGGCGTTCACCGGCGTGCCCCCGTGGCGGAATTGGTAGACGCAACCGACTTAAAATCGGTCGCCATTGGCTTGTGGGTTCGAGTCCCACCGGGGGTACTTTTCCGTATTGGCTTGTATAGGCACGCTGTCGTGCTTATCTCGGTCATTTCGGCAGAAGCGGAAGCCTCTCATTAAGCCCGTGTAATTAAAGCCATTTGTTTTATCGAGAAATAGTTATTAGTATTATTTCATAATGATGTGTGATAACGTATTTGTCTTCTATCGTTCAAAGGAATTCTAAGGATACATCGCCGGGTTTTCCCCTTTGCGTCGATACCGAGCCGCCGCCGCTTCTATGAGACAACGGAAGCAGCGTCACTTCGTGGAAATTGAAGGGTTGATGATTTTAGGCAGAATTCGTAGGGAGTATTTGTAGGTAATGGTCGATATTGATGCAAAAGATGTGTTTTCGCTGGGTGCCTTGGTCAAGGACACAAGTGCTGGCGGCGACGATGTCGCGGTATGTTTCCCTGGGCACGGCAGCCAATCGCTTGATATGTTCGACGGTTTCATCGCCCGTTCGCCGGCCGCAAAGCGTCTGATCGGGCGGGCCGACGAGGTCTATGCGGCGCGTTACGGTCAACCGCTGACAAAGGTGATCGGTGACGGCACGAAAGCGACGCTGATGATGCCGCAGGTCATGCAGCCGGCCATCGTCACGGCTTCCGTGGCCATGTTCGAGGCCATCCGTGAACACTCGATTCCGGTCGGATTGCTGATGGGACATAGTCTCGGCGAATACAGCGCTTTGATCGCTTCGGGCGCGGTGTCGTTCGAAGACGGGCTTTCCGCGGTTCTGGACCGTGCCGAATGCATCGCCTCGATTCCCGAAGGCATGCGCGGGGCGATGGCGGCAACCAAGATTGATTCTCCGGAAACCGAGGCTCTGGTGCGCGCCGTCGTCGCGGAACTGGCCTACCGTGGACCGATTGTCGTGGGCATTGTCAATTCGAATTCGCAGATGGTCGTTTCAGGCAGCACTACGTTGGTTGACCAGGCGATCAGTGATTTGAAGGCATGCGGGGTACAGGCCACGAAATTGGCGATTCCTGTCGGCTTCCACAGTGAGGTACTCTCGCCTGTGTTGCCGGATCTGCACGCCCGCTTGAAGCGCTATGAATGGAAGACGCCCACGATTCCTGTGGTTTCCACGATTACCCGGTCGGTGCTGGGCGAGCATGAGGTCAAGGCATTGCCGGAGCTCTTGGCCGGCCAGTTGGTTACGTCCTTTGATTTCCGGGACTGCGTGGCGGCTTGCGAACGTCGCGGAATCAGGATTTTCATTGACGCCGGTCCAAAAGGCATCGTCGGCAGACTGATTGGCGAGTCTCTTCAAAGCGGCCGTGGCGGCGTGGTCCGCCTGGATTATGGCGCGGCAAAGGCTGAGAAGACCGAGGACCGTCTTGACGGGCTGCGCTGGCTTTGCGGCGGGAATATCGCCGGTTCGGTTACAGACAATCATGCTGGTGATGTTGCTGGTGCTGATGCCGGTGCAGCAGAAGAAGGCGCCGGTGCTAATCGCGTTGCTGATGCTGCTATCGATACCGGTGAAGGTGCCGTTGCCGATGACACCGGACGGCAAGAGACCGTTGCCAATGACGCAGAATACAAGGAAACCGCAAGGGATAACGCGTCGAAGAATCCTGCTATCACCGATGCTTCGTTGGGGTCTCTTTTGGTGGATGTCTTCTGTGAGGTGACGGGTTATCCCAGTGATGTCCTTGACCCTGATATGGATTTGGAAGGCGATCTGGGTATCGATTCGGTCAAGCAGATGGAGGCGTTGGGCAAGGTCGCCGACAGGCTCGGCCTCGACCCGCAGGATGTGGACCTTTCCGAGGTGCATACCCTTCGCCAGCTTGAAGCCGAGCTGCGCAAAATCACCATATCTCCTTCAAACGATGATGCTGACAGCAGCCATGCCGATATGACAAATCAGGAAGCGAATACTGCCAGTGAGGGCGGCAACCAAGAAAAGACGGGTTCGGCACCGATATCCGATGCCGCACGTCTCTCTGATTCCATACCATCTGATTCTTCTTTCGCTTCGGCAGAATCCGAAAAACCTGCGAAAGAAAATCTGTCGGATGAAAATCTTGCGGATGGAAAGCCAGGGAGCGGAAAGATTACGGATGGTGATCTCGGGGCCTTGTTGGTGGATGTTTTCTGTGAGGTGACGGGTTATCCCAGTGATGTTCTTGATCCTGATATGGATTTGGAGGGCGATCTGGGCATTGATTCGGTCAAGCAGATGGAGGCGTTGGGCAAGGTCGCCGACAGGCTCGGCCTCGACCCGCAGGATGTGGACCTCTCCGAAGTGCATACGTTACGCCAGCTCGAAGCCGAGCTGCGCAGCATGACGAACCAATCTGTGGCAGATGGGCAAGGCAAGGATGCCGCGAACCAGGGTGTGGATGAGGCGAGCGTGACCGGTGCCACGAATACGACGAACGCGACGAACGCAGCGAACGCTGAGGATGGGAACGAGTCAACCGACGCAATCGACAGGACAAACGCGACAAACCCGGCGAACGATAATGCAAGAAGCGCCAACGAAGACTTCGGTCGCTTCGTGCCCCAGCTGGTCGTCAGCCATGTCGATGACAACGAGGAAACCGACGATTTCAGCGATGCCGGTTGCCTGGTGGTCTCAAGTGGCGACGCACGGCTCGATCTGAAGGTCAGCAACGCGTTACGGCCGTTCGTCGCTCAGGTCAAAACCATCGTGCTGAATGCCGAAGGGCCACAAGAAGCGGTGAACATCCCCCATTTCGACAGGCCGTTGCGCGTCGTCGTCGATTGCCACGCCTTGCTTGACCGTTTCAATGGCGCCGATATCGCGCAGAATGAATGGATGCGTCATGTCGAGCGTGCCTACGCTTCCGTCTTCTCCTTGAGCAAGGCCTTGCTCGCAGACGTCGAGGGAACAAAGCAGCCGTTCGCTTGGGTTTCACTGACCAATTCCGGCGGGATATCGGGCATCGGTTCCGAAGGGACCAAGGGGACCGGCAACCCGCTCGGGGCGCTCAACACTGGTTTCTATAAGAGCCTGTGCCGTGAATACGAGAACCTGACCATCAAGACCATCGATCTGGACGAGTGCGACCGTGCCCCCGAAATCGTGGCAGACGAACTGCGTCATTTCAGTGCTCGCAACGATACCGAAATCGGTTATGTGGACGGTCAGCGCCAGGTCGTGCGCGTCATTCCGCTCGAAATCAAACAGGAACATTCGGTTCGTCAGAAGCTCAAGGCCGGCACGGTGGCCCTGTTTTCCGGAGGCTCGCGTGGAATCGCCCTCGAGTGCGCGAAGGCGTTGGCCGACGAGCAGCCCGATATCGAGGTTGTGGTCACCGGTCGTTCGGATATTCACGACCCGTCGGCGCAGCCATGGCTCAGGATGGAAGACGAGGCATTCAAGGCCGCGAAACCCGATTTCATGCGCCGGCTGCATGTGCGCTCACCGCAATTGAGCGCGGCGTCGATCGCCGACGAATACGAGCGCATCGGTCATATCCGTATGCTTGCCCGGAATATGAACGATTTCATCTCTTCGAAAAAGAACCTTCATTATTATCCGTGCGACGTTTCGAACGCCCAATCGGTGCAGTCTCTGGTCGATCGCGTTCAAAGTGAGCTGGGGCCGATTTCGCTGGTCGTGCACGCGGCGGGTTTGGAATCGTTCGGCAGGCTTTCGTCCAAGAGCCTCGAGAAGACGCTTGAATGTCTTAAAGTCAAGGTGGCCGGTTTCCGCAACCTTTATATGGCCACGTTGAATGATGAAAGCCTGAGTGCTTTCGTGTCGTTCGGCTCGGTTTCCGGGCGTTTTGGCATGGACGGACAGGTCGATTACACCGCCGGCGCCGCTCTGCTCGCCGCCTTGTCGTATTACCTTTCGATGGATGCCTCGGGCAGGCGCCCCGACGTCTCGTTCACGACACTGGAATGGTCGGCCTGGGCCGGCGTCGGTATGGCCGCGGACCCCAAGGTGATGGCCGTGCAAAGCAAGGGCCGTGGCATGGACTATCTTCCCGTGGAAACGGGTAGGCGGTTCTTCCTCGATGAGCTTGCCGTAGGTCTGGCCGATCCGGAGGTGCTTGTTCTGGGAGGTCTCGGCTCCAACAAGCCGTTGGGCCAGCTGGATGCCTTGGATGAACATCGCAGGCTTATCTCGGTGGTGGATGCCGATGGTTATGTCATCGACAAGCCGCATTTTCCGCTCATTGACCGGTTCGAACGCAAGGATCAGGACAATGCCACGGCCTATAGGGATCTTCGATACGACCGCGATCTTTACCTGCCCGACCATCGTGTCAAGTCCATGACCACCTTCCCGGGCCTGCTGCATATGGAGACCCAGGTGGAGGCCGCGGCGTATCTGGTCGACCCGCACCGATATGGGGTCGAACTCGACAGCGTAAGTTTCGACCGGTTCCTGAAATGTAGGGACAACGACGAAGTGCCGGTTTCCGTTTCCATCCACCGTCAGGGCCCGCAGATCGAGACGAAGCTTTACTCCACGTTCAAGGCTCCCAACGGCAGGGTTCTTATCCCGAAACGCTTCCATTCCGGCGCCAAAATGCATATCGTGGGCGACCCGTTCGCTCCCTACCGCGCGGATTGGTCTTACGAGGAGCTGATGAAGGAGGGCGTCGCCTTCGATCTTGACCGTTATTATGCCAGCACGGCGCATTTCATCAGCTTCGGGCCCACTTTCCGCTACGTACGGCAGGCCAGGCTGGTCAACGACAATTGCATGGTCGGCCAATTCGTGGTCTCGGCCATACCAGGGCTCTTCAGCGACGTGCGTAACCCCCGGTTCCTGTGCTGCCCGCTGCTGATCGACAATGTCGGCCGGATGGCCTTGATGCGCGAGTTCCAGTTGTTCGGACGCCATATCGTCCCCACGATGATCCGCGGAGGCCGCCAATACCGTTGCCCTGCGGCCCGCGAGGTCTGCTACGGCAAGGTGACGGTTTTGGGCGAGGACGAAAACACCGTGGATACCAATATGGAGATCGTCGACCAGGAAGGTTTCGTGCTCTGCAAGGCCGACCGCGTCACGCTTACCAAGCTCGGGCCCTCTGAAGACGAGCACGATATATTGCAACGGTCATGAAAGACGTAATGAGGAAGTCGAATATGTCGAACAATAGTTTTGAACCGATAGCCATCGTCGGCACGGGATGCGTCCTGCCGCCCTCGTCGTTTTCGCCCGAAGAGTTCTGGCAGGCCGTCACTCACGGGGTCTCCGGCATCGCGCACGCACCCAAAAACAGGTGGAACAATGCCCTCGAATATTTGGATGCAGACCGCAGCGCCGAAGACAAGACCTACTGCGGGGTCGGTGGTTTCGTCGTCGGCTATCACGGCCCTCAAGGCCATTCGCCCGACGGCAAGCCGTGGTCGTCGTACCGGTTGAACAGGACCCAGCAATTCATTGTGGACACGGCCGAACAGGCGTTTGCACAGGCGGGAATCGACGTCCCAGACAGGCGTCGGTGCAGGCTCTTGCTGGGCAATATGCTTGGTGACGAGGCGTTTGACGACGACGAACTTGTCGATATCATCCATGAGCTCCTGAGTGAGGACGGCGATGAGTTGCCGGTCGACCTGCGCGGGGAGGCCGAAAAGGCCATCGACCATTATGTGATGGAAGACAAGGTGCGCGGCGAAGCGAACACGTCCACCGATCTTGCCCGCGTGCCCTCGAAACTCATGGGCATGGACGATCACCCGGTGCTGGTCGACGGCGCTTGCGCCTCCGGCCTGCTGATGGTTGACCTTGCGTCGCGTTATCTTCATCGTTATCCGAATCGGATGATCATGGCCGTCGGCGCGATGTCGAATATGTCGGTGACCGGCAACGTCACTTTCGCCAAGGTCGGAGGCCTTTCGGACCGTGCGCCCAAGCCCCTGGACGCGCACGCCAACGGGCTGGTGCCCGCCGAAGGTTCTTCGACCGTGCTGTTATGCACGCCGGACTATGCGCGCGCCAAAGGCTACAAAATCCTGGCGCTGGTCACCGGTGCGTTCTCCACCAGTGACGGGCGGGGCAAAGCCATCTATGCGCCCAAGCCGGCAGGGCAGTTGCGTGCCATGTCGTCCGCACTGGCCACAGCCGGTGAAAATGTGGAACGCATCGACTACATCGAGACCCACGCCACCGGCACGCCCGCAGGCGATGCCTCGGAGCTTTCGGCGATCGCGGACCTGGTCGGCCATCGGCGCCGAGGACCGATGCCGGTGGGTTCGGTCAAGAACCTGATTGGCCATGGTTTCCCTGTGGCCGGCATGTCGAATCTTCTGGTGGTGCTCGAGGCTATGAAACATGCCACTTTCCCTGCGGTGACGGGAGTGGAGACGCCCAATGAGGTCATCGTCGAACATCCCGAATCCCTGATGATTCATACCAGGCCCGCACGCTGGGAGCGGCCGGGCGACGGCCCGCGCAGGGCGTTGATCAATGCCTTTGGCTTCGGCGGGATCAACTCGTCGATCGTCTTGGAGCAATACGACGGTTCCGACGCCACCGATATCGCCGAAGTCCGGCGGCCCGAAGGCCGTGACGCCTCCTATCTGGTCGTCCAATCGGTCTCGCACAGCGCATGCAAGCGGCCCGACGGATTGCTGGAAGACCCGATGAAGGACGTGGATTGGCGCGTCTTTCGTATGCCTCCCGTATTGGTCTCGCATATGGACGTGACCCAGCGCCTTGCCATCCTCGCCGCCAAAGACATTATGGAAGACGTGCGAAAGGAGCCGAAGGACACTGTCGGGGCACTGTTCGGGCAGCCGTCGGGTCTGGCCGTAGGGGGCCGCAGGGAGCTGCGCATACGCCTTGTTGAAGTCAACGCCGCCATTGACCGTTCGTCGATGGCCGCCGACGACAAGGAGCGTGTGAAGCAGTGGATCGACCATCAGGTCAAGGCGCGCATCGAAAAGACCAGCGAGGCCTCTCTGCCCGGTTATATGGACAATATCATCTCCGGTCGCGTGGCCAACATGTTCGATCTGACCGGGCCGAATTACATCGTCGACGCGGGCACGGACTCCTTCGGCACCACGTTGGAATTGGCGCAATTGCAGCTTTCCAGCCACGAAGCGGATGCGATGATCGTCGGCTCGTCGTTCGCCAATCCAAGCAGGGTCGTCAACCAGGATGCCGCCGAGCTCGGAGCATGCGACATCGCTTTGGTGCGGACGCTCGATTGGGGGAGGGCACACCCCGATTTGGTCAAGGCGGTTATTCGCATCGACCAATCGCAGGAACCCGCAAAAGACCTGGATGTTTTGAAAGCGGCGACGCTGGTGGACATCGTGCACAATCAACGCTGGCCCGCCCGGCGGTTCCGTGCTGCAGGAGCCAGCATCGACCTGTTAAGCACGAAGAATCTTGATACGGTCGATGCCGAGCCTGCGCCCCAAGAGACCGGCCCTGAGCCGGCATTCTGCGAGCCTCAAGTGAACAGTGGGATGTCATGGCTGGGAATAGGCGGCAGCGACATCGCCGATTGCATCTCGCGTCTTCAGGATGTTCCGGTGGCTTCGGGGCAGGCAACGCCGGAAAACGTGAGGGTCATGATTCCCTTCGATTCCGAAGTCCAGAAAAACGAAAAGGAAGCCGCGCTCCTTCAGCTGTTGGAACGGAACGCCGTCGTTTGACTGAACGGACGGAATCGGCGGAATTGACAAAATCGGCGCGATTGGCAGGCGCAGGTTATGCCGGAACCATTGTCATTGCAGCGATAAGATGCCCGAAGTGGGTCCATTGTCCGCTGCAATGAAAGCGGTCGGTGCTGGCATTGAAAATCCCGTCTGGCTTGAGCCGGATGGTCACGCGTCTGCAATCGCCTATGTACTTGGAAGCGTTATAGGCTTTGAAAACCGCCTCCTTGGCACAGAAGCAGGCTTTCGTCTCCACGGCGGTGAGCTGGCGGTCCGATTCCTGTTCCGCCAGCGAGAACACGGCTTCGAAAGCCGCCTGCGGCAAGGGACTGTCCTCTTCCACGTCCACTCCGAGGGTGGTATGTTTATAGTCAAAATCCACTGCCGCCACCGAAAGCGTCGGGCAATGGGAAAGCGAACCCACAATGCCTTCAGGCCAGATGGGCGCTCCGTCGTGTCCGCGCAAAACCGGGCCGTCACGATGAAGCCGTTGCAATGCCAGATGCGCGCATTCCCGTCCCGTCAGGAATTCCGTACGTCGTTTGGGTGTGGCATGGCGGAGCGATGTGCGCTCCTCGTCCCTGATATGATCCAGTCCGTCGATTTCCTCGGAGGTCACGATTGTGCAGCCTTGTTTGAGCAGAGGGGCGAACAGACCATTGACGTCTTGTTCTGAAATATTTTTATTCATTCCTTCATAATATGCCATACATCCACAAAAGTTGATTGATATTAATAAAATGTAATAAATATCGACACATATAATCGTCGCCATGCCGACCTGCTCCACAATGCATAGGGCAATCGGTACCGGTTGACTTGGCTACGTACGTCAGGTAAAAGCTTTGTCTCATAAAGTGCCGGTTTTGTAACCTTGGCGACATTTCTGCGGGTAAAATAATCCGTGTTTTACTTACTTGAAAGGCGGTACACATGGCTGAGACTGTAGAGGGCAAACCGACAGCAGATACGGCAAAACGCGGCGGCGCGATGATCGTTGTCTCGCTGATGGCCGGCTATTCCGTGGTCTACATGGACAAGAGCATGATTTCGTTGGCCATCATGCCCATCGGCAAGCAGTTCGGGCTTGACACCGGCCAGACCGGCCTGATCATGTCGTTCTTCTTCTTGGGCTACGCCTTGATGCAGATTCCCTGCGGCTGGCTGGCTGACCGGATCGGCGCCAAAAAGGTGCTGGTGGGCTCGCTTGCCTTCATTGCCGTTTTCGCCTTCCTCTTCGGAGCCATGGGTGGTCTGATCCTCTTCATTGTCATGCGTTTCTGCATGGGTCTCGGCCATGGCGGCTATCCGCCGAGCGTCACCAAGTCGATCGCCGAGAACTTCCCGCTTAAAAAGCGCACGTTCGTCCAGTCGTTGATTCTTTCCACCTCCGGCATCGGCGGAATCCTCGCCTTCACCTTGGGCGGCGTGCTGGTCGATAAGAACTGGCGTCTCGCCTATGCCGTCCTCGGCGCGCTTTATCTGGTCTCCGTCATCCTCATCTGGTTCTTCGTGCCCTCGCACGGTGGCGCGGCCGAAGAGGAACGCAAGGCGCAGGCCGAAGCTCAGGCAGGCAATACGGAAGCCGCCAAAGCCGACGCCCCCAAGGCCAGTTTCAAGGACGTTATCAAGAACCGCAACGTCATCGTCCTGTTCATCGCGATGCTCTTCATCAATGTGATGCTCTACGGCCAGATGTCGTGGATGCCCACCTATATCAAGACCACTTTCGCGTTGAGCACGACAAAGGCCGCGTTGGTGCTGGCGTTCAACTCCATCTTCACCATGTTGGCCACCATCTTCTCCGGCTCGCTGCTCTCCAAGCTGTTCCTCGGCCGCGAGCGCATGGCCATTATCGGTTCCTGCCTGATCACCGCCGTGCTCATCGTGGTCTTCATCTTCGTGGGCAAGAGCAGTCTGGTGATATCGATGGTGCTGCTCGCCCTGATGAGCCTGGTCTCGATGTTTGCCTTCACCGGCATCTTCACCTGGCCGCACAAGATCATGAACGCCGAAATCATCGGTTCCTCCATTGCCGTCATCAATACCGGCGGTACGATCGGCGGCTTCCTGGCCCCGACCATCCTCGGCAATATGGTCAAGTCCGCGGGCGGCTCGTTCACCGGCGCCTTCCTGTTCATCGCCGCGATGACGGTGCTGTGCGCGCTGGTCGTGCTGTTCGTGAAGCCCGAGCTCACGACGGCCGGCAAGTAAGCCGATAACCGATATTTTGTGGGTTCGCACACAAAGAAACGTGTTGCACATAGAGCGACGTTAGAATAGCGATATGTTCACTATTCTCGACATGTTCAAAATCGGCGTCGGGCCGAGCTCGTCGCATACCGTCGGCCCGATGGTGGCTGCTTCCGATTTCGTCACCTCGCTTGACGAGCGTGACCTGCTCGGCCGTGTAAGCCGCGTGAAAACCACGCTTTACGGCTCCCTGTCGATGACGGGTCTCGGCCACGGCACCGATAGGGCCACCATGGCGGGGCTGGAAGGCGACGTGCCGGCCACGGTCGACACGATGCATCTGGCGACCATCAGGGAAGAGTGCGAGAACACCGGCAGGCTCAACCTCGGCGGCAAACATCATATTGATTTCGATTACGGCAAGGACGTCATCTTCGAAAAATGGAAGATGCTCGCCGCCCACCCCAACGGCATGCGTTTCGAGGCGTTCGACAAAACAGGCCGGAAAATAGACGAGCAGGTCTGGTATTCCATCGGCGGCGGGTTCGTGCGCAAAGGCCATCCCGACGACCTTTTGATCGGCATCCACGAGAAGGCGCCGAAGGGCACGACCTTCGCCGAAGAAGCGAGTGTCGACAGCAGCAACGATTTTCCGCCCGAAGCCCCGTATCCCTTCGCCAGCGCGGACGAACTGCTCGAAATCTGCAAGTGCGAAGGCAAAAGCATCTCCGAAATCGTATGGGCCAACGAGACGGCCACGCGTTCGCCCAAAGAAGTCAAGGACGCGCTGCTGAACGTCTGGCATCATATGGACGACTGCGTCAAAAACGGCTGCATGTCCACCCAGCACACGCTTCCCGGCGGCCTTGACGTGCCGCGACGCGCGCCGAAGATCTATCGCGAGCTTTCCGGCAACGCCGATATTCTCTCACATAATGTGCGCAGGCCCGCCGCTCTGCTCGAATCCTCGGAATGCACGTGGGTCGACCTCTTTGCGCTCGCGGTCAACGAGGAGAACGCCGGCGGCGGCCGCATCGTCACCGCCCCGACCAACGGTTCGGCGGGCATCATTCCCGCAGTCCTTGAATATTATTGGCATTTCGCCGGAACAGCGAACGAGGATGGCGTCATCCGCTTCCTCTTGGCCGCCGGGGCCGTCGGTTACCTTTTCAAACGCAACGCTTCCATTTCCGGAGCGGAGGTGGGCTGCCAGGGCGAAGTCGGTTCTGCGGCTTCGATGGCGGCGGCAGGGCTTTGTGAAGTGATGCAGGGCACTCCACGGCAGGTCGAGAATGCGGCGGAAGTGGCTATGGAGCATCATCTGGGGCTGACCTGCGACCCGGTGGCCGGCCTCGTCCAGATTCCCTGCATCGAGCGCAACGCGATGGCCGCGAACACCGCCGTCAACGCGGTGCGCATGGCCTTGCTCGGCAACGGCCAGCACATGGTCAGCCTCGACCAGGTCATCAAGACGATGAAAGACACCGGTGCCGACATGATGTCGAAGTACAAGGAGACCTCGGAAGGCGGCCTTGCCGTCAATGTCGTGGAATGCTGATGATGGGGCGAACCGGTAACTTGCCGTATCTGCAGCGATTGGTTCGGCCGGTTTATTTCAAAGCGATAACGATTTTCCTCTCGTAGGTTCTGTGCACTTTCGGCCTACCGACAAACTTCGGGGTGCGGGAAGTGCTAACCTAATGTCATTGTAAAACAACAAGGAGGCCTACGTATGGCTACGAACATGCCCGAGGTAAATGCCGAGTTCGGCGCGAAACCCGTTATCGAATTCCCCGATACCCCCGCGCCGGCCGGTCTCAAGGCCGTGGAACTGGTCGAAGGCAACGGTCCGATGGTCCGTTCCGGCGACAATGTCACCGTGAACTATCACGGCGTGGTCTGGGGCAAGGACGAACCGTTCGATTCGAGTTTCGACCGCCACCAGCCGGCGAGTTTCGGCATCGGCATCGGCCAGGTCATCAAGGGCTGGGACCGCACGGTTCCCGGACACAACGTCGGCTCCCGTCTGGTGGTTTCCATACCGCCGGAATACGGCTACGGCAGGCAGGGCATGCCGCAGGCCGGGATAGGCGGCGATGACACGCTGGTGTTTGTCATCGATATCATTTCCACGCGCTGAAGCCAAGGAAATCCAATACGATTGGCCGGCCAGCGTGCCGGTCAAATTTGTTTTGGTCGCCCGGTATCCG
This sequence comes from Bifidobacterium sp. ESL0690, assembly GCF_029392315.1. Lineage (NCBI taxonomy): Bacteria > Bacillati > Actinomycetota > Actinomycetes > Bifidobacteriales > Bifidobacteriaceae > Bifidobacterium > Bifidobacterium sp. ESL0690. The sequence continues at coordinate 963,967 of NZ_CP113939.1, forward strand.
CCGGGCACGTAACGTAACAACAAACCATAAAAAGGCAAGGAAGAATCATGGCAGAGGAAGAAAAGACCATTCTGCTCACGCAGGAGGCTTACGACAAGCTCCAGAAGGAACTGGCTTACCGTCAGGGCGACTATCGCGACGAGATTACCCAGCGCATCGCCACCGCGCGCGCCGAAGGCGACCTTTCCGAAAACGGCGGCTATCAGGCGGCCCGCGAGGAGCAGGGCAAGAACGAGGGGCGCATCAACGAGCTCATCGTCAAGCTGCGCAACACCAAGATCCTGAAGGCCCCGCCGGCAGGCAAGGTGGGCAACGGTTCGCTGGTCACGCTCGAACTGGCCGGCAAGGAGATGAAGTACGTGCTCGGTTCGCGCGACATCGCTGTGGCCACCGACTACGACGTCATCAGCCCGGAATCGCCGATCGGCGCGGCCATCATGGGTGCCAAGAAAGGCGACGAAGTCTCCTACAAGGCCCCGAACGGCCGTGAGATCAAGGTGAAGATCAAGGACTCCAAGCCGATGAAGTAAGGCTGGCTTTCGTCTACCTGTTTTATCGACGTATCGACAAATACGAAAAGGGTCTGAATCCATGCAATCGTGGGTTCAGACCCTTTTCATCTGTCTTATGAGGGTATGGAAAGAATGAAAGTATGGAAAATGGTCTTGGAGCGTCGTTAACAGTTCTATGGGGTATACGGGAAAATCTTTCTAAGACGAAAGGTTTTCGGCGTTTACCGTAGGTTGACGATGACCATGTAGATGGCCACCATATGGCAGGCGTAACCTGCCACGGTGCCCAAGTGGAAAATCTCGTGGAAGCCAAAGATGCGCGGCCAAGGGTCGGGCTTGCGCAGCGCGTAGACGATAGCCCCGGCGATATAGCAGGCGCCGCCCGCCGCGAGCAGCACGACCACGGCAGGGCCTGCATAGGGTGAGAACCAGAAAAGGTCGAGGAAGGCGACGCCGGAGACGCCGAAGATGATGTAGACCGCGGTATAGAGCCAGCGCGGGGCGTTGATCCAGATGACGTGGATCAAGAGCGCCACGAGCGTGCAGGCCCACATTCCCCCGATCACCCCGTTGCGCCAGTTCGGGGTCAGGGCGAAGGAAACCGGGGTATAGGTTCCGGCGATCAGCAGGAAGATGTTCATATGGTCGATGCGGCGCAGGATATCCGTGGTCTTGGCCGACCAATCACCCAAATGGTAGGCGGCAGAGTTCGTGAACAGAATCAGCGAGCAGACCATGAAAACGGCGCACGCCCATTTGAGCCCTGCGCCTTTCGCCAGGCAGATGAGCACGATGCCGGCGGCGAGGGCGAGCGGCGCCGCCACGGCATGTATCCAGCCGCGCAGCAACGGTTTCGGCCGGCCGTGCACGTCGAGGCGGACCTTGCGTCCGGGCATGGGCGGGGGAGTGATGCCCAATGTTTCGGCGGCCTTCACCTCGCCTTGGGCGATGACGTAGGCTGCGCGCTCCTCGGCCTTGCGGCGGATGGTGTCGGCCTTGTTGTGTGCCACCGTTCTGATGGTTTCGGCCTTGGCTTCCATGGCCTGCTGCTGCGCCTTGCTGACAGTGGTTTTGATGGCTTTGAGGTCTTGTGCGGGTTTGCCCAGTGTATCGGAACCTGATTTGCCTTGCTTCGTTGCGTTGGTTACGGGAGTGCCGTCGTTTTTTCTGGATGTATTTTGATACGAATTGATGGCTATGGTGCCGTCAGCCATTGTTTTGACGGACTTGTCGGACATGGTCCCTCCAAAGTCTCAACTATTCCTGTTGTCTCAACTACCTGTACATCGAGCGATACGCTGTGAAATGCTCAAAACCAGATAACTGGTCTCCGCCTACGCAAACGTAACTTACGATATCGTAACCTGAGTTGGTGACATATTTTTTAAGACCGACAACACCCGGCGAAACCGACTCATAGTATCATTGAACTATGGCTGATTTTGATGAGATTCTCGCCGCGCAGTCCGATTTCGACGCGGGCGATCGTGAATGGCTTCATTTGTTGGTGGCGGACTGGCAGGTCATCGCCGATTTGAGTTTTGCGGACCTGCTGCTGGTGCTTCGGCGCGACGACGGCAAATACATCGTCGCCGAGCAGTGCCGCCCATCCACCGTGATGACGATGCGCAGCGATGACGCCGTGGGCAACGAGGTCTCGCCGAACCTCGTCGACGAGATCGACACCGCGATGAACGCCGAAGGGGTGCTGCACACCACCACGCTTCATCAGGTCGGCAAATCAAGCGTCTGCAACGTCTATGCACCGGTGCGCTGCGGCAACAAGACACTTGGCGTGGTGGTGCGCGAGACAAATATGTCGACCCGCGAATCCAACGGCCGCTACGAATCCGAAAGCATCAACGCTGGAAAGATGCTCTTCGAAATGATTCCTCGTGGTCAATTCCCATATCATGACGCGCTGATGAGCCAGCAACACAACGCCAGGGTCTCGGACGGTTTCATCATCCTCGGCCCCACCGGCATCGTCAAATATGCCGCGCCCAACGCCATCAGCTGCTTCCGCAGGCTTGGTGCCATCACCCAAATGGAAGGACACTACCTAAGCGAAATAGGAACGCAACTGCTCCATCCCAAAGACCCGGTCCCCGAGACCCTGCCGCTGGTCCTGAGCGGCAAAGCGGCCGCCGACTGCGAGCTTGATGCCAACAATTCCATGGTTTCGATGCATTCGCTGCCGCTCTACAACGAAACAGGACGCGCCGGCGCCATCGTGCTGTGCCGCGATGTCACGGAACTGCGCCGCCGCGAACAGGAACTGCAAACGAAGGACGCAACCATCTCCGAAATCCACCACAGGGTAAAGAACAATCTCCAGACAGTGTCTGCATTGCTCCGCCTGCAGGCGCGAAAAACGAAATCACAGGAGGTGAAAACCGAGCTCAAGGAAGCGCAACGACGTATCCAGACCATCGCCACCGTGCACGAGGGCCTGAGCCAGACCGTCAACGAGATCGTCGACTACGACGCCGTGATCTCCAATTTGCTCAAGATGAGCGTTGACCTGGCCACGATGGACGACCAGCATATCCATATCCGCTATATCGGCAAGTTCGGCATGATGCCGGCGCAGGACGCCACGCCGCTTTCGCTGGTCTTGACCGAGCTCATCACCAATGCCGTCGAGCATGGTTTCGAAGGCCGCAAGGAAGGCAACATCACCATTTCCGTGGGACGCAGCGGCAATCACCTGAACGTCGTCGTCGAGGATGACGGCTCCGGCCTGGCTGCGGAGGAAGACAACGGCATGGCCCGTTCCTCCGGCTCCGGACTCGGTACGCAGATCATCAACACCTTCGTGACCAACGATTTCAACGGCACCGTGCGCTGGGACGAACGCCACGGCGGCGGCACAAGGGTCATCCTCGACATCAACCTGCGTGCGGCGCAGGAAGGCGACGAGGGGGAGTACTGACGGTGTGGCTGTATATCGGTATACCGGTATAACGGTTCTGTGATGTCGGTACGAGTTGCACCGTTGCTTTTCGTGTTACAAACTCGTTTTATTCGCTAGCCGTGCGTTCCTGACGGATTCGTCGGTTGAATGCAACCGGGCACATAGCCTCACCGACACAACCCGGATAGCAAATGTCCCTTCCGATTCCAACGAACCGGAAGGGACATTGACGTTAAGAAACTACAAACAAGCCACTCGCTGGCGCTGTACTCTCCAAGCACATCGCAACAAACGAAATCAGACCTGCATCTGCATGTTCTGGCTGCGACGGGCGCGCATGGCGCGACGTTTCAGAGCGCGGCGCTCATCCTCGCTCAAGCCGCCCCAGACGCCATAGTCCTGGTTGGTGTCGAGCGCGCATTTCAGGCACGCGTCGATGACCTTGCAGGTACGGCAGATGGCCTTGGCCTCTTCGATTTGCTGATAGGCGGCGCCCGTGTTGCCGACGGGGAAGAAAAGCTCAGGGTCCTTGTCACGGCATGCCGCTTTGGCCCGCCAATCAAAAGCATTACTCATAGAAGCAAACGACCTTCCTATTTGTCCTCGACTGCATTCCACTACTTAGATAATCACGAAAACGACAATTTTTCAAGGGATTTTGCCAGAAAAATAGATTTTAATTGTTTCCGAGCATTTCCGCCAAGGTGCCGACCGTGCCCGGCTTATGGGTGCCGGTCGCCAGTTGTTCGAACAATTCGAGGTTTTTCGTATCGTCCAGCAGAACGGTGGAACCCACGCCATCGACGTAGTGGTCGGGGTCGGTCCAGTAGACGGAGCCGGAGATGCCCTGTTTGCCTGTGGCGGCCTTGAACGCCATGGCCATCGACAGAAGCGTCAGCGGGTTGGTCTGTTTGTCCACCTCGATGGAGGAGAGGGCGGCTTTGGCGACTTTCTGCGCCTTTGCCGGGTTCTTCATGGTCTCTGACGACGAAGCCTTGCTCATGATGGCTCCGATGACCTGGCGCTGGCGTTCGGCGCGCCCGAAATCGCCCTTCGGATCGGAGTAGCGCATGCGTGAGAAGGCCAGGGCGGTGCCGCCGTCGGCCATGTGGCAGCCGGCCTGCCAGTTGAGTCCGGAGTAAGCGTCGTTGACCGTGGTGTCATAGCAGAGGTTGACCCCGCCCAGCGCGTCAACCACCTTGGTCAGGCCGTTGAACTTGATTTCGGCGACGTGATCGATTTTCTGTCCGGTTATGTCTTCGACTTCGCCGGTGAGCGTTTTCTTGCTCTGTGTCTCGGCGACGGCGTTGATTTTCATACTGGTTCCGTCGACTTTGACCAGCGAATCGCGCGGAATCGAGATGAGCGAGGAGCTGCCGTGCTTCGGCTTGGTGAGCACCAGCATGGTGTCGGTGCGGAAGCCGGGGGTGTCGTCGGCGCTGCCGCCGATGCCGGAATCGTCGCGTTCATCGGAACCGAGCACCAGCCAGGAAGTGCCGTCGGTATCGGCCTTGCCGGTCAGCCAATCGGTTTTGTCGAGTTGGGAATTGGCCCAGTTCCAGCAGCCGAAAAGCGCCAGGACGATGGCCAGAATGATGACCAGCAACGTGGTGAGTATCCAGTGATGTTTTTTATGCGGCTTGGCCACTTCGCCGCCAAAACCTGAAGGCTGGGCGCGGTTCGGGCGTTGTGGCGGCATTGCGGAACCGCCGTAATTTCTTCCGGAACTGCGGGATGATGAGGAACGTGCCGGGGAAGCGACGCGGGAGGAACCGGCGCTTTGCCGCGGTGTACGTGAGGATCTGGCTGCGGGTGCCACTGGAGCTGGAGCCGCCGGTTGGACCGGCTGACGGCCCGCCGCCCGTTTACGCGGCTTGGTGGGCGAAAATGCGGGAGGGGTCTGTGGCGGATTGGTCGCGGCGGGCACCCGGCCCGTATCCGGACGCTTGTGCGCGCCCGAGGGTATGAAGCTGGGTGGGGTGCCCTGCGCGTCGTATCCACCAGACTGCTTGACCATAAACCCTCCCGAAAGATAAAAGCAGTTACTACTTTTACTCGCGGAAACGTGTAAGGAATGAAAAATTGCCCTACTTCTGCGCAGGAACCGCACATACGGTTGCGTTGAGGTACTGATTGGCGACGCCCATGTACTGGCCGGTGACCGGATCATGGATCATGCCGTTGTCTTTGTCTACCGTGCCTCCGGTGATCGGGTCGATGAGCCTGCCGTCAGAGGTCGTGATAAGGCCGGTCTTCGGGTCGGGCGTGCCTTGCTGCTGGGCTTGCGTGCCGCTGGAGTCTTGGCTTTGTCCGTTCGTGCTCTGGCTATTGGGATCCTGGCTCTGGTTTTGTCCGTCCGAACTTTGCACAGAGTCGGTGTCTTGCTGGGTCAGAGGCTTGTATTTGCGCAGTGCGTTCCAGGTATCGTCGGCGTTGTCGGCCCAGACCACGCGGTTATCGGGGTCTGTGGGCGCCGGGACGACGGGGATGGTGCGCGCATAGACGTGATCTGGCTTGAGGTTGTGCAGGCTCAAGGCAAGACCCGCCAGCGTGGTGGCGTTGGAGAGACCGGCGGAAATATTCAACGACTTCAAGGCCTCGTGGGCAAGCCGGTAGAGCTGTTGGCTGTTGGTCAGAAGGTTCTTCGACAACGCTTCGGTGAGTACTTCCTTGACCAGATATTGCTGACGTGCGGCGCGCATGATGTCGCTGCCGTCGGTGCCAGTTCCGTGGCGCATACGGGCGTACTCGGTGGCCTGCGTGCCGTCGAGATGCTGGAGTCCGCGTTTGAGGTCAAGACCGGTGTAATCGTCTTTTGTGTCGGTCGGCAGGCAGACGTTGACTCCGCCGATAGCGTTGATCATGCCTTGAAGGCCTTGGAAATCGACGACAATGAAATGTTCGAGCTTGAGGCCGGTCAGCGCGTTGACCGCATTCATCGTGCAGCTTGCGGCACTGGCGAGGTCGCCGCCTTCGCTCCAGCCGGTGGCGAAAATGGAATTGAACATGACGTCGCGCTGTGCGGGGATGACACCCTTGGTGGTCTGGCAACTGGGCGCATTGACCAGGGAATCGCGGGGAATGGAGACCATGTTGATATAGGAGCGATCGGCGCTGATTTGCACCACCATCGTGGTGTCGGCGTTGTGCTCGCCTTCGTCATCGCTTCCGCCGAGCGCGGCATTATCGCCGCCCTCTCGTGTATCCTGCCCCAAAACGAGGAATTCGATGGCTTTGCCCTCATTGGGGTCGACGAGCTTTTCCTCTTTTACGTGCGGTTGGAGGATGGGCTTGATGCTTTTGGGGGAACGGGCCAACGCGATTGCGGCGACGCCCACCGCAGTGAAAACGAATACGAGAATGCCCACAAGGGTCATGATGATGCCGCTACGCAGCCTGTGACGAACGATATAGGCGGTGCCGTGCATGGGTTTGGGCGAGTGCCACCCACCGAGGTTAGGTATTTTGAGGTCTTTGATACGGTGTGAAGCCATATCTTGCCTTTCTGTTTACCCGCCAGCCGAAGCCTCAGGGGCCGCTGCGGTACTGCAATTCACTATTCCTAGAGGGCATTGTATGCCTAGAGGTTGAATTTTTCCTGAAAATTCGATGTAAAAGCCGCTTTGGGCACGACGATTTATTGTACATAACCCTCCATATAAACCAAAATTTCTCCGTATCGGTGTATTTCGGCGTACTAGCGAGACCTTCGTCTACACTGGTGAGCATGAGTTCCAACGGCAGTGTCGATATCAAGCGGATTGTGGCCGAGGTAATCGCTTCCAGGCCCCGGATAAGCGGGCAGAGTGTCGATCGAAGTGTCGCTGCGATTATCAGTGTCGAACATGATGTGAGGTTTTTCCCGGCGACCTTGCGTGCGTTGATGGCCCAGAAAGTCCTGCCGCGCACCATCGTCATCGCCGATTGCACGGGTGGCACGGCCCAGCCGATGCGCACCGGTTTCACAGTTTCGTCCGTTCCCAGGCTCGGCCATGGGGCGGCGCAGCAGCTGATGCCGGAACCTCCCGAGCGCGTGGACGTCCAACTGGTGCGTTCCGCCGGGGCTCGCTCTTTTTCCGATGCCGTTTCCAAAGCGTTCCGCTATGCCAGCCTTCCCGCCTCCGTTCGTGCGCTTTGGCTTTTGCATGATGATTCCAGGCCCGTGGGCGACGACTGCCTCGAGGCTCTGGTCGAGGCCTGGCACAATACGCCCACGGTTTCGCTGATCGGCGCCAAACAGCTTGATTGGGGTGGCACTGAGCTTCATGATGTTGGCAGCTACGCCGGCAAACATTGTCTTCAAAGCCTTGTGGTCGACGGCGAACCCGATCAGGAGCAGTACGACGGACGCGCCGACGTGTTCGCGGTTTCGCTCGCCGGTGCCCTGATGCCGTTGCAGACCAAAAAGGAGACCGGGGAAATCAATCCGTGGTTCACGACCTATGCCGAAGGCGCGGATTTCTCGCGGCGCATCTGCGAGGGCGGAGGGCGCGTCATCGTGGTGCCGCAGGCCCATATCGCCCACCGTCGGGCCCGTTTCGAAGGCATTCGCAGTCGTGCCGGCGAACCCATCGACGAGGAAAACCCGCTGGATGCCACATCCTCCGTTCTCGATGCCGCGCAGAAATACTATTACACCGATATCCGCGCCCTCTTCTGGCCGTTGATGTGGGTGCTCAACCTTTTCCGCGCCCTGTGGCACGCCATCGGTGCGCTTCTCGCCAAAAGCCCGTGGCGGGCCTGGTGCATCCTATGTCTGCCGTGGCGCATGCTCGGCCAACTGCCGCAGATGATTCACGCAAGGCGTCAGCAGAAGATACGTCACGGAGCCGGAACGGCGGCACTCGATCTGCTGACGGCCGACCACAAGCAGATTGAGGAATGGCGCAAACGCAGCCGCGCCTTCGATAGCCAGCAGCATACCGAGCTCCTGAGTCCTTTGGCGAAAAGCCATTTGCGGATGCGCGCCGTGCGGCGTTTCGGCTGTGCGGCCCTCATGGCCGTTGTGGCCTTTGTGGCGGTCGTCGCCTTTGAATGGGGCGTCTTCCGTAGGGTTTGGGGCGGTGCAAGCCTGTATTCGCCGTCGTTGCTGGCCAGCGGGGCGAGCTTCTCGACCTTGCTTTCGGCGGCCAGTACGCCGTGGGCCTTCGGGGTCGGCATCGGGGTGCCGGCGCCTCCCGCTCCCTGGCTGATGGTTTGGCTGGCGGCTTCAGTGATTACTATCGGTCATCCGGTCATCGCCATTTCGTTGATGTTCTTCCTCGCTGCTCCGGCCATGGCCCTGGCCTTCTGGGCATTGGCCGGCGTTTTCACCCGTTCGGACTGGGTGCGCGTGGTCGTGGGCCTGCTGTGGGTCGCCTTGGCATTGGCTTTGGGGGCGTTTGGTAGCGCGAACATTCCGCTACTGATGACCATGGTGTTTCTGCCGGCGGCGTTCGCCTTTACGTTCAGGGCTGTGGGGATGTATGGCACCGAGGATCTCGTGCGTTCGCACGCTTCCGTGCAGGCCGCGGGTTGTGCGGCGTTGTGCTTCGCCGTCACGGTGGCCTGCGAACCGCAGCTGATCTTCCCGCTGATCATCTGCCTGGTCTTCTTCCTCGTGGTCGTCCGTTCGCACCGTTTGATGCTCCTGCTTATCCCGGTGCCCGGCTTGGCGCTTCTGCTGCCGACACTCGTCAACAGTGTCCATTACGCAAGTGTGGGGGCGTGGCGGCAGCTTTTCGCCGACGTCATCCAGCCTTCCGCTGACACCGCACCGGCCTCGCTTTCTTTCGGACAGGTTGTTTCGCGTGCCTTCGCCCTTCCCTTCGGAGGTGATATCCGCTCGCAGCTTTTCAGTCGGCAGGGTATCGAAGCTTTGGCGGTTTTGGCCGCGTTGTGTGTCATCGTGGTGGTGGCGTTGGCCGCGCTGTTGCTGCCGTTTGCTCTTCGAGCCTCGAGAATGATGTGGTTCGTCGCCATCACCGGACTCGTGCTGGCCATGGCCGCCTCCCGAATCTGTGTGTCCGTCGAGAGCGGTGACGCCTTTGCCGCGTCTGTGCTTCCCGGCATTGTGCTGACGCTTCTGGCATTGCTTTCCTGCGCCTGCATCGTTTCCGGCGGTGCGGTCAAGCGTTTCGTGCCTTTGAGGATTTCGGAAAGCGAGCAGGAGCGGCAGAACTTCGAAGCGAATGCTGCTAATGGCAAAGTCAAAGGCGTGGCCATTAAATTCGGTCGTGCACTGCTTGTCGTGGTGCTGGCGCTATGCACCTTACTGGCCGGGGCGTTCGGCATGCTCTCGCGGGGCAACCAAGTCGAGGCAAGCGATACAGGATTGCCTATGGTGGCCGTGGATTATCTGCAAAATAAGGAAAATCATCGCATTCTGGCGCTTCAGGCGGTTGCCGGCAACCATATTGATTTTTCCGTGATGCGTTCACGGCGTGGTGACTTGGTCGACGTCTCCCCGGCATGGAAGGCCAGTCTCGCTTCCGGCGCCAGCGATCTGTCGGTCGACCTGATCGCGAAGGCCAGCAGCGAATTGCTTTCCAACGGCAACGACCAGGCCATCGATTCCCTTGCCAAGCTGGGATTCGGCGGCATCTATGTTTCCGCCGATGAATCCGCATCCGACAAGGACGCCACGCTGCGCCTGATCAGCAACATCAACTCCAGCGACGGTGCCCAATCCCTGGTAAACGCAACGAGCGGAACCTATTACCGGCTGACGAAAGTCGATGAAAAGAAGCAAGGCGTGTTGATGAAGGGGATCGACACCGCGCGGCATAGCGTCTGGCGCAAGACCTGGCTATGGTGTCTGGGCATAGTCATGGTGATTTATGTTCTGGTGGCGATACCCAGAACGCGCAGATACGGGCGGGAACAGGCATGAAGAACAGGAATAAGACTATGAACAATGACATGGATAGCGACAAGCGTCGCGCCGGCGTTCCCTCTCTTCAGCAAGCTGTCCTGGGCCCGCCGGCCCCTCCGGCCGCTCCCGGGGTCTCTGGAAGTTCCGAGCATTTTCAGGACATTGTCAGTGCCGGGCAGGCGCAAGGTGCCGCGAACGGTCCCGAAGCGGTGAAGGCAGGCGCATCGCATTCGCAGGCGGTTTCGCGTGTCGTTCTTGCCGTGGTCACCGTCGTGGTGTTGGTCGCGTTGATTGTGGCCGTGGTACTGCTGCCTATGCCGGGCTGGCTCGTCGATTCCGCCAAAGCCGGCAATGCCACCGCTGCCAAGCAAGTCGAGCAGACGGATCTGACCTATTATTGCCCCTCCCGCATGGCGCTTTCGGACAACGGGAAATATGGCGACAGCGAGTTCCAGTCTTCGGAAGGCAACGTGGCTTCATCGGCGCGATACTCCGCTTTCGGCTCGGTCTACGAGGCGAGCGTGGGCGCGGTGACCAACGGCAGCGAGGCCGATAACAAGAAACTCACCGGCAAAGACACCGTCGATTCCGCTATGGTCAAAACCTATTCCGGCACCGCCGACCATGGCTCGCAGGCGTTCGAGACACGCCTTCTGGCTGCAAAATCCGGTACCGGTGCCGCCGCATCCGTAGCTTCTTGGGCCACCGATGGCGACTTGAAGGGTCTGGCGGCCTCCACTTGTGTCGCGCCTGCGCTCGAACAGGACTTCCTCTTGGGGCCCACCACCACCGGGTCGACGCAACAATTGTCCGTCGCCAATTTCTCCTCGAAGGCGACTTCGTTGCAGGTTCAGATCTGGAGCACCAAGCATGGCACGCCTTTACAGCTTTCCACCGGAAACGTCGTCAATATCGGCGCCAACGGCGAGACGAATGTGGAACTTTCCGCCGCGGCACCCGGCAATGAGGCGCTTTTCGTGAAGGTCAAGAGCAAGGAAACCCCGATTGCCGCGGTCGTACGCAGCGTCGAGCTGGATGGCCTGAACGCCAAAGGTTCTGATTATGCGGTGCCGCTGAACGCCGCGACAACGAAGGCCTATCTGCCCGGGATTACCGGCGATGACGCGGTGACCGTATTGGCCCGTGCCGAACAGACCACGGATTTGAACCTTTCGTGGATTGACGGCAATGGGGCTTCGGCTGCCAAAACGCAGCATCTTGAAGCCGGCAAAGTCTTCGCCGTCGACTTGGGCAAGGCTCCCGACGGGGTTACCGGGCTTCAGGCGAGTGCGGCAAGTCCCGTCGATGTTACCGCCAAAGTGACCCAGAACGCGGATTCCGGCACCGATTTCGCCTATGTCGCGCCTTCTCAGAGCTTCGCCCAATCAGCCGTGGTGATTCCTGATCATACCGATGGCGTGATCACGTTGCTCAACACCTCCGACAGCGAGACCAAGGCCACGTTGCAGGGCTATGACGCTTCCGGCAAACCTGCGGGAAGCAAACAGGTCAGCATTCCGGGCAACGCCGGGACGAGTGTCGCAGCCAAGGACGTTGACCAAAACGCCGTGATGTTCACGCTGAAAAACGGCAAGGACGTATCGATGGGCGTGAGACTAACGCAGTCAGATGTTCAGGGGGCCAATCTCGCCTCGGTCGCCTACCTCGCCTCTTCGGGTCTCGAGCCGCGCAATATGAAGGTGTGGGTCAACGACAACGCCGGAATCGTGCACTGAAGTGTTGGCATGAGCTGCTGGTATTTTTCTGCTGTTTTCATTCTGTGATAATGCCGTGATGTCGACAAATCGGTGAAGCGGAATGCGCTAGAGTTCGGTGCCGGTCCAGTCGGGGTCGATTTCCTCCGGGCGACGGCCGTAGAGATCGGCGAGCCTTGCGACCAAGGCATCGCGGATGGCCCATTCGAGTTCCGCTTTGTTCGGATGATGCATCTGCATGGGCATGCGGTAGAGCACAATACGCGCCGGAATGCCATGGTTGGCGGGGAAACTCTGTGATGTCGGGTTGCGCTTGGGCTCCCAAGGCGCGGGGGTGAAAGGCGGTACATCCTCGACCGCGAACTGCAACGGGCGCACGAGCTCGGGCCACGCTGCAAGCAGACGCCGGATCTGGGAGGAGACCATGTCGTCGAACATGCCGCTTCGGGTGCGGTAGCGGGGCAGACGCACGCCGAACATCGGGGTTCTCGAGCCGCGTCCGTGCCGGTTCCGATAGACGTGGGTTTGCCAAGGTGGTCGCAACATGGTTTCATTCTATGGTGCGCCATAGGCATTGGTGGTCGTAACATAAAAGGGTATCGGCTGCCGGGGCAGCCCACGAAACGAACGGAGCATCGATGGCAGCAGGGGTGAATGCGGCGATAGAGACGTGGCGTGACCACGATCTTTCCGAACTCGTGAATGGTATCAAGGTGATTGCCTTCGATTTGGATAATACGCTCGCTCGCTCAAAGAAACCGATGCATGCCGACATGGCCTCACGCTTTTCCGCACTGACGCGCCTCATCGATGTGGCCGTCATCACCGGCGGCCGCTTCGAACTGGTCGAAAGCCAGGTACTCGACGTGCTCGAGCCGAATGCCTGCCGTTCCCGTATCCACGTCATGCCCACCAGCGGTACGCGCTATTACCGTTGGAACGACGGGGCTTGGCAGTGCATTTATGCCAACGAATTGGATATGGCCGATCGCAAGCGTGCCATCGCTTCCATCGAACGGCACGCGCGAGAGCAGGGCATCTGGCTGGAGCACACCTGGGGGCCGCGTATCGAGGACCGTGGCAGCCAGATCACGTTTTCCGCGTTGGGTCAGGAAGCCCCGGTCGACGAAAAAGAGCATTGGGATCCTTGCAACGCCAAGAAGAACCGGCTTGCCGAGGCGGTGGCCGCCGATCTGCCGAACCTGGTAGTGCGTTCCGGGGGCTCGACCAGCATTGACATTTCGGCGCGTGGCGTCGATAAGGCCTATGCCGTGCGCAAGCTGTGCGATATTTTGGGCTGCCAAGTTGATCAGGTCGTTTTCATCGGCGATCGCATGGATCCGGACGGCAATGACTATCCGGCGGCCATCATCGGCACCAAGCCGATTCTTGTCTCCGGACCCCTTGACACCCTTCAGGTCTGCGACCGTCTCATCGCCGCTTTGTCGTGATTCCCTTTTCGTTACGACACGCCCGAAATGTGGATAACCCATAGCATCCGACCACAGTGGTCGGTTTTGCCTCGGTAACGATTGAAAATTCGCTAATGTCGAGATATGCGAACCGTTGTTTTACGATTTTTCGATGTATTGCGCGCATGGCTTGCGGCCATTGAAGATGTGCTGCTGCCGCGTGGCTGCGCCGGATGCGACAAGCCGGACGAAGTGCTCTGCCCCTCTTGCGCCTCACTTTTCGGGCATGCGTATCCGAAGGCGTTGCCGGGGGATGCCGGATGCTGCTATGGATGCTCCTGGTATCGAGGGGCGGTCCGCCAGGCGATCCTCAACTGGAAAGACCACGGCGATGAGGAGTGTGACCGTGCTTTCGCTTTGGTACTTGCCGATTTGGCGTTGAAAGTGGTTGCACAAGAAAGCCCTTATAGCCGCACACGTTCTCTCGCTTTGATTCCGGCGCCTTCTTCGCCTTCTTCAATGCACCGGCGTGGCCGATGGCAGACATTGCCGCTTGTCAGATTGATGGCACGGCGCTTGGATAGCCTCGGTTTTTCGGTCGTGACGAAACCGGTGTTGAAACTTGAAGGCGTACACGGCAAATCCGTCCAGGCGTCAAGCGCTCAATCCCGTTCGCGAAGAATTGAAGGGCATGTGCGCGTCATTGAGGATCTGAAGGGCGACGATTCGTTGTTCATCGTGGTCGACGACATCGTAACCACCGGTGCCACGATGGGCCAGTGCATCTCTGCATTGCGTGCGGCTGGTGCCCGTAATGTCATCGGGCTCGCATTGGCTTGCACGCCGAATCGAGATGAATAACGGGGTGTATTGCGGGTTAAATTGGCTAATTGGCATGGGCCACGGCCATCTCATCCCAGCGCGTGGTGCAGCGCGGGGAAAGCATCTCACGCCTCATCGTCCATGAAGCTGACGTGTCCTCGTCGTTTCGTCCGTTTCCGCGCATGCCGCCATAGCCGATACCGACCCGCGCCGTGCCGAATTTCTTGTTGGCCTCGTCGATGACGGCTCCCAGATTGTGGCTGTCGCGTCTGGCTTCGAACCCGTGCAAAGTGTTGAAATCCTTGGCATCCTGCAGGCCGAGCAGCAGCACCCCTGCGCGGATGTAATGGGCATGCGGGTCGGCCCGGCCGCGCATGGCCTCGCACGCGGCTTTGGCAATGGCAAGCGGGTCGTCGCTCGGATCGTGCAAGGTGGTGGTCGCATGAAACGACTGATAGCTGTTTTCCGGTCCGAAGGGACTGGTGGCGCAGAACGCGGCGACGTGCGAACACAGGCTCGACTGACGGCGCAGTCTCCGGCATGCCTTCTGCGCGTAAACACTCAGGGCCTGGTTCAGCTGGGCCACGTCAGTGATGGGTTTTGAGAACATCCGCGAGCACAATATCTCGGATTTGCGTTTGCCGTCGTTGGCGCTGGCGTCGCCGACGATGCAGGGGATGCCGTTGAGTTCCAGCACAGTGCGTTCCAAGGTGATGGAAAAACGGTGCCGGACAGACACCGGATCCTGATTTCGTAGGTCGAGCGCGGTGACGATGCCCATGGCCTGCAGCTTGCGGGTGAGCCGTCTGCCCACACCCCACACGTCGCTTACCGGTATGGAGGCGAGGGCCGCATCGCCGTATTGCGCCTCGATCTCGCTCCACAGACTCACGCCGCCACTTGAAGGATGCCGTTTGGCCCAGTGGTTGGCTACTTTGGCCAGCGTCTTGCTTGGCGCAATGCCTACGCTCACTGGCACGCCGACGCCCTCCAGCACGGCTTTGCGCATAGCCTTCGAAATCTGCACAGTCTGAGCAGCATCCGTTGAAGGGGAGAGGAAGCATTCGTCGATGGAATAGATTTCCTGACCGGGCATGAACCGGCTCATCACCGACATCATTCGTGCCGAAAGACTGGCGTACAACTCATAGTTCGAGCTGCGGGCCACCACGCCGGCCTGTTGCGCCTCCTCGCGGATGCTGAACCACGGCGTGCCCTCTTTGATGCCCAGCCGTTTCGCCTCCGCGCTGCGGGCCACCACGCACCCATCATTGTTGGAAAGCACCACAACCGGTCTGTTGGCCAGTCTCGGGTCGAAAACGCGCTCGCAGGAGGCGAAGAAGCTGTTCGCATCGGCCAGCACCTGAAGCGATTTGCTCATGTCGCCTGCTAACCCCGGCGTTGTGGGAAGGGGTAGATGGTGGCACCGCCCGACCATCCGCGGCTGTGCTCGGCGAGCCCGGTGGTGCCGTTGGCTTTTGCTGGGGTGCCGGAATCGTATGTGGAAGTGTTCGACATGCCGGGGCGGGTGACGCCCGGCAGAGCGGAGCCGAAGCGGCTCGAACGGCTTTGGGTGTGGAAATTGCCGATGACCACGCCCCAGATCACCAGTTCTTCCGCGTTCTCGGGTGAGAAATCGGGGTAACGGGGATTTTCGGGATGCAAAATCGGCGTCGATCCGCGCATCACGAGGCGTTTGACGGTCAGTTCGTCGTCGAGGACGGCCACCACCACGTCATCGGCCTGCGGTTCAAGCGAGCGGTCGACCACCAGCAGGTCGCCGTCCCAGATGCCGGCCCCCTCCATGGAGTCGCCGGCGACGGTGATGATGAAGGTGGTGTCCGGGTTGCGGATAATATGCTCGTCGAAGCTGAAATCGCCCGCAAAATAGTCCTGTGCCACCGACGGGAACCCTGCGTGCACCGCTTCAAGTGCGATGGGGATGGGTGTCGGTGCAAGCGTCGAACGGAAAATCTGGCTGACTCTGCAATCCTGCCTTGAACTGTTGCATGTCAACCTGTATGATGCGCTTGCTGTCATCTTGCACCTCCCAATAATCGAACGTTTGTTCGAATATCATTGTGTCAAGAGGTCAAGACAATAAAATAGAACAAATGTTCGATTACGTGGAAGTCAGAGAGTAGTCTCTGAAACGGATTCGTCGTCGACGATATGGTATTTCGGCAGCGTGATTTCGAAATCGGTGCCGCGGTTGTCGTCGACGACTTTGACATTGCCGCCGTGCAGTTGCGCCGCCCAGCGGGCGATCGACAGTCCGAGGCCAGTGCCGCCCGATTCGGTGCCCGGGCCGGACTTGCCTTTGACGAAGCGGCGGAAGATGTCCGCACGCGCCTCTTCGGGGATCTGTGAGCCGAAATTGACGACGTTGGTCACGATGGTGCCATGCGCCTTGTCTTCATGCGCCTCGATAAGCACGGTGGTGTTGTCGGGCGAGTGTTTGAAGGCATTGGAGATGATGTTGGTGAACAGCTGGCGCAGCCTGTCCTGATCGCCTTCGATTTCGATGGAATCCGGCACATGCACGTCGACGTCGTGGGCGTGGCCGGCATCCGCGATTTCCAACGGTTCCAAGGTCTCGTCGATGAAGTCGGCGAAATTGAACTGCTCGATGTTGAGGCTTGCCGCTCCGGCTTCCATGCGCGAAAGGTCAAGCAGGAAGGCGATGAGGTCGGAAAGCCGATGGGTCTGGTTCAAAATCCCTTCAAGGTTGGCCGGAGTCGGTTCCACCACACCGTCGGCGAGGTTCTCGAGCATTGCCTGCAGGGCCGAGACGGGGGTACGCAGTTCATGCGAGACGTTGGCGATCATGTCGCGCCGCATCTGGTCG
Organism: Bifidobacterium sp. ESL0690; assembly: GCF_029392315.1. Taxonomy (NCBI): domain Bacteria; kingdom Bacillati; phylum Actinomycetota; class Actinomycetes; order Bifidobacteriales; family Bifidobacteriaceae; genus Bifidobacterium; species Bifidobacterium sp. ESL0690. The sequence goes on from NZ_CP113939.1 coordinate 981,046, forward strand.
GCGTGCTGCAGTTCCTCGGCCATCTCGTTGAACGAGCGGGCGAGCTGGCCCACCTCGTCGTTGCTGCGGGTGCCGACCTTGACGCGCACCGTATAGTCGCCTTCGCTCATGGCTTTGGCCGCGTCGCGCATCTGGCGCAGGGGGGCGGTCAACCCGCGGGAGAAGAAATAGGTGATGCCCAGCGCCACCACGAGCGTCAACGGCATGGCGATCCAGCCGCTCAGCCCCATTTTCAAGAGGAACCAGGCCATGACGAAGGCGATGGCCGTGGCGATGACGATGATGACGCTCAGTTCGGCTTTGAGTGATGAGAACAAACCTATCGGGCGTTCGTTGTCCAATATCTTCTTGCCGGATTGATGTGTGTGGTTGTTCATCGCTGTGGTCACTGGGTTCTCTCGACTGGGTTTCTAAACTATGTCTTCTAAAAAGTAAGGTGTATAAAATAAAAACGAGGGTCATATGAAAAGCAGCCCCGTAGGGCTGTTGAATGTTCTACTCTTTCACGGAGGCCGTCGCGGCGTTGCCGTCCTCGGGAGGCTCGAACGCGTAACCGACGCCGTGTGCGGTGCGAATCAGATCGCTGCCGAGTTTGTGGCGCAGCGCCTTGACGTGCGAATCGACGGTGCGGGTGCCGGAGGCGTCGGGCCAATCCCACACCTCTTCGAGCAGTTTCTCGCGCTTGAACACTGACTTCGGCTTGCGGGCAAGGGTGGCGAGCAGATCGAATTCGGTAGGCGTCAGATGCACCTGTTTGCCGTCTTGGGTCACGATGCGTTGGCGCGGGTCGATGACCAGCGTGCCGAAGTCCAGCACCTTTTCATTTTCGTTGTTCTTGGCGATGAGGGTAGCGCGTTCGACGCGGCGCAGCAGCGCTTCGCAGCGAGCGATAAGTTCGCGCGGGGAGAACGGCTTGGTCATATAGTCGTCTGCACCGGCGGAAAGTCCCATGACCTTGTCAGCTTCGGAATCGCGGGCGGTGAGCATGAGCACCGGCACCGGGCGTTCGGCGATGATGCGCTTGGTGGCTTCGATGCCATCCATGACGGGCAGCATGATGTCCATGATGACCAGATCCGGCTTGATCTGGCTTGCGGCGCGTACGGCGCTCGCCCCGTCTCCCGCCACGCGGGCGGTCCACCCGTTGGCCGTAATACGCTGTGCGATTGCCGTGGCGAGATCTGGCTCGTCCTCGACCACCAAGATGGTACGCGGCGTCTTCTGATGTGCCGAAGTGTTGAGCATGTATCCTCCGCCTTTCAAAAACATTGCTACAAATAATTCATTATAGGTGCCGTTGCACCCAATTTGCCGTAAAGTCAGGTTTTCAGCCGTTTAGGTGAGGTTTTGCGGGTTCGCGGCTGGGATAAACGTCCGCGGCGCGTGAAAAACTAATACACATTGCGTTTGAAGCGTTTCGGAGGTTCCATGGATTACAAAGTTGGGGATGTTGTCGTTTATCCGCGTCACGGCGCGGCGAAAGTGACAGCTTTCGAGAAACGTACGGTCAAAGGCGTTACGCGCGACTACCTGCAACTTTCTGTGCTTTCCAGCGACGGCCTGGTCATCGAGGTGCCGGTCGACAACGCCAAGAAAGTGGGCATCCGTAATATTGTCGACGGCAAGGAAGTCGCCAAGGTCTTCGAGATCCTGCGTACGCCGATCGTCGACAACGAGAAGATGAACTGGTCGCGTCGTTACAAGCTGAACGTCGAGAAAATCGCCACCGGCGAGGTCAACAAGATTGCCGAGGTTGTGCGTGACCTGGCCCAGCGTGACGTCGACGAGCATGGCCTTTCCGCAGGCGAGAAGCGCATGCTGACTCGCGCCCGCAATATTCTCACTTCTGAGATTGCGCTTTCCGAGCATATCGAAGAGGACGAGGCCCAGCACCTGCTTGACGTCAACCTCGGATATGCCCAACCTGCACCGGATGATGCCAAGCATCATACCCAGGCTCCTGAGGAGCCGGCGAGCCAGACGTTGGCGAGAATCGAAGCCGAAAACAAGGAAGCCAAGAGCTCCAAGAAAAAGAAGTAACTGTTTCGGCGGTTTCTGCCGGTAAAAAGCGCTTTCTGATCTTATGATTTTATATGGTTGAGGGCCATCTCGATATTGAAGAGATGACCCTCAACCATATTCGGTTTGGACTTATAACTGATACGCTATAACACAATGTTGGTCTATAACCTGATTTTTAACCGATAATCCAGCTTCTGGTAATAGCTCGGTAAACCCTATAGTCGGACTTTGTATAAGATTCTTTCAGCGGCGGCGCAACGCTTCCACACCTTTGGCGACAATCCAGAAGAGCGTCGAAATCGTGACGATGACGAAGCTTGGGGGAGTCGGGAACATGGCTGAAATGACCAGTCCGCCCCAAATCGAGACCAGGCAGAGGATGCTGGAAAGCACCATCGAACGCAGCGGCGTGCTCGTGAGGACGTTCGCCGTGGCGGCGGGGGTGACGACCAGAGCGAAAATAAGCAATGTGCCGACGGCCGGCACGGCGATGGTGATGACGCCGGCCATGATGGCCATGAACAGCACGTTCATCACGCCGATCGGCACGCCCTTGGCCTGCGCCACCTGCTCGTCCAACGAGCTGAAGAGCAGCGGCCGGTAGACCACGGCCATCACGGCCAGCAACAGCACGTCGAAAATAGCGAAACCGATCACTTGGTCGTTGGTGATGGTCAATATCGAACCGAAAAGAATCGCCTGCATCTGTTGCGAGGCGGAGCTGGACATGCGCGAGAAGAAGAGGCCCAGGCCGGTGGCGAAGGCGAGTACGGTACCGGTCGCGATTTCGCGCTGCGAGGCTTTCTTGCCAAGTGCCCCGATGGTCAGCGCACCGCCAAGGGCGAAGATGCCGAGGCCCAGGGAAACCGGCAACCCGAGCAAAACCGCTCCTGTGGCTCCGGGAAGTCCGATATGTGCCAGCGCGTGGGCGGCGAACGTGGAGTGACGGGCGATGGTGAAATAGCCCATCACGCCGGCGGCCAGCGCGATGCAAAGACCGGCGATGAAGGCGTTGTGCATGAAGGGCACCGAAAGCGTTTCCAGCCAATCATGGTTGAAGCCGAATTGGATATGGCTCATAGCCCTGCCTCCTGACGCCGGTTTTCTTCATTCCCGTCGTTTCGTGCGTTGTCTTGTCGAGATTTGTCGGATTTGTCGGATTTATCGAATCGAGCAGAAACGGCCTTTTCGAAATGTCGCGGTTGTTCACCGCTGATCGGCGAATCGTGGCGACTGCTAGCGATAGACGAGTTCTTGCCGTGATGACGGTGGAAGCCCGCCACTTCCGTCGGCTTGTGGATGTCGGGCGTGACGTCGTCCGGCTCGTCCGGGCCGGGGGTGACGAACATGTCGCCTTGAGGGGTGGTGACCACCTGCACCTTCGTACCGTAGAGGTGGGTGAGCAGGTCGGCGTCGAGCACCTCGTTCATCTTCGCGTAGTGTGGATGCCCGTCCAAAAGATAGACCGCGCCGTCGAGGATGGGCAGCAGCATGTTGAGGTCATGGGCCACCACCTGGATGGTCATGCCCATCTCGTGGTTGAGCTTGGCGAGCACGTGCACCGTCTCGCGTTGGGCCGCCAGATCGAGGTTGGCCAGCGGTTCGTCGAGCATCAGCAGTTTCGGCCCGCTCACCAAAGCCTGCGCGATGGCGACGCGTTGGCGCAGACCTCCCGAAAGTTCGGAAAGACGGTAATGTCGCTTGTCCTCCACGCCCGTGAAAGCCATGGCCTCGCGCGCCCGGTCCCGCTGCGCACGTGTGGTGGGGTGGATGCCGAATCGAGTTCCCGTAAGCCCCAGCAGCACGGATTGTTCGGCAGTGAGGTTCGATTCGATGTCGCTGGCGTAGTTCTGCGGTACATAGCCGATCAGATGGTTGGTCGTCCCGGCCGGCCCGCCGAGCACGGTCAGGTTTCCGCTGAACAAGGGGAGCAATCCGAGCTCAGCTTTCATCATCGTGGTTTTGCCAGCCCCGTTCGTGCCGACGATGGCGGTGATGGAGCCTGACGGAATGGAGAAATTGCCATGCTGCCAGATGATTCGTTCGCCGCGTTTGATACCCGCGTCTTTGAAGACCAAGGCCGGTTTGTCGCCTGCGGCGATGCCTGCTGGAAGCTTTTCGGCTTTCGTTTGCATGTTCATAGTCGTCTTTCTTTTGCCAGAGGCGGTCGAAACACTACTGAAGGATTGATAGCTCTATACTATAATTGAAATTGAGAATCATTCTCAAGTAGCGGCATAATTGTTCGTTGGGCGAAAGCTATATTGAGGTTGAAGAACGTTCCCGCAAGCGGTTTGGAAGAGCGGCATAGTGAAATAACAATGCGTGGCTGCAAACCTTTTAATTTGAGGTTCTCAGCCACGCATATGAGTAGTTATTGGTGTTTGCCGACTTGCTACTGAACCGCTTAGGATTCCAGATTACTTGCCCGGGTCGGTCTGTCCGGCGTTGGAAGGCACCGAACCGTTGCCCGGGGTCGAGGGCGTCTGCTGATTGGAATCCGTCGAATTGCTGGATTGCCCTGACTGCCCGGATTGCCCGGACTGTTCCGAGTTGCTGGATTCATTGCCGCTCCCGACTTTCTGGTGGTCGGCCTCGCTGGCCTTGAAATCGTCCATGGCTTTGTCGATCTTTTCCATCAACGCTGTGATCCAGCCGGTGAGCGTGGTCTGGTCCTGCGGCATCTGCTCGCTCACGTCGACGACGGGCACCTCGGTGCGTCCGGCCGTTCCGGTCAAAAGATTGGTGGTATTGCTGGCTTCCTGCGTGTTGTTGATGAGCAGATTGACGTCGCGCCCGGAAATCAGATGCTGGAATTTCTGCAGATCGCTCGGCGCCGGTTCGCCTTCGGAACTGATGGCCTGCGTGTAGCCCTTCGGCGTCTTATCGGTGAAGCCGAGGTCATCCATCAGGTAATAGGCCACCGGCTCGGTGGCACCGTATGTGGCGTCCTTATGTTTTTGTGAGAATTCCTTCATCGAATCTTCGAGCTTGGTCTCGTTCGCTTTCCACGTCTTCAGCCGTGCTTGGAACTGCTTGGCTTTGGCGGGTCGTGCCTTGGCAAAGGCGTCCTCGAGTTCCGTGGCCGTCGCCTTGCGCGCGTCCTTGGAGAACCAGAGATGCGGGTTGTCGCCCGTGCTCGCGCCGACCGCCGTGGCCGCCGAAACGCTGGTGGTGCCTTTGGCGATGGACTTGCTGGCCCAGTTGTCGTATCCGGCGCCGTTGACCACGACGATTTCAGCTTTCTGCAGTTTGGTCATGTCTGTGGTCTGCGGTTCGAAATCGTGTGCGTCGACGGAGACGGTGTTGACGATTGAGGTCACGTTGACGTCGCTGCCGCCGATTTCCTTGGCCAGCGAGCCCCACTGGTTGATGGAGGCGACCACGTTGATCGGTCCGCTTGCCAGTTTGGAGCTGTTATTGGTCTTGTCTGGCTGCTGAGAGTCGTTGCCGCCGCCGCAGGCCGCAAGGCCGAAAACCAGGCATAGCGAGCCCAATAGAGCCGTAGCCTTCGTCTGCCATCCGAATCGTTCCATAGTGACCCCTTAATCGAATCCGTTGCTGCAAATCCACATTGGTTTTATTTAAAGTATAATGATACGGCAATATACTGAAAATGAGAATCATTGTCAAATACAATACGGCCATTTATCTGGTATCTGGGGATTGCCGAATATGGATTACGAAAATATTTAGGAATCATGGATTGTGGCAACAAATTTTGCGGCTGTTCGCTGCGTCGCTGTGCTCTTGATTTTCCGTCTTTGGCGTTCAATCTTTCGTAAGCTTATAAACGGTTATAAGCAAACGATATGGCGCAGGCGATGGAAACGCCTACGTTTGTGGGTCCCTTCACCTTACAATCGATAACTATGGTGCCTGGCCTGCAGCACGGCCGCACGGAATGTCGAAATAACTTACTCGTATTAAGGAATCGGTATGGCGGATGAGGAACAGACTCCTCTGAAATTGGACGGGAAGGCTGCCGCGGCGGCTATCAAAGAGGATTTGCGAAAACGTGTGGAATCGCTCAAAGCACGAGGCGTCGAGCCCGGTCTCGGCACCATTCTCGTGGGCGACGACGTCGGTTCGCGCAAATACGTGGCCGGCAAGCACAAGGATTGCGCCGAAGTCGGCATCGCCTCGATTGCCGTCGAACTGCCCGAGACCGCCAGTCAGCAGGAGATCATCGACGCCGTCGAACGCCTCAATGCCGACCCGAAATGCACCGGCTATATCGTCCAGCTGCCACTGCCCAAAGGCATCGATACCAATGAAGTCATCGCCCATGTCGACCCGGCCAAGGACGCCGACGGCATGCACCCCGCCAATCTGGGTGAGCTCGTCACGCATATCGACGGCAACAACCCCGCGCCGCAACCCTGTACACCGCGTGGCATCATCGTGTTGCTGAAGCATTATGGCATCGATCTGAAAGGCAAGGACGTCTGCGTTGTCGGCCGTGGCATCACCGTCGGGCGCACCATCGGCTTGATGCTCACCGCGAAAGACGTGAACGCCACCGTGACGTTGTGCCATACCGGCACCAAAGATATCCAGAAGCATCTGCTTGAGGCCGATGTCATTGTCGCCGCCGTCGGCCGCGCCGGGTTTGTGCGTCCCGAAGACGTCAAGCCGGGGGCGGTATTGGTCGATGTCGGCGTCTCCCGTGTCTATGACGAGGAAGCCGGGCGGTACCGCGTGCGCGGCGACATCGACAAGGCCTGCCACGCCTTGGCTTCTGCGTATACGCCGAACCCGGGGGGAGTGGGCCCGATGACCCGTGCCATGCTCCTGGCGAACGTCGTGGAGATGGCCGAACGCAAAATCGGCTGAAACGCGTGCGACACGCCCGGATTTGTCGGAGTGCTTTGACTAGGGCGACTAGTAATCTTATGACTTGCGTGGCCGCAAGGTCGCCAACATAACTTAATAGGTAATATCCATCCAACTAATAACAAAGAAACCACTTTTAATGGCAGAGAACAATAACGAAGTCACCAAGGTCGCGATCAACGATATCGGCACCGAAGAAGACTTCATCAAGGCAGTCGATTCCACCATCAAGAATTTCGATGATGGTGATCTGGTCACGGGCACGGTCGTCAAGGTCGATCACGACGAAGTGCTGCTTGACATCGGCTACAAGACCGAGGGCGTCATTCCCTCCCGCGAACTTTCCATCAAGAAAGATGTCAATCCTGACGAAGTCGTTGAAGTCGGCGACACCGTCGAAGCCCTTGTCGTTACCAAGGAAGACAAGGAAGGACGTCTTATCCTGTCCAAGAAGCGTGCCCAGTATGAGCGCGCCTGGGGCGATATCGAGAAGATCAAGAACGACGACGGCGTTGTCGAAGGCACCGTCATCGAAGCTGTCAAGGGCGGCCTGATCGTCGACATCGGCCTGCGTGGCTTCCTGCCTGCATCGCTGGTCGAAATGCGTCGCGTCCGCGATCTTTCGCCTTACATCGGCCAGAAGATCAAGGCCAAGATCCTTGAGCTCGACAAGAACCGCAACAACGTGGTGCTCTCCCGTCGTCAGTATCTTGAGGAGACCCAGTCCGAGGTCCGTGAGACCTTCCTGGCGCAGCTCAAGAAGGGCCAGATCCGTGAAGGCACCGTTTCCTCCATCGTCAACTTCGGCGCGTTCGTCGATCTCGGCGGGGTGGACGGCCTCATCCACGTTTCCGAGCTTTCCTGGAAGCACATCGATCACCCGTCCGAGGTCGTCAAGGTCGGCGACAAGGTCACCGTCGAGGTCCTGGACGTCGATATGGATCGCGAGCGTATCTCGCTGTCCCTCAAGGCCACCCAGGAAGATCCGTGGCAGCGTTTCGCACGCACCCACGTTCCCGGACAGATCGTCAAGGGCAAGGTCACCAAGATCGTGCAGTTCGGCGTGTTCGTTTCCGTCGAAGACGGCATCGAGGGCCTGGTCCACATTTCCGAGCTCGCCAACCGTCACGTCGACAACCCGGAGACCGTCGTCAAGCAGGGCGAAGAGATCTTCGTCAAGGTCATCGACGTCGATCTCGACCGTCGCCGCATCTCCCTGTCCTTGAAGCAGGCCAACGACTCCGTCGATCCCGCCAGCGAGGACTTCGATCCGGCGCTCTACGGCATGCCTGCCGATTACGACGAGGACGGCAACTACAAGTACCCCGAAGGCTTCGACCCGCAGACCAACGAATGGATCGCCGGCTACGAGAAGCAGCGCGAGGAGTGGGAGAACCAGTATGCGACCGCCCACGATTTGTGGGAGCAGCATAAGGCCTTCGTCGCCAAGGAAATCGAAGGCGCGGAGGAATCCGCTGCCGAGGATGGCCAGGGCTCGAATGCACACGCTGAGAAGGCTTCTGAGGAATCCACCAAGTACTCTTCGGACAACGAATCCGAAGGCACGCTCGCCGGTTCCGACAAGCTCGCCGCTCTTCGTGAGGAGCTCCTCAAGGAGAAGAAGTGAGATCACTTCCGGTGATTTCACGATGATTTCGTGAGATTGGTCGGCATAGGCTTTTGGCCTGTGCCGACCTTCTTGTTTTCTTATCAAAGTCGACGATATCGGAGGATGGATGAGAATCGGATTGACCGGAGGCATCGCGGCCGGCAAAAGCACGGTTGCCGCGCACCTGAAGGAACGTGGCGCCTACCTTATTGATTACGACCAATTGGCACGTGAAGTTGTTGAACCGGGCGGTGAAGGAATTCGCCAAATTGCTGATGGGTTCGGTCTTGAGGCCGTGCAATCCGATGGTTCGCTGAATCGCAAGTGGATGGCGGATCATGTCTTCTCGCCCGAAGCTGCGCCGGATGCCAAACAACGGCTTGACGATATCGAGCATCCGCTGATTTATCGTCGTGCCCAGGAATTGGAACGGCAAATCGCGAAGAAATCTTCTTCAGGCCCGATTATCGTTCATGACGTGCCATTGCTGGCTGAAGTCATCGATACCATTCCGTTCAAATTTGACCACATTCTTACTGTTGAGGCACCTGAAGAGGTTCGCATTCAACGCATGATGGAAACGCGGGGAATGAGCCGGGAACAGGCCGAAGGTAGGATACGGCATCAGTCAAGCCGCGAGCAGCGCGAGGCCATCGCCGATGTGGTGATTGACTCCACACAGCCAATCGAACAAATGTTCGAGCATCTTGATATGCTGTTCGCACAATGGCAGTGAACGAGGCAGGATTCGCATAAAGTAAGGCATTGGGAATGCGGTCATAAACCGCAAGTAAGCGGAGATTTCGGAACGAAACCGAACAAAACTTACTAGGTCTATTGCGAAGCATTGAAGACGTTGGCTGGTGAAAGGAATCGAAACAGGCATGGGGTTTAATATCGAGCGTACGCATCATCCGTTCGTGGTGAAAGCGCCATACAAGCCGTCCGGCGACCAGCCCGAGGCTATCGACGAGATCGCGCGACGCATCGAGAACGGCGAGAACGACGTGGTGTTGATGGGTGCCACCGGCACCGGCAAGACCGCGACCACCGCATGGCTCGTCGAGAAGCTACAACGCCCGACGCTTATTTTGGAACCCAACAAGACTTTGGCCGCCCAGCTTTGCGCGGAGTTCCGCGAGCTGATGCCGGACAATGCCGTCAGCTACTTCGTTTCCTACTACGATTACTACCAGCCTGAGGCCTACATTCCCCAGACCGATACCTACATCGAAAAAGACTCGAACGTCAACGACGACGTGGAGCGTCTGCGTCACGCCGCCACCGCGAACCTCCTGACCCGAGATGATTGTGTGGTGGTGGCCACCGTCTCCTGCATCTACGGTTTGGGTACCCCGGAGGAATACGCCGGTCGTATGCTTTTCCTGCATGAGGGGGAGGAGATCAACCGCGATGCGCTCTTGCGCAAGTTTGTCGCGATGCAGTATAAGCGTAACGACATCGCCTTCACCCGTGGCACTTTCCGTGTGCGCGGCGACACCCTCGAAATCATTCCCGTTTATGAGGAACTGGCTATCCGCATCGAGTTCTTCGGCGACGAAATCGACCGCATCTCTACGTTGCATCCGTTGACCGGCGATGTCATCGCCCACGAGCCGCAAGTCCACATTTTCCCGGCTTCGCACTATATCGCAGGCCCCGAGCGCACCGAGCATGCGCTGAAAACCATCAAGGAAGAGTTGGTCGACCGCACCGCCGAGCTGCGCAAACAGGGCAAGGAACTCGAAGCGCAGCGCCTCGAGATGCGCACCAACTACGACCTTGAAATGATTCAACAGGTCGGCTTCTGCTCCGGCATCGAGAACTATTCACGGCACTTCGACGAACGCGAGCCCGGCAGCCCGCCGCACACCCTGCTTGATTTCTTCCCGGACGATTTCCTCTTGGTCATCGACGAATCGCATGTCACCGTCCCGCAGATCGGCGGTATGTACGAAGGCGACGCCAGTCGTAAGCGTACGCTGGTCGAAAACGGGTTCCGTCTGCCTTCCGCGATGGACAACAGGCCGCTGAAATGGCCGGAGTTTCTTGATCGTGTCGGCCAGACCGTCTATCTTTCCGCGACCCCCGGTGACTACGAACTCGGGCTTTCCGACGGTGTGGTGGAGCAGGTCATCAGGCCCACCGGTTTGCTCGACCCGAAGGTCATCGTACGTCCGGTCAAGGGGCAGATCGACGACCTGCTCGGGGAAATCAAAGACCGCGTGGCCAAGCATGAGCGCGTGCTCGTGACGACACTGACCAAGAAAATGGCCGAAGACCTCACCGATTACCTGCTGGAACGCGATATCAAGGTCGAGTATCTCCATTCCGATGTGGATACGCTTCGCCGTGTCGAGCTGCTGCGCGAACTGCGCGAAGGCAAGATCGACGTCATCGTCGGCATCAACCTTCTGCGTGAGGGCCTCGATTTGCCGGAAGTCTCTCTGGTGGCGATTTTGGATGCCGACAAAGAAGGCTTCCTGCGCTCGCACCGTTCACTCATCCAGACCATCGGCCGTGCCGCGCGTAATGTCTCCGGCACCGTCATCATGTACGCCGACGAGGTCACCGACGCGATGGAAACCGCCATCAGCGAGACCAACCGCCGTCGCGAAAAGCAGATCGCCTACAACAAGGAACACGGCATCGACCCGAAGCCCCTGGTCAAGAAAATCAGCGACGTCACTGACATGCTGGCCAAGGAGGATGTGGACACCGAGACGCTTCTGGCCGGCGGCTACCGCGACGAGAAGCGTGCCGGCAGCGACAAGCGCATCGCCCTGACCAGTCTCGACGAGAAGGATCTGCAGAAGAACCACGACGCCATCGTCAACGCCGGCCTACCCGCGCAGGACCTGGCCGACCTCATCCGCCAGATGAGCGACCAGATGCACACCGCCGCCGAACAGCTACAGTTCGAGCTCGCCGCCCGTCTGCGCGACGAGATTCGTGACCTCAAGAAGGAACTCCGCCAGATTACCGAAGCCCAGAAATAAAAAGTTTATCCAAAATTTCCAATAGTCAGTCATAAACAATAAATAACGTCACGCTAGGTCACCGGCACCCCGTAGGGTAGAAATATGGCCGAAACACCCCTTGCGTTTATGATCGCCACATACGTGGTGCTTGCGATTTTCTTCGTCGTCGATTTGTTCGTCATTGGTCGTAAGCCCCATGTGCCTTCCACCAAGGAGTGCGTGCAGCACATCGCGTTCTTCGTGGTGGCAGCCCTGATTTTCGGCGGCCTGGTCTGGTGGGTGTCCGGTTCGCAGCCGGCGCTCGAGTTCTATTCCGGCTGGCTCACCGAATATTCGCTGAGCATTGACAACCTCTTCGTTTTCGTCATCATCATGACGAATTTCGCTGTGCCCCGCAAGCTGCAGAAATACGTGCTGAGCGTCGGCATCACCATCGCGTTGATTTTGCGTGGCCTCTTCATCCTGGTCGGCGCGGCCGTCATCCAGCGCTTCACATGGGTCTTCTTCATCTTCGGCGCATTCCTGATTTATACCGCCGTAAAGCTGGTGGCCGGCGACGATGACGACGAGGAATACCATGAAAACGCGATCATCCGTGCGCTAAGAAAAGTGGTGAAAATCACTGACCACTATGACGGCGAAAAGATCCGTACAACCATCGACGGCAAGAAGTTCTTCACCCCGATGCTCATCGTCTTCCTGACCATCGGCACCACCGACGTGATGTTCGCCTTCGATTCGATTCCTGCCATTTTCGGTCTCACCAAAGACCCGTTCATCGTCTTCACCTCCAACATCTTCGCGCTCCTTGGCCTCCAGCAGCTCTACTTCCTGCTCGGCGCGCTGCTCGACAAGCTCGAGTACCTGCCATACGGCCTGGCAGTAGTGCTCGGCTTCATCGGCGTCAAGCTGGTGATGGAAGCCCTGCACGGCAATTCCCTGCCGTTCATCAATGGGGGACACCCGATTACCCAAGTGCCGGAAATTCCGACGTGGGTATCGCTCGCCGTCATCATCGTGGCCATCGGCACTGCTGCTCTGGCCAGTGTCATCAAGATGAAGAAAGATGCCGCCAAGACGAAGTAGATGTCGTCAAACAGTGTATGTGAACGCTCACATAAAAGTCGGCGGAACGGCAACCAATGCCTATGAATGCTAGTAGACTGGTTATATGTCGCGGGTTGATTCCCGCCAAACCACATGTCAGAAAGAATAGGCAGGTATTCATGAGGAAAGCAAAAATCGTAGACACCATCGGACCGGCGAGCGAATCGCTGGAAAACTTGACCGAGCTGGTCAAGAACGGCATGGATGTCGCGCGCCTCAATCGTTCGCACGGCACCACCGATGACCATCTGAAGGTCTACAACAACGTTCGTCAGGCTTCCAAGACCACGGGTCGCAACGTCGCCGCTCTGGTTGATCTGCAGGGCCCGAAGATTCGCTGCGGTTGGTTCAAGAAGAACGCCGACGGCGAAGACAAGGTCCAGCTTACGGCAGGACAGGAATTCATCATCACCACCGACGATATCGAGGGTGACGAGCACATCACTTCCACCACCTTCAAGGGTCTTCCCGGCGATTGCCATCCCGGCGACCCGATTCTGATCGATGACGGCAAGGTTCGTCTTGAGGTCACCAAGGTCGAAGGCAACAACGTGCACACCAAGGTCGTCGTGGCCGGCCCGGTTTCCAGCCACAAGGGCATCAACCTGCCGGGCGTGGCCGTAAGCCTCCCGGCGCTGACCGAGAAGGATGAGGCCGACCTTCGTTGGGCCATCCAGACTGGCGCCGACATCATCGCCATGTCCTTCGTGCGTTTCGCCACCGACATCGACCGCGCCCATGAGATCATGGACGAGGAAGGCCGTCGCATCCCGATCGTCGCCAAGATCGAGAAGCCGCAGGCTGTCGACAACCTCGAAGACATCGTCAAGGCATTCGATGGCATCATGGTCGCTCGCGGCGACATGGCCGTCGAGATGCCATTCGAGCAGGTCCCGCTGGTCACCAAGCGCTGCATCGAGCTGGCTCGCGAATATGCCAAGCCCGTCATCGTCGCCACCGAGGTCCTTGGCTCCATGGTCAATTCCCCGATTCCGTCCCGCGCCGAGGCTTCCGATTGCGCCAACGCCGTTCTCGACGGTGCCGACGCCACCATGACCTCCAACGAGACCGCCGTCGGCAAGTATCCGGCACAGACCGTCAACACGATGGCCCGCATCTCCGGCTACGCCACCGAGCACGGTTTCGACCGCATTCCTTCCATCTCCAACCTCGACATGTCGAGCACCGGCGCCGTTTCCTCCGCCGCCGTCGACCTGGCCGACAAGATCAACGCCAAGGCCATCGTGGCCTATACGCAGACCGGTTCCACCGTGCATCGCGTTTCCCGCGAGCGCCCGGCCGCCCCGATCTACGGCATCACCAACAACGAGCACACCTATCACTGGCTGGCTCTGAGCTGGGGCACCGAAGCGTTCTGTGTCAAGGACGATTACCACGACATGAACCGTCATCAGCTGATGATCTTCACCGACAAGCTGCTTCGCGACACCGGCAAGGTCGTCAACGGCGACAAGATCGTCGTGCTCAGCTCCGCTCAAGGTTCGCATCAGGCCGGTCGCACCGACTCGCTCTACGTCCACACCGTGGGCGCCTGCGACGCTGACTGAAGTTCACAACGGCTTTGCAACGAAACGGTATAGCCGTTAGCTGAAAGCCCGATTTTCCTTTCCAAACAATCTTCGGCCCGTAAAACGGAAACGTTTTCAGGGTCGGAGATTGTTCTTGTCTTTGGCCCCAAGTCAATGCGCAGAACGCGCGACAAGACACGCAGATGACGAAATCGACACTCTGACGTCGCTTGATTATGGTACTTTTAAATGGTTGCAATCCATTGGGTTGCGCCCGATACAAGCCCTTGTATCCCAATTGGTAGAGGAAACAGCCTCAAAATCTGTGCAGTGTGGGTTCGAGTCCCACCAAGGGCACGTTGAGTGGGTTTATCACTTTTGAATGATTGATATATCATAGTATCAATGTCCTTTGTACTCGACATTTGTCATAAGAGACTTGAGAAGGCGCGAAGACACGGGTGCAGAAGTGTATACAGAATGGATGATGATATGGATCAGATACTGACCGATGAGGAATTAAAAGCCGCCGCCACCGATGACATCGAATCCGTTGCGGACGAAGCCAAAGCAGAAAAAGCCGAAGAAGAAGGCACGCCGCGTCAGCGTACCGTCGTTGTGGCTGAAGACGAATCCGTGAACCGCATGGACTTGGTCGCCATGCTTGAAGACAATGGCTACAAGGTTGTCGGCGAAGCCGCCAATGGCGAGGAAGCCGTCGAACTTACCCGCAAGGAACGCCCCGATGTCGTATGCATGGATGTCAAGATGCCTCGCATGGACGGCATTACCGCAGCAGGCACCATTTGCGATGAGAACATCGCCCCGGTCGTCATGCTGACCGCTTATTCCCAGCCCGATCTGGTCAAGCAGGCCACCGGTGCCGGCGCCATGGCCTACGTCACCAAGCCGTATGAGGAATCCAAGTTGCTGCCGGCGCTGGAAGTGGCCATGGGCCGTTTCGCCGAGATCAACGACCTGCTCGACACCGTCGAAGCGAACGAAGGCAAGCTCAAGGAGACTCAGTCCCAGCTCAAGGAAGCCGAAGAAAAGCTCAAGAAGGCTGAAGACACGCTGGAGGAGCGCAAGCTCGTCGACCGTGCCAAGGGTCTTTTGATGGACAAGGCGGACTTCTCCGAGCAGGGTGCGTTCCGTTGGATTCAGAAGACTTCCATGGATCAGCGCATCCCCAAGAAGCGTCTGGCTATGGCCATCATCGCCAAGTACGGCGATCCGAAGCCGGAACCTCAGCAGCGCTGAGCTTGAAGCCACGAAATTTTATGAAGTCGCCTGTCGATTCGCCTATGAATCGGCAGGCGATATTTGTATAGTGGATACCAACAGTGAAACAACACGGCGTGCAAAACGGCGATTACAAGGAACAGCGAACTTATGAGTGACAACGAAAGCTTGAAGAAAGCGAACGATACCGCGAAAGCCGGCAATAGCGGCAAGATGGATAATTCAGTCAAAGCTGAAGGCACTGCGAAGGCAAACGGTTCGAAGGAATCATCGGAAAATATCGCAAAATCCAAAGGCACGCTTCTGGTGGTGGACGGCCATTCCCTCGCTTTTCGCGCCTTCTTTGCCCTCCCCGTCGAAAGCTTCTCCACTTCCACCGGCCAGCCGACCAACGCTGTATGGGGATTTTCGACCATGCTTGCGCAGGTGCTTGATAACGAGAAGCCCGACCATCTCGCCGTCGCCTTCGACATGGCAGGCGGCACGTTCCGCAACAAGATGCTGCCGCAATACAAAGGAACCAGGGATGCGGCACCTGAAGAGCTTCTGAGCCAGCTGCCGATCATCCAGGACCTGCTCAAAGCGCTGGGCGTCAAATACGTGGAAAAGAAAGGCTACGAAGGCGACGACATCATCGGCACCATGGCATCGATGGGCGAGGAGGCCGGGTACAAGACGCTCGTGCTTTCCGGCGACCGCGATGCCTTCCAACTCATTGACGACGACATCACCGTGCTCTATCCCGGCCACCACTTCAAGGACTTGAAGCACATGACGCCGGAGGCCATCGTCGAGAAATACCATGTCACACCGCAGCAATACCCCGATCTGGCGGCCATGCGCGGCGAGACCGCCGACAATATTCCCGGCGTTCCGGGTGTAGGCGACGGCTATGCGGCCAAGTGGATCAATAAGTATGGCGGGCTCGAAGGCATCATCGAACACGCGGACGAACTGCCTGGCAAGAAGGGAGAGGCGCTGCGCGAAAACATCGATCAGGTCAAGCTCAACCGACGTGTCAACGCCGTTCTACGCGATGTCGACCTCGGTGCTTCCATTGACGATTTCACCCTCGGCGGCATGGATATGGGCAAGGTCAACCAGGTTTTCTCCAAACTCCAATTCAGCAACCGGTCGAAGAACAGGCTGGTCAAATCCTTCAACGGCGGGGTTATGCCGGAAGATGCGGATTCGACGGCTGCAGCAACCGCGGGGGCCGATGCCGACGATGATGAGCCCGTTATCAGGGAGCCTCATGTCACCGAAATCCACAATGCCGGAGAGCTTGGCGACTGGATTAACACACACATCGCACCGGTGTTTCCCGCAGGTAAAATCAACCCTGATTTGGTAATTGAGACCTTTGGCAAAAAGGATGATGGCTCGAAAAGCGGCGGCCAAACAGAGAGTAAACCGAGTGACGATTCCGACCAGACTTCTCAAGAAAAGCAAAAGAGCTATGATGCCGAGGTTCGTGCCGCGGAAAAAGCGGACGAGCAGGCGATCATCGACGGTGCCAAAGGGCCGGAACTGGTCGATCGTGATATGTGTTGCTCCGAACAGGTCGATCATTCCTGGGTGCTTTACGCAACCGGGCGTTCCAAGCCGGGAAACGCGAAACTGGAAACCGTGGTGCTGCTGGCCGATAACGAGGCGGCGATGTTCGGCGCGGAAACCATTGATGACGCCATGCGTTCCGCGCTGCAGGCCCTGTTGGATGTCTTCCATACCTCCATGGTGGTGCACGGATACAAGGAACATCTGCATATGCTGGCTTCGGCCGGCGTGACCATGCGGCGACCGCTCTTCGACACCAAGCTTGCCGGTTATCTCGTGCATCCGGACTTCCATGCCGAAACGCTTGGAAAGGCCGCTGAACATTTCCTCGGTCTCATTGAGGATAGCAAGCCCAAACAGACTCAAGGCGAACTTGACTTTGACGGCGAAGACGAATCCGACAGTGAGGACGAGGCTCCGAAAGAGGAACAGCAAGAAGCTGTGAGGGATGTCGCCATCGTGCGGGCGCTCGCCGATTACCTGAAGACCCCGATTGATCAACGTAAGCAGTACGGGCTGCTGCGTTCCATCGAACTGCCGGTTTCCCAGGTGCTTTACGGGATCGAGGATGCTGGTGCGAAGGTGGATTTGGGACGTTTGCACGAGTTGCTCGACGGTTTTGCCGCTGACGCTGATCAGGCCCAGCAGATTGCCTTCGAAGCCGCCGGTCATGCGCTCAATCTGCAAAGCCCGAAGCAACTACAGGCGGTATTGTTCGACGAAATGGGTCTTAAGCCATCGAGAAAAACCAAAACCGGTTCATACACCACCAATGCCGCCACGCTGCAGAACCTGTATGTCAAGTATGCCGAGGACGAGAAGGCCAGCAATTTCCTTGGCGCGCTGCTGCGGCATCGTGAGACCAACAAGTTGAAGCAGATTGCGCAGACGCTGCTGGAAGCGGTCAACCCAAAGGACGGCAGGATTCACACCACCTTTGAGCAGACCGTCGCGGCAACCGGGCGCCTGAGCTCGGTTGACCCCAACCTGCAGAACATCCCCAACCGCAACGCCACCGGCCGCGAGATCCGTTCCGCGTTCGTGCCGGGCGAAGGCTTTGAATCGCTGCTGAGCTGCGATTACTCCCAAGTTGAGCTGCGCATCATGGCCGACCTCTCCGGCGACGAATCGCTGATTGAGGCGTTTAAGTCCGGCGCGGACTTCCACCGGTATGTGGCCAGTCTTGTGTATGACATTCCGGTCGACGAGATCACCCCAGACCAGCGTAGCCATGTTAAGGCGATGAGCTATGGGCTGGCTTACGGCTTAAGTACCTACGGGCTTTCGCAACAGCTCAAGATCAGCCCGGCCGAGGCCGATGTGTTGAAATCCAAGTATTTCGCCACGTTCGGCAAGGTGCACGACTACTTGGAGTCGCTGGTCGCCACAGCACGCGAAAAAGGATATACGGAGACGATGTTCGGTCGTCGTCGTTACTTCCCTGGGCTCAACTCTTCGCGTCGTCAGGTACGAGATGCCGCCGAACGTGCTGCGCTCAACGCGCCGATTCAAGGGTCCGCCGCCGACATCATGAAGATCGCCATGATTCGTGCCGACTATGCGCTGCGGGCTGCGGGTGTTAAGAGCCGCGTCATTCTGCAGATTCACGACGAACTCGTGCTGGAGGTCGCACCGGGCGAGAGCGAGCAGGTGAGCGCTTTGGTGCGCAACGCCATGGAGCATGCCGTCGACTTGGCCGTACCGCTGGACGTCTCCATCGGCATCGGCTCCGACTGGCAGGCAGCCGCGCACTGATGGCGGGCTAGCGTCTGGCGGCAACTGCTGATATGGCTCGTCTCTGGTGGTCGTTCCCGGTCAATCAGTTGACACTGGCATTTTTAAGCACGTGCGCCAGCTGGTAAATGTGTTTGACGATGGCTCTATTGTGGAAGCAATGGAGCCATCTTGCGTATGTGTTCGAAAGCGTAGCAAAGCTGTTTCATGAGTGATGTCGGTTTCGGTGGTGTGGTCGATTGTCGATATCACTTGAAATGGATGTGTATAGTTCGGAAGATGACGGATAGTTCGGAGGAAACATGTCAGATCAGAAGAAGCCGAGGCTTACAGAAGTTGTCAAGGTGCTGGAACAGCTGTATCCGCTCAAGTATGCTGAGGATTGGGACTTTCCGGGGCTGATAGTCGGTGATTTGAACGATACCGTCGGCAAGATCGTCTTCGCCGCGGACCCGACCATGGCCGTGGTCGACAAGGCGATTGCAATGGGTGCCGATTTGCTCATTTGCCATCATCCGCTGTTCTTCCGTGCGGTGCACGAGGTTTCCGGGTTTGGCGTTCACGGGGCCATCGCCGGAAAACTGTATCGTGCGCACTGTGGGCTGTGGGTCGGGCACACCAACGCCGATGTTGCCTATCGTGGGGTCGCCCAGGCCGCGGCCGACGCGTTCGGATTGCAGGATCAGACGCCGTTGGTGCCGGCAGGCGAGGAAAACGGCCATGCCGTTGGACTCGGACGTGTTGGAACGCTAGCGGAACTGATGACGTTGCGCGCGTTCGCCGAGCGTGTCGCCGCGGAAGTGCCGAAAACGAACTATGGGATTCAGATTGCTGGCGATTTGGATGCTGATGTTCAACGCATTGCTGTGTTGCCGGGATCGGGGGATTCTGATTTCGACGAGGTGCGGGAAAGCGGCGCCGACGTTTATGTGACGAGCGATTTGCGTCATCACCCGGCCACTGACGCGCTGCAACAGGCTTGGTACGAAGCGACGCTGAATAACACAACCATGAGACCGGCACTCATCAACACGCCGCATTCGGCCATCGAATCGATGTGGTTCAGGTATGCGCTTGACGATATTGCGGACGGGGTGGAGAAGACCACTGGTTTCCGGCCTGAGACTGAACGTGTGGGTATCGTCACTGATCCTTGGCAATTGGTACTGGGGCGAGACTAATCATCAGGTATCTGCTGAGATATGTTGTGCGGATTGGTGTGTCCAGATCAACTTTAGCTTGTGTGTTTTGTTTATTACGATGAAAAGTAGCCGATATCAATATATTCGTATATTGAGGTTTGTTGCCGTCAAAAGTTGTGATAGGGAAGTTGGAAAGAATGATGGATACGGAAACGACTGAGTCTATCCGTAAAGAGGTAAACAAGCGTTTGCAGGACTCGACCGACGGCGTTGACATGGAGGTGCCGGTACGGCTGGTTTCTAGCGAAACTGTCTATCGCGGGGCTATTTTCCATATCGATGACCGCAGGCTGGCGCTCGCGAAAACCGATGGTGGGGAAGTGCCGGTACGGCGACAGATTCTCGTCCATCCGCAGGCTGTGGTGATGCTGGTTCACGATGAGGTTCAGGATAGGTATTTGCTCGAACGGGAGTATCGTGTAGGTCCGAACAAGTTCACGTATGGTTTTCCTGCCGGTCTTATGGAAGACGGCGAAAAGCCCGAAATCTCGGCCTTGCGCGAGCTGAAAGAGGAAACGGGAGTGACGCCGAAAGATGAGGGTTCCGTTCGAATCGAGCAAGTCGGTGATTTCTATTCTTCCGGCGGTATGACCAACGAGCTGGCGCATATTTTCGTCGTCCATCTCTCGGCATGGAAACAGGAGCCACGTCATTTCGACAAGGATGAGCATGTGCAGTCCACGTGGGTGACGTGGGAGGAGCTGACCGGCATCGGCATTCAGGCCGCGGATTCCACCATTGCCATTCAACATGAGGAAATTCGCCGGTTGCGCGAGCAGTTGGCAGCGAAGCAATAGGAAATCATCATTTACTGGCGATTTTCCTAGCGGAGTTTAGAGTTTCTCTGGGGTCATAATGTACTGCAATAATGTTTTCGGGGAAAGCTATGAGTTGTTCCGTCCACTGATTATTGGTATTGAAATTTATATATCGCTACTCTGAAATTTACGTGTAGTGTAATGTTGTAGTTATTCCCAAATCTGGCATTTGGCAATGTTTTATTGTGTCGCTGCAATACGCGAATGCATGCGGTGATTCTTGTCTACCGATGACGGAATGGTGTCAGCAACATTCGCGGTGGTTAGGTCTGCTGAAGTTTCTTCCTGGTCAATATGCAAGACCTGTTCGGCGATACGGTCGGCCTCGATGGCCGCTATCTGGCGTGAGAACATGATGAACCAACCGAGGAACACGAGACCGGCCAGCGCCTCGACGTTGGTCATCGTGTTGGCTCCCATCAGCCATTGCACAAGCACGACACCGCAAACCGCGATGGCGAGGTAGCCGGCTGCGTAGATGGCTAGGGAAAGCTGTGGTGCGAGCCAGGGGAGGGCCAGCAGAAGCAGGCCCATGACAACGACGATGCCGCGGGCAAAGACGTTGTGCAGGATGGGATGCGGCGTATAGCGGAACGTGCCGATGCCGATGAAGGCGATGCCAGAGAAAGCAAGCATGATGGAAAGGCAGGTCAGGCGCGCCTTGTAATGCTTGATGTGGCTGGAGCGCAGGGGGCCTTGCTCTTGGTGCCATTCGCGGCGTTGGCGGTACGAAGTGATCAACTCCGAGATGGCGAAGTAGCTGACGATGATGATGCAGATGCCGGCGAGGATCAGCGTCGAGTTGAACATGTGCGCGGCGAAAGTGGTGCGGTCGCCGAGCTGCGAGAAATTGTTGGTATACCAGTTCGGATCGTCGGTGGTCAGGCCTGCGACGCTCACTCCGGCGACCACGAAAAGCGGCAGCAGACCTGCCAGCGTTTTGGCGTCCATCAGTTCGGCCTGTACGAACGTGATATAGCCCGCGACACCTGCAAACCCGGCGCAAACCGGGACAATGTATTCGAGGAACATCGTGCCCATCAGGTTGCTTTCCATGCTCAGGATTGCGAACGAGGTGAGGAACAGGGTAGAGGCGTAGACCGTTGCGAGGGCTAGGATTTCGACCAGGCGGCGCAGGATTTCTATCCGGCGATTGTGGGTATTGAGCGAACTTGAGCGCCGTGCGTAGCCAAAAATGAAAGAAATGGTGCCACAAGCGGCGATGATGATGGAGGCGATGACGAACTGGCGTCGGCTGATCATCCACGCGGCCGGCAGCAGCGAGACGCACAGCTCCATGACGCTCGCTCCGGCGATCGCGCAGATGATGAAGGAGACGAGCCCCGAGGTCTCCGTGCGCTGATGCAGTCCCATTATTATTCGTTACCCTTCGTTATGTCTGCGACTTGTTCGCTAACGCTCGTACTTCTATTGGCGTTCATATTTGCGGTTCGTATCCGTTTGCTTATGTACTACCGTATGTGCTTTTGCCTATCTTAGCGAGTCGCATGGCCGGGGTTGCGCTATACTTATTATTTGTGCTTGGTTTTGCGGGCACATCGGGATGTAGCGCAGTTTGGTAGCGCGCCTGCTTTGGGAGCAGGATGTCGCAGGTTCAAATCCTGTCATCCCGACTGAAATCGTTGGAGTTCCAACGTTTCTAGGTGTTGTGATTTCAGCTGTTTTGGTGTCTAGACACGATTCAGACACGATGGCTTACGACTTTTCAGTTTTTCTGTTCCCCGAGAATCTGAGTATTCCTATATATTCTGTTAGGCTTGGCCGTTATTCTGCCATAGCAGAATAAGGCTATTTGTGTGAGATGTATTCTATCTGCTGTTTCTTGTTGGTCTGCTTATGGAAGCCCTCGGCTACGACGTCACCTTCCGGTGTGTGGAAGATTAAGAAAGCAGTGAGAAACCCGTAGGGCCGATATCCGATTTGATTCGGAACCGGCCCGCGGCGTTAGTAGAGGGACGAATCACAGACGCCCCTGCCGGTTTCGACACCATCCAGTGAAAAGCTTTTTGCCCGCCTTTATGATCCGGATGGGTAACGTTGCCGTACCCGACACGACCAAGTATAGCGTACCTATGGAGATTCCGCCCTTTGGATAGGATTAAACGGCCAGCGGGAAGTAACGTTTCCGTCGGCCGCACAAGCCATCAGGCCTGTGTGCCGTGAGCCGCGCCATGCGTGGCGCGGCGTTAGTAGCAAGGGTATATCATGCCCAATTCACAGAAAGGACCTAGCGGTAATAACTATCTGAGGGACTCCATCGTGGCGATCATCGCCGCCTTGATTGCCAAGGCGGACAATATCGTCACTGACATCATGCTCGTGGCCGTCATCGGCTACCTGCTGGTCATGGACTACCGCAGCAGGCATGGTCTCCGCTAGGTGAAAGGTTCGCCCGGTGTATTCCGGGCGGACCTCCTTTCTCTTCTGCTTTCTGAAGTATATTCGGTGTCATGATGATCGATGACATGAGGGACCCGATACGTCGCACGGCGGCAGCCCAGCGGTATTTCGAGGAGTTGAACGGAAGGTTTGATGCGTTGAGCGGCAGCTGGGAGCATGACCACCGCGAGTTCACCGAATGCGAGGGGAGCACCCCTTTGACCCGCGCGAGCGGGCAGTGTGAGGTGGCCGGGCAGCTGATGACCTGCATCTCCGCCGCGTTGGAGTCCTTGAACCTGTCGATTCTGCTGTATCGTTCGGACCCGAATACGGTCGTGACCGCGCATTATTCGGTCATCCGTACCGCGGTCGAGGCCTCATCGACCGGCATATGGCTCGGCACCACCGGCGGCGAGAACAAGATGCGTTTCAAATCGTTGAAACTGGCGTACCGCGACAATGAGAACCTGATGGCCGTGGCGATGCGAGACAAACACGGAAACCGTGACCTGCTGGAAAACCGGAGGGCGAAACGCAGGCGTTTGGAGGAAGAGTTCGCGGCCTTGGATTGCGCCAGAGGCAAGGACATAGCAAGGTTTCCTCATTACACCCAGATCATCCGGGACGCCGACGGAAAGATGCGAGGGAAAGGCGACAGGCGGCTTCTGGATGGGCAGACGTCGTGGAGGATGTGCAGCGGTTCGGCGCATGGGTCACGCGATGTTCTCATCGGTTCCGGCCTCGCCAGCCCCACCGGTGCCGGCGACGAGAAAACGGAAGAGGTCTCCCTGCAACGTGATCCGTGGAACACCGTCAGCTGCATGTTCCCCGCGTTGGAGAACTGCGAAAGACTGATCGACCTCTATCGTCGCGGCCAGTGGTGATATCGGTGTCGACGGGCCGCTTCTATCTTCAGCAATACTTATATCTTTAATTTCTGATATCGAAAGGCGTTTTAGCGAAAACAAGCTTGGATACTTCTGTCCATAATCTGCATGATTTTACCGGTTGATGGAACCAACGAACTCCCTTTGCTTGGCTCAATGGCAGAAACCGCTCATCTCCTGGAGGATGGTGACGATGAGCTCGGCATCGGGTTCGTGTGCCGTTTTTTCGCGTCGTCGTGACCACTCCAGCATCAGGGATATGGCCAGCTCGACCAGGCCGGTCGCCAGGAACTCGGTATGAAACGGATCGTCATTCCCGCCGATGTTTTCCGCGATTTTCCCGGACCAGCTTGGGATTTTCGCGTACAAGGCCTCCTGCAGAGTGCTGTCGGCCCGGACTATCGCCAGGCGCCGGGCGAGTGAGCCGAGGAACTCGGGGTCGATGGAAACCAGCATTCCGTCCACGGTTGCTCTGAAGACCTCGAACGTTTCGTTGCCTTGGCGGGTGGCTGTCGCCAGATTGTCCTGAAGTCTTTCCCAAAGCGAGTCGTCGGTCGGCAGCGTCAGGACGATGTCCTCTTTGCGCGGGAAATAGCGGAAAAGGGTGATGGGGGTGACTTCGGCCTTGGCCGCAATCTCCTTGATGGTGACGTTGTCGTAGCCGTTCGCCGTGAACAGGTCCAGCGCACATCGCCTGATATGGCGGCGCGTGGCCCGTTTTTTCTCCGACTGCCAGCGTTTCCGGGTTTCCACCGCCGTCGGGGAAGTGCCGCGATTGTCTTGTGCTGTTTCCATGCTCGGTTCCTTCCCCGTGGTCGGTTTCATGTTAATTCCGCTGGTGTACCGGAGAGGCTTCAACAAAACGGCTTGCCCCCGGAATTGACATTTTATGAATGATAGTCTACTACTTATGAATTGTTCGGACAAGCTGGACGAAAGGTGAGGCGATGGAGAAGATCGGCGTGGTCTGCGACGGCATCAGGGCCGACGGGCGTTTCAAAGTGGACTGTACTGGCAGGGGGCTTGATGTTTCACCGGGCTTCGGCCTTTCCGGCCTTCCGGAGAAGACCGGGAGCTTGGCTGTGGTCCTTCGCGATGTCAGCCATCCTTTGTTCGGCTCGATGACGCATTGGCTGATCTGGGACCTGCAGGTCGCGGACGAGATTCCGGGGTCGATCCCGTCCGGTGCCCGTCCCGGGATCGGCGAATCGACACAGGGAATCGCCTATGGCTGGCACCGTTACCGCGGGCCGAAACCTCCGGCAGGCACCAGCCACCGTTACGAGTTCACCGTCTACGCGTTCGACCGCATGCTCGGCCTCCGCCCGACTGCGGGCTACCGGGGTTTCCTGAAAGCTTCGGAGGGAAGGACGCTGGGAATCGGCAAAGTGCAGGGGGTTTTCGAATGAAGGGAAGTATGGAAAGAGCCGGAAGGAACGACTGGCTCATGCTTGCCGGGCTGTGCATCGCCGAGGCCGTGTTGTTCGTCAACACCACGGCGTTCAACCTGGCCTTGCCGTCGGTATCGGTCTCGTTCAACGCATCCACGGGAGCGCAGCAATGGATGGTGTCGGTCTATTCGCTGTGCTTCGTGGCTGTATTGCTGATTGCCGGCTTCCTGGGGGACAGGCTGGGCTATCGCCGTGTCCTGCTTTCCGGGCTGACTGTCTATGCGCTGGCCTCGCTGCTTGGATCATTGTCCGGCAGCGTGTCCATGCTCATCGCGGCCCGGGCGCTGCTGGGACTGTCCGCAGGCATATTCATCCCCATGGGCCTTGCCCTGATCAACAGCACCTTCCCCGCACAATCCAAAGGCAAAGCCGTCACGACCTGGACGATAGCGGGCATGCTGGGGGTCCCGTTCGGACCGGTCATCGGCGGCGGCATGACCGTGGTCATGGGTTGGAAGGGGCTGTTCGTTTTTGACCTGTTCGCCATGCTCGTCGCACTGGCAATCAACTGGGTGTTCCTTCCCCAAGAACAGCCAAAGGACAATCGAAACGAAGGCCTGCCATGGCTTCAGGCCGCTCTGATGGTCTCGGGCGTCGGCCTGTTCTCAGCCGGGCTGATCAACGCGCAGAAATCGCTTCTCGCGCCGGATGCCGTCGTGCCGATAGCCGTCGGCATAGTCCTGTCCGCCTGCTTCGTTACGGCCAACATCCGTTCCCGCAACCCTTTGACCGATCTCGGACTCCTGGGCTATGCGTCATACCGTACCAGCGCGGTGGCGCTGCTGCTTCTAAACTATATGGTATTCGGCGTCATCTTCATCCTGCCGACCTACCTGCAGACCGTACTCGGCCACAACGCCCTGCAGAGCGGCATGATGCTCATGCCGATGATAGCGGCCGCCATCATCGGCGCGTTCCTCAACAGCATCATCACCGCACGACTTGGCCAACGGGTTTCATGCCTGCTCGACCTGCTTGTCATCGCGGCGGGCGTGCTGGCGATGGCCGCAGGCGTCGGCCTCGGCTCATACGTGTGGCTTGCCATCGGGCAGATGGTTTCCGGATTAGGCATGGGCGCGGGCCAGCCGGTCGCGTTCAACTGGGCATTGGCCGATGTCCCCGAGGACCGTTCCGGCCAGGGGTCCTCGCTGCTTTCCGTTTTCCAACAGCTGGGCTCAATCCTCGGAATCGGCGTCTTCGGGTCCCTGCAAGGCGGTTTCTACACCACGTTCCTCGCCAAGGCGGTCGGCACGAAAACGCCCCAAGGCCTCGGAGCCACCATCGGACAGACCCTTCGGCAAGCCGCCAGGTTGAAAAGACAATCCGGCATATCCCTCAGGAACGCTGCCATAAACGCCTACGGGACAGCCGCGATGGCCGGTTTCATCATCAGCGCCGCCATCGTCATCATAGTCACGATGCTGCTTGCGTTCACTTCCATCGGAAAGCCCCAAACAAGCAACTAACTTTCCGGAATCATCAGCGACGAGACTTGGGAAATGATTTGATAGCGCCTGCGAATAACGTGACATGAACACTTGTCAGATGATAAGACTGAACACGGTTCCCCGACAATCTGAGAGAACGCTGTTCATAGCCTGTTTGCAAATAGGTTTTCAAATCTTTTATGAAACCCTATTATTTTCTACTCTGTATATCTATTGCTCTTTTTGAACGAGATTTTCCAAAAGTCGATGCTTCTGGGTGCAGTTCAGAGCAGGAACAGACAATTCCTTTTAACTTGATATTAGGAATTTTGGTTTTTGTTTTTGCATACAGAAGAATCAGTCTTGGATGGATGCCAGACATGGAAGGGGAATCCGGCAAAGCGCGAGGTGCTTTTGATCTTTCTCATAAATGAATCAGGGCTCGGAACCACGAGGGCTACACTGTATCGTGCGCGGGTAACCGCCACATAAAATCCGCATGCGCTGGTTTCCGGTAGTTCTTTTTCTTTCAATAGCAGGTTTCTGATGGGTCCAGTGGTCTGTATCAGAATCCTGTCGCGCGTAATCCCTTTTGACTCTCCGAAATTAAGGGTTTCAACATGGTCTATAGGGTCTGTCTTCTTGTCGTACCGTAGGAACGTTACGTTTCCGTGTTGGTCGCAGTATTGTGTCTTTTCTTCGTCGTCGATGAAGAAAATCCCCATGTCCGATTCCGGATAATCGGTTTGTGAAATACTTGCCTCGAATGCGCCAGCGGGGAAGATCAGATCGGCAAAGTCAGCTATTTGCTGGCAGTATCGATACGTTTTGGAATCATAGTCGAGCGTGCACAGTCCGTTGTCTTTCTCTTCTTCTAGCCAATTGACGATTTGTGAGCCATGGTATTTCTTTTTCTTCGTGTCACTGTGGGAAGTGGATATCACGCTTTGTCTGGGGTCGCCTACTAACGATATCGCAATTGTGCTTTTGAAAAGTGCTTCGAAGATATCCAAATCGTTGCCGCGCATATCCTGAAATTCGTCGATATAGATATGATCATAGATTTGTTCCAACCGTTTAATTGCTTTCCCGCCAGATTTTTGGAGTAACCTATTCGCCAACAATGACAATGTGTCACTATAAGCATCGTTATTGGAATCAATATAACGGTTTATCCCTGTTTTCCATTGTAAGTTCCGTACGCCTCGGACATAATGGAGATTATTTACCCTTCTGTTTGCGTAGAGGAGAGGAAAATAAGGGCGGACGATTTCATCCAGGAGAAATTTGTACCAGCCTATGACACGAGGGATGGCACCTTTTGTCCGTTCCTGGATCAGCCGTTCCGACAACTCATGTTGCGCGTGCCTGGTGAATGAGATAGCCACAGTTTTCCCGGAAGCGATTTCAGGACGGCACAGCTGGTCGATGACCCATTGTGTCTTTCCCGACCCGGCGACAGATATCCTTACGACATTATTGCAATTTTCCATGGATAAAGTTCGCCGCCTCTTTCATATATTCGGGAGCCTCGAACTGCTCGTTGGATTCTGTTTTTGCAAAGTTCCAAGCCCAGTCGGTCTTGTTCTTTTTCATCCAGGCAATGAGACTATCTCGAGTATCGAAAGTCTTCGGATATCCGATTTCATGGGCAAAAACTTGAAGATTATTCTCATTTGCAGTCACCATTTGGGGTTCCAGAGTATTGTCGCTTGTATCTTCGCCGATGAATAACTCCCGCTTGTCCTTTTCGAGAAACTTAGCGGCTTCTGCCTTCCAATGTTCCGGATCTTCCCCATCGTTGTCGCGTATAATCGCGGCATCTGCATTCAAAGCTTTTGCAAGTTCAAGAATCCTTTTTCCCCTGATGCCAAAGGTAATGACATCAATGCCTGCGTCTCGTGGTTCTTGACCAAACAGCTTTTTGAAAGTCCAATTGAAGACCATTTCATCCGAAGGTCCTTCTACGAGCACCGAATGTTTTGCCAAAACAAAACGGAGGGTATCCACGCCGCTAATCCGTTGGAAAAACTTTACTGTGGAAGCGCTCAGATTATTTATTTTGTTTATTGAGCCGTTTTTAATTAGGAACAAATTATCGAGACCGAGCCGATTCAAGACAAAAGCACTGTGAGTGGTGACTATGAACTGATGATGCTGGCTTGCCTGGGATCGAAACATGCCAAGCAGTTCAAGAAGAGCGGTATGGGAAAGGTTGTTTTCTGGTTCTTCAACGAGGATCAGAGTCTTTTCTTTCTGCTTCCGTACTGCGAATTCGGCTTTGAGCAAGGTCTGCTGCCCGCTCCCTGACATCGAGAAGGGAAGCTGTTTGATGCTCGGAATCACAAAATTGCTCCAGTCCGCACTGGCAGATTGATCCATTTGCAAACTGAGAGCAGAAGACGGGTCGTCTTTCCGAAGTTGCTCGTTAATCGGCAGGAGCACCGATTCCGAGATTTGGGACCTCCCCTTTCTGACCTCGGAGGAGATTGACCTCTTTGTTGCTTCGTCGACGTTGTTGTTAAGCATATCCCTAGTGAAGAAGTCGATACCAGAGTAATGAATGATTTTTTGTGAATCCACTATATATAAAGGCAGGCATTGTGGACGTCGATGTAGGTTTTTACCGCTGAAATCAAACCATTCATATGTATAGTATTCCGTCGGGATAATATGAGGTATCCCATCCTGACGAATGTACTCATTGAATTCTCCCAGTGAGTCAGGGTCAGGGAAAATATGAAGTCCGATACCAGCGTGCTCCCGGCCATCCGAATTATTGGCGCCCCTCAACTCGGCATATTCGCTCTCTTCGTCATCCAGCCAAACCTCGATGAGTATTTCCGGAAGGACGAGATTAGCGGTATCGGGATTCTGAGCAGAAGCAAAAAAGTCCTTCGTGCAAGACAAATTGAACAGGTATGGATTTAACTCGTCCTGAATCCAGTGGCCGTTTACCCTGCCTGTAAGAGCGAGGTTGATTGCTTCGATCACGGTTGATTTGCCGGCACCATTTTCTCCCACAAGGACATTGAAGTCATCCTTGGGTTCAAAAGAGAAAGTCTTAAAAATACGGTAGTTCTCGATAATAACCTTTTTAATCATAACCCCTCTTTTGCGGTTGATGACATCCATGAATCCGATAAAAAATATTTTACTCGAACGGAATGAAGTTTGATCGTGTCAATCTTCATCAAGCTTATCCTGAATCATAATTAGCTGATATTTGTATTTCCTAAATATGTCTATTGCAAGGCAGCATATTCCAATATTCTCAACTTCAATTTTATTTTGGAGGAGGTGAGCATTACCGAAACTGCTTGATATTTTTATTGATTAGATAGAGGGAAAGATTTCTTATCTCAGACACGATTCAGACACGATGACCTCCGGCATTTACCGTTTCCAGCCGTCGCTACCGTTTTTCGGATGGTGTCGATTTTCCTTGGAATTCCAATGTTATCGGCAGTTTTCGGTACTGTCCGTTATCAGTCGTTTTAACCGTCAATCTAACAGGATGTCGCAGGTTCAAATCCTGTCATCTCGACTGAGAACGTTGAAATTCCAACGTTTTAGCGTTCTGTATTTTCATCTGTTTTAGTGTCTAGACACGATTCAGACACGATGGCTTTCATTCTCGGTATTTCTGTTACTTATAGAATCGTGGATATTCCTATATGCTCTTTCGTGTTAATGCATACTTTGTCATGGCCAGTGGGATGATGGCTCCAGGTTCAGAGATGTCTACGTGACGGTCTGGATGGAACCGTAATCCCGCTGTGTCTGGTTCGGGAAACCTGGCCCTTGCGGAAGACGTGTCGGAAAGGAGACCTCCATATGCCCGATATTCTCAGAAAACCAACCCCGATCGCGAAAATATACGAGGCTTTAAGCGCGGTGGTGGATGGTCGTGTAGAATTGTGCGTCCCAGAATCGAAGGCCATCGTGACTTCATCGGCCCGAACGAAACGTTATACGGTGATGATCTCCGAGCGACTGTACACCTCCAACGACAACGCGACTTACTGGCAGCATTATGCCGGCTATCCCATCATCGCGGTGCTCATCGAGCAGGGAAGGATCAGTCTTCCGCCGGATTCCCGATCGCTGTTGGAACATTTCAAGAACATTAATTGGAAGCGTCTGAATACCGAAAACAAGAACCACTACGATAAAGCCGTCTCCCAGTTCCTCTCTTCGACCGGCCATGCGGATGGAATCGAGAAGCTCGTCCAAAACATCTACGAGCAGGCCAACAGTCTCCCGTTCGCAGTCAAAGGCAACCACAAACCAATCATCAAGGTGCCGGAAGAAGTGGAATAAAACCATGCAAATGAACATAGGGCGTGCAGATGGAAAGCCGATGAATATACCGGCAACCAACCGGATGCATATTTTCGCTGGCATCCCGGAAATCAAAATAAAGAAGTCATTTATTCTTTTTGCTTTCGGATTTAGGAACTCCAAGTTTATCCATTACGTCCCTATATGCTTTGATAACTAGTTTTTCATTTTCTTCTTTAGTAATATCGTTTATCTGAAGTCTTAACAGGTCAAGTGGATTTGTCCTGATTTCAGTGAAATCATATTTTAAATCAGTAATAATTTGAGCGAAAAAAATCAATGTTTCATATGGGGTTTGTGAACTTTGCCCAGTTGAATGGTATGTATAATTATACTGTTGAAACGCTGCAAAATCATGGATTGTACGAGCTGATCCATAAACGATGATTAATTCTTCATTCTCTCTGAGTCTTTTTCTAAATTTCCATTTTTAGAATCTTGGTTAATTTCTTTCATATTTACAAGACAATGAGTCCAGAAAGTTACCGCTTCCTCTAGCTTTTTGACGCCAACTTCACGATAAAATTCATCAACTTGCATATGTTCTTCATGTGAATTTGATAAATTCTGACGCTTGTCCTGTGAATATTCAGACATCACCTCTGTGAAAAGATCTGTAACTGGCATTTCGTGTTCCTTTATTCAACTGTGAATATTTTATAAGAACTGTAAGTATAACAAAGTATTAAAAGACAATTAAGATGTTGCAACGATTAACTGCGCTATGGTTACCGCTTTCCTGTGGTTTTCTTTTTGGTTTGCAGTTTCTTGAGTCTTATGATTACGGTGTCATTCGGATTCTTCTCGACGTAATGTGGTGGACAGTGTTCAATCCAACGACGCAGCACGGCTTCTTCTTCGTCAAGCCTTTTGAGTTTACGCAAGATGATCGCTGCCTGCTCTGTATGCCATGGTGCAGGTTCACGTCCCGTGGCTTTTGCTTCTTTCTCAGAACCTTCTATGGCGATATAGCATAGGCGCAGCGCCTCGTCCAGACGTCCCTCTCGCTTGAGTTGCTTGATGGGTTCCACTGTTTCCAGATAGTGAATTCCCTGTATAGTTCCTTGTTCGAACTGTTTCGCCCGTTCTCCTCCCTCCTCATGGGCCTCATGGACTAATTTTTCGGCGTATTCTTGGTTTGAACGGGCTTTCTCCTGTGGTGACAGTGGCGGCCAGTTGGTTTCAGAATACAACCATTGCGGTGATGCTTGGCCTATCCAATACCATGCTTCTCCTCTGAAGCCTTTTGGCACGATTGCTGTGAACAAGCGTATCAGAACTGGAGTAGGGTTGTCTTTGTTGGTACTGACTTCAACCCGAGGTGCCAAAGTACCTGGCAAATAACCGATGCGTTCTCCCTCTACATAAACAGCTACTGCTTTGGTCGAATACACGTTTTCAGGTTCACGTCTGAGGCTTCCTGTACATTCCAGATACCCACCGGTCTCGATACCATGCCGTTGTGCCAGATGAAGGACAGATTCTCTGCAGATTGTTGTAGTGCCGGCCAGCTGAGTGATTCCCCAATCCTGGGCTTCCTGCATAAGCACAGTATTCCGATTAATGTCTGTCGATTCTACCGAAGTTTTGTTTTTCTGTATGATGTATCGTAACTTATTTAAGAACTTAATTGTCATGCCCTTTCTTTTTCCTTTCTAGATAAAACCGACAATTGAAAAATTCATAAAGTATTATCAACATTGATTTTGTTTCTACGAACAATATAGCAAGAAATCAACCGATAATTGTCTGATATTTGTATAAACGATGCTCTCGAGTACTCTAATCTTTATCAGATGCAGGTTATAGAGGGGAGAGTTAGTGTAAATGCAAGTGGCTTTGGAACACGGTTGGAACTTCTTTCTATTTGCATACGAGCAAATCGATAAAGCTATCGGCGATTGGGTCGATGAAAGCGGTATACAATCTTATGTTGCATGTTGGTTTGCGTTACTTATCCCCTTGGCCTTGCTACTTTTCGATATTCACGATAAGGGCTTTGACAATGCCGTTATCATTAAATATGTGATTCGGCCTGTTCGTTTCATTCTTGGATTTGCATGTATGGTGATTCCATGTATGTTATGGCATGAGCATATTTACTTAATCATGGCGTTGCTTCTTTTTTGTGGTAGTGTGCTTTATTCAATTATGGTATATGGAGCATATCGATGGTTGGTTGGTTCTCAATCCGGTAATCAGCAACAGTTTCGTAATCAGGTCAGGTTCGCTTATCTGGATATGATTAGCCGTAATTTTGATTCCGCTTATGAAATATGGTCAAGAATTTTAGATTCTCTAGATAGAGATCCGTTCACTGAGCCATCTGACATTGTAAAGCATCTTATTAATGTCGCAAAATATGGGACTATACCGGTGTTGAGGTTGCTGAATGACAAATTTAGGAGCCTCCCAACTTCCACTTACAAGACGATCTTGAGTGGGCTACTTCCTCTCCTAAAAAGTTATGAAAAACTCGATTGGAGAATACACACTAAAGGTGAAGTTGCAATGGCTGACCATATCCTGGACAAGTTGCTTGAAGGCTCTAAAAAAGATGGCAGTGCCTCAGGGCCTGTGTTTTTCTTACTTGGGCTAGAATGTGATTTAAAAAGCGAAAATGGACAAGTTCTCTACATCAAACATGCAAGAACTATTTTTAATAAATTCGACACAGTTCAAGATGCTCAGATTTATGCCTCCAATTTGAGACGAGGTTGGGCGGGAAGGAATTTGGATTCTTGGCCGTCTTTTGTTGTTGGAGAATTCTTTGAACAGCTGCTTTTAAATATCGGCTTTGATGGGCCTAAGACAAATCAAGAAGCCAGAATGGCAACTGGAATAGCAAAAGGGTTGCTACCAGATACTGATTTATGGGCTCTAGGGGAGCTAGATAAATATGCGAGGATTTGGGATTGGCTTGCTTGTGAAAGTGATCCTGAAATACCGGCCGATATCAAAACTCTTAGAGAATGGGACATAAAACTCATGAATACGCGACCTTATTTTGAAAAATCTTTATTAGATCAATTTCCTAGCGAATTGAGGCGAAATGAAACTTTGAGAATAGCCGGAAAGGTCTGGAATGGACTATATGACGATGTAGACGAGCTTGAGAATTCGATTTCATTACTTGAAGAGATAATAACCATGGGCTCATCAAATAAAGACGAACTTCAATACATTTGCGATTTATTAAAACATCAGAGTAAAGAGCTCTTGCCTTGTATGGAAAATGATGATTGACTGAATCAGGTCTTTAACCTTAAAGGGGCAATGATTTCAACTATTCATAGTTTCAAGCTCTTTTACTGTTTCTTAAAATTTCCTAGTTTTACTGCTAATCGAACAGTGTGAAGAGTTTTGGAGAACTGTTTGTTGCTAATGATTTTCTAAGTGAACTAACAAATAATGCAGATTAAAATTTTATTATATTGTCTGGAATCCTTAGAACTTTCAAAAATCAAGGGTTTTGTCATTCTGCTTTCTGGGCAGGACTCAGATATGATACAACGATTTTGCTCATTATAGAGTGTCGCAGCTTTTGCTTCATGATTGTGTTTATCTATTTATGTTTTTTGTTAATTTGGTTAGCAAAAGCTAGCTGATAATAGTAGTCATTGTTGGTCTATAGTTTGTTCAGATTTCGTCTCCATAATGGCTTCACGATTTTCCCTTGTTTCTGAAGGGATAGCAATATAAACACCGCAATCGCACCGCACACCACGACCGGAACGATGCTGGCTTCGAAGCCGAAGGAGCCGCCCGTCAGGATTGCGGGGCCTTGCCAACTTGCGGTGAGCCATGATGATTGCTTGCCGAGGCCGGAGACGACGGAACCGAATATGGGGCCCTCGGCGACGTTCCACATGGCGTGGAAACCGATGACCCACCACAGTGATCTGGTCCATGCGTAGATGGCCGCGAAGAGCGCGCCGGACTCTATCGCGAGGGCAAGTGCACCCCACAGCGTTGCTCCGGGGTTGTTCAGGTGCATGAGCCCGAACAACAGGGCGGAAACCAGGATGCCGCCCCATGTTCCGATCCATTCCTCGAGCAGTCTGAAGATGATGCCGCGACACGCGATTTCCTCGCCGATGCCGCCGCAGACACCCATGACGAAGATATCCATCCACGGCGAGTAGTGCGGGTTGAAGCCGGTGACGCGATAGTTGCCGGTAAGGAAGAGGATACCGATGCACAGGGCGATGACGCCGAAGCCTGCGAACATTCCAACTAGCAGGCCTGGGAGCCGGGAGAGCCGTAGCTCGTAAGGGTTCCTGCGCTTTTCGAGCAGCATTACCACCACGAGGTAGGCGATGACGACCGCCGCAACCTCCAGCGGAGCCGATACCGACATGGACAGGATTGCATGGTTCTCGCCGCTGGCGTGGCGCTGGATGTGCAGAACATGCTTGACCAGCAAGAAGGCGGGGACATAGAGTACAAGGAATATCAGGATGAAGGCGAGAAAATGCACCAGAGTTTGGATGGCCGCCTGCTTCTTTCCGGTTTTCACGTTCTCGTGGTCTGGCGTCAGCATCATGCTCCTCTCAACAGAAATGCAGCTTCTGAATAAATAATAATGATAATCTACTACTTATAAAGTAATTGAGGGTTAAAAGCAAAGGGAGAAATCGCGATGGAGCGGATCGAAGTTGCTTGCAGCGGAATCGATGAGAATGGCCGGTTTAAAACCGAATTCACGGGGCGGGGCCGTGATATATCGCCTGAATTTGCGTTTTCGGGTATCCCGGATAAAGCCAAGTCACTGGCTATTGTGCTGCGCGACTTGAGCCATCCGTTGTTCGGCGAAATGACACATTGGATTATTTGGGATTTGTCGGTTATCGAGACTTTGCCTGCAGGTATCGCCAGGGGAGCGCGGCCCGGAATCGGTGATGCGGTTCAGGGAATGGCGTACGGCTGGCATCGTTACCGTGGGCCGAAGCCGCCGAAAGGAACCAGTCACCGCTACGAATTCACCGTCTATGCCGTGGATCAGCAACTTGGGCTTGGACCGATGACATCT
Organism: Bifidobacterium sp. ESL0690; assembly: GCF_029392315.1. NCBI lineage: Bacteria > Bacillati > Actinomycetota > Actinomycetes > Bifidobacteriales > Bifidobacteriaceae > Bifidobacterium > Bifidobacterium sp. ESL0690. The sequence continues at coordinate 1,017,224 of NZ_CP113939.1, forward strand.
TATCGCAAACTTATGGCCGAGTTGGATGGCAAAGTGGTTGGTATGGGTAAGGTTGAAGGAACGTTCGAATAACGTTATTGAGCGCTTGGAATCGATGCGCTGTGCACTACCGCAATCGCTTGCCGAATCGGGCCTGCATCTTGTCCAGCGTGTAACCGATGGCCTGGTAGAACTTGTGGGCGTCCTTGCGGAATTCGGCGGAATTGAGCCGTACTTCCTCGGCATCAATGCTTTGTGCCCAAGTCTCGACGGCTTCCATCAGCTTGTGTCCCGCGCCTTTGCCGCGCGCAGCTTGTGAAACCGCAAGACCCATGACATTTACCGCTGGGTCACCATAGGTCGCCTTGTAGGTGTTGGCCTGAACGTAGCCGACAACGTTTCCGTCCTGAACGGCCACGAAAATGCGGCAGTCCGGGTCGGCCAGCTGTTCCGCGAGCCTCTCTTGCGTGCGCTCGAGAGGATAGTCGTATCCCAGGCAAACGTTGTTGAGTTCCTGCAGTGCTGCCGCGTCATTCCTGTTGGCTTGTCGTATGTTGATTTCGCTCATATCGGCAATCTTAATGTTTTCATGTTGCAACAGCGGGGGTTTGCGATTTTGGGTAGCGTTTCTTCAAATTCGGCATAGTCGATTTGTTTGCTGAGATTAATGGAAAGAAGTATACGAATATATTCGAGCGAAGGCATCGAAGTAAACGATGAGCGTCTTCTTGTGTTCATATTATTCCTCCAAGAATGTGCGGTCATGCCCAATTGCGAAACCTTACTGGTTGCTGTATTGACCTCAAGTGCTTGAAGTTTTTATAGTTGGCGATAGATCACTCTACAAGGCGATAATCATGATTTGAAAGGAACGATGATGACCATACTTGAAGAAAACTACACTCTGAACAATGGTGTAAAGATTCCCAAGCTGGGTTTCGGTACATGGCTAATTGATGACGACAAAGCCGGAGCGTCGGTGCAGACGGCGCTCGCGTGCGGATACCGCTACGTTGACACGGCTCAGGCGTATGAAAACGAACATGGTGTGGGTGAAGGTGTGCGTGTTTCCGGCCTCAAACGTGAAGATGTGTTCGTCAGCACGAAGGTGAGGGCCGAACACAAGGACTATCAATCCGCCAAGGACTCCATCGAAGTCTCGCTCAAAGCCCTCGATATCGATTATATCGATTTGTTGCTCATCCATGCGCCCGAACCGTGGGCGCATTTCCATGAGGGCGACCATTGCTTCGAGGGCAATCTCGAGGCGTGGCGCGCGATGGAGGAGGCCGTGAAGGCGGGCAACGTGCGTGCCATCGGCGTCTCGAACTTTGAGGACGTGGACCTCGATAACATTTTCCAACACTGCGAGATCAAACCTGCGGTCAACCAGCTGCTTACGCATGTAGGCAACACGCGTTTCGACCTGCTCGACACTGCAAAGAAGAACAATATTCTGGTCGAGGCCTATTCGCCAATCGCGCACGGTGAGATGTCGCATAACCCGACGCTCACCAAGATGGCGGAACGTTATGACGTCTCCGTGCCGCAACTGATGATTCGCTACTGCCTGGAACTCGGCACGCTGCCACTTCCCAAGGCCTCTTCCGAGGCTCATATCAAGACCAACGCCGAAGTCGATTTCAACATCAGCGCCGAAGACATGCAAACGTTGCACGATATGCCGAAGGTTACCGATTATGGCGAGGCCAGCGATTTCCCCGTGTTCAGCGGACGTTAATCGTCTCAACGATTTTATCGACAATCCCCGATACGTCGGTTAATATGCGACCCGGTTTGTCGGAAACCGATAAGCTCGGAGTCATATCGTATACGAATAATTTCAATAGAAAGAGATAAAGAAAATGGCAACAACATTCACGAATCCAAGCCCGTTCCCAATGGGACATCCCAACGATGCCTATGCCCAGTATTTTGATGGCCAGAGTTACAATGCTCCGCTGGGTGGCATGGACCAGGTCGGGGTTGCCAACGTGACCTTTGAGGCCGGCTGCAGGAACCATTGGCATATCCACCACAAGGCCACCCAGATTCTCATCGCCGTGGGCGGTCGCGGCTACTGCCAGTTCCAAGGCGAGCCGGTGCGCGAGATGCGTCCCGGCGACGTGGTGGTCGTACCACCGGAAACCAAGCACTGGCACGGCGCGAGCCCGAACGAACCGTTCTCGCACATAGCCGTGATGACGTGTGGAGAAGGCGCTTCGAACGAGTGGCTTGAACCGGTCGATCCGCAAGAATACGCCAAACTGAACTGACCCCTGCTTACCTCAACCGCTTGCCGAATCGGGCCTGCATCTTGTCGGGTGTGTAGCTGATGGCCTGATAGAACTTGTGGGCATCTTTGCGAAGCTCAGGCTTTTCGTGCCACAATAGAGAAGGTCAGCGGGATGCGTGGGTAACCTTGCGGCATGTGCCACGACTTGTCTCGTTCGTCGAATTCGAGCAGCGGCGATGCCTGCCAGTCGGAGATGTCGTATTCGCCGATTGAATTTTTCGGTTTGGTCTTTTACTCAATGGCAGCGTTGATGACATCTGCAACCTGACGTGGGTCAGCAACGCCCAGCACCAGGCGATTGAACTTTTCATTACGAAGCTGGATGACGAGCGGTTGTTCGGGTTGCGCGATGTTCCAGAATTCGACATCGCCGTCGGGGAACTTGAACGTGCCGGCGTTTTTGCCCGGAATCGATAAGCCGGGATCGCGCAATGCCCGGCGTCCGGACATGTTGAACCCGGGGTCGAGCGTCGCGCCCGCTACATGAGCGAGCGGAATCTCAAGATTGCCTTTGAGTGACCAGAGTTTGTTGAGACCATTCGGCACGACTTTCAGGGTCTTTCCTTCGATGGTTACGGTGTTGCTGCCCGTGGTCCCGGAGTCATTGTGGCTTGTTTTTTCCTGATTGTTTTGCATTTCGGACATAGTGATGCTTCCTTTTCTTAATGGTGGTTCTAAAAAGTTTGATTGATTTGAATATACGGATTGAGCGGGTTTAGGCCTTCGTTGAGCTGGCGCCGATACCAGCTCGATTCAGCAGATTGTCTCCAAGAGTTTGTGGCAGCAGATCCGCTTGTTCCCGTGGAATCAGGGAGCGCCATCTGACGATGATGTCGCGAACCTTCGCGTCATGGGGTGCAAGTTCCAGACAGGCGATGGTGACAAGTGTCAGAACGTCAACTGAGAAAAGGCTATTGGCAAGGAATTGCGGTTCGGACCGAATCGTCTTTCCGCCAGCTTCGGATTGAATCGATGGGGAAGGGGCTTCGGCGGGGATGCTGTCGCCTTCGCCGGATTCAGCTTTATTTGTTGCTTTGTTCTCGGTCGTAGCGTCCAACGCACCCTGCAGCACTTTCAGGAACACCCCGCGCTTGCTGCCGAAAGCCTGGTAGAGGCTTCCACGTTTGAGCCCGGTCGCGCTCACGAGGTCATCGATCGAGGTGGCATCGTAGCCGCGTGTGCAGAAAACCTTGCGACACCGTTCGAGCACTTGATGCTCATCAAAACTTCTTGGTCTTGCCATATTTGGCACTATACCAGTTTTTGAACGAATAGTCAAAAACTAAAAGCCGCGTTTTGATTTATGTAAGTATGTGGGCCTATGTGCGATAGGTTTTCTTGTCCATAGTGCTGAAAGTGCCATTCATGCTGATACTGGCTTGGTGGGTAGAACTTTTTTGGTATCTTGTTTTTCCTTGCAAGAAATGTTCCAACAGTCGAACTTATTTATGGCGAAAATACTGAGATAAATCGCATGTGGCGAGTAATAATTTATGAAAATCCTCACACTTTGATAATCTTTATTCGAATAGAAAATATTCGAAGTTGATTTATCTATAGTAAGAGGAAGATATGACTAGAAAAAGAGGGGCCATCTGTACGTTGGCAACGCTATGTATTGCGTTGTTGGCGGCTATAGTTTGCCCGCAACCCGCTTTTGCGAACGATCTTTCGCAGATATCGGTGCCAGCTGGAACCCAGAATGTATGGGTGGATGTTGAAACTCCATCAGCGTCCTCGGTGACTTACAAAGGCACTATGAACAACAATGGCAGCAAGACGGATTTGCAATTCAAGCCGTCGCCCAGTGGTCTTACGGCCATTGCGCCGGCGCAAGAAGGCAAGGCCTCATTCGTGTTGTCTGCGAATAAGCCGACGAATGCATTGTTTGCATTCACTTTTGTCGATGGCAGCGGTGCCGTTCTCTATGAGTTCTCCGGTCGCATCGGTGTGACTGAAAAGCCTCAGACCGTTAATGTCGCGATGATGGCGAAGCCCGGCAAGAACACGGCAACCGGTAATAATGCCAACGCCGGCAAGAATACAGCAGCCAACCAGGTCGCCAAGAAAGACCCGATCGCCCAAACCGGTTCCGAGGTTTTGCCGGTCGTTGCGATGGCCTTCGGAGCCCTCGCCGTCGGTGCGGTTCTGGTTTATGCGAGGAAGAAGGTGGCACGATGAAAGGCATTTTGCATTCGTCTTCCAGACTTAAGAAAGCGGTCGCGCTAAGTGTTGCTTCCGCCCTTGCGCTGACAATGGGCGTGACGGGGGCTACCAGTGCCAACGCATCAGGGTTGACTCCTGTCAACAAGGCCGAATACTCGTCGAAGAAGTACGTCCCTGCTGTAGAGTCTTCGATCGGCGTGGGTTCTGTGCCAACGAACAGCGATGATGGTGTCGCGTTGCCGGGCATGAACGGATACGATTCGGCGCTTCTGCGTCTAAGCGTGTTCGCGCCGGCTCAGGACACGACGATAAGCGTTTCCGGCACGACGGCGCTCGTCGCTTCCGCTGGCCAGGATGCCTCGACTACGGTTCTTGCGCCGCTTTCCGGTGGCAAGGCTGCTATCGCGGCTTCGGCCAATGCCAATATTCGCGTCGAGGTTCTGGCTTCGTTCAAGAATTCCGACAATACCCCAGGTCTCACCAAGGCGCTTTCTGCCGTCAAGACTCGTGCCACGGCCGCGTTGGGTGCCGAGCAGACGGTTGCCGTCACCGGTTTGGGCGGCGTGCCCAGCATTGACGTGCGTGCTGTATATGTCACCGCGGATATCACGTTGCAGCAGGCTGGAACCGTCACGCTTGCCGGCCAACAGGTTGCGTTACCGCAAGGTCATACGGCAGTCTCCACGCTTGTCGTGCCGGATGTCGAAAAGGGCGAGATTCGTATCTCGTCGACGACTCCAGGCACCGTCGGACTTTCGCTGCGCGGTTGGGTCTCCGGCTCCGCCGCCAATCGCGATCATGCCAACGTCGAGGGCAGCTATGTGCCGGTTTCCGGCGCAAACTGGTCCAAGAGCACGGCTTCTCCGGGTGCTCAGAACAAAGTCAATGTTCCCGGCAACAAGGACCGCGCAATGTCGCTGGCTTTGGTCAGCGCCGGCAAGCAGACGGCGAACACCGCCCGTACCTTCGTCGATGTGGGTGAAAGTCTTAACGGCCGCGCTCACGGCGTCGTTGTCGATGGGCAAAGGGGTGCAGTGCCTCAGGTCGAAGTGGTTGAATCTTCGGCTACCCAAGCTCCGGTGAGCGTGCGTGGTGATGCGGTGAACGTCGGCGTCCTGCCTTTGGGCGACGTTCTCGGCGTGCCCAGCTCAGCCAAGAGTGCGGTCAATCTGGCCATCACGTCTCCCGGCGAGGGAGCCAAGGTGGATCTGGCGAAGACCGGCATGGTCACCCTGAAGGGCACCGTCAAGTCAGATTCGGCCATAGACCGCGTCGAAGTGTATGGCAACTCGGTCAAGATCGGAACTGCCGATGTGCAATACACGGCCACTGGTGCTCAATGGACGATGCGCGTCGCCTCGCCTCGCAGCCAGCAAGTGACCTACAAGGCCGTCGGCATCGCACGCGACCAAGGACAGGCCGAATCCAAGGTCGGTGTCCGCGTCGTTCTGCCGGATGCCCAAAAGACATTGGTCACTCCCGATACGGTGGTGATCAATCCCGATGACGGCATCAACACGATCCTGAAGGTCAACAGCGACAACATCGTCTTTGCCAACAAGCCGAGTTTCGATGTCGGCAAGGTCATTGTTTCCGGCGTCGGCACCAATGTTCCCGAAGGCTTCATCAGGCGCGTCCTGACTGTCGAGCGCAGCGACCACGGTTGGATCGTCTTCACCACGTCGGCCGCGATGACGGATGTCTTCGAACAGGTGCATATCGATCATAATCAGACCGCTATGGGCCCCGACGCCACAGCGACGGAAACGCCGAACTCCAATTCTGACATAGTGGTCAAGCCTGGTGACAAGCAACGGGTCGACATGGTGTCTGCCGGCCAGCTGAGTAGATCCGCCTCGCCACAAAAACCTGCCCCACGGTTTGACGCCGATGCGAGCGCCGGTATGGAAGCGTCGTTCAATATGAGCTTCCCGGGTCCGAACGTGAGCAACAACGACGATCCGGATGCCAAAAAGCCGACGGATTACGCCAAGCAGCATCACGGTGACAGCAAGGCGAAGAAAGCGGCCCAGGCCAGCAGTGGCATCGCCCTTTCCGCCAAGGAAGCCGTTACGCTCGGCGTGCATTTCACGCTCGATGTCGACGTGGCCTTTGATTGGGCGCCGAAGGTGGAACTCAAGAAGTTCAGAACCTCCATCACCGGTGATCAGAAGACCAATGCCTCCCTGTCGGCATTCGGCAAGGCTTCAGCTAGCTATAGCAATGACGATGTCGCTCATCTGCACCTTTCCACGATCAGCTTCTCGGTCGGCCCTGTGCCGGTCGTGATCGTGCCGGAAGCCTCGCTCGGTTTCGCGGCGAAGGTCAACGGTTCGGCGAAGGTCGAGTATTCGTACGCCCAGGAACGTTCGTTCGAAAAGGGTGCGGAATTCTCCGACGGCAACTGGAAGATGATTGACGAGAACCATGATTCGGCAAGCAAGAACACCCCATGCGGCCCTAACGGATACGAGACCTCGTCGTCCGGCAGCGTCGACGCCGAAGCTGGCCCGACCGTGCATGCCGCGCTGAAGATCTATGACGTGGTCGGCCCTGAGATCAATGCGGGAATAAAGGCCACGGCCAATGCCAACTATGATGGCAATGCCAGTTCTGCCGGGCATGTCGCCGTCAAGTGGAAGTTCATCGTGAAGGTGATAGGCAACGGCGAGGTCAAGGCGAAGTTCACCGTTCCCGTCATCGACAAGACCCTCTTCGATAAGACCTTGGCTTCCGGTGACGTCGAAACGACGGTCATCGATAGCGAGCTCAACGTGGATCATAACTGCCCGGCCGATAGTGGGACCGGCGGCAACTCCGACACGAGCAACGAAACCTACGATCTGACAGGCAAGGTCAGCGATGCGACGAACGGGAACGCGATTCCCGATGCCACCGTCGTCGTCACCGGCAACGGTATTTCAAAGACCACAACCTCAAACGATCGCGGAGAGTTCGCCATGGGACTGCCTGCGGGCGAGTACGATGTGAAAGTCACCCATCCCGGTTACATCGATTGGACAACGCATATCAACATGACTTCGAATCTCGATTTGAACGTCGTCAGCTCGCTGTCCACACCGACGTCCTCGATCGGCGAGTATCGCGCGGTGCTCACGTGGGGCGAAAAGCCTGCGGATGAGGATTCCCACCTCATCGGCAACACGCCGAATGCCCACTATCACGTCTATTACCGCAACAAGAACGCCTATGACAACAGCAGTAGGCGTGTCGCGTGGCTGGATCGTGACGACGTGACAAGCTATGGTCCCGAGACGGTCACGTTCGACGTGGATGCCAACGGTACATATAGCTATTATGTGCACAACTACAGCCGTACCAATCACTACACCGGCGATAAGTTAAGTACTTCCGGTGCTCAGGTGGATCTGTACCGTGGCGATCAGCAGGTCGGTCATTATGTCATTCCGACGGATTGGGGGAATGAAGATGACTGGTATGTGTTCTCCATTCAGAACGGGCAGGTAACCGGTTATATTCCGCAGGCCATGTCGCAGGGGCTTACGCCTCCGTCGTCCGGCTCGGACAAGAAGTAAGTTTCTTACTTCGGTCGTCTGATTTTCTTACTTGCCTGGCAGCTAAGCAAGGCAAGTAAATCAGGCTGATTTGTGGAGTGCGATCTGCATTGATATGCGGGTCGCACTCCACTTTTTGATACCAGTGATTATTATTTGACCGGTATCGAGGGTTATAGCGAAACTTGCCGAAACTAGATCCCCCACATTGACCATGCTGCTCCGTTCGCGTTTTCATGGACTTCGTCAAGCGCGATTCCAGCGGCATCTCTCGTCGCTTTGTTCGGGGCTTGCTGCTTCAGACGGTTGAGCGGACCGATGGCGGACGAGGGGAGTCCTGCCAGATAACCTGTGTCGACCTCTTCGATGCTTCCGTTGAGGTAGCCGTCCACATCGACGTTGGCGATGATGGCGTCGGGCTGGACGAAGGCGAAAACAAGCCAAAGGGCGAGGGTGCCGAAAAACGCGACACGGAACCATTCAAAACGCGGTCGCAGCAGCTTCACTACGGTTACCACAAGCAGAAATGCAATTGCCACCATGCCCCAGTAGGTGAGGATGCGCAGGCGCGTGAGGCCGTATTTGCGCACGTACAGGTTCATGCGCCAGGCCGCGGAAACCAGCATCACCGCCGTCGAAGCGATAAGTACGAGTTCCAACGTAAGGAGTGATATCACGCGTTTCTGGTTTTTGCGAAAATAGGCGCAGGCCATCACGATAACAAGATTGATGGCCGTGACGCCGACGAGCTGGAAGAATCCCGCACGGGCGTAGGCAGCGTAGCCGCCGAAGCGTTCGAGCGTGTCGACCCCGCCGAAGAGGTAGGAGGATTGGATGGCCACGAACACCAGATACACCACGTCGAGCATGGCGAGCATCGTGTTGAGCATCCCGGTGGAGGCGGAGTGCTGGATCGTGCTCTCGCTGGTAACGGTCTTTTGGCGTGGGTGGCGCAAAGCGAAGAGCAGTGAGAAGGTGATCGGGATAACCATGATGAAACGAACGATGTCGAAAGCGCGAGGGCCGAGATCGATATGGAAGAAGTTTGCTAAAAGATGGTTGACGAGCCATTCGAAGTTTTCGTCAGCTGAGGAAAGTGCGGGAATCACAATGAACAGTACCGCGACCGCGCACATCGCGCCGACCGCGATACTGCCGACTGCCCGACCGCGTCCGTGCATCCACGATGAAGCGACCCGACCCAAAACCGACCAGTGACGGAACTGCTCGACGAAGAAGGTGCCGATGCCGTGCAAGATTCCACTAAGGCGGAACAATTCGCTATCGTTCGCGCCGCTTAACAGCAGGAAAGTGAGCGGCAGCGCGATGGCCAGCGCGCAGGCGTTGATGAGCCTGATCCAAGCGGCTTGGGAGAATGCGGGAACAAGCATGAGCGCAATTGTGCAGAACAGCAGAGCGTATGAGGATTTCGGCATTTGCAGGTTCAGCCGTTTCGCACCCTTGAGCGTGCTTGCCTTTTTCACCGCTTGCGTTTCATGCCTTCGCCTCAACCACCAGGCACAGCCGAAGAAGGCGAGCAGGCAGACGCTTAGCGCCGCGCCGCCGGTTAACGCGAAATATCCCGAAAACAGTACGGGCGAGACGCATACACACCAAAGCAGTGAAAGCCCCAATGCGCAGAGCAGCGAGATTTTGTCGGCTTTCGTCAGCGGGGCAAGCGGAACCTTGGTGACCGTTTTGCCGGTTCCTGTTGCTGTGGTGTTGGCTATGTTCGCGGCTTGGGCTGCTGCCGATAGCGGGATGGAGTTCGTAAAATAGGGGTTCGCGTTGGGGCCTGTAGCCGATTGGCTTGCGGAATTCGTGTTGTTGGGTGTTTTCTTTGCTGGGTTTATGGTATTGGTCGTATTTGCTGTATTCGCTGAATTGACGGTATTGGCGTTTGTGGAGAGTGGTGCGTCTGCCGTTTTTGAGCTATTTGCTGTTGCCCTCGTGGCCTCTTGCGTTGCCGACGAAGTTGATGTTGCCTCTTTCCTCGAGGCTTCAGGCTGTGTGGGAGATGATGTCGACATTGATGATGCAGCCGCCGCCTTCGTCTCTTTATCTTTGTTTTTGGCCGATTCAGGCTGATTTTGGGTATAGTTGTCCTTATCCATGACTGGCTTCCTTTTGAAATCGTGTGGTTACGGTTGTTGTTTAATCGCTGCTTGGTAATGAAAGATGCGGAAGAGTCGGGCTATTCCTCCGCTTCATAATGCAAAAGGTCGGCGGGCTGACAGTCCAGTTCGTGGCAGATGGCGGCGAGTGTCGTGAATCGCACCGCCCGCGCCTTTCCGGTTTTGAGAATGGAAAGGTTCGCCACCGTCACTCCTACGCGTTGGGAGAGTTCGGTAAGTGTCATGCGTCGGTCGGCGAGGATGTCGTCCAAGGTTACCGTGATATGTCCCATGTCAGATCACCAGGTCGTTTTCGTTTTTCAGTTCCGTCGCGGTGGCGGTCAGCGAGGCAAGGGCGGCGGACACCACCGCGAGCACCAGGCAGAAGAGAAACGCCATGCCCAGCCCGAGAATGACGAGCCGACGGCTGTTGGAGACGGCGACGAGGGAGGCGATGAGCTCGACCAGCCACACCGTCGCGGAGATGGTGAAGGCCATGGCGATCATCCATATCCGGCGGACGTTGGCGGATGTGAAGGTCTCCTCATGTCCGATCGCCGAGAACAGTTTCCACGCGCACACGGCTACCACGGCCAAAGGCAGCATCCCGATGGCGGTGAGAACGTCCGAGCCCTGCTTGAGCTCATCGACCTTTTCCGCGGCTGGAATCACGAAGATTGTCAGCGCCAGACACGCGGCGACCACGCAGGCGTCGGTGATTTCGAGCAGGATGGCAAGTGTGTGGTGCGACATGTGCACACTGTGCCCGCTTTTCCGGTTTCCTGATTTTTGCGGCAAAACCCGGGCGTTCGGGGTTTCTTTGGGTTGTTGGGATCCCATATGGTCTCCTTCGCTGGCTGATTTCTTCCTGACTTCATATCATAATCTTTTCATATTGTTTTTCGATAAAAGACATATCGTTTTTCAATAAAGACACATTTGAATACAAAGCTACGAAATTGCCGATGATGCAGCGACATTGCACAACAAAGCGGGATGAAAAATAAAAAATATAAAAAGGGAACTTCCTGTCTCACATTAGGTGAGAAGAAAGTTCCCTTTCAGGAGCATTTTCTGTTGACTAGTTGATATTGATGTTCACTTGATGTCGTCGAGATTCAGCCCGAGCGCCTCGGCGACGCGGGTGCCGTAGTCGGGATCGGCCTGATAGAACTGCTTGGTCTCGAGAACCTTGATTTCCTCGGCGTGCTCGCCCTCAACCTGGCTCAGATTGGAGGCGATGGAGGTGACCAAGCGCTGCTTCTCTTCCTCGCTCAGCACGTTGTAGAGCGCGCCGGCGGCGGAGAAGTTGTCGGGTTCGTAGGCGGCATAGTTGCCGGTCTTGCCCTCGAGCTGATCGCCGTGGATGCGGGCGGAGGTGTCCTCTCTCGGGCCGTCGAAGCTGTTCGGCTCGTAGTCGACGGAGCCGTCCTGCGCGTTGTTGGACATGAAGCCGTCGCGCTCGTAGTTGTGCACTTCATTGATGGGGCGGTTGACCTTGAGCTGCTCATAGTTGGCGCCGAGGCGGTAGCGCGCGGCATCCTTGTAGGCGAACAGACGGCCCTGCAGCATCTTGTCGGGGGAGGGCTCGATGCCCGGCACGAAGTTGGCCGGAGCGAACGCGGATTCCTCGACGTCCTCGAAGTAGTTGTCGGGATTGCGGTTCAGGGTGAACTCGCCGATCTCGATCAACGGGTAGTCCTTGTGGGAGACGACCTTGGTGATGTCGAAGATGTCGTGCTTGTAGTTGAGACCCTCCTCGTAGGGCAGGATCTGCACGCACACCTTCCAGGACGGGTAGTTCTTGGACTCGATGGCGTCGAACAGCTCGTGCAGCAGGTAGTCGGTGTCCTCGCTGGCGGCCTTGGCGGCGGTCTCCTCGCTCATGTTGACCACGCCCTGCTCGCTCATGAAGTGGTACTTGACCCAGAAAGCGGTGCCGTCGGCGGTGACCCACTTGAAGGTGTGGCTGCCGTAGCCGTTCATGGTGCGGTAGCTGGCCGGGTTGCCGCGGTCGCCCATGAGGTAGGTGACCTGGTGCACGGTCTCGGGGGAGTGCGCCCAGAAGTCCCACTGGCGGGTCGCGTTGCGCAGGTGGGTGCGCGGGTCGCGCTTCTGGGAGTGGATGAAATCGGGGAACTTCAGCGGGTCCTGAATGAAGAAGGTCGGCGTGTTGTTGCCCACAATGTCGTAGTTGCCCTCTTGGGTGTAGAAGCGCAGGGCGAAGCCTCGCACGTCACGCAGAGTGTCGGGGTAGCCGAGCTCGCCGGCCACCTGGGAGAAGCGCAGGAAGATCGGGGTCTCCTTGCCGACGCCTGTGAACACGTCGGCTTTGGTGTATTCGCTCATGTCCTTTGTGAGCTTGAAGGTGCCGTAGGCACCGGCGCCCTTGGCGTGTACCACGCGCTCCGGGATGCGCTCGCGGTTGAAGTGCGCGAGCTTCTCGACCAGTTGGTAGTCCTGCAGCAGCACCGGGCCGCGAACGCCGGCGGTCTGGGAATGGGTGTTGTCGGCCCAGGGCTGGCCGGAAGCGGTATTGAGATTGGCAGTCAATGAAACTCCTTCTGTCGTAAGTGTGTAAAAAGAAGATAACAATGCGGCCTTTGCCGCACAAGGGTTTTGTGATGTTTCTAACGCCGTGTTTTTTCTGAACGCAGAGCCTGGCTATGTCGGTTTTGGAGCTCGGTTAGACTGAACGTATGCATCTTCTTTTGCCGCCGTCCGAAGGCAAGTCCGCGCCGAGCAAAGGGCCGACGTTTGATTTGGATGGACTCTCATTTCCGGAACTCAACGACGCCAGAAAAACGGTTTTGTCTGCACTGATTGAGGTGTCGAAACGTGAGGATGCGGCGAAAATCCTGAAAGTGGGAGCAAAAGGCACGCAAGAGATCGTTGCACAGCGTGATATTCTTTCCGCGCCTTGTGCGCCGGCACATGAGGTCTATACGGGTGTGCTATACGAAGCGGCGCAATTGCACAAAGATGATGACGTGTTGATTTTCTCTGGTTTGTTCGGTGTGACCAAAGGCGAGGATTTGATACCTGTCTATCGCCTTTCGATGAACGTCTCGCTTCCCGCCATCGGCCCGCTGAAGTCGTTCTGGCGTAAGCAATTTGCAGGCTGGAGCCCAGATAGTGGCTTTGCCGAAGACTCGGAGATTTCCAGCCAAGCAAAGAATGACAATAGAGCTGACGGTACGAAAGCCCAAGAATCGTCGGCACCCAGCTTCGCACGCAACGCTGACGTCACGGTCGATTTGCGTTCCGAGCTTTACCGTGTCACCAAGCCGGCTTCGTTCAATGATAACGGCGAGTGGTGGGACGTCCGTATCGCCGATTCCCAAAACAAAACCATCTCCCACATGGCCAAGCATTACCGAGGTCTGCTCACTCGGGCCCTGCTTGATGCCCCGGCCGAATCTGTAGACGAGATCGCCCGTACCCTTGGCAAAGTCAGCATCGAAAGTACCGGCAACATTCGCCATCTGACGTTGGTGCCTGCTGGTCTCTGAAACGCGGTTTGTGCTGTGTCTTGCTTGGTGTGGTTGACGGTTTATCGCAGAAATCGACGAAATATGTTTGGCAATGACGTTTGTTAGCGGAAAACGGTTGCTGTTTGCTTAAGGTGCATCGATAGACGGATTTTGGGAGATATTATAAAAATTAAGAAATTTGTCATCTTTGATAACGATGTTGTGTAAGATGTGGAGGTGCTATTGCCGCCGTTTATGAGGCTAAGGCATGCCAGCTGTCTACAATCGAAAAGAAGAAAAAATATGGCTAATGATGACAATATGAACGACGACGAAGTAAGGTCGCAACAAGATTCGGAACGTTCGACTTCCAATGATGGGATGAATCAGCAGACTCCGCAAGGTTCCGGAATGAATCCCGTTTCCAACGGGGCTGCCGCGGGTGCAGAAAATCCTGTTTCAGACGCAGCGGCCTCAACTTCCAATGTCAATCCCGCTGTAGGCGCTGCTCCGACGCCGAACGGTCAGCCTATGCAGCCGCCGCAGCCGAGCAACGGTCAGAACGCCAACTTCGCCCAGCAGGGGGCCGGTTCCTATACCGGGCAGCCCGGAGCGACGAACCCGAACCAGCCCATGCAACAGTATCCGCAGTCGGGCCCGTACGCTCAGAACGCTCCCATGCAGGGCCAGCCGCAAGCCGGGCAATATACGGCCCAGCCGGCTGCCGGTCAGTATCCGGCTCAGCAAACGCCCAACAATGGTAATGCGCCTTTTTCAAATAGCGCCTTCCCGGCTCCTTCCCAAACGCCGCAGAATTGGCAGCAGGGAGCTCAGAACCCTGGTGCCCCTGGAGCAGTGAACGGCATGGCCATGCCGAACGGTGTGAACGGTGCTCCTGGTGCCGTGCCCAAGAAAAGCAATAAAGCGGTTATCGCCATTGTCACCGCAGTCGTCGTTATCGTTCTCGTCGTAGCTGTTGTCCTCGGTTTGGACGTCGCCGGGGTTATCGGTGGCCCGAAGGAGAAGGATTACAAGGCAGCCCAGGACGAGCTTGCCATCATGGATCATAACCTGACTGCGATGACCACCGATTTCGTCACCAATTCCCTTGAAGCCAGTACGGATGGGATGAAGGACTCGGGCACCACCCAGTTCAATGCCGACAAGAAGAAATTCGAACAGGCCAATACCGATTTCAAGAACCTGAAGGTTATGAAAGACGAGAAGGTCAAGAGCGCGTATGATGTCTATGCTCCCAAAGCCGCAGGGTTCAACTCGTATATGGATGACCTGTTCAAGGGGATGAAGAGCCTTTCGGACATCAAGCAGTCCTGCACCAACCCGACGGGTGGTAGCACGGTGGGCAACGATTTCTACCATCAGTACGACACGTTCTTCTCCCAGTGCTCGGCCAAGATCCAGTCGGAGGGCAAGATTTCCAACAAGCCGGTCGCTAATTTCGTGCAGAGCCTGCAGGATTATCTGAATAAGAAGAACGCCATTTTGAAGCAGATGGAGGCCATGGGTGACCCGAACGCGATGAAGTCGAACAGCCAGATCGACCAGCTCAACGCATTGGTCGACCAGTTCAACAACATCCCGACTCCCACGGATGATGCCGCGACCTTCCAGCAAGCGGTGACGAAAGACGTTTCGAAAACTGACCCGACCAGGAGTTTGAAAAACCTCCAAACCGTTGTGAACGATGGTGCGAGGGCCAAGAGAGGTTCTCTGCTCTAACCCAAAGGGATGGTTTTCGTCTCTTCAAGTCGTCTTGCGTAAACGTCGGCTTGCAGACGAACGTTGTCCGTCTGCAATGAATTTCGGATGCCGGCCGTTATCCGACTTTGACCATTAGGCAAGGTTGGATGGCGTCCGGCATCTCGTTTCGTGGGCCGGTTCAAATATGAAAACATATTCGGCCCGCGATTGCCGGCTTCCTGGTCATGTCGTCGTTCCGTTTCATAATTAAACGGAAATCATCGTGCTGAACGGTTTCAATCAACGTTGATAGCCGGTTTCGCGTACGATAGTCGCAATCAAAGGATGAGCAATGGCAGACCAGAAAATAGACAAGAAGCAATTGATCGAAAAGGCGTTTGACGTCCAGCAGCGCGCCTACACCCCGTATTCGCATTTCAGGGTGGGTGCCGCGTTGCTTTGCGCGGACGGGAAGATCTACCAGGGATGCAACATTGAGAACGCCGGCCTGGCCGCCACGAATTGCGCGGAACGAACGGCGTTCTTCAAGGCGATTTCCGAGGGCGAGAAAAAGTTTACCGCCATCGCGATCGTCGGCAATCCGGAAGGGGTGGAAGCCACGGAGCGCACCTATTGCTCGCCTTGCGGCGTATGCAGGCAGGTGATGGCGGAATTCTGTGATTTGAAAACGTTCGACATCATCATGGCGAAGAGCGCAGATGACTACATCGAGAATACGCTGGACGAGGTTTTGCCGCTTGCCTTTACCGGTGCCAACCTGGACTAGTCTATATCGGTTTTGAACTAGTGTCTCTGTAGCATGCACTGGTTCTTCTTTGTCCCCGTTTGCGAACAATATGCGTTCGTAGGCGGGGATTATGTGTTTCGGCTACGTTTATTGTCGTTGTGATGTTGGATTCGCTGGGTATATTATGTTTGGTTGTAGAGATTTGCTTTTATGATAATTTACGAGAAGAGACGGCAGGCTGCCGAAAGCTGGGAAGGCTTGGATATGGCAAAAAACGATGCTCAGAAACCGTTTGATCAAGCGGAACAAATCCCATTTGATCACAACGATTACATCGATCAGGGCGCTGATGCCGAACCATGGCAGGACGTCAACACAGGCGTCCCGTCTTCCAGCAGAACCGCCAATCCTTGGCAGCACACCCAACAGATGAAGGCCGGTGGAGTCAGTGCCGATTCGGCTGCACAACCCTTCTCGGGTCAGGATTACATCGTCAAGGCGGAATCACAGCGCAGCCACTCAGCCAGCGGAAATAGCGACTCGAAAAGCGGACACGGTTTCGCCCGGGTTCTCGGCGTGCTTCTGGTGATTGTCGTCGTCATTGCATTCGCGCTCGGCAATGTCGCCAAGCGAAACCCGCCGCTTGCCAACAAGCTCAGTCTCATAGCCCAAACCTTCAGCCACCGAGGTTATGGCGGCGATGCGAAGCTTTCGCTTTTCGACAAGACCAAAGAAGCCATCGAAGATGATCATGTTCAGATCACCGACAATCTGCAGACCTTAAGCCAGAAAGATGCGATAAGCGACGAGGATATCAACAAGCTCAAGTCGCTCGTCGCCAAAACCGACACGGACAATGCGAAGTTCGCTGCCTTTGATTCCATGAAAAGTCCCGAGGTCAAGATTCAACTTGACCGCTATGCCAAGATTACGGATGCCGAAAAAGCGGTCGTGAACGGCTATATCGACAATGCGAAGACCATTTCAGCAGTCAACAAGGCCTGTACGTTCTGGGATTACGTGGAGGACGAGCAATCGAATATCGACCATTACCGAACCCAGATGGCCACGTGCAGGGCCAAGATGAAACCGTTGTCCGCTTCCAACGACTCGGCGGTGAAAACGTTCGTTGGGTCGCTCAGTGCTGTGTTGGACACCAGCGAGCAGGCCGTCAACAAGATTGCCGCCATCGGCACCGACAAGGAATACGACAAGGCGACTTTGAAGCAGGTCCAGAAGCTCAACAAAACCATCGATATTTCAGAGAAGGTAATGGATTATACCTCGAATTACGGCGACAACCTGTGCAAGGAATGCGACGACCTGCATGTGGACTGGGCCTTCGAGCGTTCCTATCAGACGGCGGAGGCGGTCAACGAGGCGCAGGATGAGGCCGATAATGCAGTGGAGGCATTCGTTTCTTCGTATGGACGATCCGCCAGCAAAGCAGACCAGAAGAAAGTCGGCGACGCTCTGCACGGTGTAGTCAAAGGATGGTATGTCATGGTCGGCATGGCCATGGACTGCAATTACAGTGGCTTCGGAAATCTGGAAAGCGAAGATATCGACGACATCAACAATGCCATCAACGTGGCCGACCAGGCCAATCAGCAGTTCGTCAATCTGCTCCCTGCCTACCATGAACAAAACAACAAGTGGATCAACAATTATCTGAAGGCCTATAAGAAAGACAAGGCGCAGATCCAGCAATATTCGAAGACGCTGCTTGCGGTTTCCGATGCCAGTGTCGTATGTGTCAAAATCCCTCTGCCCGACAATTATGACCCGGCATATTCGGCTTATACCAATGGCGTCGCTACTTGCAAAACTACGTTGCAACCGCTTAAAGATAATAATAAAGACGACAAATACATGCAGAAGCTGGTTGTCGATTTGAATGCCAACTTCAATGCCAATCTAGCGATCATAGCCAAAATGAAGACTTTGGGATCTCCTGATGAGGCAAGGGACAAGCACAAGGATGAATACGATAAGTTGAACCATCAGCTGATCTACGACCAGGAAGGCAAGCGCGACAGGATATTCGACGCTTACAAAAAGCACTTCAATGATCTGCGCACGAACTCCGGCGCGATGCTGGCCCTCTGGAAATTTGAGCACGGTGAATCTCAGAAATGATGCGTTTGGCGTCAACATTGCTGCTGGCATAGTTGGTGTCGGTTGGCGCTGTTGGGGCGGCCGGTGTGGTTGGTGTGTAGGGGAGTTCCTCTAGAATCTTCACTATGACAAGCGTTGAAGCCTTTGATTTTCCAGATCCGTGGCCTGCACCCCTGGCCGAACGGTCGTTGAATGCCACCGTCGTCATTCCCGGGAGCAAGTCTCTTTCCAACCGCTACCTGATTCTTGCAGCATTGGGCAGCAGGCCGGTCACGATTGCAGGCATGTTGCGCTCGCGCGACACCGAACTGATGGCGGGTGCTTTGCGGACGCTTGGGGTCGGCGTTGAATTCGACGAAAATGAAGAAACACGCGTGACGGTGACACCTCCTTCGAATGGCCGATTTACAGGCAACGTCACCGTCTTCTGCGGGCTTGCAGGCACCGTGATGCGTTTTGTGCCTGGTCTGGCGCTGTTTGCCGACGGTCCGGTGCGTTTCGACGGAGACGAGCAGGCCTATGCGCGTCCGATGCATCCGCTGCTCGAGGGTCTTGAGCAGTTGGGGGCGCATGTCGAATATGAAGGGAAGCTCGGTTTCCTTCCGTTTACCATTACGCCTGCGAAGGTGCAGGAACCCGAAAACGACAAGGATTCGCCAGGATCCGATTATTCAGATGGATCCGTGGTTTCCGAGCCGGCAGAGGTTCGGATTGATTCGTCTTCGTCCTCGCAGTTCATTTCCAGTCTGCTGCTTGTCGGCTCTCGTTTGCCGCAGGGATTGGATTTGAAGCATACCGGCAGCAAACTTCCCAGCATGCCTCATATTCGCATGACCATGGCCGATGTCAACGGCGCAGGCGGGCAGGCTGAAATGCCTGAAATCGGCCACTGGCTTGAGCCTCACCGTTCGTTGCAGTTGCCGGACGGGGTGGTGGTGGAACCGGATCTGTCGAACGCCGCCCCGTTCCTTGGTGCTGCGATGATTGCCGGAGGAACGGTCAGTGTGCCGAACTGGCCGACTTCAACCACCCAGCCGGGTGGTTTGCTTCCCGATATTCTGCAGAAAATGGGTGCAAATGTCACTTTGGACGGTAGGCCGTTCGATGACGTTATGGCCGATGCGCGCAACCAGGAAAAGTCGGTTTCGGTACCCAGAAACGGAACATTGACGGTTTTGATGGATGGCCCGATTCGTGGGCTGGGCAAGGCTTTCGACATGTCGGCGGCGGGGGAGATAGCCCCGAGCATCGCCGCATTGGCGACGTTGGCCGACGGTCCCAGCGAGCTTGTCGGCATCGGCCATCTTCGTGGCCATGAGACGAACCGTTTGGCGGCACTCGTGACGGAAATCACCAGAATCGGAGCCAAAGCCGAGGAATTGCCTGATGGTCTGGCCATCACACCGATGCCGCATCATCAGTTGCACGGTGAAATCATGGAAACCTACGCCGACCACCGCATGGCTACGTTCGCCGCGATGATCGGCCTGGCTGTGCCCAATACCGGCATCCGCAACATCGCCACCACCCGCAAGACCATTCCCGATTTTCCCGGTATGTGGCGTAAGATGCTCGAAAGCTAAAAGCATCATCCGCCGATAAGGATTAAGTAAGGCTGGAATGACGTCGCCGTCACGGTAGACGGATTGATTGCACCAGCCTTCGTAAACAAATATAAAAGGCCGGAACCGAACATTCAATCGGTTCCGGCCTCTGCTGTTTCGCAGAATTTCAGAATCTAACGGAACAGCAAAGAGTCATTTCAACTCACTTCTCGAAGACGTTGCCGTAGGAATCCTTGCCCTCGGTGGCGATCTTGTCGGCCTTGTGGGCGATCGCCAGTTCCTCGTTGGTGGGGATGACGGCGATGATCACGGAGCTGTCAGGGGTGGAGATGATGCGCGGTTCCTTGGAACGGGCATCGTTCTTCGCCTTGTCGAGCTTCACGCCGAACGGTGCGAGACGCTCGCAGACGCGGGCACGCACGTTGTTGTCGTTCTCGCCGACACCGGCGGTGAAGGTGATCACATCCACGCCGCCCATCTGAGCGGTGTAGTTGCCGATGTAGCCGACGATACGGTGGATGTAGACATCCATTGCGAGAATGGCGTCCTCATTGCCTTCGCTGATGAGGCGATCGACCTCGCGCATGTCGCCGTAACCGGTCATGCCGGTCATGCCGGACTTCTTGTTGAAGAGCTCGTCGATTTCGTCCACGTTCATGTGGGCGTTGCGGATGAGGTGGAAAACGGCCGCCGGGTCGATGTCACCGGTGCGTCCACCCATCATCAGACCCTCGAGCGGGGTCAGGCCCATGGAGGTGTCGATCGGGCGGCCGGAGATCTGCGCGGAGGCGGAAGCGCCGTTGCCGATGTGCAGCACGATCTGCTTCAAGCCTTCGGCGGGCTTGCCGACGACACCGGGTACAACGCCACCGATGTATTCGTGGCTGGTGCCGTGGGCGCCGTAACGACGGATCTTGTACTTCTCGGCGACTTCCTTGTTGAGCGCGTAGGTGCTGGCTTCCTTCGGAAGCTGGAAGAAGAAGGAGGAATCGAAGACGAAGATCTGCGGCACATCTGGCAGCAGCTGCTCCATGACCTCGGCGCCGGTGGCTTCGGGGCCGTTGTGCAGCGGCGCGAGCACGGCGAGGTCCTTGACCTGCTGAATGGTCTTGGCGTTGACGAGTGCCGGCTGCGGGAAGACGGAGCCACCCTGCACCACGCGGTGACCGACGGCGACAATGCCGGATTCCTGAAGGTCGGGGCCGTATTCCTTGAAGAAGCCGAGGACGCGCTTCAGACCGTCGGCGTGGGTTTTGATCGGCTCTTCGAGCTCGTGCTTCTCACCATTGTATTCATGCTTGTAATGGCCATCGATGGGTTCGCCGATCTTCTCCACGAGGCCGCTGGCGAGAGCTGACCCGTTTTCGAGATCCACCAGCTGGTATTTGATCGAGCTGGAACCGGAATTGATGACAAGGACGGTTTTCGCCATTGTGTGCATCCTCCATATAGATAAATTGACCCGTGGAAGTTACCACGGCTACCGCAACACCACTTTACTCACGTGTTCTTACAAAGCGTTTGTAAGGATTCCGAAGGTCGAAAGCTGTCGCAAAAAGAAGCTCTTGAACCCCCTCAATCGGATATATGCTTATAGAGAAATACAATTCCTCAAAAAACCGCCAAAATCGCCATACAAATAAGAAAAAATTGCCCAATGTAAGGTTTAGCGCTTTATTTTTTGTCCAATTTTCGTTTACCATGAATTACGTCACTGCAAAAGGTGACGGATATACCGGTGATATTCGCAATGTAGACGGATGGCATCTCCGGGTGTATGGCCTTTGGGGGAAGGCTTGGGAATTTGCATATTCGGTTGGTCAATGTGCCCTTGGGGGAGGGCATGAGCATTCACGCAAATAGCGGGGCATAGTGCCTTTCGGGAAAGGCGTTAACGTCTGCTTACCTCATTGCTATCTATCAATGTCTATGCAAACAGTCCGGTTCTTCCTATTCCAAATCGTCTGCCACCAGGAGTGCCGACCAAGCATTACAAGCACTTGTTGTATTCATCGTTGAGCAGAGGGGGCTGAGGCAACACAATTTGTTCAGTGATCAAAGGATAGGGATTGGCATGTCTTGTTTATTGCCAAGGTCGAATGAACGGTGAAGTCCGACCTTGACTTGAATCAGGCATGGTCTACTAAAGAAGGAAGAAAATGAATTTGAATAAAAGAATATGTAGCGTCATCGGAGTGGCGCTTTCCGCTGCGACGATGCTGGCTTTGGGGATTGCGGGTGTCGGCTCCGCAACGGCGGAAACGACAGCCGTCAATCTGAGCACCACAACGAATAGATTCGGCACGATTGCGGTCAAGAACGCGACCCCTGGCCATTCCTACGCTGTGGTGCAAGTGGGAAAGTACTCCCACGCGGCCACGGACGGCACGCAGCTTACCGGCATCTCTCTTGACTCGACCGGTGTCGGCTCTGTAGATACTGCGGTTGGGACGGCTGCCCACGCGGTGGATAGCTCTGCGCCGAACACCGGCAATGTCATCAGCTGGGTCGGTATCCATTGGTTGGGATTCGCCGATAGCGGCAACACGAATAATTCGGATGCGACTTCGAACACAGCGCCGTATACCGGCACGCTCCGTGATTTCGTCCAGCAGCTTGACACGACAATCCGTACGTCTGGTTACAACTTCAATCCGCCTGTGACCGCCTCCTCCTCATCGCCCAACCCTACGGTCACGTTCTCGCATCTGCTGATCGGCATGTATTTGGTCGAGGATGTAACGGCTATGCCGTCCGTCGGAACACCCGGCCATTCGGATTCGATTCCGATGCTGGTCGGCACCACGATCGGTGAAAATAACACCCTCAACAGCGTCAAGCTCGGTGAGATCAACGACAAGACCGATACCGTCACTGTTGACAAGTCCCTTATTGGCGGCACTGCCGTCAACGGCGCTCAACTGAGTTATAAGATCACGAGCGAAGTGCCGCTTTGGACCGGATACACCAAGTATTACTTCGAGATTGTCGATATGCCCGGTGCCGGCCTCGACCTGGACGCGAGCAGCGTTGCGATCAAGATCGACAATCACGATGTCGGCACGGACAAATACACCGTGACCAAGGACGAAACCGCAGGGACCAATGGCGGTGACGACTTCCATATCGTCTTCACGAACAACAGCATCGAAGACTATACGCCGGGACTGCAAATCGTGGTCACCTACAAGATGACGGTCAACGATTCCAGCAAGTCGTTGATCAACCAGGCCAAGATTGTGCATTCCGGCAAGAACACAGGCACCGACTGCGCCAGCGATCCCACGATTAGTGGATGCACGACGGAAACGCCGCTGACCGACGGCAGCTCCAGCGAAGCCGTCAGCTACTCGGTCACCATCCGTGACTTTTTCAACGACGGTTCGGCCAAGACACCGACCAAAGGCGCGACGTTCAAGGTCTACGACGATACGGAGGATTCCGCTCACGCCCATCCTCTGACGTTTAAAACGGACACCGCGATTTCCGCCACCGAAGGTGAATACACCTATGACACTAGCACCTCCAGCACGGATACCGTGGGTGCCGCAGCTTACGATACGTTGAAGATCGATGGTCTCAAGGCCGACAATTATTCGTTCGTCGAGGAGACCGCCCCGACCAATGTCTTGCAGAGCGTCAAGCCGAGCTTCAAGGTTGAGATCACCGACGCCAACGTGTCGGGCCACCCCAAAGATACTAAGTTCGTGTTCCATGCGGATATCTGGGATCTGGCCAGCGTCGATACCGAAAACATCGTGGGGAGCGAGCCCCACAGCGTGGCTGATGGAGGCCAGGTAGAGTCCACAAACTTCAACGTGAGAATCGATAACGTGGATTCGGTCACTAACCTGCCGTTGACAGGTGGCATGGGTCTCCTACTGCTACTTATGCTGGGTCTTTTGTTTGGCAGTGCAGCCGTTGTGTTCACGGTGTTACACCATCGCAGCGTGCTCAACAGCAAAAGGATCTGACATCATGGCTGCGTGGTTGGTTGTCATCGCTTTAAACAAGGTTTCGGAAACCGGTTTGGATACTGGTTTGAGCATGGTTTCAAGCAATGGCAGACAACCAGCCGCTCGGTCGGTGCAACGGCAATAAGGTCTGTTTTCCGGTTCGTGAGAGCGAAGTAGATTTCTCGATGATGGACTGGAATGGGAAATGGATAGTTCTGTTTAATACCGGTGAGGCAAAAATGAACGAGAGGAAATCCGAAGGGCCAAAGCAGACGGATAAGTCCGTGCTGCCGCTTGGATTTCAGCCTTTTGAAGCCGTCGTGCGTTATCCTCGCAACCGTTCGGCGGCTATCCATCGAGCCGTTCTCAGGGCCTTGCGCGATCTTTTCATACTGCTCACGGTGATCGTGTTCCTTTGGGCTCCGACGGCCAGAATGATCAGGGTCAGAAACGAAGGCATCGCCTCGGCCGCGGCGGCTCGGGAAATGTCCAAATGGCCGCGTGGACACATCGAAAAGGAATATCGCAACGCCGTTCAATATAACGAGCGCATTGCGGATTCGGGCCAGCACAAGCTGGGTGAGGCCATCGATCCGTTCATCGACGATCCCGATGAAGACACGATATCAAAGCGTGACAATGACTATCAGTCGATGCTGAAAACGACAAACGGGGTGATGGGTACCGTAAAGATTCCGAGGATTTCGTTGAAACTGCCGTTTTACCATGGCACCTCCAAGGCCATCCTGCAGGTCGGTATCGGCCATCTTTACGGAACGAGCCTTCCAGTGGGCGGCAAATCGACGAACAGCGTGCTCACCGGTCACCGCGGCCTGGTGGACGCCGAACTGTTCACTCGGCTCGACGAGCTCAAAAAGGGCGACATCATCTACATCGAGACGCTCGATCGCATGATGGGGTACCGCGTCAGCGACATCAATATCGTCAATCCGACCGACGTGCATCTTTACAAGGTGGTGCCTGGGCAGGATCTGCTCACATTGATGACCTGCACGCCATACGGCATCAACACGCAACGGCTGGTCATCACCGCCAAACGAAGCAGCATCCCCAAGGGGGGTACTTATTATCACGACGATCAGGATGCTGTGCTCCCGGCGGGAATCACCGGGGTAACCGTCCTGCTGGTCGGGTTGCTATGGGCGATGCACCGCAACTACAGGCTGCTCGTACCGCCTGCATGGCATTACGATGGTTCGCCGGTGGCTTGGTGGAGCATGTTCGCGCGCAGGACGGATGCCCGGGGACACTTTGGTAAAAGGCGATGTAAAACATATGTCTGACGGACTTACCGGCGTTGACGGTAAGGCGTGGTCCAAGGTGTGAAGCGCAAAAGAGAGGTTGTAAGGAAATCCAACAATAGGTTTCCCTGCAACCCCTCTTTTGCGCTTAGCTGTGTTTTCCTGCTCGTGAGTCTTTATAGGATTTTCTGATTTGTATCTGTCGTAAGTCTACAAGACTTTCATATTGCCAACATTGGCTCTGTCGTGGGTTTTCTTCGGGATTTTATTCGTTTTTCAAAGTTATGAAAAAATACACACATTGCGTGAAAAAAATTGCTTATGTTTTTCCTTTAATGTCGAGTAAACCCTTAAATAAGGCGATAAGGAGGACAGCTTTCTTGTTGGGAATTTCATTTGCCGGACTTTAAATTGGAGATGAGCTTGATAGCTGGCGGTTCCTTTCGGAATCGTCCCATTAGAGATTAAAAGAAGTTAGGCAAGGAGGCTGAATATGGAGAATAATTCAGAAGAGCGTAAGGATTTGGTATCGTTTGGAGATATCAATGCCGATTACACCCCGATTTTCCGTCGTGGTTTTTCCAAGCAGCGTTGCTATGAGATGAACCTTGGAGGCACGGCATCCAACGTCGCCGTGGCTGCCGCAAGACTTGGCGCGAATACCTCGTTCGTCGGCAAGGTCGGTGACGATTTCATGGGAAGGTTCCTGCGCAGGGAACTGCAGAGCAACGGTGTGGATTGCAGTTCGCTGTTGACCGATCCTGATCTGTTCACTTCGCATGTGTTCGTCAGTCTTTTCAATGGAGAGCGCAGCTTCAGCTTCGCTGTCGACGGAAGCGCTTCGCTCAATGTGAATATGGATGAATTGGATCTCGACAAGGTTCTCAACACCCGCATGCTTTACGTGGCTGGTGTGAGTTTCGTCGACGCCCCCTTGGGACGCACTGCGCATGTGCTGCTTTCCGAAGCCAAGAAGCGCAATATTCCGGTAGCCATCGATATGAACTATCGTCCAACCGTCCACAAGTCCCCTCAGAAACTGATTGACGCGTTGAACGAGGAAATGAGCAATATATCGATCCTCAAGGGTTCCGTCGAAGATTTCGATGTCGTCTTCGGCACCCGCGACCTTGAAGCCGTGTCGCGCCTGGTCAATCCCAAGGGCGTGCGTCTGTTGATTATGACCGAAGACGCCAGAGGAGCTTCCTGGGCCTGGGATGGCGAGGAACACGGCATCAACGGATTCCGCACCAACCTTATCGACACCACGGGTGCTGGTGACTGCTTCATGGGCGCGTTCCTTTACACGCTCCTGCATCATTGCGATTTGTGCGATCTGAAGAAGGACGAGCTCAACGAGATGATTCGTTTCGCCAATGCCGCGGCGTCGCTGTGCGTGGAAGGATACGGGGCCGTCGAAGCCATGCCGTACCCGGCCGAGGTCGAGGAACGCAACGAAAGCCAGACGATCGACGAGAGGAGCGAGTGAGATGAAAAGCATAAAACAGATGCATTGGTGGACTCTGGTCACTGACCGTGAGCAGTGGACGCTGAAACCGTATTCTCTGTTGCGCAGAATCCTCGTCAATCTTGTTGGCGTCGTCATCGTCTCCATCGGCATCGGGGTCTGTAACGTCGGCTTCGTGGGCGTCGACCCGTATGCGGCGTTTCTGATGTCGCTTTCCCATCTCACAGGCATCGCCTACACATGGATGGTGCCTCTGGTGAACACCATCCTGTTCATATTGATCGTGATTCCTTTCGACCGTTCGATTTTCGGCTTCGGCATGATCACCAATATGACGCTTGTCGGGTTCTTTACCGATACGTTCACCTCGATCTACCATCATTTCTACAACCCGACGTTCTCTTGGTGGATTCTTGCGATCCATCTGGTCATCGGCCTGTTCTTCTTCTGCCTTGGCGTCTCCCTGCAGATTCGTCCGAACCTCGGCGCCTGCCCTTATGACGGCATCGCTCCGAGCCTGCATCGTCACTTCCCGAAGATCAGCTACCGCGTGTTCCGCACCTGCCAGGATATCATCACGATCATCATCGCCGGCATCCTGATCAAGTTTAATCTCGGCATCGGCATCCTTGGTATCGGCACGATCATCATGGGCTTCTTTATCGGCACCATCGTGGACTGGTTCAGCAAGCACTTCACCGAAAAGCTGCTCGGAGTCCGTGGCGAGAACAACGAGCCCATCAAGAAGGCCGCCCTCGCGTAGTAGAGCATCTTTACTTGCTATGGCTTTATCGGCCTGAAAAGGAGATAGAGCCATAGCGACATTGGTTATATGACGATGAAAAAGGAGGTCATTATGACCAGCACAATGATGAAAACAAAGGGCAAATTAGGTTTGCTTGCGCCCAAGCGTACGGAGATTCTCAACGACGAGATACGTTCTGTCAAACCGAGAATCGACGTCGAACGGGCGGGAATCATCACCGAAAGCTACGAGAAGACCGTCGGACTGCCGCAAGTCCTTCGCCGCGCATACGCGTTGAAGGACCTGCTGATGAAAAAGACCATTTTCATCGGCGACAACGAACTGATCGTGGGCAACCACGGTTCCACACTGCGTTCCGCGCCGATCTATCCGGAATTCGGAAGTCTTTCGCGTGAAGAGCTCGAGAAGATGCCGATCCGTCAGGTCGACACCCTGCAGATCACACCCGATCAGATCGACTATCTGGTCGATGACATCTTCCCGAAGTGGGAAGGCTATTCCACCAGTTCCTTGGCCCGCAACCTTCTGCCTTCGCAGATTACCGATATCCTCGATTCGCCGTATCGTCCCTTCGACCCGTTGAGCAGGGCCTCGTCCGGTTACGGGCATTACCAGCCCAATATCAAGCGGATCATCAATGAAGGCTTTGAGGGTTCGGAGCGTCTTGCGGCCAAGAAGCTTGCAGAGCTTGACCCGACTGATCTGGAATATTCCGACAAGCGGGCGTTCTACATGGCCGTTCAGGTGGTTGTGGACGGCGTGCGCGTCTTCCAGCAGCGCTTCTCGGACTTGGCGGCCGGCATGGCCAATGAGACCGATGATCCACAACGTGCCAAGGAGCTGAGGCTCATCGCCAGCAATTGCGCACAGGTACCGTATCGTCCGGCACGCAATTTCTTCGAGGCTGCGCAATCCTACTGGTTCACGCTGCTCATCGATTACTGCGCTCAGAACGGCGGCGCGATTTCCGGCGGACGCTTCGACCAGTACATGTATCCCTTCTATGTCAATGACCTCAAGGACGGAACCTTCACCAAGGATGAGATTTCGACCATCATCCAGGCCTTGTGGGTCAAACACATGGATCTGATCAAGGCAAAGTCCTATTCGTCGGCACGCAATAACGGCGGCTTCGCCACCACCATCGGCATCACTCTCGGCGGTGTCGATAAGGACGGTAACGATGCGGTCAATGACTTGTCGTACCTCTGCCTTGACGCGGAAGAGGCCGTGTTCAATTCCGAGCCGAACGTGGGCATCCGCGTCAGCAAGAAAACCCCGGACGAGTTCGTCAACCGGGTCCTGAGAATCCTCGGACACAAGGAGGGAGGCAAGGATCCGTTCTTCAACGATGAACGGATCATCCCCGCCTTGATGCGTGAACATGGCATGAGCCTTGAAGAAGCGCGTGACTGGTCGTTGGTCGGCTGCGTGGAACCGACCGGCCAGGGCAATACCATGGCACGCACCAACAGCTGCTACTTCAACCTTGCCAAGTGTCTCGAACTGGCGATCAACGACGGCAAATGCCCGATATCCGGCCAGCAACTCGGCCCACACACCGGCCATTTCGCCGATATGAACACCTTCGACGACGTCAAGAAGGCCTACAGCGAGCAGGTCGACTACTTCGTCTCGCTGATGGTCTGCTCGCTCAACACGATGGCGACGCTTCACAAACGTCAGACACCGCACATCTATTCCTCGATCCTGATCGACGGATGCCTCGAATCCGGCCATGACTGCACCGATTGCGGTGCCCTCTATGACGCCACGGGCGTCAACGGCGTGGGTCTTTCGGATGTCGCGGATTCGCTGTTGGTCATGAAGCAGCTGGTGTTCGATGAATCGAAGATGAGCAAGGACGAGCTCGCCGAATCCCTTGAAACCGACTTCTCCGACAAGGTGATTCAACAGCGTTGCCTGAACGTGCCGAAGTACGGCAACGACAACGACGAGGCCGATGAGATGGTCGCGTTCGTGGCCAAGCAGTACTCCGATTCCGTGCGTCGTTTCAAGAGCCCTGGCGGCGGTCATTATATTCCCGGCCTGTTCTGCCTTTCCTCGAACACGCCGCTCGGCCGTCAGGTAGGTGCGCTTCCCAGTGGACGCAAGGCTTTGACACCGTTGGCCGACGGCGGCATCTCGCCCAAGCAAGGCGAGGATGTCGAAGGACCGACCGCCGAGATGAAATCCGTGGCGAGCTGGGACCAGACGCAGGCGCTTAACGGAGTATGCCTCAACATCAAGTTCGTGCCTGCCCTGATTCGCAACGCGACCGATCGTCAGAAGGTCGTTGGCCTTATTCGCGGCTACTTCGATATCGGCGGCGTCCATATCCAGCTCAACGTGTTGTCTTCCGAGACGCTGATCAACGCACAGAAGCATCCTGAGAACTATCGCGGTTTGGTGGTTCGCGTGGCCGGATATTCGGCGTTCTTCGTCGAGCTCGATCGAGACATCCAGAACGAGATCATCTCGCGAACCGTCAATGAAAGCATCTGAGAGGTAAGAAATTGACAACGGACCATCCGTCCATGGGGCGAGTATTCAATATCCAGCGGTTCTCGATTCACGACGGGCCGGGCATACGCACCGTGGTGTTCCTGAAAGGATGCCCTTACTCGTGCACCTGGTGCGCTAATCCGGAAGGCATCAAGCCGTATCGGCAGGTGATGTTCTCGTCGAAGAAATGCATCGAATGTGGTCTTTGCGTGGATGCGGCGAAAAACGGTGAGGTCGAGATGCAGGGCGGGAAATTGGTGCTGCACCGTGAACGGATTCGTCCGTCGCAACTTGAATGGGTGAAGGCATGTCCCACAGGGGCTTTGAAGATCGTGGGCAATATGCAAAGCCCTGAGGAAGTCACCGGAAAAGTACTTCGGGACATGCCTTTCTATCGCAGAAGCGGACAGGGAGGTGTCACCTTCTCCGGCGGGGAACCGTTGGTACAGGCCAGATTCGTCGACGAGACGGCGGGGCTGTGCAAAGAGCATGGTCTGCATACCGCGGTCGAAACCGCTGCCGGGGTGCCGCTGAAATCGATTGTCGAGGTGAGCGACAACATTGACTTGTTCATCTGCAGCCTGACTTCCACCGACCCGGAAACCTACCGGAAGTATATGGGACATTCCAACGAGACCTCATTGGCCAATATCCGCTGGATGGCCCGTTACGACCCGGAGCGGCTCTGCGTGAGGTCCCCGCTGATACCGGGCATCAACATGGAAAACGATCAGGTCGAAGACATGATTGAATTCCTAGCCGATGCCGGGGTGAAATACTACGATGTGCTGCCATTCCACCGTTTGGGCACCTCAAAATACACAGGGTTGGGAAGAGCCTACGACTTTGCCAAGCTTGACCCACCCAGTGATCAATGCATGGAAGAAATCCGTGACGAAATTCGTCGTCACGGTATGAGTACCGATTTCCCCAAAGGTCTGTCAAACGGGCACAAGGCGGAGATACATCAGGATTTTCAGTTACAAAAGGAGTAAAAATGACTGAAGGAACAACACAACGCAAACCTGCGCAAGAAATGACGAAGGCTGAATTGGCCAGATATATCGACCATACGATTCTGCGTCCCGAGGCCACTGAAGACGAGATCAGGCAGATCACGCGCGACGGTGTCAACTTCGGGGTGGCATCTGTCTGCGTCAACCCGGCATCGCTGGATTTTGCGGCTCCGATCGTGGAGAATACCAGCACCGGTCTGTCGGTTGTCTGCGATTTTCCCTTCGGACAGGGAACCGCCGAAGACAAGACGCAATTGGCCAAGGAATATTGCCGTCACGAAGGGCTGACAGATCTGGATATGGTCATCAACTACGGCATGGTCCGTTCCGGGCATGCGGCGCAGGCCGGTGAGGAGCTGCGTGGTGCCGTTGACGCTTGCAGGCAGGCCGGAGTGGTTTCCAAAGTCATCATCGAGACGGATGCGCTTTCTGACGAGCAGATCGTTGAAGCCACTGAAGCAGTGATCGCCTCCGGTGCCGATTTCGTCAAGACCTCTACCGGTTTCTACACTGGCGGTCCAACGGTCGGCGGTTCGGTGGAAGTAATGAAGAAGGTCATGAAGGCCGCGGACGGGCGTATCAAAGTCAAGGCCTCGGCGCATATCCGCACCCGTGAGCATTTCCTGGCGCTCATCGACCTCGGTGTCGATCGCATCGGGCTCAACTGCACATCCACGCCGAAGGTGCTGGCAGGCGCCGCTGAATAAAACGGAAAACTGAAAGCGGTTGGTGAAACCGCATCGGTTTGTTATCAGGCCCGACGTATCGTGAAGTAATCAATCGATATGTGTGGTTCGAAACGTTTATTAGGCCGCGAAACCGAACAATAAAAGGTGGAAATCTCTTTGGGATTTCCACCTTTTTGTATCCGTCGTTGTTTGAATGTTACGAAACAACCTTGCGCGGTTGCTTGTTCGCTTCGTTGCTGCTTTCGGCATTGATTTCAGGGCCGACCGTAATCAGCTGGGTATGGGCTTCGGCCAGCTGATCAGGCTTGATATTTTCCGGCTTCTTGTCGGTGATAACGTAGTCGAAATCAGATAAGGTTCCTGCGATGTACAGGGCGCGTTTGCGGAATTTCGAGCTGTCCGCCAGAAGGATCTTGGTTTCGGATATTGAAAGCATGGCCGACTTCAGCTCGGCGGTCGCATCATAGGAATCGGCGGCGCCACGGCTGGTGACGGAAGTCGTCGATACGAAACAAATATCCGCCTGTAGTGACTCTAAGGCGTGAATCGCCATATGGCCATGGAAAGCGTTCGCCCAAGGGTAATAAAGCCCTCCCGTCATATAGAGGCGTATGCCGGAAGCGCTCATCAGTTGTTCGCCCGCAAACACGGAATTGGTAATGACGGTGAGCGGGGCTTTCTTTTTGATGAAATCCAACAGGGGCAATACCGTCGACGAATCATCGAGGATGATGGTCGAGTCCGGGCGAATGAATTCCGAAGCCTTGTTGCAGATGATCTCCTTGGCTGCCAGGTTGCTTTCGTATCTTGAGGAAGGCGGTATCTCGCTGGTGAAAGACCGCGAAAGCACGACTATGCCATTATCGAGCTGGAGAATGCCCTCCTTCTCGAGCTTCTTGATGTCCCGGTATATGGTAACGTCCGAAAAATGCAGCTGTTCCGCAATGTCCTTGACCTTGGTGGGGCCGTTTTCCGCCAGCAAATGCTGGATTTGGACATGCCTCGCGCCGATGTCCTCTCGTTGGTTTCCCTGCATCATACCTTCTTTTTTCCGGCCTTGTTATCTTGTTATGTATGGCTGAGGCGGAAAGCCGTAATTGTGTTCTTCTCGGAAGCTGGATGGACGTTTCGTTTATTGGTTGTCCAAAACGGCGAGTGTTGTAAAAGCAATCGGGACATGTAAAGAATCGTCAATCTTTTATAAGATTTGAGGGTCGCTTTACATATCCCGGTTGCTTGGTCAACGTTGTCGTTGGCTGTTTACTGCTCTGCCTCCACGGCGGTCAGTGCCACCGTGTTGATGATGTCTTCGACCAGGGCACCACGCGAGAGGTCGTTGACAGGCTTGTTAAGGCCTTGGAGCACCGGGCCGATGGCGATGGCACCGGAGGTGCGCTGCACGGCCTTGTAGGCGATGTTGCCGGCGGCCAGGCTCGGGAAGACGAAGACGTTGACATGGCCTGCCACGTCGTTGCCCTTGGCCTTTGTGGCTGCCACGGTGGGTGACCAGGCGGCGTCGAACTGGATTGAGCCGACGGCCGGCAGATCCGGGGCCTTCTCGTGGACCAGCTTCGTGGCTTCTTCGACCAGGTCGACATCCGGGCCCTTGCCGCTGCCCAGCGTGGAGTAGCAGAGCATGCCCACCTTCGGATCCACGCCGAAGGCGCGGGCGGTGTCGGCGGACTGGATGGCGATGTCGGCCAGCTGCTCGGCGTTCGGGTTGAGGTTGATGGCGCAGTCGGCGAAGACGGCCACATGGTCCTTGAAACACATCAGGAACGCGCCGGAGACCAACGAGGCGCCGGGCTTGGTCTTGATGACCTGCAGCGCTGGGCGTACCGTGTTGGCGGTGGAGTTGATGGAACCGGAAACGAGGCCGTCGGCCTTGCCGAGGACGACCAGCATGGTGCCGAAGTAGCTCGGGTCGGTCAGTTGCTTGCGGGCCTGTTCAGGGGTCATGCCCTTCTTGGCGCGCAGTTCGCACAGCTTGTCGACCATGGGCTTCAGGACTTCTTCGTCGTCCATCGGCTGGTAGGAGGCCTTGGAAAGCGAGTTGAGGCCGAGTTCCTTGCCCCGGGCGAGGATGACATCCTTGTCGCCGACGATGATCAGATTGACGATGTCGCGCTGCAGCAGGTAATCCGCAGCCTTGATGATTCGGTCTTCCGAACCTTCCGGCAGCACAATGGTCTTCTTGCCGGCCTTGGCCTTCGCCAGCAGTTCGTTCTGGAAAGCGTACGGGGTGGTAGGGGCGTCGAACTGAGTCTGTGCGGCGGCCACGACCTCACCGGCGGGGGCGTTGTCGGCGAAGGCCTTGGCGGCCTTTTCGGCGGCATCCGGATCGGTGTCCGATGGGAATTCAACGGCCGGAATCGTCCAAACCGGAACGGGGGAGTCCTTCAGCGCTTCCTCGGCATCTGCAGCCTTTTCATCGGTGCAGCCGGTAACGAAGATGCCGGCGACCTTGCCGCCTGCCTGCTCGACTTCGGCAGTGCAGGTCTCTACGCTGGCCTTCACCTGTTCGCCGTTGCGCGGGATGGTGCAGATGGCGAGGAAGGTCTTGGCCTTGAGGTCGGAGGCGATATTGGCATTGAAGGTGAAGGCTTCCGGGTCGAAGACGGCGGAACCATCGCTGCCGACGATGACCATCGAATCCGGGTTCGTGCGTTCCAGTTCGGCGCTGTAGGCGGCGACGATGTCACCACGGGCGGCGGCCTTGTCGCGACGCGCGCACTTGGGGCATACGGCGCGAACCTGCTCGACGGACTGGCCGGCATTGGCAGCCTTAAGCAGTTCGGCGGTGAAGGTTTCCTTCTTGCAAGCCACCGGACGGAACACGGCGGTCTTGCCCTTGGCAGCAAGCGCCTTGACCACGCCGTAGGCCACCACGTTACGGCCGTTCCTGCCTTCGGGGCTAGCGATATAAATGACTTCGTTTGTCACGATGTAACTCCTTTGTGCATGTTGCGCACGATCTTTTCGATCAACTACGATATCGATCGTTTCCATTTTAGGCCATGGCGTGACGTAAATGGCTTGAGCTCGGCTAATACAGACAGCAAACAGTAGACGATACACATATCAGACAAGAAAAGGGACACCGGGTCGAAACCCGATGTCCCTTTTGCTAAATGGCTACTTGAAGCGTAACCGAATGAGAAATCAGCTCACTCGTTGTCGCTGCCGGTGCTCATGGCGGCCTTTGCGGTTGCCTTGGCGTCCTGGTTCTTCACGTCGGAGTACACAAAGCCGGTGTAATCCGGGTGATCGTAACCCTCGTCGACGGCGAACTGGAAGGCGTCCTTGCGGAACTGCTCCAGCTTGTCGATCTCGTGGGCGTACTTGTCGGCGTCGAGCGTGCGCAGCACTTCGGCGGTCAGCTCGTAGCGATCCATGTCGTTGACGCGCACCATGTCGTAAGGCGTGGTGGTGGAGCCCTCTTCCTTGTAGCCGTGAACGTTGAAGTTGTCGTGGTTCGGACGGTTGAAGATGATGGACTGGATGTCGTGGGCATAGGAATGATACGCGAAGAGAACCGGCTTGTCGGCGGTGAAGAGTTCGGTGAACTCGTCGTCGGTCAGGGCCTCGTCGTTGTCCTTGGGGCTCTGCAGCTTCAGGATGTCAACAACGTTGACGACCTTGAACTTGATGCCGAACTCCTTGAGCTTCTCGCTGGCGGCCATGATCTCCAGAGTGGGGACATCGCCGACGGAAGCGAGCACAATCTGCGCTTCGTCGTTGTTGGCGGCGGTGGAGGCCCACTTCCACTCGGCTGCGCCCTTCTTGAGCTCTTCACGAGCTTCATCGAGGGTGATCCAAGTGGCGGCAGGCTGCTTGCCGGCGAAGATGGCGTTGATCTTGTTGGTGGACTTGAAGGCCTTCTCGGCGACGGCCAGCAGCATGTTGGCGTCGGCGGGGAAGTACTCGGCTACAACGTGATCGTTGTTGAACGTCTTGTTCAAGAGCACAGAGCTCACACCCGGATCCTGATGGGAGAAGCCGTTGTGATCCTGACGCCACACGTGCGAGGAAATCAGCATGTTGATCGAAGCGACGGGCTCGCGCCACGGAATGTGACGAACCGTGGCCTCGAGCCACTTGGCGTGCTGGTTGAGCATCGAATCGATCACGTGGGCGAAGGACTCATAGGTGCTCCAGATGCCGTGACGGCCGGTGAGGACGTAGCCCTCGAGGAAGCCTTCCATCTGGTGCTCGGAGAGCTGCTCGATGACCTGGCCGGTGACAGCCATGTGCTCATCGGTCTGCTCGGAGAGATAGCCGTTGTCCCACTGCTTGTTGGTGACCTCATAAGCGGCCTGCAGACGGTTGGACGCGGTCTCGTCAGGTCCGAAGATACGGAACGAATCCGGGTTCATCTTGATGATGTCGCGGGTGTAGTTGCCCAGCTGACGGGTGGCTTCGAGCTGACCCCAGCCGTGGCCGAACTCCTTGACGCCCTTGACTTCGTAAGCATCGAGATCGGGGAGCTTCAGGTCTTCGCGGATGCGACCGCCGTTGGCGTTCGGGTTCTGGCCGAGACGAAGTTCGCCTTGCGGCATGAAGTCGGTGACCTCGTGGCGGATGGCGCCCTTCTCATCGAAGAGCTCTTCCGGCTTGTAGGATTCCATCCAGCCCTTAAGGACCTGGAAGTGGGCCTCGGTGTCGCGGGCGCTGGCCAGCGGCACCTGGTGGGCGCGCCAGGAGCCTTCGGTCTTCTTGCCGTCGATGTACTTCGGGCAGGTCCAGCCCTTCGGCGTGCGGAAGATGATCATCGGGTAGGTCGGACGATCCATATCGTCGGTCTGAGCCTTGGCCTTGATGTCGCAGATCTTGTCGAAGACTTCTTCGAGCATGTCGGCGAAACGACGGTGGATGGACATGTGGTCCTCATCGTCGAAGCCTGCGACGAACTCGTAGGGCTCATAGCCCATGCCCTCGAAGAACTCGTGGAGCTCTTCATCGGGGATGCGGGAAAGAATGGACGGGTTGGCGATCTTGTAGCCGTTGAGGTGCAGGATCGGCAGCACGATGCCGTCGGTGCGCGGGTTGACGAGCTTGTTGGACTGCCAGCTGGTGGCCAGCGGGCCGGTCTCGGCTTCGCCGTCGCCCACAACCGCGGGCACGAAGAGGCTCGGGTTGTTCATGATGGCGCCGTATGCGTGGCTCAGCGCGTAGCCGAGTTCGCCGCCTTCATGAATGGAGCCCGGGGTCTCCGGAGCATAGTGGGAAGGAATGCCGCCAGGATAGGAGAACTGACGGAAGAACTTCTGCAGGCCACTCTCATCCTTGGTGATCTTCGGATAATACTCGGTGTAGGTGCCGTCGAGATAGGACTGCGAGGTGCCTGCAGGGCCGCCGTGGCCGGGGCCCATGATGAACACGGTGTTCTGCTGATGATCCGCGATGAGGCGGTTGATGTGGCCGAACAGGAAGTTCAGGCCAGGGGTGGTGCCCCAGTGGCCCACGAGACGATACTTGACGTCCTTGCGGGTGAAGGGCTCCTTCATCAGAGGGTTGCTACGCAGATAAATCTGACCAATGGAAAGATAGTTGGCGGTGCGCCAATACTTGTCGACTCCCTCAAGAGCCTCATCAGAAACCGGCTTGCCGAGCTTCTTCCACGGGGTGCCAATAACAGGACTAGTCATTTATGCTCCTGTACTCCTGTACACATTGTGTGCAATTGATTATTTTCTTCGGGCTCAAACCTTTGATAGAATTGACGTTCAGGGTTCTTGCCCAATCGCTGTAGATTTTACGTGGCGACTCAGACTTTTTGGACGTTTTTTTGCATCTATGTGCGCTCTTGGGATATTTTTGTTAAATAATGTAGTATTCTACAAAAAATATGTTAGCTTTTCGAACGTAAAAAAACGACTTACAAACGTTGAAATTGAGCCACAAATTCCCGAATGCCAACGCTTTTCGATGTTCGATTCACAGAAAGTTCACGCGGCGTGTTGTTTTTTGTGATGTTGTTTTTTGTTTGTTCCGCACCCACCGCGCAAACACTTGATTTTGTCGCCTTGAACCGCGAGAATGGACACTACTTTACATCAATTTCATACCGAAATATCTATAGGGGAGAATCCATGGCAAAAGGTCCAGTGCTTGTCGTTGACTTCGGCGCGCAATACGCTCAGTTGATCGCGCGGCGCGTGCGTGAGGCGCATGTCTATTCCGAATTGGTGCCGCATTCCATGCCGGTGGACGAGATGCTGGCCAAAGACCCGAAGGCGATTATCCTTTCCGGCGGTCCCGCTTCGGTTTATGAGCCGGGCGCTCCAAAGATCGACAAGAAGATTTTCGAGGTCGGGGTACCGGTGCTGGGCATCTGCTACGGCTTCCAGGTGATGGCCAACGAACTGGGAGGCAAGGTCGACAAGGCGGCGCTCGGCGAATATGGCAAAACCGAGGCCGTGATCGACGACGCCGAAGGCGTGCTGGACGGTTCCCCTGTGGATCAGACCACGTGGATGAGCCACGGTGTAGCCGTCGAACAGGCGCCGGAAGGCTTCAAGGTGCTCGCGCATACCGAAGGCGCGCCGGTGGCCGCGATGGAGGACGAGTCCCGTAAGC
Organism: Bifidobacterium sp. ESL0690; assembly: GCF_029392315.1. Lineage (NCBI taxonomy): Bacteria > Bacillati > Actinomycetota > Actinomycetes > Bifidobacteriales > Bifidobacteriaceae > Bifidobacterium > Bifidobacterium sp. ESL0690. Next base: position 1,055,161 of record NZ_CP113939.1, read on the forward strand.
TCTACGGCGTGCAATGGCACCCCGAAGTCAAGCACACCCCGCTTGGCCAGGAGCTGCTCTCCACGTTCCTGCACAAGTGCGCCGGGCTGCCCAGCGACTGGGATGCCGACAATATCATTGACACGCAGGTCAAAAAGATTCGCGAGGAGGTCGGCGACGCTGAGGTCATCTGCGGGCTTTCCGGCGGTGTCGATTCCGCCGTCGCGGCGACGTTGGTGCACAAGGCCATCGGCGACCAGCTCACCTGCGTCTTCGTCGACCACGGCATGCTGCGCAAAGGCGAAGCCGAGCAGGTCCGTCACGATTTCGTCAAGGCCACGGGCATCCGGCTTATCGAAGTGGATGCCTCCGAGGAGTTCCTGACTGCTTTGAAGGGTGTCACCGAGCCGGAACGCAAGCGCAAGATCATCGGCGAGAAGTTCATCCGAACCTTCGAGAAGGCCCAAAAGCAGGTCCTCGAAGAGGCCGGCGCCCGCGGCAAGGAAGTCAAGTTCCTCGTGCAGGGCACGCTGTATCCGGACGTCGTCGAATCCGGTGGCGGCGACGGCGCGGCCAACATCAAGTCGCACCACAACGTCGGCGGTCTGCCCAAGGATGTCAAGTTCAAGCTGATCGAGCCGTTGCGCAGCCTGTTCAAGGACGAGGTACGCGCCATCGGCACCAAGCTCGGTCTGCCGGACAACATCGTGTGGCGTCAGCCGTTCCCGGGCCCGGGCCTGGGCATCCGCATCATCGGCGAGGTCACCAAGGAGCGCCTCGACCTGCTGCGTGAGGCCGATGCCATCGCACGTGAGGAAATGACCAAGGCCGGTCTCGACCGCGACATCTGGCAGTGCCCGGTTGTCTTGCTCGCCAACGTCCATTCCGTGGGAGTGCAGGGAGATGAGCGCACCTATGGTTCGCCGATCGTGCTGCGCCCGATTTCCTCGGACGACGCGATGACCGCCGACTGGTACCGACTGCCATACGACGTGCTCGCCACGATCTCCACGCGCATCACCAACGAATGCCGCGGCATCAACCGCGTCGTGCTCGACTGCACCTCCAAGCCGCCGGCCACCATCGAGTGGGAGTGACGTCGGTCGTTTCCATCGCATGATTGTTGAGCATTGAAAATGATGCCCTGCGTTTCGACGTAAGGGCATCATTGATTTGTGTGCAATAAACAATAAGGTATCTATAAAAACCGGAAGGGGATAGCGGTGAGCAAGCGCGAACGCACGGGGTTGGTCATTCTGGGGCTGGTATTGGCCGGGGCGAACCTGCGGATGCCGATCACCATGATGCCGCCATTGCTTCCCGATCTCAAAGCCGAAATCGGTCTGCCGACTTCGCTGGCCGGGCTTCTGACGACTATTCCACTTTTGGCTTTTGCGCTCGCCTCGCCGCTGATGGGCAAGGCCGGTGCGCAACACGGCAGTGTGAAAGTGCTGGTGATGGCGTTGGCGGTGCTGAGCGTCGGCAGTTACCTGCGCATCATTCCCTCGGTCTGGGCGCTGCTGGTCGGCACCGCCGCGTTGGGCATCGGCATCGCGGGCGGCAATGTGCTCCTGCCAGCGGTCATCAAGGATCGTTTCCCTGAAAGCGTGGCGGGCAAAACTACTCTTTACACCACCGCACAGGTGTTGGTCGCCTCCTTGGGCACCGCCACTTCTGGCATTGTTGCCTCTCGTATTGGGCTCAAGGGCAGCATGGGGCTTTTCGCTGTGCTGGGGCCGATCGCGCTTGCCGCTTGGCTGCTGATTTGGATTTCCGGACCAAAAGGCAAGACCGACGTTGAAGTGAAGAACGATGGTCGTCCGCTGGTCGACAGGACACCGTGGCGTTCACGGCTGGCGTGGATGATTCTGGCCTACTTCGGCATGCAGTCGATGTTGTATTACTCTTTGCTGACTTGGCTGCCGTCGATCTGGCAGGCGGCCGGCTTCAGCGCTGTCGTTGCGGGCAACCTCGCCACGCTCTTCCAACTGAGCGGCATGCCGCTGACCATGACGGTGCCGCTCATCGCCGAACGCAAGCACGGACTGGCCATCGTCAACGGCATCGCCGGGGGAGGTTTCGCTTTGGGAATCCTCGGGATTCTCATTCCTGGCGCGAACCTGCCGCTTAATGTGGTTTCTGCGGTATGTATGGGGCTGGCGACCGCCGCTTCGTTCAGCATCTGCATCGTCTTCTTCCAGAAGCGCACCACGTCCGCGGCCGACACCGCGCGCCTGTCGGGAATGGCACAGTCCGGCGGCTATCTGTTCGCCGCTATTGGCCCCGTTGCGCTGGGAGCGCTCAACGGTTTGCTGCACACGTGGACACCCATCATCGTGATCGTCCTCATCGTCATCATCGCGATGTTCACCGCCGGTCTGGTCATCATTCGTCATCGAGATATCTACGAGGGGCTAGACTGAATAGCATCGGTTGCACAGCGAAACTGAAAGGCAGAAGCGATGACGATTCTTACCGATACCTATAAGCTCAACAACGGTGTTCGCATTCCCAAGATAGGGTTTGGCACCTGGCAGATTCCCGATGGCGACGTGGCCTACGATTCCGTGCGCATGGCGCTGGACGCCGGCTACCGCCATATCGACACCGCCTACGTTTATGGCAACGAACGCAGCGTCGGGCGTGCCATGCGCGAGTCGGGCATCGCCCGCGACGAGATTTTCGTGACCTCGAAACTTCCGGCCGAAGTCAAAAAGGCCGACGGGGTGCTGCCGCATTTCGAGGAGACCATGGAAAACCTCGGGCTCGAGACGCTCGACCTCTACCTGATTCACGCTCCCTGGCCATGGAGTCACGCCGGGCACATGCGCATGGACGAGGAGAACCTGGCTGTCTGGCGTGAAATGGAGAAAATCTACGCTTCCGGTCGGGTACGCGCGATAGGGGTGTCGAACTTCGATAATCTTGATTTGAAGAATATTCTTCATCACGCCGAAGTGACGCCGGCCGTCAACCAGATTCAATATTATGTTGGTGCCACCGAGCCGAGAAACAGGACGTGCGCCCAATCACACGGACTGTTGATCGAGGCTTATTCGCCGCTTGCCACCGGTGGGCTGCTCGGCAATCCGGAGCTCAAGGCGATGGCCGAAAAGTACGGAGTCTCCACCGCCCAGCTCGCGATTCGCTTCTGCCTGCAGAACGGTGTGTTGCCGCTGCCCAAGGCCACCAGCCGCGAACATATCGTATCCAACACGCAGGTCGATTTCACTATCAGCGGTGAGGATATGGAACGACTCAATGCGTTCGACGATCCGAATCCCGGCAGCCACAACCCCAGCCAGCGATAAACCGAAACGTATTACGGACGGATCTCGTCGAGCAGCGAATCGATTTCGCGGTTGCGACGTTCGATGTCTGCGTTATCGGATTTGAACAGCTCGAGTATTTGGCGGGCGACGTCCAGCGTTTCCTTGTCGCGTTCGCCGGCATCGGTGAACGACGAGACGTTGATGAAGGTCTCCAAGGATTTCGGATCATTGTCCGCCACGGCGCGTCTGACGATGCCCTGCAGCATGATTTTGAGGTTTCTTGTGCTTTTCCTGTCGGCGCGACGGCGCTCGAAATAGGGGAGGAACAAGGCGACCAATACCGCGGCGGTCTCGGCGACGGCTGTGGCCCATTCGGCAAGCGATCCGATTTCCATGAAATATCACCAACTTTTCTTTTAGGATATGCAACAACTCAAGAAGTGTACACCTGAGGGAATGTAAGACGTTTTTCTCCGAGAGGAGCTTGGGTCTGGGCGAACGTCGTTTGTCTGACATTATTGTCTGCTTGGAAATATCCAAGACGCGAAAGCGTGATTAAATGGGAAGTGGAACAATCTGTCACCTTCGAAAGGAAACAATATGAATGAAAACGAAGCCATGGACCTGCTGAAGAAGTTCGTCGGGCTGCATACCGAGAACGGCAACGAGAAGGTCGTCGCCGATGAGATCAAGGCGATTTTCGACTCTGCCGACGTGCCGTGCAAGGTGCTGCCGCTCGAGGAAGACCCGACCCGCGCGAACCTGGTTGCCGAACTCGGCCACGGCGAGCCGATCCTCGGCATCACCGGGCACATGGACACCGTTTCCGCTCAGCAGGAAGGCTGGAAGACCGACCCGTTCGAAATCACCGAGAAGGGCGATCTGATCTACGGCCGCGGCGTCACCGATATGAAGGCCGGGCTGGCCGCCATGGTCTTCGCCATGCTCAACCTCAAAAAGCACGAGGATCAGATGCACGGCACCGTGCGCTTCCTGGTCACCGCTGGCGAGGAGGTCGGCATGCCGGGTGCCGAAGCACTCGAGAAGCAAGGCTATATGAAGGGCGTCGAGGCGCTGCTGGTCGGCGAGCCTTCCGGCTACAACATCGTCTACGCCACCAAGGGCGAGCTCAACCTCAATATTGCCATGAAGGGCAAGGCTGCACACAGTTCCACGCCGGCGCTTGGCATCAACGCCGTGGAGAACCTGCTCGAGTTCCTTGACGTCATCTCCAAGCGTATCAAGGCTGCTGCGGCGGGCAAGAGCAACCCCGACCTCGGCGACACCGTCTACAACATCGACGTCATCCGCGGAGGCCAGCAGGTCAACGCCATTCCGGAATCCGCCAGCGCCGAGATTAATATCCGCATCATCCCCGAGTTCAGCAACAAGGAGATTCTCGCGATTCTCGATGAGGAAGTGGCCAAATTCAACAAGAGCCACAAGGCGACCGTTTCCTACACGGTGGGCATGGATATCATCCCGGTCATCGGACCTAAGGACGCCAAGCTCGTCGATATCGTCAAGTCCGTGGGGGAGCGACATCTGAAGGAGCAGGGCAAGCCCGCCGAAATCCCGATGTTCGGCGTCTCCGGCGGCACCGACGGCAGCGTGCTCCTGCTCGACAGTCCGAAGGACACCGCTTACGTGATGTTCGGGCCGGGCAACGACACGATGCACTGCGTCAACGAAAGCCTGCCCAAGCAGATGTACTTCGACTTCATCGGCATCTACGACGACATCATCAACGAGTACATGGGCATTGCCAAGTAGCGACTGCGTTTGGTGCCGGTAAACGGATTCTGATATGAGCTTCAAGTTGATCCGTCAGCACCAAAATCAGTAATGCTGGCAAACGGACTGTCGGCAAGATTGAGGTGCTGTTTACCAGCAACGAAATGCAGTAGTGCTGGTAAACAGACCCTGACATGTACTAAAAGTCCTTTTGCCAGCATTTAAAAGTATTGGTGCTGGTAAACGGATTATTAATATGGTCAAGAATCCGTTTACCAGCACCAAAATGTGATATTCCGGGCAAAGATGCCTGTTCGAGTTCAGTCCTTGGTTTCAGTGCTGCCGTTTTCGTCGGAGCCGCTATGCGCATTGACCAAGAAGTGCGATTCGCTGGGGAGCACGGCGTTCAGGACTACGGCGACCACGAACGAGACCGCAATGCAGTTGGTGGCGAAGATCGACTGGAACAGCTGCGGGAACTGGGCGAAGATGCCGCCGACCTGCGTGAAGCCGATGCCGATCGTAAGCGAAAGCGCGGCGATGGTGGTGTTGCGCTGGCTGAAACCGGCTTCGGCGATCATCTGGAAGCCGGAGAGGATGATGTTGCCGAACATCATGATGGTGCAGCCGCCGAGCACCGCCTGCGGCATCGAGTTGAAGAGCTGTGCTACGCCCGGCACGAAGCTGGCGAGGATGAGAATCAAGCCGCCGGAGAGGATGACCTTGCGGTTGACGACTTTGGTAACGGCCACCAGCCCGATGTTCTGGGCGAACGAGGTAAGCGGCAGGCAGCCGAACAGGCCGGAAACCGTAGAGATAAGGCCGTCGCCGGCAATTGCGCCGGAGGTCTCTTTATCGGTGGGCAGACGGTTCAAGCCGACCTGCGAAAGCGCGGCGGTGTCGCCCAAAACCTCAACTGAAGAGACGACGTAAAGCAGCGCGAAGGAGATGATGGAACCGATATCAAACGTCGGGGCAAACGGCATGAAATGCGGGACGCTGACGATCTGCAGGTGCTGGAATCCGGAGAAATCGACCTTGCCGAAGGAGATGGCGACGATGTAGCCGACCACGAGACCGAAGAGAATCGAAAGCTGCTTGACAGTGCCCTTCATCAAAAGCTGGAAGGCAAGGCAGGCGACCAGCGAGATCAGGCCCAGTGTGAGGTTCTGCCAGCTGCCGAAGTCCTTGGCTCCGGCACCGCCGCCGAACGATGAAGCGCCGGTGGAAAGCAGCGAAAAGCCGATGGAAGTGACCACAATCGCGGAGACGATCGGCGGCACGTATTTCTTCCAGAATTGTGCGGTAAGACCGAGAATCAGCTCCAGCAGACCGCCGACGATAACGGCTCCGACAAGCGCCCCGTAGCCTTGTTTGCCCACGATGGCGGTGGCCGCAGCGACGTACGTGAAGGAGATGCCGGTGACCATGGGCAGGCGGCTGCCGACGCGCCAAAGCGGGTAGAGCTGCAGACAGGTGCCGAGGCCGGCGACCAGCAGGCCGTTCTGGATGATCATCGCGGATTGTGCCGGCGTCAGATGTGCGGCGGCGGTGACCAGGAAGATCGGGGCGAGGTTGGCGACGAACATTGCCATGACGTGCTGAAGGCCGAAGGGGATGCCCCGCCAGAAGGAAATCTGTCCGTCAAGGCTTGTCAGTGCTTCTTCGGTGCTGGTTTTGGGCGTTGCGGAACTGTTGGCTGCTGTTGCGGTTTTGTTGGCGTTGCGTTTTCGCCACGGCAAATGAGAGGCTGGACCTAAAGCCGGTTTCTGGCCGGAATTGGTCTGTGCTGCAGTTGAAGTAGCTGAGACCTTCGTGGTTGAAGAAGGTGATGAAGTCTGCGTTGCTGATGCGGTCTGTGTGTCAGATGAAGCAGGCAGAACCGGCGAGTTCTGCATAGCAGACGTGGCTTGTGCGGTTGATGAAGCCGTCGACGTTTTGGGCGCGGCTTCGCCTTCATTATTTGATGGATTGCTATTCGATGATTCGGCGTTATTTTGAATGCCGTGCTGATCAGTGCTCAAAGGGTCTCTTTTCACGATGAAATTGAGATAGTGCTGACAGCAGAAAAGTGTACGCCCGGCAGTGGGCAGCCGGGTTTTAGGTGTTTCTTTAAGAAATACGGCTCGTTCTGGCTCGTCCGGATTCGTTTCGGTTTATCCATGTTCGATGCACAATAAAACAAAAGCGGCTGCGAGGAAAATCTATCCCTGCAAACCGCTTGATGTGATTATCGAATCAGATTATTGCAATTGCCAAACTTAGGCGAACTCGATGGTGCCTTTTTCTCCGTCCATCGCCTTGACAATGGCAAGCGAGGCGACCTCGTAACCGGCTGCACGCAGTTCCTTGCCGCCGCGCTGGAAGCCTTTTTCGATGGCGATGCCGATGCCTTCGATGACGACGCCCGCCTCGTTGCAGATATCGATGAGCCCGTGCATGGCCTTGCCGTTGGCGAGGAAATCGTCAATCAGCAGCACGTGCTCGCCTTCGGTCAGGAAGCGCTTGGAGACGATGACCGGGAATTCCTTCTGCTTGGTGTAGGAATAGACGCGTGCCGTGTATTGGTCGCCGTCGAGATTGATGGACTGGGTCTTCTTGGCGAAAACGACGGGAACGTTGCCGAAATGCTGCGCCGCGATGCACGCGATGCCGATGCCGCTGGCCTCGATGGTCAGGATCTTGTCGATTTTCTTGCCGGCGAAGATGCGGGCCCACTCCGCACCCATGTCGTTGAAAAGCGTCACGTCGCACTGATGGTTCAAAAAGGCGTCGACCTTGAGCACGTCGCCCGGCTTGACGGTTCCGTCCCGACGAATCCTGTCTTCAAGTTCCTTCATGTCTTCCTCTCGTTTCCGTCGGTAAGTTCGTCGCGCCGATGCCCCAAGCAAGGCGCATATATGGTCTCCGAGCATAATCAGTGCATGTGACGAAGGTGAATCGGACTGAAAAGTGATGATATATATCATTTATATTCATTATTTATAGATAACGGCATAAGGGCTATCGAAAATTTCGTCGAACGTTCCCTCAATCCTTGATATGGCTCAGAAACTCCGTATTTTTCAATAGTCGTCTGTTGCTGAGGTGTCCTTGATTTCGTTTTTGGTCAATCGGCTCGATGACAACTGTGTGTGATAAAAATGAAGTCCTATGGCAGACGGGCGGGCCAGGGTTCGGGCGCTCGCGAAACGGCTTTTTCGAAGGGAATGGGTGTGGCACAGGATCCGGATTTGATTGCACGAAGCGCCGACGAACTGGTCGGCGACCTGAACGAACAGCAGGCGAAGGCGGTGCAGTATCGCGGGCCGGCGCTGCTGATCGGGGCTGGGGCCGGTTCGGGCAAGACCCGCGTGCTCACTCGGCGTGTGGCATGGATTCTTTCGCAGTTCGGCGCGTGGCCCAGCCAGATTCTCGCCATCACCTTCACCAACAAGGCCGCCGCCGAAATGCGCGAGCGTTTGGAGACATTGATTGGCCCGGTGGCCGAACATATGTGGATTTCGACCTTCCATTCCGCCTGCGTACGCATCCTGCGGCGGGATGGCAAGACCATCGGTCTCAATTCCGGTTTCTCCATTTACGATACCGCCGACAGTCAGCGGTTGGTGAAGCTCATCGGCACCAGTCTCAACGTCGACCTGAAACGCTATACGCCGCGCGCCATCCTCGCCCAGATTTCCGATTACAAGAACAAGCTGGTCGGTTTCAAGGAATTGCTCAAGACCTACGCTCCGGACTATACGCCCGGCCAGCAGGGCTATCAGCTGGGTCGTTACGACAATGCCGAGGCGCTATACGCCGTGGTTTATGCGGAATACCAGCATCGTCTTGCCGCTGCGAACGCTGTTGATTTCGACGACCTGATCGTCCGTACTGTCGAGCTTTTGCATGACCATCCTGAAGTAGCGGATTATTATCACCACAAGTTCCGCTACATTCTTGTCGACGAATACCAGGACACCAACCATGCCCAATATCAGCTGGTGCGTGAGCTTTCCGGTATTGATAGCGCCGACCGGCCGGCCATGGGTTCGGCTGCAGGAAACCAGCAGGTCGCAGGACGCGAAGGCCCGGCTTGGGTGACCGTCGTAGGCGATTCCGATCAGTCCATCTACGCCTTCCGCGGCGCCGATATCAGCAACATCCAGGACTTCGAAAAGGACTTCCCGGGCGCTCTGACCATCATGCTCGAGCAGAACTACCGTTCCACGCAGACCATCCTCGACGCGGCCAACGCCGTCATTTCCAAGAACACCGGTCGCAAGCCCAAGAAGCTGTGGACCTCGCTCGGCAAAGGGGAGCCGATCGTCGGTTATGCGGCCGACAACGCGCAGCAGGAAGGCGGCTGGATAGCCAACGAGATTGCCAATCTGAGAAGCGAGAACGGGTATCGTTATTCCGACATGGCCATTATGTACCGTGCCAACGCGCAGTCGCGGGCGCTCGAGGAGGCACTGATCAACGCGGGGATTCCCTATCAGCTTGTCGGCGGCACGAAATTCTACGAACGCCGCGAGGTCAAGGACGCCATCGCCTACCTGCAGGCCATCACCAACCCGGCCGACAGCGTCAACATGCGCCGCATCATGAACACGCCGAAACGCGGGCTGGGCGCGCGGGCCGAATCGATGGTCGCGAGCTTCGCCGAAGCGCACAACATGCCGTTCTGGGGCGGCATCGAACACATGGACGAAATTCCCGACCTGCCCACGCGCACGCGTACCAAGCTTGGCGAGTTCCGCGACCTGATGCGCGGGCTGATGCAATTCGCCTCGGACCATGATTCCAAGCCTTCCGAGATTGTTGCGGAAGTGCTCAACCAATCCAAGCTGCTCGAGGAGCTGCAGCGTTCCACCGACCCGCAGGACGAGTCACGCGTCGAGAACCTTTCGCAGTTGCAGTCAGTGGCCGCAGAGTTCGAACAGAAAACTCCGGATGCTACGCTTTCCGGCTTCCTTGAGACCACCGCGCTGGTCGCCGATTCCGACCAGCTGCCCGGCGAGGGGGAGGATACGGGCAAGGTCACGCTGATGACTTTGCACACGGCCAAAGGCCTCGAATACCCGGTCGTCTTCCTGACGGGTATGGAGCAGGGCACGTTCCCGCATTCACGCTCGCTTGAAGACGAACAGGAGCTTTCCGAAGAACGTCGCCTCGCCTACGTCGGCATCACCCGTGCCAAGCAGCGGCTTTACGTCACCCGTGCGGCCGTGCGCTCGCAGTGGGGTCAGGCCAACGACATGATGCCCAGCCAGTTCCTTGACGAGATTCCTGACGAGCTGATTGAATGGAAACGGCGTGAAGCCGGTGTCGAACGCATGCGCTCTGGCTGGGGCGGCGGTTCCGGCGACAGTGATTTCGACGACGAGTTTGGCGGTTGGGAGGATGACGACGGCTTCTCATCCGGCTCGACCTTCGGTGGTTCAGATTCATCTTCTTATGGCGGTTCACGCACTTCCAGCCGTTCCGGCTATGGTTCCGGTCATTCGAGTTATGGTTCTGGCTCTTTCTACGGTTCCCGTTCGGGTGGTTACGGTTCATCCTATGGCTCCCGCTCAGGTTCGTCGCAAGGTTCGCGTTCAGGTTCCCGTTCCCTATATGGTTCCGGTTCCAGTTACCGCAGCTCGTCATCGCGTTCTGGCTACGGTTCTCATTCTTCCGGCGGCTCTTCGTATGGCTCGTCGTCATATAATTCCGGCTCCCATACCCGTGGTGGCAAGGTGACCACGCGTCGTACCGCTCCCAAAGCGTCCGCTTCACGTTCTGTCCCCGCGTCAAGTCTCAAAAAAGACAACAAACTGGACATCTCCGATTTCAGCATCGGTGACAAGATCACTCACGACCAGTACGGCCTGGGCACGGTTGTAGACACCCAAGACAAGGGCCGCAACTCGATCATCACCGTCGATTTCGGCTCAGATGGCGTCAAACGCCTGATGCTGCGCGTGGCTCCGATTGAGAAATTGTGAATTGATTTCCGAGTTCTGTTGAGTATGTTCTAGTTTTTCGGATTCCAGTTTTCAAGTGGTTTCGGCTGTTTGGACTAGTGGCTCGCATTGTTTTATGCAATGCGGGCCAATTTTTTAATTTGACCCTTTCCAATGTCGATTATTCCTCAGCATTACCTCGAACGGTCAGAACAAACGTTCACAATCTAGACTTTACATTTGTAAAAATAGTGATAGTCTATAGACAGTTCGGTTAAAGATGCCGGATTGTAGTAGCAAACTTTTAATGGCGAAAGGATTTGTACATGCCTACGCAAGAGAGATTCCAAGGCAATTATATTCAATGGCTTGGTGCTGAATTCAAGAAGATCAATCTGGTCGCCGCCATGATCTGGTTCTTCGGCATCGGCTTCCAGACGGCGCTGTTGGTCACCAACCCGATCACATGGCAGGCCGTCATCACCTATCTGGCCACCGTGGTCGGCCTCGGCTGCACCGTCTACATGATGGTGGGAGCGCCTATCAACGGGCTCCTCGGCTTGATCAGTGTCTTCGGCTTCGTAACCGTCAATCTGTTTGCCCACCATTGGTGGAGCGTTGTCGATCAGCTCATCTTCGCCTGCGCCATCGATATCCCGCTAATGATGAAGTGGAGGACCTGGGGCGAGGACTTCGGCGCCAAGGTGCGCAAGCTGCATGTCAAGGGCTGGATGGTCACCATCGCGGCCATCGCCGTCGAATGGATCATCCTCTTCCAGGTCGCCCGCATCCTCAAGGATCCGCAGCCGGCGGTCGACGCGCTGGTGCTGTCCTTCGGCGCTACGGCTTCGGTGCTGTGCGTGATGCACGTCTCGAACACCTACACCCTGTGGCTTGCTGAAGACATCGTCAACGTCCTTCTTTGGTTCTATGCCCTCAAGGACGGCTACAGCCCGTCGGCTCTGCCGATGCTCGTCAGCACGATGATGTACACCGCCACCGCCATCTATGGTCAGTTCTTCAGTGTCTGGCACAAGGCAGGCAAGGCCAACAGCCAAGTGGCGAAGGCCTGATAGATTTAATTGTCATTCGCGGGTCGTCGTATCCTCTTAAAGCAACGAATACGGCGGCCCTACCCAAAGAATAAGAGGTTATTAATAATGAACAAAGCAACATTGGCAAAATACATCGACCATACCTATCTGAAGGCCAACGCCACCAAGGCCGATATCGTCAGAATCTGCGACGAAGCCAAGCAGTACAACACGGCTTCCGTGTGCGTCAACGCCTATTGGGCCGCACTGGTCACCGAGCAGCTTGCCGGCACCGACATCAACACCTGCTGCGTGGTCGGCTTCCCGCTGGGAGCCACGAGCACTGCTTCCAAGGTGTTCGAAGCCCAGCAGGCCATCAAGGACGGCGCCGAGGAAATCGACATGGTCATCAACATCGGCGAGCTGATTGCCGGTGCCGACGACAACGTCGAAGCCGACATCAAGGCCGTCGCCGATGCCGTTCACGCTTCGGGCAAGCTTTTGAAGGTCATCATCGAGACCTCGTTCCTCGACCACGACCAGAAGGTGCGCGCCTGCGAACTGAGCGAAAAGGCCGGAGCCGATTTCGTCAAAACCTCGACCGGGTTCAGCTCGGCCGGTGCCAAGGCCGAGGATGTCGCGCTGATGCGTCAGACCGTCGGCGATCGCCTGGGCGTCAAGGCGTCCGGCGGTATCCACAGCTATGAAGAGGCCATGCAGATGATCGATGCCGGTGCCACCCGTTTGGGCGTCAGCGCGACCATCAAGATTCTTGAGGGAGCGGAAGAGAACTGATCATGAAATACAATCGCATTTTTGGCTTGGTAATGGATTCCATCGGCACCGGTGCAGCTCCTGATGCCGCAAAGTTCGGCGACGAAGGTTCCGATACTTTGGGCACCATCGGCAAGTTCTTCGATGGCAAACTGCACTTGCCGAATTTTGCAAGGCTTGGCATCTCGAACCTGAGGGACACGCCCATCGAAGGCGTACCCGCGGCCGAGCATCCCATCGGCTGCTTCGGCAAGATGGAAGAGGTCTCGGTGAGCAAGGACAGCATGTCCGGCCACTGGGAAATGATGGGCCTTCCCGTCACACAGCAGTTGAGCTTCTTCCCGAACGGCTTCCCGGATGACATCCTCGACCCGATTTCCGAATTCTCCGGACGCAAGATCGTGGGCAACCGCCCCGAATCCGGCACGCAGATCCTCGAAGAGCTTGGCGAGCACCAGATGAAGACGGGCGACCTGATCATCTATACCTCCGGTGATTCCGTGCTGCAGATCGCGGCGCATGAAGACATCATCCCGGTCAAGGAACTCTATCGGATCTCCGAATTCGCACGCAGCCTGGTCAACGGCCCGAAATACATCGTCGGCCGCATCATCGCGCGCCCGTACGTCGGCAGTGGCAAGGGTCACTTCACCCGCACCGCCAACCGTCACGACTTCACCTTGAAGCCGCTGGGCGAAACCGATCTGGACAAGTTGCGTGAGGCCGGTTTCAAGACCATCGGCATCGGCAAGGTCAACGACATCTTCTCCGGCCAAGGCATCGACGAAGGCTACCACAACCAGAGCAACATGGACGGCATGGACCATCTCGACCACGTCATGACTCAGGACTTCACCGGTTTCTGCTTCACCAACCTGGTTGATTTCGACGCCATGTACGGCCACCGCCGCAACCCGGAAGGTGACGGCAACGCCTTGATGGACCTCGATCGCAGGCTGGGCACCGTGCTCGACAACATGCGCGATGACGACCTGCTGATGATCACGGCCGACCACGGCAACGACCCCTGCTTCAAGGGAACGGACCACACCAGGGAATACGTCCCGCTGCTGGCCTATTCGCCGAGCATGAAGCATCCGGGAAGCCTGGGAATCCGCAAGACCTTCTCCGATTACGGCGCCACCGTCCTCGACAACTTCGGCGTGAAGACCGACATGCCGGGCACCAGCTTCCTTTCGGAACTCAACTAAGCTGAATGAAGCTGAAAACAGGCTCAACCAAGTAGTATCTATATATAAATAAATATATCGATGTAATTCCGACGTATCGTATCGACGTTCTTTCGAAGCAACGGGCGCGGTACGTCGGAATCGATACCAATTAATGTCTTTAGCCGCTTTGAGAAGTGGCCGATACAAATTAAAGGAGATTTGTAATGAGCACCCATATTGATGCGCAACGTGGTGATATCGCCGAAACCGTATTGATGCCGGGAGATCCGCTGCGTGCCAAGTACATCGCCGAGAACTTCCTGACCGACCCCAAGCGTTACAACACCGTGCGCAACGCGTTCGGCTACACCGGAACGTATAAGGGCAAGTCCGTTTCCGTGCAGGCCACCGGCATGGGCATTCCCTCGCTGTCGATCTATACCACCGAACTCATCAAGGACTTCGGCGTCAAGAACCTTATCCGCGTCGGCTCGTGCGGCGGCCTGGGCAAGGACGTCAAACTCCGTGACATCCTCATCGCCCAAAGCGCCAGCACCGATTCCTCCATCATCCACAACACCTTCGGCCAGGGCGTCTATTTCGCGCCCACCGCGGACTTCGGACTTCTCGAGGATTCCTACCAGGTGGCGAAAGCCAAGGGAATCTCGGTGAAGGTCGGCAACATCCTCTCCGAAGACCGTTTCTACGACGATGAGCTCGATATCAACAAGCTCGCCGATTACGGCATCATGGGCGCGGAGATGGAGGCCGCGGGCCTTTACCTGCTCGCATCGAAGCATCATGTCAAGGCTTTGGCCATTTCAACTGTCAGCGATATGATTGGCACAAATGAGGGGCTGAGCGCCGAAGAACGCGCGACCACCTTCAACGAGATGATTGAAATTTGCCTGGAGGTGGCTTATCAGCAATCATGAGTGAGCGATACGACAGGAAAAAACTTGCCCAAAGCATCACCGCTGCGAGGCTGTATTACGAAGATGCCCTCGACCAGACGGAGATTGCCCGTAATCTGGGCATTTCGAGACCCACGGTTTCCCGGCTTCTGAAGTTGGCGCGGGAAACCGGCGTCATCAAAATCGAGATCAACAATCCCTTCGTCGACGCGGAGGATCTGGGTGTTCAACTGGTCGATAAATACCAGATGAATATCCATGTGGCCCCCAACAACTACAACGGCGAGATTTCAACGTTGGACAGTCTTGGAGCCTATACCGCGGAGTATCTGACGCAGACCATCCGGCCCGGTGACATCATCGGTCTTGGGTGGGGCAAGACGATTCATTCCGTCACCACCCATTTGAACAACCATCCGGTGGAGGATACCACGGTCGTCCAGCTCAAGGGCGGCATCAATATCCGCTATCAGGATACGTATGCCGACGAAAGTGTGACCGAGCTTGCCTCCGCTTTGGGAGCCACCCCGCATTTCCTGCCGTTGCCGCCGTTTTTCGACAGCAAGGTGACCAAGGAGATCGTGGAACGCGATCGTTTCATCAAGCAGACCCTTGAGCTTGGCAAAAAGGCCAATATCGCCCTCTACAGCGTCGGCACCGTACGCAACGATGCACTGCTGTTCCAGCTCGGATACTTCAACTCCAAGCAGAAGGCCGCATTGAAGAAGTCGGCTGTGGGTGATGTCGTCTCGCGTTTCATCGACAAGGACGGCAAGGTCGTCAACAAGGATCTGAACGACCGGACCGTCGGCATCGGGCTGTCGGATTTGAAAGCCAAGAAGCACTCGATAGTGGTGGCTGCGGGGATTTTGAAGGCTCCCGCCATCCGTGCGGTGATGAAAGCGGGCTATGCCAACGAATTCATCGTCGATCAGGCGATAGCCCAGGAATTATTAACTTACGAAGATTGAGGTGTTGAACCATGCGAATGGTTGACGTTATCGACAAGAAACGAAACGGTGGGGAACTGAGCGACGAGGAGATCAAATTCTTCGTCGACGGTGTGGTGAGCGGAGAGATTCCCGATTACCAGACCAGCGCCCTGCTGATGTCCATCTATTTCAAGGACATGAACGATCACGAGCGCTCGCAGCTTACGCTCGACATGATGAACTCGGGGGACAGGCTTGACCTTTCCGGCATTCCCGGCATCAAGGTCGACAAGCACTCCACCGGCGGTGTCGGCGACAAAGTGAGCCTTCCGCTGGCGGCCATGGTGGCTGCCACGGGCATTCCCGTGCCGATGATTTCCGGGCGTGGGCTGGGCCATACCGGCGGCACGCTCGACAAGCTGGAAGCCATTCCCGGCTATCAGGTCGAAATCAGCGAAAAGGACTTCATCGATCAGGTCAAGCGCGAAAAACTCGCGATCATCGGCGCGACGGGCAACATCGCCCCGGCGGACAAGAAGATCTATGCGCTGCGCGATGTGACAGACACGGTCGATTCGATTCCGCTGATCGCCAGCTCGATTATGAGCAAGAAGATCGCATCCGGCACCGATGCGTTGGTCATCGACGTGAAAACTGGCGCGGGCGCGTTCATGAAGACGCTGCCGAAGTCCGAAGAACTGGCCAAGGCGTTGGTCGAGATTGGCAAGGGCGTCGGCATGCAATGCATGGCCGTCATCTCCGACATGAACCAGCCGTTGGGCCGCAAGGTAGGCAATACCCTGGAGATCGAAGAGACGCTTGACACCTTGAAGGGCAAGGGCCCGAAGGATTTGCTCGAATTGGTGCTCACGTTGGGCAGCTATATGGTTGTGCTCGGCAAGAAGGCGGCCAACGAGGACGAGGCGCGCGCGATGCTCGAACGCACCATCGAAGACGGTTCTGCGCTCGACAGGTTCCGCGCCATGGTCGTCGCTCAGGGCGGCGACGGACGGGTCGTCGACGATTACAGCATCATGCCGCATGCCAAGTACCGCATCGAGCTGCCGGCCAAGGCCAGCGGCTACGTCTCCCAGATGCTCGCCGACGAGGTAGGCATCGCCAGCATGAAGCTCGGCGGCGGCCGTGAGAAGGCCGACGACAAGCTTGACTACGGTGTCGGCATCGAGCTCAACAAGAAGGTCGGCGACAAGGTCTGTGAAGGCGAGTCCCTGCTCACCATTTGCAGCGAGAGCGAGGATGTCGACGACATCAAGGAACTGCTCTACAGCTGCATCAAGATCGGCGACAAGGCCGAGCCGTATCCGATGATTTACAAGATCATCAAGTAGTGATATCGGCTTGATTGTCAGATTGCGTGCGCCCCGTCCAACTCGATGGGGCGCACGTCCATAGTGTGCGAGTAAAATAAAAGCTTGTGTCTGCCATAAGGCGGGCATTATCTGGAGTCTTAGCCCATCAGTGGGTCGGCGATGTTCTTCGCGCAAACGGTGAATGTCGTTGGCGCTTGGCGCCTTGAAGCACTGGAGAGGCCCGGCTCAGCGCGGTTTCGTATGATTCCGCGTTCCGTTCAGATAACGACAGAATACAAAGGAACAACAGAATGACTAACATTCAGCGTTCTCGCCGTCAGGTGCGCCTTTCGCGTGCCCTCGGCATTGCACTGACCCCCAAGGCTCAGCGCATCTTCGAGAAGCGTCCGTACGCTCCTGGTGAGCATGGCCGCACGCGTCGCCGCACCGAATCCGATTACGCGGTTCGTCTGCGCGAGAAGCAGCGTCTGCGCGCCCAGTACGGCGTCTCCGAGAAACAGCTTCGTGCAGCTTATGAAAAGGGCACCCACACCAAGGGCCAGACCGGCGATGCAATGCTCGTCGATCTCGAGACTCGTCTCGATGCCCTGGTGCTTCGCGCAGGCTTCGCCCGCACGACCGCCCAGGCACGCCAGTATGTCGTGCACCGTCACATCATGGTCGACGGCAACGTGGTGGACCGTCCGTCCTACCGCGTCAAGCCCGGCCAGACCATCCAGGTCAAGCCGAAGAGCCAGACCATGGTTCCCTTCCAGATCGCCGCTGAAGGCGTGCACCGCGATGTACTGCCCGCAGTCCCCGGATACCTGGACGTCAACCTCGCCTCGCTCAAGGCGACTCTCACCCGCAAGCCGGAAACCAAAGAGATTCCGGTCGAGGTCAACATTCAGTACGTCGTCGAGTTCTACGCTCGCTGATTTCTGAATCCCATTCCTTTTAGGACATACCGCAAGGGCCCTGTGAGTTTCAAGCTCACAGGGCCCTTGGCGTTGTCGGTTAAGATATCGATATTGTGTCATTCTCCAATGATGGCATCCACGATGGCGGAGACGATTGACATGATGATGGTGCCTATTATCGAGGCGAAGAAGCCTGAAATATAAACGCCTACACCGAAGAGCGACACCGCCAGCCACGAAGCCAGCCGCATGCACAGCCAGTTGACGATTAAGAGCAGAATAATCGAAATCAATCCCAGCGACATGATGGAAAACGGCAAGGCCAAAATCTGCGTGACCCAGTTGAGTATTGGCTTGACAACGGCGTTGACTAACGCCAGAAACAGCGCAAAGGCGGCGATGCCGAGAATCGGGGGAGTGCCGATTGGCTGCATGCTGGGGATGAGCAGCACCATCACGGCAGCGGCTATGGTCAGAATGATCCAGCGGGTGAAGAATCGTGTCATAGCACCAGTATGGCATAGGGGTCTGTTTGTAGAACATTTGCGAGTGGTTCATCCACGACGTCAGCGCTCATCAAAATAATTATATTATATTAAATATTATTTGTTTGGATAGAAAGGTCGCTGCTCGTGGAAAGCGTCGCGTTTTCGGTCGGCAAGCACACTGATTGGGATATCGATTCGTTGCGTAAAGTGGCGTTTACCTCCGAACAGCTATACACGATGATCGGTGGCCCGGATTACCTGCGCTATGTCGTACCGGCGAAGGACGTTCCGTTCGCCAGTTACGCAAACGATGATGTGTTTACCTGGATGCGTCGTCGGCTGGTGGATTCCTGCGCTGCCATGGGCCTGGTGGATGCCGACGCCACTCCATGCCCGGCATTGCAGCAGCTGATCGAGCCGATTCGGGACACGGCTTTCGCGGTGGGTGACGGCGTTATGCCTCCGGACGATGATCACGACGACATCCGTACCTACGTCGCATACTTCGGCACCCGCTATGCCACGTTATGTAGGTTTTCGACCGTTCCTTACCAGCTTGGCTATAATCTCATCGGATTGGGCGGGCCAGATCAGTGGGAAAATAATTTTCTTGAAGAGACCGGCACTTTAAAAGGATTCAAAAAAGCCTCTGTGGCCTTGAAAGTGAAGGTCAAAGAGTCTCGCGAAAAGGCTTTGTTGAACGGAGCAATAGGCGGATCCTTATATGATGCCAAAAAGTTTGCGGAAGCCAAGAAGCTGCCGGAGGAACCTTTCGTCAATCTGGCGAGGGGAATACGAATCGGGCACTACCAATGTTTGACCATCCAGGGTGTCGATTTTCGGTGTACAAGGCTTGCTGAATCATCTCAGTTGCGTGATTTACGCATCGGCCCGCAACCCTGGCGCGCATTGGAGGTGTTCCCGGGGGCCGGAGCATTTTTCGTGATTGATTTCGACGCCAATCCGGGCGAGGATACTTCGGTTTGGGAAGGCGAAAACATTTCCCATATCAGTTTTGAGTTCGCTCAACAAGGCAGCCTGCTGGAACGATTTTCCGGCATACCACGCGCGCAGTGGGGCCAAGAGATTTCAGCGGGAGAGCGGGAAACCGATGATACGCAGTTGCATATCCAAGATCTCAGGGAAGCAAAGAATGGGGCGTTGGGTCGGTCTGAGCTTGCTGCTGATTTAAAGGATATGGGAACGCTTACGTCCGCAGTCAACGAAGTCGGTGGTACTTCAAGAAGCATTGACGATGTTAAGTCGTAGTCTCAATGGTGTGGCTAAATCCCGGGTAGAATTCTCTGAAAATCTTGCAAAAGATTATGATTTCACGTTGACGGTACCACTTATGGATGAGTTTGTGGATGCGGCAAATGCTTATGCGCGTCATTTGCAACTGTTCAGTACATTTGGGAGCATCTTTTTTTTAGCTGTGTCATGCATAGGGGTTATAAGTGGCAGAATGTTGCGTCCGGGTTGGAATTACGTTGGTTTGGTAATTTTTGGGATTCTTACCGTCTTTATGATTTGCTTGGCGTTGTCTCGCCGAATAAGGCACATGGTACTGATGCCGTGGATGTTGCCCGTTTTGCCGTCTTGGTTTGCTGCTTGCAAAGCATTTAAAGGTCGACGTGAAGCTTTCAGAGTGACGTATGGCATTGGCCATGATTCACTGGTGCAAGGTCCTAGATGGTGTACTCCGTGTCGTGTGTCGGTTTCCGAAGGTGGAATACACATGGTCCGGTGGGTGTCAGGGAAGGTGTATGAGGATGGTTGCCCATGGAAGTTGGTGGAGTGTGTGCGGGTCACGCCGCATGCGATTGTGCTGGGTCCGTCCGCTTGGTCGAAGGCACATTTCAATTCTCTTGATGGCTTGATAAGAGTTGGTGATGTCAGCCATTGTGTGGTGGTACCCAGAAAATCTGTTGGCAACGTGGATAAGTTCGTAACGGATTGCTGGATGCATGTCTTGGCCGTGCGTCCTGATTTGCGTAAGCCTTTGAGCCGCAAGACCCGTTTCCGCCGTTGGTTTCATGGCGACGATTTATAGACAAAATTGAATTTTTTATCTCAAGATAATCTATGAAAACCGGTATCCCGGCTTTGCTATAGGCAAGGCTCTGGTGGTGCAAACGATATCGTCGGTTTCGCCAAACCCGTCTTCTTTCTTGCATTCTGTGGCGCAGTCGAGGCAGTTGCAACATGTGCGATAATGGAGCCATGTTGTTGCATCTTCATCTGGTCCGCCATGGGCAGACCTATTTCAATCGCTATAACCGTTTGCAGGGCTGGTCGAATTCCCCACTCACCGAATCCGGTATCGCCGACGCCGACAAAGCCGGAGCGAAACTCAAGGATCTTGACTTTGCCGCCGCCTATTGTTCAGACACCACCCGTGCCGAGCAGACAGCCGCACGCATCCTCGATATCAATGAACAGAACGGGCATACGCGCCCGAAGTTGGTCGCCGACATGCATTTCCGCGAACAGTTCTATGGCTATTTCGAAGGCCAGGATATGAATATGGCATGGTGGGCCGCCGGTGCCCCGCACGGTGCCAAGACCTACAACCAGATTGTCGAGAAATACGGTCTCAAAGGCTCGAGGGATTTTCTAAAGGAAGCCGATCCCTTCCATGACGCCGAAAGTGATGAGGAATATTGGAAGCGTATCGAAGGCGGATTTGCGCTGATTGCCGCGAACGCCGGGCTCAAGGACGGCGACGATGTGCTCCAGATTTCGCACGGCAACACGCTTTTAAGCCTCATGCACCGTTTCGCCGGCCCAGGCTACGATCTTTCCGAGCGACCTGCGAACGGCAGCGTCACAACGCTCGATTTCGACACTAGCAAGCCCATCGAAAACGCGGTGACGGTCGTCGCTTACAATCAGTGATTTATCGGCCGAGCGTCGTAGGCGTTGGGTAATCTTATGTTTTATTATGGCTGAAATGTCGAGGAACTGTATCGGAAAGAGGCTTTCATGAGTATTGGGGACATCGCAGGGCTTATCGCCGCCATAGCATTCGCTGTGCTGGCAGGGTTCCTCATCTATCCGCTCATCAGGTTGGGCAAGCTGTTCGACCAGCTTGCGCAGACCGTCAAGGATTCCGGCGACCATGCCATTCCGGCGCTGGACGAGGGCGTGACCACAGTGCGTCAGGTCAACAAGTCGCTTGAGGATGTCAACAAGATCTCCTCGGCCGCTTCCACGACCGCCGGCAACATTGGCGCGCTGACTGATCTCTACGGTTCGTTCCTGGGCAAGCCGGTTATCAAACTGGCATCGTCGTTCTACGCCCTGAAATCCACCGCGCAAAGCTTCATGCGTCAGAGAAGCGCGGAGCAGGCCGGGAATAGCGCTATGAAACCCAAAGCCACTGCAGCGAAGCCGAAAGGCGGCAAGGAGTAACGATGGTCAAACGAATTTTTTGGGTGTCGCTTGGCGTGGTCGTCGGTGTGGTCGCCGTCTCCAAAGCCGAAGCCTATGTGCGTGCCAACACTCCTGACAAGGCGCGTCAGTTCGTGCTTGGTCCCGATCAGGACCATGTGATGCAACGTTCCCTGCGAGGCTTGTTCGACGAGTTCAACGCCACGCGTCTTGCGCGCGAGCAGGAGCTCAATTCGCAATATGCCGATAAGCTCGGTTAATCTTTTGTGGCTCTGTCGTCGGTAGTGATTTGTTTTTTACAATTTAAATCAAGGCTGCGGTAGATATAAAGTAATAAATAATATTATTTATTAACGAATTATATGATAGCAGGAATCGAAAGCTCGGTTCCCGATATTTAAGTTTTTCAATGTAATGTGATAAGTAGCATCGCAACAGTTTCGTTGCGAACAAAGCAAGGAGCAGCAGCAAGTATGCGCACCTCTGAAATCGCCAGCCGGTTCCAAACCTATTTCGAGAAGCAAGGCCATCTGGTCCTTCCCTCGGCGTCATTGATTTCGCCAAACCCGACGACGCTCTTTACCATCGCCGGCATGGTGCCGTTCATTCCCTACCTTTTGGGCGAGCAGACCCCGCCGAGCAAGCGCGTGACCTCGAACCAGAAGTGCGTGCGCACACTCGACATTGATGAGGTCGGCAAGACCACCCGTCACGGCACCTTCTTCCAGATGCTCGGCAACTTCTCCTTCGGTGACTACTTCAAGGCCGAAGCGATTCATTACGCTTGGGAACTCTTGACCACTCCTCAAGACAAGGGTGGCTTGGGCTTCGACCCGGAAACGCTGTGGGTCACCACTTACACCGACGACGATGAGGCGCGCTCCCTGTGGGTCAACGAGGGCATGGACCCGGAGCACATGGAGATCCTTGGTATGGAAGACAACTTCTGGACCACCGGCGGCCCCGGCCCCGGCGGCCCCTGCTCCGAGATCTACGTCGACCGTGGACCGAAGTACGGCAAGGAAGGCGGTCCCAGTGCCGATGACAACCGTTACATCGAGATCTGGGACCTGGTCTTCGAAAACTATGCTGTCGACAACGTCAAGTCCAAAACCGACCTGCACATCGTCGGCGAGCTCGAGCATAAGAACATTGATACCGGGGCGGGCCTCGAGCGCGTGGCCTACCTGCTGCAGGGCAAGCAGAATATTTACGAGACCGATGAAATCTATCCGGTCATCGAAGCCGCTGAGAAGATCTCCGGACACAAGTACGGCGAGGATCAGGAATCGGATGTCCGCTTCCGTGTCGTGGCCGACCACGTGCGTTCCGCGCTGATGATCATGAGCGACGGTGTGCGCCCGAGCAACGTCGGCCGTGGCTACGTGCTCCGCCGTTTGCTGCGCCGGACCGTGCGCTCAATGAAGATGCTCGGCGTCAACGAACCCGTGCTGCCCACTTTGTTCCCAGTTTCTAAAGACGCGATGGTGCGCAGCTATCCGGAGCTTAACGATACGTTCCATGACGTCTCCGAAGCCGCTTACGGCGAAGAGGACGCCTTCCGCCGCACGCTCGAGAACGGCACTACCATCCTCGACACGGCCGTCAAGAAGGCCAAGAAGTCCGAAAACGGCGAAGTTTCCGGCAAGGATGCCTTCACGTTGCACGATACCTATGGCTTCCCGATCGAGCTTACGCTTGAGATCGCCGGTGAGCAGGGCGTCAAGGTTGATAAGAAGGGCTTTGAGGAGCTGATGGACGAGCAGAAGTCTCGTGCCCGCGCCGACGCGCTGAAGAAGCGTCACAACGTGGACGTCAGTGTTTACGACGATTTCAAGAAGACGCTTGAAAAGCCAATCGAATTCCTTGGCTACAAGGACCATTCCAGCCGTTCCACCATCCTCGGCATCTTCGAGGAAGGCAAGGGCAGCGTGCAAAGTGTCGAAGGCCCTGCCAATGTCGAAATCGTACTCGATCGCACTCCGTTCTATGCGGAGCAGGGCGGTCAGCTGGCCGACGAAGGCGAGATGATTTCCGACGATGGCGCGGTGCTCGAGGTTGATGACGTGCAGAAGCCCATTAAGGACCTCATCGTGCACAGCTGCCGTTTGACGGAAGGCAAGCTCAGTGTCGGTGAGAAGGTCAATGCCACCATCGACGAGGAACGTCGCCGTGGCCTGGCCCGTTCCCACACCGCCACTCACATGCTGCACAAGGCCCTGCGTGAGGTGCTCGGCGAGCAAGCTACCCAGCGTGGTTCGCTTGTGGCTCCTGACTACCTGCACTTCGACTTCCAGTGGCCCACTGCCATGACCCGCGAGGAAATCGACCAGGTCGAAGCCCGCGTGGTGCAACGCGCATGCGACGACTTGCCGGTTACGATGGTCGAGATGGATTACAAGGAAGCTTTGAAGCTTGGTTCCATGCACCTGTTCGGCGAGAAATATGGCGACCGCGTGCGCGTGGTGACCATCGGTGAGGATGCCTGGAGCCGTGAGCTTTGCGGTGGCACCCACCTCGATGCCACCGGCAAGATCGGTGAGTTCGTCATCACTTCCGAGTCTTCCGTGGGTTCCGGCGTCCGTCGTATCGAAGCGTTCATGGGCAAGAAGGCTTACGAATTCAACGACAAGCAGCACAAGACCGTCTCTGGACTGGCCGACGAACTCAAGGTTCGTCCGGAAGAGCTGCGCGAGCGTGTGCTCGCCCTCGAAAGCAAGCTCAAGGAAGCCGACCAGCACCTGAACTCGCTTTATGAATCGCAGCTTGAGGCTGCAGTGCCAGCGTTGATTGCCCAAGCGGAAGCCGATGACAACGCTCCGGTGGAACTGGTAGCTTCCAATGTCGGTCACTTTGGCTCCTTCGACGCGCTACGCAAGACCGTGATGGATATCCGTGCCAAGATCGGCGACAAGAAGTCCGCGGTCATCGCGCTTTCTGGCGTCAACGAACAAGGCAAGCCGATGGTGGCGGTGGCTACTAACGACGACGCTCGCAAAGCAGGTTACAAGGCCGGAGATCTCGTGCGCGTGGCTTCCAAGGTGCTCGGCGGCGGTGGCGGCGGCAAACCGGATTTCGCCCAAGGCGGCGGAGCCGATGCCTCCAAGATCGACGAGGCGCTGAAAGCCCTGCGTCAGGCCGTTCGCAAGGACTGAGAATCGTATGACATGGCTGGGCGTGGATTTGGGAGACGCCAGGGTCGGCTTGGCTCTAAGCGACCCTGAGCTCTCCTTCGCCCACCCCGAAGGCAATATCCAAGCCTACGGTGATTCCTTCCGCACGCTTGATGAGGTCGTAGACTTCATCGATGACCATACCGATATCGATAAGGTCGTTGTGGGACTGCCGCTGCTCTTGAGTGGAGAAGCCGGAAAAAGCGCCAAAAAAGCCAAGCGCTGGGCCGCAAACCTTGCCAAACGGCTCGAAGCGGCCGTCCAGAGCGAAGATTATAAATTAGACGATGTTCCTGAAATTGTATTGCAGGACGAACGTCTCACCACGGTGAGCGCGCACCATCAGCTGAGCCAGGCCAGCGTCCAGAGCAGAAATCACAGGCCGGTGGTCGACCAACAGTCGGCGGTGGTCATCCTTCAGTCGGCGTTGGACCGACGTAACTGACGAAGCGAAAGCGGAGAGGGAATTCATGCCAGAAGACTTCAACGAGCTTTTCGACACGAACGCCGAGTGGGTGGATTCCACCGGCTCTTCTTCTGATGCCCAACCGCCTGAGCCTCCTCCAACGTCCCGCCACGAAATGCGCCTGCGCAAGAAGCGGCAACGTCAGCGAAAGATGACCATCGCAGCCATTGTCGTCGTGGCCCTGATTATCGTCGGCTGTGGCGGTTTCTTTGGTATTCGCGCCGTGAGCCAACATCTGAACAATAATAAATCGCAAGAGGTTTCCACCGATTACCGAGGACCCGGAACCGGCACGGTCTGGTTCACTGTCGAAAGCGGCGAAAGCGTCGCCTCTATCTCCAAGCATCTGGTCAAGGCAGGCGTGGTCAGGAACGCGGATACCTTCGCAAGCACGGTGGCGGCCAACAACAGCACCCTTTATCCCGGCATGTACCAGCTCAAAAAGCACATGTCGTCGATGGATGCGGTGAAAATCCTTTCCGATCAGACCAAGGCCACCGGGTTCCTGGAGGTCAAGGCCGGAGAACGCAGTTCAGACGTTGTGGCGCAGGCCGCGCAGCTATCTGGAATCGATAAATCGCAGTTTGACGCAGTCGTCAATGGCGGCGGACAGGGAATTCTCCCCGCTGAAGCCGGAGGCAAGTTCGAAGGCTGGTTTGAACCGGGTGTCTACGATGTCAAAAAGAAGGGCAGCACCGCTTCCTCAATCTTGAAGGCGATCGTCGATAAACGCGTGGCCAAACTCAACGATCTGAAGGTCCCCACCGGAGCGCAACGCGAAACCATCCTCAACATGGCCTCCATCGCCGAATCCGAAGTGAACCGGCCGGAATATTACGGCAAGGTCGTGCGCGTCATCATGAACCGGCTCAACCAGGGCATGGCGCTGGGCATGGATTCGACGGTCGCCTACGGAGCGAACGTCAAGCCGAGCGATCTCACCGATGCCATGTTGAATGATGCATCTGACCCTTACAACACGCGCATCAACAAGGGCCTGCCGCCTACGCCGATCAGCTCGCCCGGCGACGAAGCCATCAAGGCCGCGATGAACCCCACCCCAGGCAATTGGCTCTATTTCGTCACCACGAACCTGCAGACTGGCGAGACCAAGTTCGTCGCCACCCAAGAAGAATTCAATCAAATTCGCAATGAATACAAGTCCCAAAACCCCAACGCCAACTGAATCGAGTTCAGATTATATTGCGGACAATAGGATAGCAATAATTGCTGAGGCAACGATTACTGGGACGAATGGGGCCTTGTGAGATGAATTCTTGATGAGCTTGGGATAGACGGGGATCCAGAGGAGGCCCAGGGCGCCCATGAGCAGCCACCAATAGAGATAGGGCATCAGGCCGAATGAGCCTACTGCTAGGCCAACCAAGAACGATGCGGTGACGTCTCCGAATCCTAGGGCACCCGGCTTGATGCGGGAGAGCAGGAATTGGATGGCGGCGGATAGCAGCGCATATAGGAGGGGAAGCAGAACTTTCGCGGGATTCCGTTCGATGATGGAAAGCGCCAGAAAGACCGCCAGCTGTGTCAAAACTCCGATGGCTACCCACGTTCTGGGCACGCGAAAATGGCGGATGTCTTCGACGACAAGCGCCAGTCCGCAGATCAGACTCGGGAGTGCTGCAATGTAGGCCATATCGGTAAGATAGTGCATAAACCCATTGATTGACGAATGGAAAGCGCGAAAAAGCGGAAAATTCAAGATTTATTTTTCTAAATCTTGATTCGTCAAGGTTCGGCAAGGAGTGAATATGTTGCGTTGGCAGACGGCAGGGGAGTCGCACGGTGAGGCGTTGGTCGCGATGATTGAGGGCCTTCCGGCCGGCGTTGAGTTGCGCTCACAGGACGTCGTGGATGCGCTGGCGCGCAGGCGTCTGGGCTACGGCCGCGGGGCGCGCATGAAGTTCGAGCAGGACAAGGTGCGCGTTTTGACCGGCGTACGTCACGGTAAGACGTTGGGGTCGCCGGTGACCATCGAAATCGCCAATACCGAATGGCCCAAGTGGACCGAGGTGATGAGCGCCGATCCGCTCGACCACGAGCTGCCGCCGACCGGTCGCAACGAGCCGCTGACCCGTCCACGCCCTGGCCATGCCGACCTGACCGGCATGCGCAAGTACGGTTTCGACGACGCCCGCAACGCGCTTGAACGTTCCAGCGCTCGCGAGACCGCTTCGCGTGTGGCTTTGGGTGAAGTGGCGGCGAAATTCCTTGAGCAGACCGTTGGCATTCGCACGGTTGCTCACGTTGTCTCATTGGGCGGTGAAAAAGCCGATACCAGCACATTGCCGACGCCGGCCGATGTCGAGGCGCTTGACGCTTCGCCGGTGCGCACGCTTGATAAAGACGCTGAGAAGCGCATGATGGCCAAGGTCGACGAGGCCAAATCCCGTGCCGATACGCTCGGCGGCGTGGTGGAAGTCATTGCCTATGGTGTGCCCGCAGGATTGGGCACGTATGTGGAAAGCGACCGCAGGCTTGACGCGGCGCTGGCCGGTGCGCTGATGGGTATCCAGGCCATCAAGGGCGTCGAGGTCGGCGACGGGTTCCTTGAGGCCGACCGGTTTGGTTCCGAGGCCCACGATGAGATGTTTACAGATGACAACGGCCATATCGAGCGCTATTCCAACCGTTCCGGCGGTACGGAAGGCGGGATGTCCGACGGACAGCCGATTCGCGTGCGTGCTGCGATGAAGCCGATTCCCTCCATTCCGCGTGCCTTGCGCACGGTCGATGTCGCCACCGGTGAGGAGGCCAAGGCCATCAACCAGCGTTCCGACACCACTGCGGTTCCGGCTGCTTCCGTGGTCGCCGAAGCCATGGTGAGACTAACGTTGGCCAAGTTCGTGCTGGAGAAATTCGGCGGTGACAGCGTCGAGGAGACTCGCCGCAACGCCCAGAGCTATCTTGATTCCTGGCCGGAGCACATGCGCTGATCGGCGTCATTTCGCAATGTTACTTGTGTAATTATCGAAGATAGAAACTATCGAATTAAAATAAACCTGAATGTAAAGATAGAGAGAGATAGGGTGCAGCAATCATGAGTGGTCATCGTCCGTTTGCCGTGGTCATCGGTATGCCCGGTGCAGGCAAGACGCGTGTGGGGCGCGAGGCGGCGCAGATGCTCGATGTCGATTTCGCTGACGCGGATATCGAGATCGAGCAGGAAGCGGGCATGAAGATTCCCCGATATTTCGAAAAATACGGGGAACCCGCGTTCCGCAAGCTGGAAGCGGAAGTCATCGCCGACCTGCTCGTTTCGTTCGACGGTCTGCTCGCCCTCGGTGGTGGAGCGCCGATGACGGAATCGACGCGCGAGGCGCTGGCCGATTACATTACCGACGGCGGCAAGCTGGTCTATCTGGAAGCCGACAAACACGAGGCCATGGAGCGCGCCGCACGAGGCGGCAACCGGCCGATGCTCAATGGCGACGCCAACAAACGCTGGCTGAAACTCTATAAGGAACGCGACCCCGTTTTCCGCGAAATCTCCAATCTGCATGTGCACACCCATGGTTCGACGCCGCGTGTGGCGGCAAGGAAGCTGAGCAATATGATTCAGGAACGCATCGTTCATGTCACCGGTTCGGGCATCGAGCCCTATGACGTTTGCATCGGCGAAGGCACGTTGAACCGTCTGCCGGAAATGCTCGGCCCGGACGTGCTGCGCGTCGCGCTGATTCACACCCAACCGGTGCAGCGTCACTCCGATCAGGCCCGAGCGTTGCTGCGTCAGGCCGGTTATGAGGTCTATGACATGGTCATTCCCGATGCCGAAAAGGGCAAGACCGTCGACGTGGCCAAAACCATCTGGAAGCGGCTGGGAGAGATTGGTTTCACTCGTTCCGATGCCATCGTCGGTCTTGGTGGGGGAGCCGCGACCGATCTGGCCGGCTTCATCGCGGCCACTTGGATGCGTGGCATCCGTTACGTCAATTGCCCGACCTCGCTGCTGGCGATGGTCGACGCTTCGACCGGCGGCAAAACCGGCATCAACACCGACGAAGGCAAGAACCTGGTCGGCTCGTTCTACACCCCGGCTGGCGTGCTCGCCGATTTGCGCACGTTGAAGACGTTACCGCAGGATATTTTCACCGAAGGACTCGGGGAAGTCACCAAGTCCGGGTTTATCCGCGACACCAAGATTCTCGACATTCTGCAGGAACATGCCGATGAACTGAGAAACTTCAATGGTGACGATTTCCTCGGTTCACCACTTGAGGACGTGGTTGCGGAACTCATCGAGCGCACGGTTCGTGTCAAGGCCTATCACGTCTCCAACGACCTCAAGGAAGCTGGCCTGCGCGAATTCCTCAACTACGGACACACATTGGCTCACGCCATCGAAAAGCTCGAGAACTTCCGTTGGCGTCACGGCAATGCGGTGGCTGTCGGTTGCGTCTATGCGGCTGAACTTTCGCATATTCTCGGCCATCTCGATCAGGAATCCGTCGATCTGCACCGTTCGATTCTTTCCTCGCTCGGCCTGCCGATTTCCTGGGACGGCGGCGATTGGGATTCCGTGCTGGCGTTGATGCACAAGGACAAGAAGGCTCGCGGCAACACGCTGCGTTTCGTCATTCTCGACAGCGTCGGTCATCCAATGCACCTCGAAGACCCGCCTATGGATGCCTTGGTGGAGGCGTTCCAAAGGATTCGCAGCTAAGCGGTTGCACAAGTCGATAGATAGTTTTGAACATTGGCAGGAAACCAAGTTTTTGAAAATATCTGACGACTTGTATCGTAAAATTTACTTCATAAAACGAAAAGGACAAAACTAATGACCAAGGTAATCGTCGTCAACGGGCCGAATCTCGGGCGTCTGGGAGTGCGCGAGCCCGACATATACGGCCGTCAGGACCTCAAAACCCTACGCAAGGACTGCGCCGAATGGGGCAAAGCCCTCGGCCTCGAGGTTGAGGTCCGCCAGTCTGACGATGAGGCCGAGGTCATCGGATGGATGCACCAGGCCGTCGACGAGCAGACTCCGGTGGTGATGAACCCGGCCGCGTTCACCCATTACAGCTACGGGCTTTCCGATGCCGCCAAAATGGTGACGGACGCCGGCCTGCCGCTGATGGAAGTGCATATCTCCAACCCGTCGGCCCGCGATTCCTTCCGCAAATACAGCGTCATCAGCCCCGTCGCCACCGGCACCATCACCGGCATGGGCTTCTACGGCTACAAGCTTGCCCTCGACGCCGTGGCCCATTTGCTGGTGAAATAATTCACAATATATTACAAAAGGTAATGCAGTGAACAGGGAAGTATATGCCAATTTTCACTCCCGCCTACGAACACGCCGAGTCAATAGAGGCTGATAGACTGAAGTTCCATGGCAAGAGAAAATAATGATAATTCCCATGGACATGTCACCAAGCATATTTTCGTCACCGGTGGCGTTGTTTCTTCCCTTGGTAAGGGCCTGACAGCATCTTCTCTCGGTCGTCTTCTTCGCAGCCGTGGTCTCCGCGTATTGCAGCAGAAACTCGATCCTTATATCAATGTCGACCCGGGCACCATGAACCCGTTCCAGCACGGTGAGGTCTACGTCACCGAAGACGGAGCCGAAACCGATCTGGACATCGGCCACTACGAGCGCTTCCTCGACGTCTTCCTCTCCCAGAAAGCGAACGTCACCACCGGTCAGATCTACCAGTCCGTGCTTGAGAAGGAGCGCGCCGGCAAGTATCTCGGCCAGTGCGTCCAGGTCATTCCGCACATCACCAACGAAATCAAGAGCCGTATGCGCGCCCAGGCCGCGGACGACGTCGATGTGATCATCACCGAAATCGGCGGCACCGTCGGCGACATCGAATCCCAGCCGTTCCTCGAGGCCGCACGTGAGGTCAAGCGCGAACTCGGCCCGCACAACTGCATGTTCGTTCACGTTTCGCTCGTGCCGTACCTGCCGGCCGCACACGAGCTGAAGACCAAGCCGACCCAGCACTCCGTGATGACCCTGCGTCAGCTCGGCATCACCCCCGACGCTCTGGTGCTGCGCAGTGACCGTCCGTTGAACCAAGGCATCAAGGACAAGATCTCCCTGATGTGCGACGTCGACGAAGAAGGCGTGGTCAACTGCGTGGATGCCCCGAGCATCTATGATGTGCCGAAGATTCTGCACAACGAGGGCCTTGACTCCTACGTGGTCCATTACCTTGAGCTGTCCGCCCACGACGTCGATTGGGCCGAATGGGACGAGTTGCTCGAGCGCGTGCACCATCCGAAGGAAGAGGTCAACATCGCCATCGTCGGCAAGTACATCGACCTTCCCGACGCCTACCTTTCCGTTATCGAGGCCGTCAAGGCCGGCGGTTTCGGCAACTATGCCAAGGCGAACGTCAAGCTCGTCGCTGCCGATCTTTGCGAAAGCGAAGCCGGTGCCGATGCCGAGCTGCGTGACATGGACGGCATCATCGTGCCCGGCGGCTTCGGCATCCGCGGCATCGAAGGCAAGATCGGCGCGCTGCGTTACGCTCGCGAGCACAAGCTGCCTGCGCTCGGCCTGTGCCTTGGTCTGCAGTGCATGGTCATCGAGTATGCGCGCGATGTGCTGGAGCTCGAGGACGCGGATTCCTCCGAGTTCGAGCCCGGCTGCAAGAACCCGGTCATCGCCACGATGGAGGAGCAGAAGGACATCCTCGCCAATTCCGACATGGGTCACACCATGCGCCTTGGCTCCTATCCGGCTGTGCTCAAGGAGGGTTCGCTGGTCGAAAAGCTCTATGGCACCACCAACGTCACCGAGCGCCATCGTCATCGTTATGAGGTCAACGTCGCCTACAAGGATCGCCTGCGCGAAGGCGGCCTCGATATTTCCGGCGAAAGCCCCGACGGCGAGCTCACCGAATTCGTAGAACTGCCGCAGGACGTGCACCCGTTCTACATCGGCACGCAGGCCCACCCCGAGTTCAAGTCCCGCCCGACCAAGCCGCACCCGCTGTTCCAAGGTCTGGTGAAGGCCGCGCTCGACCATCAGGAAGCCCGCAAGAGCCAGCCTGAAGAGGACTGAGCCTTAGGAAATTACTGGTAGCGTGATCGATTTCGTTTCTTCGTAAAGCCGTTGAAACCGGTTAGTGACGTTGCCGATAATCGAACGTAACAAGACCCCGCTTCGGTGGGGTCTTCTGCTATATCTGGAAGGGTAAAACCTAGGAAAACACGGACAAAAGCGGGTAATTATACAAAGCGACATGATATGGACAAACCTGTGAATTTAATCACTTTCATTGTCAGCGTTGTTTTTAATGCAACCCTAGTAATAAAAGTCCAATTCTGTTAGGTTTATATTGAGTGTAGTCAATGATGGGAGGCAGCGTACGGTGGCAGAAAAGCAAACACCAAACGCCGCGTCTGATACGGAGATGAGCCAGTATGTGGCTGATCGCGAACGTGTCAACGAGGATAAGATCAAACAGGATGACGAGATCATCCAGGAATTCGGCGAGTACAACTACGGCTGGCACGATTCCGATGCGGCTGGCGAGGCCGCGAAGAAGGGCATCGACGAGAACGTCGTCCGCGCCATTTCCGCCGACAAGGGCGAACCGCAGTGGATGCTCGACATGAGGTTGAAGGGTTATCGTGCCTTCATCGAAAAGCCCATGCCCAAGTGGGGTGTGGATCTTTCCGATTTCGATGCCGATGATTTCAAGTACTACGTAAAACCAATCGACAAGCCGGCCAAGAGCTGGGAAGACCTGCCTACGGATATCCGCACCACCTACGACAAGCTGGGCATTCCCGACGCCGAGAAGAAGCGTCTGGTCTCCGGCGTTGCGGCTCAGTACGAGTCCGAGGTTATCTATAACTCCATTCAGGAGGACCTCAAAAAGGAAGGCGTGATCTTCACCGATACGGACACCGCGTTGCGCGAGTACCCGGATCTGGTCAAGAAGTATTTCGCGACCGTCATTCCTTACGATGACAACAAATTCGCGGCGCTCAACACGGCGGCATGGTCGGGCGGGTCGTTTGTCTACGTTCCTAAAGGCGTCCACGTCGACATCCCGCTGCAGGCCTACTTCCGCATCAACACACCGAACATGGGCCAATTCGAGCGTACGCTGATTATCGCCGAGGAAGGCTCTTACGTCCATTATGTCGAGGGCTGCACGGCCCCGATCTACGCGACGGACTCGCTGCACGCGGCCAACGTCGAGATCATCGTCGGCAAGAACGCACGCGTGCGCTATACGACGGTGCAGAACTGGTCGAACAACGTCTACAACCTTGTCACCCAGCGCGCCTACGTCAAAGAGGGCGGCACCATGGAATGGGTCGACGGCAACATCGGCTCCAAGGCGAGCATGAAATACCCGTCGTGCATCCTGGCCGAGCCGTACGCCAAGGCCTCCACCATGTCGCTGAGCTTCGCCGGCAAGGGACAGTATCAGGATACGGGCGCCAAGATGATCCATCTGGCACCGCACACCAGCTCCACCATCGTCGCCAAGTCGATTTCGCGTGGCGGGGGACGTTGCGCCTACCGCGGCCTGGTCAAAGTGATTGATGGGGCCAAGGGCTCGAGCTCATCGGTGGTCTGCGACACACTGCTGGTCGACGATTATTCGCGTTCAGACACGTATCCGCACGTCGACATCCGCGAGGACGACGTGACGATGGCGCACGAGGCGACCGTTTCCAAGGTCTCCGAGGATCAGCTCTTCTACCTGATGAGCCGCGGACTGGAGGAGAAGGAAGCCATGGGCATGATCGTGCGAGGCTTCGTCGAGCCGATCAGCCGCGAGCTTCCGATGGAATATGCGTTGGAACTCAACAGGCTGGTCGAGTTGCAAATGGAAGGATCGGTGGGCTGATCGATGGCCGAACAAGAAGTGAATATCCCAGTGGCGGATCCCAATGATCCCTATGCGGTACCGGCGGCCATGCCGTCCAGCGCCGACAACGAGCCTCGCTCGTTTGAGGTGGACGATTTCAAGATGCCGACGCGTAAGCAGGAGGACTGGCGCTATACGCCGCTTGAGCGTATCGAGGAGTTCTTCAACGTCTTCACCCCAAGCGGTGAGACCAAGGTGACTGTCAGTAACATTGATGGAACCCAGGTTGACGGCATCAAAGTGACTAAGTCGGTTATTGACCGTGGCGAAGCGCCTTCCGGAACCGTGATGAAGCCGAACGACCGCGTTTCGGCTGTCGAGTGGAACAGCGGCAGCAAGACCGTCGTCGTTTCCATTTCCGGCGAACTTGATCAGCCCGTACTGGTTGACGTCGAAGGTCACGGAACCGATCTTGATTCATTACATTTGGTGCTTCAGGTCGCTGACCGTACGCATGGCGATATCGTTGTACGTCATCAAGGCTTGGCACGTCTCGCCGAAGGTGTCGAAATTATCACCGGCAAGGATTCCCACGTTTCCATGACTTTTGTGCAGGAATGGGACAAAGGTTCCAAGCATGTAGGCAACCAGCGCATCCACGTCGGCGACAACGCCTCGCTGCGCCACGCCGTGGTCACCCTCGGCGGTGACGTTGTGCGTCTGCGCATGGATCAGGAGTTCGGCGGTTCGCAGGGCGACCTCAACATGCTCGGCATCTACTTCGCCGAGGCAGGCCAGCACTTGGAGCACCGCACGATGGTGGTCCACAACTATCCGGAGTGCAAGTCCCGTGTGGTCTACAAGGGCGCTTTGGACGGCAAGGACGCGCATTCGACTTGGGTGGGCAACGCCCTGATCAAACCGCAGGCGCCGAACACCGACTCCTACGAGCTCAACCGCAACCTTGTACTGACGCCCGGTCCCGTGGCCGATTCCGAGCCGAACCTCGAAATCGAAAACGGCAACATCATCGGTGCCGGTCACGCCAGCTCCGTCGGCCATTTCGACGACGAGGAGCTCTTCTACCTGCAGTCGCGCGGCATCACGGAATCCGAGGCCCGTAAGCTCGTGGTCCGTGGTTTCTTCGCCGACCTCATCGAACAAATCGGTGTGCCCAGCATCGCCGAACACCTTATGAATGTCATTGACCGCAGGCTCGCGCGCGGCGAAAGCGCCGACATGCAAGCGGTATTGGAGGATAAGTAAATGTCTACATTGGAAATCAAGGATCTCTACGCATCGGTGGAGACCAAAGAAGGCCGCAAGCAGATCTTGAAGGGTGTGACCCTGACCGTCAACTCCGGCGAAACTCACGCCATCATGGGCCCCAACGGCTCCGGCAAGTCCACGCTGGCCTACACGCTGGCCGGACACCCGAAGTACTTCGTCGACTCCGGCGAGGCTCTGCTCGACGGCAAGGACCTGCTCAAGATGACTGCGGACGAGCGTGCGAAGGCCGGTCTGTTCCTGGCCATGCAGTACCCGGTCGAGGTGCCGGGCGTCTCGATGACCAACTTCCTGCGCACCGCCAAGACCGAGGTCGACGGCAAGGCTCCGGCCATCCGCACTTGGACCAAGGAACTGCAGGACGCGATGAAGAACCTTCGCATGGATAAGAAGTTCGCTTCCCGTTCCGTCAACGAAGGCTTCTCCGGCGGTGAGAAGAAGCGTGCCGAAGTGCTGCAACTTGAGCTGCTGAAGCCCAGGTTCGCCATCATGGACGAGACCGATTCCGGGCTCGACGTTGATGCGCTGCGCATCGTCTCCGAAGGTGTGAACCGTGCCAAGGAGAACACTGGGCTCGGGATTATGCTCATTACGCATTACACGCGCATTCTTAAGTATATTAAGCCGGATATTGTGCATGTGTTTGCAGGCGGGCGGTTTGTCAAGACTGGCGGGCCGGAGCTGGCTGATGAACTGGAAGAGACTGGGTATGATCAGTATCTGCCTGAGGGATCTACGGAATCGGCGCTTGCCTGATTAGTTAGTTTTGCGATTAACTTGCGGTTCGTGGTTGGTCGCGGATTGGGAAAGAATATCTTGTTTCGGAACCCTCAAGGCCGGTAGGCCAAGCTTTACTCCTCAACAAGATATTCTTTCCCAATCCGCTTATGTAACGTTAAATAGTTAAGGTACTTTTTTAAGGGCTTAGGAAGATTTCGATACATCGAGTATCGAAATCTGCAAGCTGCGCTTGGAAATAACATTAAAATTGAATAAAAGCCATTAAGAACTGTGGCTTATAAAGATTGAAGGCAATGATGGTGGATTTTTTGGGGATTAGGGAACAGTTTCCTATTTTGGGGCAGGAGATCCATGGGCATCCACTCGTGTATTTTGACTCTGCTGCGACCGCGCAGAAGCCGCAGTGCGTGATTGATGTCGAGAGTAAGTTCTATGAGACCATCAATGCTGGGGTGCACCGCGGGGCGCATGAGCTCGCTGCGCGTAGCACGGTGGCCTTCGAAGAGGCGCGTGCCAAGGTCGCGAAACTAGTTGGTGCCAATTCTGAAGAGGGAAATGAAGAGATCGTCGTTACCGCTGGGGCCACAGCTGGGCTGAATCTTTTGGCAACCGCTTTCGGCAATGCCTCGCTGGGGCGCGGCGGGGAAGCGGCCAAACGGTTTGCGCTAAAGCCGGGGGACGAGATTGTCGTTTCCAAGGCCGAGCATCATTCGGTGTTGCTGCCGTTCCAGGAACTGGCTTATCGTACTGGTGCCACGTTGAAGTGGTTCGATTTGACTGATGACGGGCGTATCCGTTCCGATACCGCCGATGAAGTCATTACCGATCGCACCAAGATTGTTGCCATCACGCATATCAGCAACGTCACTGGGGCCATTACCGATATCGAGCCTATTGTCAAGCGGGCGCACGAAGTCGGGGCCATCTTTATTCTTGATGCCTGCCAATCAGTGCCGCATCTCAAGATTGACTTCCATAAGATGGATGTCGATTTCGCCGCATGGAGCGCCCACAAGATGTACGGACCCACCGGCGTAGGATTCCTGTACGGCAAGCGCGAGCTGCTGGAAGCGTTGCCGCCGGCCAGTTTCGGCGGATCGATGGTTGAGCTGGCGTGGATGGACAAGCCTGCACAGTATATGGAGCCGCCGGAGCGCTTCGAGGCCGGAACCCAACCGGTCGCACAGGTTGTGGCTGCTGGTGTGGCCGCCGACTGGATGCGCGCAATCGGTATGGAAAACGTCGAAGCCCACGAAAAGGCGATTACCGACGAACTCCTGAAGCTGAACGATGTCCCTGGTTTCCGTGTGCTTGGCCCGGTGGAGAACAAGGATCGCATCGGCACGGTGTCGTTCCACGTCGAAGGCGTGCATCCGCATGATGTCGGCCAGTTCTTCGACGCCCAGGGCATCGCCGTGCGTGTCGGCCACCATTGCGCACAGCCGGTTCATCGTCATTTCGGTCTGTTTGCCTCGTCTCGTGCTTCGACCGGCGTGTACAATACCGTCGAGGAAGCCAAACAGGTAGTCGAAACGGCCGGCAAGGTGCGTTCGTTCTTTGAGGTGTAGCAATGAGTGATTTTGGTATGAGCGGTGACGATCTCGAGCAGATGTATCAGGAGGTCATTCTTGACGCATCAAAGCATCCGCACGGCAAGGAGCATTTCGCTGCGGACGTGACGAAGGAACCGAACGAGGGCAGCGATACCGGCGAAACGACGGTGCGTGCCAGCCACGAATACTGCACGCCGGGGGAGTCGCATCAGTTCAACCCGACTTGCGGCGATCAGGTCACTGTCCATGTCGAGGTTTCCGAATCCGAGCCGCACAAAATCGAACGCCTGGTATGGGACGGCAGCGGCTGCTCCATCTCCACGGCGAGCCTGTCAATGATGGTCGACTTGGTCGACGGCAAGACCGTCGACGAGGCCATGCAGCTTGAAGGCGTCTTCCAGAAGCTCATGAAGTCGCGCGGAGCCGGTCTCGATAGCGATGCCGACGAAGAGGCGTTGGGCGATGCCGTCGTGT
This sequence comes from Bifidobacterium sp. ESL0690, assembly GCF_029392315.1. NCBI lineage: Bacteria > Bacillati > Actinomycetota > Actinomycetes > Bifidobacteriales > Bifidobacteriaceae > Bifidobacterium > Bifidobacterium sp. ESL0690. The sequence continues at coordinate 1,093,508 of NZ_CP113939.1, forward strand.
TCCAAGGCGTTTCGAAATACCCGATGCGTATCAAATGCGCCTTGTTGGGCTGGGCGGGTCTCAAGGATTCGCTGGCCAAAGCGCTGGCGGCGGATAAGTAAAACAGCTGAGTGATACTAGTGATACTTTGAAAGACTCAGCAATAATCGATAGATGCCTAATGAATAAACGACGTATGACTGGCATAACGTTGCGTTATTCATTCGGCAGGTAACTTGATTATGCTGTCCGCTTGTATCAATCGCTTTTAAGACATGGCATAATAATTGGTGGATTCACCACAGCAGGAGGCAATATGGAAAGCCAAGACAATCTCGTCCCGACGCCGCAATCTTCGATTCTTGATTCGGCTGCCAAGGCGCTTGGCAGCGAGGAGAAGGCAGAAGCCGCCGTCGCCAACCCGCATGCAGTGGGTTCGCTCGATACGATCGATCAGCAGGATGAGCAGAATTCCGTGAACGCTGATACAGGCGCTGCTGCTTCCGAAACCGCTGGCAACACCGTCAAGGACGAAGAGACCGGGATTCCGCTGACCTCCTTCAACGACATCGGCAGGGCCACGGCCGCAGACGTGCGCGAGGCGCTGCACCAGGTCATCGACCCCGAGCTTGGCATCGATGTCATCGACCTTGGCTTGGTCTACGGCATCGAAATCGATGAAAAAGGCCGTGCCATCATCACCATGACGTTGACCACGCCGGCCTGCCCGTTGACCGATCTGCTTGAAGACGAGTGCGCTTCGACCTTGGCCGGCTTGGTCGAGGAATTCCGCATCGACTGGACCTGGCAGCCGCGCTGGACGCTCGACATGATCCGCCCGGAAGGCCGCGAACAGCTGGAGGCCATCGGCTTCAACTTCGACAACATGCCGAAATACTGAAACGTACAATTACAAATTACAACATAAAGAAACGCTGTATCGGAATCTTTCCGGTGCAGCGTTTCATTTTATCTGAAAGTCATTATTAGGTTTTCTATCAGTCTCTGATAACCGTGCGTTTGGGCACGATGGTGATGCCGTCTTTGACGGTGAACCCGCGGGCACGGTCGTGCTCATGGTCGATGCCCACGGTTGCGTTCTCTTCCAAAATCACGTTCTTGTCGATGATGGCCTTGCAGACGCGTGCACGACGCCCGACGATGACCCCGTCGAAGAGAATGGAATCGACCACCTGCGACCACGAATTGATACGCACGTTGGGCGACAGCACCGAATGCTGTACGTCGCCGCCCGAAACGATGACGCCGGGAGCGATGATGGATTCGGTGGCCCGACCGATGCGGTTGGTCTCGGAACGCACGAACTTCGCCGGCGGTAGGTTGCCGGAAAGCGTGTAAATCGGCCAATCCTGGTTGTAGAGGTTGAATGGGGGATTGTACTCGATCAGGTCCATATGAGCTTCGTAGAACTGCTTGATGGTGCCCACGTCACGCCAATAGGCGCGGTCGTAGTCGGTGGCCCCCGGAATCTCGTTCTCGCTGAAATCATAGACGCCGGCTTCGTGGCGCTGCGAGAAGAAGGGCGCAATGTCACCGCCCATGTCGTGCTTGGTGTCCTCGGCCTTCTCGTCGCGTGCCAGCGCGTCGAAAAGCGCGTCGGTGGTGGCGATATAATTGCCCATCGAAGCCAGAATCTGGTCGGGATGGCCGGGCATGCCCTCGGTGGTCTCGGGCTTCTCCTTGAATCCGCGGATCATGTGTGGATGGTTAGGGTCGACGTCGATGACGCCGAACTGGTTTGATGCTTCGATCGGCTGCCTGATGCCGGCCACGGTGAAAGCCGCACCGGATTCGATATGTTGTTTGAGCATCTGCCCGAAGTCCATGCGATAGACGTGGTCGGCACCGACGATGACCACGTAATCAGGCTGCTCGTCTTCGATGATATTAATCGTTTGGTAGACCGCGTCCGCAGAACCCAAATACCAATGCTTGCCGAGACGTTGCTGGGCCGGAACCGGGGAAACGTAGGCATCAAGCAGTGGGGAGAAACGCCAGACCTTCGAGATATGGCGATCCAGCGAATGGGATTTGTATTGCGTAAGTACGACGATTTGCGAATAACCGGAATTGACCAGATTACTCAACGGGAAATCAATCAAGCGGTAAACGCCGCCGAACGGCACTGCGGGCTTGGCACGGTCGCGAGTCAACGGCATTAGGCGTGTGCCTTCGCCGCCGGCCAATACGATAGCCAGTACTTTAGGACTCATTGCCATTCCTTACCTCCTGATTATCGCGTCCTGACGCTTTCCCAGTTTCCAGCCCCAGTATAAATGCAATGTGAATCGTTCTCGCGCTATGTTCAAAGCCACGAGGCGTTCATCTTTGCACACGACCTTTTCTGTTCAATACTGTATCGGATTGAGCCGACGCGAAACGCCCGGGAGGTCGCCGAACGTCTAATTTCGCTTCGGGCTGGTCGCGTAGAAGGCCACGGCGCTGGAGGCGGCCACATTGAGACTGTCAACGCCGTTACTCATCGGGATTTTGACGGTGAGGTTGGTGTTGGCGATGGTGCGGTGCGAAAGTCCGTCACCTTCCGTGCCGAAAACGAGGGCGAGCTTGTCGATATGGTCGGTCTCAGTCTCGCCGTTGTTGAGACGCCGGGTCAGTTCGTCGAGACTGATGGAATCATCGGTCAGCGCCATCGCGACGGTGGTGAAGCCGAGATCGTTCAGCTCTTTGAGTCCGCGGATCGGCCAGTATTTCCGGTCTTCCTCTTTGGTGTGACGGTTGCGGAGGTCAGGATTGGTCGTTTCGGCTGGGTCCTGTGTTGTTTCGCTATTGTGCCCAGCGTTATTTTCGGTATTGCTGTCGAGTGTTTCCGCATCGATGCGAGTCCATGGAACTTGGAAAACGGTGCCCATCGAAACGCGGGCCGCCCGACGATAGAGCGGGTCGCCGCAGGAGGGCGTGACCAGCACGGCATCCACGTCGAGCGCGGCAGCCGAACGCATGAGCGCTCCGACATTGGTGTGGTCGACGATATTTTCCATGACGGCAATCCGCCGGGCATCCTTGCAAAGGTCTCTTACGGTCGGCAGTTTCCAGCGACGCATGGCGGCCAGAGCCCCGCGATGAAGCCGATAGCCGGTCAGCTTTTTGAGCTGTTCCGGTGAGGCGACGTAAACCGGAATGTCATCGCCCCAGCGTTTGTCGATACGCTCGAACATATCCGCCATACCTGTAAGCCAAGGTTCCTCGACGAGCAACGAAACCGGCTCGCGCCCCGCTGCCAGCGCCCGGTCGATGACTTTCGGCGATTCAGCGATGAAAATGCCCTTTTCGGGCTCAAGTCGGTTGCGCAATTGAGCCTCGGTAAGGTTGGTATATGCGGCCACGCGCTCGTCGTCCACGGAATCAATGGTGATAATTCGCATCTGAAGTTTCCTTACTCTCTACCGCAACGGACGGCGCGCACTGGATGATATCGACAAAACCAGTATCGTTGGGCAAGTTGACAAGAATAGGTTGGAACGGCAAATTCTGTATTGTCGCTGGCGGTTTATCATGGTCCGGCAGGCAAAGTTCGATGCTGGCGGAGAATCCTAGGCTGAGCCTGTGTTTCTTATCTCGCTCTATTTCTCTATTCCTATATCCCTTATTGTTCCAGTTCGTCTGTAAGTACAGGAACCGTAACTCTCAAGTATGAAATTGAGAACTGAATCGTATTCATTATGCTTATGAAGTTGGATTCCTTCAGCCATTGATGGAGGCAATTCACCGTGACATCAGTGATTTGACACAGCTCAGCCCGCATAGGCTCCAAAGTGCAAGCAGTGGTAGGAAGTACCGGAACTGGAAACCATTAATGCCTACAAATCCGTTCTTCGTGCATTGCAACCAGAGCGCCAAATAGATCAACAGCATGATGCCGATGGAACACCCGAAGGTGGCCCACCAAAAGACCAACTGACGGTTTCGCGAACGACGCCGGAACGTAGTAGCCAACAATACGACGAGCAGGCACAGCAGCAGGAACCATGCCGCCATGACGAGTTTCCTGCCATCGAAGGGCACTTGGGCATGAATGATGGCGTAGCCGATACTGCCGAGCGCCTGTGCCACGACGTGAGGGTCAGTGAGCAAGCCGTGCGTTCGTGCTTTTGTTTCGGCAAGCGTGACGAACACTGGAGTCACGGTGAACCAGTTGATGCGGTGCATCCACGAGATGATCCAAGCCGCTGAGCAGATGACGCCAATGGCGGAGATAACGGCGTAACGTTTGGTAAGTTGGCGGGCTTTTTCCTGTGTCACCGTGGATTGGTCGTCATTTTCGGATTTTGCGGACAACATCAGACCGTGCTGCAGCCAGGGAACAAGCAACGTCAATATGGTCAACGGCATGTAGGTGAGTTTGCACATCGACAGGAACAGACCGACGACGCTCAGTCCGATGCAATAGCGGGTGGAGATTCGCTGTTGGGTGGCCCGATAGAGCAGGCAAATGAACAGTGTGGCAACGGCTTGGGTCATGGGGTCGGCGGAAATGGCGAAACCGCTGTAGGCGGTGAGGGAGAGGACACATCCGACGACGATACGCCATTGCGGCAGAACAGCGACGGATGCTCCCAAGGCAAGCGCGTATAGCAACAGCGTGAGCGTTTCCGCGAGATAATACGTGGTGTTGGTGTTCAGGCCGAGAACCTTGCCGATCCAGAAGCCGGTGATTTGGGGCAGGTAGACGGGCGGTGCGTTGATGGCCGTGTTGTTGAACGGCACGTCGGCTCCGTTTTTATCCCACACCGTAATGGATTGCGGATTGACCACTGCCGTGTCGTAACCGTTGAAATGGTTGATGGAATACTGGATCCACTCGTTGTCGACGTGGCCGCCCACATTTTCGTGGCTGCGGTGGAAATCGCTCTGCGAGTCGACGTGGTGGGTCGGGCTGCCGTTGACGATGGCTGAAATGCGGTAGGTATGCGACCATACGTCGGGCGTCTGGCCTTGCGGGGTGTGAACGAGGAATGCTCCGCCAATCAGGAGCGCGGCGAGGAACGTGATAAACGGCATCAGGCGTCGGATATTCAAAAGCAGCGATGCGTGTGGCGTAGTGGAAGATGCGCGCGGCGTAGTCGAGGCCATCGTCGTCCCTTCTCCCGCAGTGTTGATTCGTGTCCATGATAATGCGGGATGCTTACGAAGACGATGCCGACGAAATCAGGAGACAAGCTGAGGCGTCGCGTAGAAATTGCGGAAGACCACTTAAATTCTTGGTCTTTATGCTCAAATCCTGCGCTGGGGAATGGCCAGATACACTAAGACCCCTTGATTTCCAAGGGGTCTCGAGTTTTCAGTTTTCGTGCCCAGGACGGGAGTTGAACCCGTACTCCTGTAAAATTATAGGAACTAGCACCTCAAGCTAGCGCGTCTACCATTCCGCCACCTGGGCAGGTGTCGTTCAAGCAACAGATAGAACTATACACCATTCCGGCGTCGTTTGGCAGGCCGGTGTGTCGAAACCGTTGCTTACCGAAGTTTCTGAATTTCTCAGCCCTGAGCTGTGCCCGGTTCGTCCGCGGTTCCGGTAGCCTTGAACTTATGACTTATCCACTTTTTGTATTCGACGCCGAGCACGACGATGTGCCGGTCAACCGTGACGAGCTGCGTGCGGGCTGGACCATAACCCTGCCGCCCGCCATCAAACGGCATGCGATGGGTGCCATGCGCCTGCAGAACGGCGACAAACTTCAGCTTTCCGACGGCCGCGGGTTGCGTATTGACGCGGAAGTTGCCGATACCCAGAACGGATTGGTCAAAGTATCTGAATTTACTACTGAAGAGCAGCCGGTTACGAGACTTGCGTTGATTCAGGCGCTCGCGAAAACCGGTCACGACGAACAGGCCATCGATATGGCCACGCAGATCGGCGTGGACGAAGTGGTGCCGTGGCAGGCCAGCCGTTCGATTTCCAAGTGGAAAGCGGGGCGCACCGACCGCAAATGGGATCAGACGCTCGTGGCGGCAACAGAACAATCACGGCGGGCATGGAAGCCGACTTTGGATGACTGCGTGTCCAGCAAGCAAGTGGTCGCAATATGTCGGCGTGCCTGCGTCCATCATGAGCTGGTAATCGTGCTTCATCAGGATGCGACTTCGACATGGGGCGGTATCGAGCAGAAGGTCGCCGCTCTTGAGCAGCGTTGCCTCGATGATGGCAAACCTCGCAGGATTTACGTCGTGGTCGGGCCAGAAGGCGGCATCAGCGATGACGAGGTGGAACAATTCACCGATGCCGGGGCGGAAGTCTGTGTGCTTGGCAGGAACATCATGCGTGCCTCGACCGCTGGTCCGGTTGCCTTGACGTTGCTGGCTCGTGCGCTGGGGAGATTTGCCTAGTTTTTGACAGTGTGCGTATCGGAATCCCTATGTCGTATACGCTTGCGGAGTCTTTCTGCCTCTAACCCTATTACATTTGCTGGTTCGTCTTGTGTTAGGGGCAGGAATCTCCAATCCTACCTCTTTTGCAGCTTTAACTGGCGTTTGCCGTAGGGTTAGGGGCAGGAACTTGTCTTTTCTGCCCCTAACCCTTTTCGCTGTATCAGCCAGCGTAATTATCCGTGCGGGCTAATACCATGGGGGAGTAGGGCGCAACCGCGTCCCGAAAGCTTTTAGCAAGGAGCATATATGGCCGACGATTGCCTGTTCTGCAAGATCATTGCGGGCGAGATTCCGAGCACCAAGGTGTACGAAGACGACACCACCTACGCGTTCAAGGACATCAACCCCAAGGCGAAGGTGCATGTGCTGATCGTGCCGAAGAAGCACTGCGCCAACGTGGCCGAACTGGCCAAATCCGATCCTGCCGAACTTGCCCACATCGTCGAGATCGCCAAGTCCATCGCCGATAAGGAATTCCACGGCGCCTACCGTCTCATCTTCAACACCGGCGAGGATGCCGGCCAGTCGGTCTTCCATGTGCACGCGCATGTGCTGACCGGCGAGACGATGGAAGAGTAGGAGAGCGGTGGCCAGCGCAAAACGAGTCATCACCATCCCTACTGAACTTGACCCGGTCGCAGTTTTGGGCTCGGGCGACAAAGTTCTTGCCGAAGTGCAGCACGCATTCCCGGAAGTCAACGTGTTCGTACGGGGCAACCGCATCGAGATTTCCGCCTACAACAAGCGTGACGATATCGAAGCCGACAAGGTTTTCGACGTGCTGAACAACATCATCGACGCGGCCTACAAGGCTCCGGCCGATGCGATGAACGTGCGGCGGATGCTTGAGGCCCGGCAGGTCGGCAAGAAGGCCGGACTGATGGGTGACGGTGGTCGCGGGCGCGGTTATGCGCAACATTCGTATACGCGGGGATTTGCTGGCGCCAGAGTGGGCCAGCGTTCGCAGGCTCGTTCATTCCAGGATGAAGATGATTACGATGATGAGCATAAACGCGCCACCGCAAATCGTCATGTTCCTGGTGTCATAGCGTTCGCCAACGGCGAGCCGGTCCGTGCGAAAACCGCCGGTCAGGTCTTCTACGTTCGCGCCATCGATGCCAATACGATTACCTTTGCCATCGGTCCTGCAGGAACCGGCAAGACTTATCTCGCCGTCGCCAAGGCGGTGCGCGCATTTGAAGACGGAAGGGTGAGCCGTATCATCCTGACACGTCCGGCTGTTGAAGCCGGCGAAAGTCTTGGCTACTTGCCGGGAACGTTGAACGACAAGGTCGACCCGTATCTGCGTCCGCTTTACGATGCGCTTTCCGATATGCTGGGCGCTGGCCAGATGCATCGCTACATGACCGATGGAACTATTGAGGTCGCGCCGCTCGCTTATATGCGCGGCCGTACGCTAAACGATGCATTTGTCATTCTCGACGAGGCGCAGAACACCACCGAGCAGCAGATGAAGATGTTCCTGACCCGTCTCGGCTTCAACACCAAAATGGTCATCACCGGCGATGTGACGCAGATTGATCTGGCCGTGCCACATTCGGGGCTTAAATCCATTGAGTCAATTCTCGGCAATATCGATGGCATCAGTTTCGCCCATCTCGGTGCGAAGGATGTCGTTCGTCACGAGCTGGTCGGCAAGATCGTGCAGGCTTATGATACTCACGCTGAACATGTAGCCGGAGAAGCTGGACGAAAGACCAAACATGCGAAAGTTAAGTCTGTTGATGTCTCGGAACCACAAACAAATGTTGACGATACGTTAAAATCTCAAACGAAGCCGGTTGAGGCTGCTAACGCGGTATCCGAACCTTTGAAAGACGAAATCAAGAAAAGCGGAAAGGAACGCTCTTGAGCGTCGAAGTCACCAATGAGACGGTCTGGCAGATCGACCCGAAACTGTTCTCAGACTTGGGTTTGTGGGTCATGGAACGTATGCAGGTGAGCACGCAGTCTGACCTGACCATCCTTTTCGTCGACCCCGATCCGATTGCCCAGCTGCACATGCGCTGGATGCAGCTCGAAGGCCCGACCGATGTGATGAGTTTTCCCATGGACGAATTGCGCCCCGGCGAGGACGGTCAGATCATGGAAGGCGTCTTGGGTGACATTGTCATCTGCCCATGGGTCGCGCAACAGCAGGCCGCGGCCGCCGGCCATTCCACGATGGACGAGATGATGCTTCTGGCCATTCACGGAACCTTGCACTTGCTGGGTTACGACCACGTCGACCCTGAGCAGGAACGGCAGATGTTCGGTCTGCAACGCCAGCTATTGCTCACGTTCTTTGCCGTCCGCGACCAGCCGATACCACAGGCTGTGCTTCCAGCTGGTTCTACAGATTTGCTGGCACAATGGGACGCGAATCATTCCTCTGGGAATAACAAAGAATCGTGATATGTGGTCTGAGTTTATTTTGTTAAATATGCCGACAGACTTGATATTTTGATGGCATTTGTCGGGAACTTAGTCAGCTATCTGGCCTTGCGAATAAGCTCAAAGATACCGACGATTTGATAAACATCAGTAATTTCGTAACGAATCGGCAAATCGTATTGAGGAATAGGAAAGTACACAGAACATGGATACGTTGACCATCGCCACTGTGGTTGTGCTCGTCATCGTGGCGGCGCTGCTCGTGTGGCTGTCGATGATGATGGCGTCGAGCGAATCCGCCGTCTCGCGCGTCACCAAGGCAAGCCTCAACAACCGGATCATCGAGATCCAGACCGATGACGAGGATCTCGGCAAGTTCGTACAGGCCAAGCAGATCCGTAAGGTCCACAAGGTGCAACGGCTTATCGTCGACCGTTACGCCACCGCCGGTTCCTGCGCGTTCTTCCGCATCTTCTGCAACGTCTTTGACGGCGTTTTGGTGGCGATTATCGTCATGCTGTTCTCAGAGCCCGTCTGGGTGGCGTTGGTTACGGGAGTGATTTTCGCGCTGATTGTCGCGGTGGTATCGGTTTTGCTCCGTCCGCGTTCCGCTGGTGCTTCCAAGCCACTCGACGTGATGATGCGATTCTCCGGCATCATTTCGCTGGCGGTTGTTCTGACACCGTTTGCCAAGGCCGGAGAAGGCAAGGAACAACGCCGTCGTGACAAGGAAGACGAGCTTTCCGACGATGAAGAGCTTGAGAAGATTCAGCGTGAGCAGGGACGAGCGACCATTGACCGGTTGGTCGAAACCGATGATTTTGACCCGGAAGTAGCGGAAATGCTGCGCAATGTGCTGATGCTTTCCGACACGTTGACCCGCGAGATCATGGTGCCGCGCACCGACATGATTTGCGTCGAATCCGATTCCACGCTTGAGCACTTCCTGCAGCTCTGCTCGCGTTCCGGTTTCTCGCGCATCCCGATTATCGGTGATGACGTCGATGATTTGGTCGGCATGGCCTACCTGAAAGACGCCGTGCGCGCTACGGCCTTCAACCCCGAAGCCCGAACCCGCGAGGTCAAGTCGATTTGCCGCCAGCCGATGCTGGTGCCCGAATCCAAGCCGGTCGATGACCTCTTCCATGAGATGCAGCGCACGCGGCAGCATGTGGCTGTGGTGGTCGACGAATACGGCGGCATCGCCGGGCTGGTTACCATCGAGGATGCCATCGAGCAGATTGTCGGCGAGCTGGAGGACGAGCATGACCGCATTCAGCACACCGAGCCGAAGAAGATTGGTGATCATAAGTGGCAGATGCCCGCCCGCACGCCGATTGCTGACCTTGAGGAGTTGTTTGAAGTCGATATTGATGAGGATGACGTGGACACGGTTTATGGCCTCCTGACCAAGCTGCTCGGCCGAGTCCCAATCGTCGGCATGAGCGCGGTGACACGAGGCCTGCGTCTGACCGCCGTCGATTCTGCAGGTCGTCGCAAGAAGGTCTCCACCATCGTGGTCGAGCCGGCAACGCTCGATATGGCCGAAAAACAGGACGAAGACGACGAAAACGAAATCAAACGAGACACGAACCAAGACGTAAAGGAAAACGAATAACATGACTGAGAACAAGAACAACGACAAGCAGCATGACGGCAAGGAACCGTATCGTTCCGGTTTTGTCGCTGTGGTCGGCCGTCCGAACGTTGGCAAGTCGACGCTTATCAATTCGCTTATCGGCACGCAGATTGCCATTGCTTCCTCGCGTCCCGAGACCACACGTAAGGCCATTCGCGGCATTCTGACCACTGACAACGCCCAGCTGGTGTTGGTCGATACCCCCGGCATCCATCGTCCGCGCACGCTGCTGGGCCAGCGTCTGAACGACGTGGTGGACGAGTCCTTGAGCGATGTGGACGAAATCGCGTTCCTGCTGCCCGCCGATCAGGAGATAGGACCGGGGGACAAGCGTATTCTGAGCCGTCTGCGCAGTGAGTTCGCGCGCAAGGTTGATGGCGGCGAAAACAGCAAGAAAATCGATAACAACAAAAGCGGCAAAGGTTCTCAAAACAGCAAGCAGGAAAATGACCGCGAGCAGGGCAAGTTCGTCTGGAAAGTGCCGCTGATCGCCATCGTCACCAAGATTGACGAGCTCAACCGTCAGGAGCTGATGGCCAAGCTTATCGAAATCAGCCAATTCGCCGACTTCACCGATGTGGTGCCGGTCAGCGCTCTGGAGCGCGACAACGTGGCCGAGGTCAAGCGTGTGCTCATCGAGAACATGCCCGAAGGTCCGCAGATGTACCCCGATGACCAGATCACCGAGGAAAAGCCGGAGGATACCATCGCCGAGCTGGTGCGCGGCGCGTTCCTCGAGGAGCTGGATGACGAGCTGCCGCATTCGCTCGCCGTGGTCGTGGACTCCATCGACCGCCCCGGCGAATCAGACAACCCCGAAACCGAGGACGGCAAAGCGCACGTTATGGTCTCCATCTACGTCGAGCGCGACTCCCAAAAGCCCATCATCATCGGCCACCGCGCCGAGCACCTGGTGCAGGTCAAAAAGCGCCTGCGTACGGCCGTCAATCGCATCGTAGCCCAAAAGTCCAAGCTCGACCTCCACGTAAAAGTCGCCAAAGGCTGGCAGTCCGATCCCAAGCAGCTGGAGCGGCTGGGGTTCTGAAAGTAGTGGAGACAAAGTCAATTTGTTTTCTCAAATAACTTCGTTATCGTAGTAACAGGGCTTTCGGGTCCTATGAATCGGCGGGAGGGAATCCCGCCATTTCTTTTCTTTTGGAATGCGTGGATGAGTTAGACGTCCTTCGACGAGTTTGAATCTTTATAGCATTGATTCAGAAATTGCTTGTGTTTTTTATTTCGTAGCTTGATTCGTTGACTCCTAATGATGATTATCGACATGTTTCACTGCCGGTTATCGACAATACCATTTGGTTCAGGTGGCTGATTTACCATTATGTTTGCAATTTTCCAAGTTGCAAACATAATGGTAATATACCGACGAATTCTGATCTATTGATTTTCGACAAGGGTATGAATTCAAAAAACTACTATAAAACGTTCGCGTACAAAACAGCTCAAGTAAAGTATTACTCTCGATGCGATAAATCGGACTTCATTGTCGTAAATCGGATATTCACTAAATAGTCCACTCGTTTAGCGAATATCATCCTATTGATAATAATACAACATTGAAATCTAGCATAACCAAAAATATCTCACCTACAAAACGCGGGTGGGATATTTATGAAACTTTTTTATAATTATTATCCAAATATCTTTTCTTCAACTGTTTTGCTTGCTTCTTCAGCGGTTGGAATATAATCGGATTTTGTTTCATAATCTTTGTTGTCGTTTTTAAAAGACATATAATCAATATCAAATTGGTTTGATTTTGCTGTGGTTTTTATAGTAAGAAAGCCGCTGTGCTCTTTGTAATTAAAGAAACAATCAGTGCTGATACCATCATTCTTAACTTCATAATCGCTATCTACTTTGCAGTCAGAATATCCTATTTCCTGTACGTGCGTATTTATATATGCATCTAGACCTGCGCGATTCTGGATACCTGCTTCACCAACAGTCTTGTATCCTAAATCCTTGGCAACTTGGCTGGCAGATAAGCCTTTGTCGTTGTCATTTTCTTTGCTTTGATTATCCTCTGATTCATTTTGCGAATCTTTTTTGGGCGCTGATTCTGAAGATGACTGCCCGCTGGATGCGGAACTGCTGCTGGAGCCTTGCGTTCCGCCGCATGCACTCAGCAATGTGGTAGTTGCCAATACGGCGACGGTGACTGAAATGAGCGTTCTTTTGAAGCGGCTTGGTTTTCCACTGACTGTGCTGTTTGAATGGTTGTTTCTGCCTATGGAATCCACGCTCATGATTCTTCTCTTTTCTGCCGCACCGCAATAATTCTTCTCAGTAATCTGTCTGTCGCCAATAACAAGCGAACTTAAATATTTTACAATGTCGAATTACTCTGATGCAACTTGTATCGCAATTTATGCAATACCAACATAATTGGTGATGGAAGTTCGAAACTCGTTGCCTATTCCCAAGTGGACACTTTGGCGACGCCTACGACAATGTCCATGTCACCTTCGGCGGGAACGTTGGTAGTGACGACCTCTTTGAAACCTGCCGGACGATACAGGTTCTCGAAGATCTCACGTCTGGCATCGATAAGGGCGTAGCGTCCGCCGACAACGTTCTGCGAACGGCCAATCAGCGAGCGAGCCTCTTTGAGAATGACCTTGCCTGGCAACTCGTTCTTGCTGTATTTGTCGGATCTGCCCAGTTCGCCGATGCAGTAGCCGCCGGCATGGTTGTCGCGCAGGTGCGTGTACGGCCCCTTGAACTGCTTCTGCTTCTTGCCTGACATCTTGCCGAAATCGATGCTGGTGAGACACAGTTCGAAGAAGCCAGCCACTTCGACGGTTCCATCAGGTTGCTTACAAACCAGCAAGTAGGTGCGACCTTCGTTCGATTCCTCGATGGCCTCCACTTTGTTTGAAACAAAGGACTGAACGGATTGAGACCGGCTGCACTCAAACCGCTTCAACGCGTTGAATATGGCAATTTCATCCATATTATTCTTCGGTTTTTTACAGGCGTCAATAATTTTTTGATAGGGGACTAGACGATAACTAATCATCGCTTTTCCTCCGCCTTCTTGGAATTGACCGAAGAATCCGCTTCATCTTCATGTAACCATTTTTCAAGTTCTTCAAGTGTTACCAGATGAGAATGAAAGTTCTTGCCGATGGGGAATTTCTCGTCGGATTGGTCCATGGCGATGAAGGCGTCGATGTTACTGTCGTCAATGACCAGATGCCCTCCCTCGGATAAGTAACTCATGTCACTGCCTCCTTCCATGCTCCTGCAAAATATGTATTTCAACGCGTAACGCCCAATATAGCATCAACCGCAAGCCGAGCCCAAAATCTTGATATCAAGATTTTCAAGATTTCAAGGTTTTTATGGATATCCAAGATTTGTGGGCAGGCCAAAAAACGCGGAAGTTGGGCCTCACGAAACTTGAAAGACATCCGGTTTCTACCTCCAGACTCTCAGCGAGGGTAAGGTTTGGGCTAAGTGTGCCTTCAATTATTAGCTCGGCAAAATGAGTTTTGTTTTATAAACAGTTGTGCCCGCTAATCGTGATTGATACGAATTAGCGGGTACAACCTGTAAGCGACCGATTATTTCTTGGCTTTATTGTCAAGCCAGTGAATGATCAGAGCTTGCCGCCTTCCACGACAATGTCGTCGGGGTTGGAGGAATCGCCGTAGACTGGCTTCAGGGTTTGCTCGTAGTCCTTGTGGAAGAACTGCTCCTTGCCCAGCTTCACGATTTCCTCATTGATGTAGTTCAAGAGTTCCTTGTTGCCTTTTTGCACGGCGGGTGCGATGGGCTGTTCGTCGCCGAGCTTGGTGATGCCGACAGTGAAGCCCTTGTTGGCTTTGGCCCACGCGAGCACCTCGGTGTTGTCGGTGCTCATCGCGTCGCCGCGGCCGTCGAGCAGCGCGTTGTAGGCGTCCGCGTACTGGTCGTACTTCTGCAGTTTGATGTCTGGATACTTGGCGAAATACGGTTCGGCGGTGGTGCCCTTGGCGATGATCAGGGTCTTGCCCTTGAGCTCGTCGACGCTTTTGATCGGCTTGGAGTCGGGGGAGACCACGCCAAGCGCAACTTTCATGTACGGCTTGGCAAAGTCGACCTTCTCTTCGCGTTCGGGGGTTACAGTGAAGTTGGCCAAAGTCACGTCGACCTTGTTGCTGGCGAGAACGTCAACGCGAGCCGCTGGGTCGACGGTGGTGTACTCGGGCTTTACTCCGAGGTCCTTGGCCAGACGTTCGGCGAAAACGATGTCGTAGCCTTGGTTCTTGCCGTCTTTGTCGACGTAGCCGAACGGCGCTTTGTCAGAGAAGACCGCGACCTTGAGTTTGCCGGACTTTTTGATTTGGGCAAGAGTACGTGCGGTTTGCTGTTTGCCTGCACCGGCAGAGCTGGAGCCGGAATTGTTGTCGCTGCTTGGTGTCGCGCCGGAGGGGCCGCATGCGGCGAATCCTGCGAGCATGGCCACGGCTGCTGCCGCTGAGATTGCTGCTTGTGCTGCACGTTTCAATACGTTCGTTGTCATAATAATTCTTTCTTTTCTTTTGCTAAGTAATATCGGATAGGAATATAGAAGTGTCGATTGCAACCATGGAGGCATGGAATATCGAAATTCCAACGTTTCTAGGGTTCGCCAATATAGCGGTTCTGCCATTCACAGGCCGAAGCGTGCGTGCTTTGCGTAATAATCGCACTAAATTCGGTAATGGCGGGATATCAAATCTTATTGATGCAGATCAGCGAGACAGGGAGGCCATGAGTTGACATCGGTTCGACTCCGTGGCGCTGCACATCTGTGCCATCACGCGCATATTCGGCATGTTCCGGTTCATCATTTCGACCTCCCTTTGTTTGTCCATTGGTTGATGCCGGTAAAAACTATCAGCTATTGTCTCTCTCGAGCATACGTGAACGTGTTCAGGAACTGTTGGGCGCGTTCGGATTGTGGATGGGTGAAGAACTGTTCGGCGTTGTCGGATTCCTCGACGATGCCGCCGTCCTCAAGCAGGATGATATGGTCGGCGACCGCTCGGGCGAACGCCATCTCGTGGGTGACGATGAGCATCGTCTGTCCGCTGTCGGCAAGTTCGACGATGACATCGAGCACTTCGCGCACCATTTCGGGGTCGAGCGCGGCGGTGACTTCGTCGAAGAGCATGATCTGCGGGTGCTCGATCAGGGCGCGGCAGATGGCGACGCGCTGGCGCTGCCCACCGGAAAGCTCATGCGGCCATGCGTCCTGACGGTCGGCAAGTCCTACGCGTTCCAACAGTTTGATGGCTTCGGCCTTGACCTCGTCCTTCTTGCGTTTCTGCACTAGAACCGGGGCGAGCATGATGTTGCCAAGTACCGTCTTGTTGGGGAAGAGGTCATAGCTTTGGAAGACCATGCCTACCTTGACGGGATTCGCGTCGTTGTCGCTGGCTTTGGAGCCTGAAGCAGTGACCTTGGAACCGGAAGTGCCTGAAGCATTGGCTGCGTTCGCTTTGGCGACATCCTTCTTCTTGCCCGACGTGCGCAACACCTCGTCGCCGATGGTGATGTCGCCGCCCTGAATGGGTTCGAGACCCGCGATGGTGCGCAGCAGCGTGGACTTGCCAGAACCGGAAGGTCCGAGAATGACGAACACCTGACCGGCGGGTACGTCGAAGGAGATGTCGTTCAACACCGGCTTGTCGGCATTGTCATATTGCTTGATGATATGGCGAATATGAAGGGTTTCGTGCGCAGCATTCGGATTTGTCGTTGCAAGTGCATCAGTCATGAGCCCACCTCTTTTCGAGCCTTCTGGCCACAATCGAAAGAGGCCAGCATACGAAGAAATACATGAAGAAAATCACGCCGTAAATCCATAGCGTCGCGTCCGGGTACTGGAAGCGGTTCGCGTCGATGATCTGCTGACCGACCTTGATGACCTCGATTACGCCGAGAAGTGCGGCCAGCGAGGTGGTTTTGACGATGCGGGTGATGAGGTTGACGCTGGCGGGAAGCAGGCGGCGCAAGGCCTGGGGAAGGATGACGCGGCTGAACGTCTGCCAAGGATTAAGGCCAAGCACTTGTGCGGATTCGTATTGCGTTCGCGGTATCGATTCAAGCGCGCCACGTACGAGATCGCCGAGCTCGGCTCCGCCCCAAAGTACGAAAACCAGTACACATGCACCGGTGGCGTCGAGATTCCAATTAAAGGCGCGAGCGAACCCGTAGAAGGCAATGAACAGCAACGCAAGCTGTGGCATGATACGAATGAAATCGAGATAGACCCGCATCACAAAGCGCACAATTGGGTTGCGCAGCGTCATCAGCCAGCCGACGATAAGCCCGACCGGCAGGGAAAGCAGAACGGAGACCCCGGCAATCCAGATGGTGACCCACAAACCTTGCAGCAGACGCGGGAAGACGCCCGGCTGCAGCAGTATCTCAGCGCCGTGCATAGTCGAACCTCCTCTCCAAGACCGTGCCGATGATGGAAATCGGCAGGAGGATGATGAGGTAGGTGACGATGAGCAGCGTCAGCGATTCGTAAGTGTTGTAAGTCTGGCCCATCAGGTCCTTGGTGACGTACATGACGTCGGCCAGCGCGATGGCCGAGACCACCGAGGATTCCTTGACCAGGAAAATGATGTTGGCCACTACGCCCGGAATGGCGGTGGAGAGCGCCTGCGGCATAGTGACATGAATGAGCATCTGTGAAGGGCTGAAGCCCAGCACTTGCGCCGATTCGCGCTGAATCTGTGGAACCGCTTCGAACCCGCCACGCAACGCTTCGGCCATATATGAGCCTCCGAGGAAGGTAAGGCCTACGATTGCGCAGGTTTCCGCCGACCATGAGACGCCGAGTTTCGGCAATCCGAAATAGAGGAAATACAGCTGGACCAGCAATGGCGTATTCCGGGAAAGCTCGATATAGACGCGCACGATCTGCTTCAAAATCGGGATATCGGCCGCTTCGATGGCAGCACAAACCACGCCCAAAACGATGCTGAAAACAATACCGAAGAACGAAATGAAGACGGTCATATAACCGGCGTTGACGAAGTAGTGGGCGTTATGGGCTATGAAGCTCCAGTCCATGGATGTCCCTCCCTACTTCGTGATGAATATGTCTCTTACTCGTTGCTTGTGCCGTGTTCTTCGCTGGTACTTAAAGCTTCAGCGGGATTAGTTTGCGGCACTTGTTGTCATAGTAGCCGTCTGAAGGCTTGAATGCACGATTTAAGCCATATAAATAACCGATAAACCGCTATCAATACCGGTCATGATCTTTCTTTGCTGCTGGTAGACAGCCTCTTACAGCTGTTTATGTGCCGTTTTCCAGCGCCAAAGTGAAAGAGCGGTCTATCGATTCGATACATAACAGTTTGGTGCTGGTAAAGAGCATATGACGATAACGTATATGCTCTTTACCGGCACCAAACAAAGAGCGTCAAAACAAGAAAGTAGGGAACTACTTCTTCTTCGTATACATCTGAGTGTTGAGCAGATTGGCGTAATGTTTGATGACTGCCGGGCGCTTCACCTTCATGGAGGCGGTCAGCATGCCGTTCTCCTGGCTGAACTCCTCGGGCAAAAGGATGAACTTACGCACGGATTCGGCGCGTGAGACGCCCTCGTTGGCCTTGTCGACCCACTTCTGCACTTCGGCACGGACCACGGCGTTCTTACAGGCGTCCTCCATGGACATGTCCTGGTCGAGGCCGGCGGCGTCGAGCCACTGGCGCAACGAGGGCTCGTCAAGCGTGATGAGCGCGGAGATGAACGGACGTTTGTCGCCGAGCACCAGAGCCTGCGAGACGAACGGACAACGCTGGATGATTTCTTCGATCGGGCCGGGGGCCACGTTCTTGCCGCCGGCGGTGATGATGAGGTCCTTCTTGCGGCCGGTGATGTAAAGGAATCCGTCATCGCTCAAGCGGCCAAGGTCGCCGGTCGCATACCAGCCGTCAGAGGTGAATGCGAGCTCGGTGGCTTCATCGTTCTTGTGATAGCGATGGAAGACGCAGGTTCCCTTGACCTGGATTTCGCCGTCTTCAGCCAGACGGATGGAGAAGCCAGGGTAAGGTACGCCGACCGAACCTTCATGGAACGGCGTTCCCTTCGGGTTGAACGCACAGGGCGCGGTGGTTTCGGTCAGGCCGTAGCCTTCGTAGGCGGGGATGCCGGCACCGCGGAAGAACGCGGGCAGTTCCGGGTCGAGCGGGGCGCCGCCGGCGACGAACCATTCGGCCTGTCCGCCGAGCACTTCACGCAACGACTTGTAGACAATCGGGTCGAAAGCGGCACGGCGTGCACGGGTGGCGAAGCTGGCCTTGCCTTTTTCGCTTATTTCCTTTTCGTATTCCTGGGCGGCCACCACGGCTGCGGCGAATGCCACGCCCTTGGCGCCGTTTCCGGCCTTCTGCGAGGCGGCGTTGTAGACCTTCTCCCAGACGCGGGGCACGAGGATGGTGACGATGGGCTTGGCGACCTGCAGGTCGCTGATCAGCGTCTTGATACCGCCGGCGATGTAGATGCGCAGATCGCTGGCGACTACGATGTAGTTGACCGCGCGGGCGAAGGTGTGTGCCTGGGGCAGGAAGAGCAGGACCGACTTGCCTTTCTGCTTGAGCAGTTTCGGCATGTAGTCGCGCAGGTTCAGCGCGGTGGTGCAGTAGTGTTCGTGCGTCATCTCGACGCCCTTCGGCGCGGCAGTGGAACCGGAGGTGTAGACGATGGAGCAAAGGTCGGTTTTCTTGATGGAATCGATGCGTGCGTCCAACGTTTCATCGGTCACAGACTTGCCGTAGTCGCGCAGTTCCTCGAGCGCACCGGCCTCGATCGTATAGATCTTTTCGAGCGTCGGGCAGTCTTCGACGGCGCCGTCGGCCTTCTCGCGCATGTCGTTGGTCTCGACAATCAGCAGGCGGGAATCGGAATTGTTGACGATGTTGCGAATCTGCTCGGCCGAATCCGTGTCGTAAATGGTGGCGAGCACGCCGCCTACGGCCATCACGGCCGCGTCCACGACGTCCCATTCGTAGGAGGTGTGGGACATGAAGGAGACGCCGTCGCCTTTGTCGATGCCGTAATGCATCAGGCCTTTGGCGACGCTGCGCACGTCGGCAAGGAACTCGTTGGCGGTTTTGGTGACCCATTTGTTGCCGACTTTGAAGGTGTAAAGCGGGTCGTCGCCCATGCGTTCCGCGCGTTCGACGTAAAGGTCGTAGATCGACATGTCGTCGTCGATGGGCGGGTTGCCGGGCGTGGTGACGGTCAAAAGACCGGTCTTGTCGTCAACGAAAAGTTTGGTGGGGTAGCCGGGGCCCCATTCGTGGGTGTGCGGCAATGTCGAATAATCGACGGGCTTGACGGTGGCAAGGTGACGGTCGTCGTTGAAATCCGGGGTTTCCGGGTCTTCGTTATTGACCGGGTGCTCGAAACCGTTTCCCAAATGGAAGGCCTTTTGACTCAGCTTCAGCGTTTCCTTTTTCAGTGAGTTGATGACTGACACGTGTGGACTCCTCGACCTTCTGTAGCGGCGGTATATTCAAGCAATATAGCCAATTCTATAGGATTTACGACGTTTCGTCACCTTACGGTAGCGTAACGCGCCCCATACATTGCAAGGCAATCCGGCCATCGTCGTGTCACTGAGAGAAAAGGCCGGAAATATTGCGATTATTGGAAAATGTGCCTGCGTGCGGGTTTTCCGGCTTTTGCTATTCGAACGGATAAATATATTTGCTATTGTGCTATCAGTTGAAAACGATATATCCTGACACGCCTTTGGGCTTGTCGAGCTTGAATATGTTGCGCACGAACGCGGTTACGTTTTTCCAGTAGCGTTCGGGGTCGATGGAGGCGGACATCGCGTGTGCGGCGCCTGGGATCATGAGTTTTTGTTTGATGGGGCTGGCGCAGGCGCGGAAATTGCGGTCGAGACTGGCCGGGTTGACGAAGTCATCGGCTGAGCCATGGATGAACAGCATCGGAATCGATGTGTGGCGCAGCGCCTCAACGCAAGAGGCTTCCTTGAAATCATAACCGGCGCGACGGCGTGCGATGGAACTCATCATGTCGATGACCGGGCGGGCCAGGAATGCCGGGGCATGGTACAAGTGCCGGGCGCTGTAGAGGAATTGGTCTTCAAGGCTGGTGTAGCCGCAGTCGGTGATGGCGGCCTTGACGTTTTTCGGCAGGTTCGGGTCGCCTGCAGCCAGCATCACCGTCGCCGCACCCATGGAGTTGCCGTCCAACAGGATTCGGGCTTTCGGATCGTTGGCCACGATGGTTTCGATCCAACGCACAAGATCGCGGTGCTCCAATGCGCCCATGCCGATGTATTTCCCTCCGCTTAATTCGTGACAACGGTGGGCCGGGGTGAGTACGGTGAAGCCAAGTCCAGCGAAGCGATGCGCATATTTGGCCATTTCTGCCGGCGCGCCGGAAAATCCGTGGCAGCAGATGGCATAAAGGTGTTTCAGGGGATTGGCGCAATCCGGGTCGAGCATCCAGCCGTGCAAGTGGGTCCCGTCGGATGCCTTGATTGTCACCCCGCGTTTGGCGTTATCGAACCAGCGTGCGGCGTCGGCCTCTTCCTTGGCGTCGTGATGGGGTTGGCGCGCGGCCAAGGTCGTGTCCGGTCGGTTGCTTTTGAACATCGAATATCTTGAGCCGGGTTCCAGCACGAAACGGAACAGGTAATCGGCAGCGGCGTAAAGCGTGCCGGCCATGGCGAAACCGCCGCAAATAAGACCGGTAACCAAGGTTCTGGTCTTGGAATGCTGAACCATGTCGGGCTCCAATCCTCGCGATACTGTGATAAAGAAATTATAAAAGAGCAGGCTCACAAATTTTCTTCGTTATCGCATTCAGTGGATGTCTGCTTGAACAGTATAATGAGAATGTTGTTTCGGCAGGTCTTATATCTGTCGCGCTTTGGCGAGGGGAAGTGATTCCCGTTATCGACTGGGCTGAATATGTTGGGTCTCTTTGAGGCTGCGATTTCGGCGCGTCGGTGCACCGAAACAACGCAGTAGATAATATAAACAATCTCAAGGAGATTAGATTATGGCAAACACCATTTCCATTGAGGGCGAAGTCCGCAACGAGTTCGGCAAGGGCGCTGCCCGCCGTATGCGCGTGGCCAAGCAGATTCCGGCTACTATCTATGCCGGCGGCAACGAGCCCGTTTTCGTCAAGCTTCCTATGCGTGAGACCACGTTGGCCCTGCGTCGTACGAACGCGCTGTTCACCATCAAGTGCGGTGACAAGTCCAAGATGGCCGTCGTGAAGGACGTCCAGCGAAACCCCGTCAAGCGCATCGTCGAGCACATCGACTTCTACGAGGTCAAGGCCGGCGAGAAGATCGAGGTCGACGTCCCGGTCTTCGCCGTGGGCACTCCGAAGGGCGCGGCCGTCGCGTTCGTCGACATCCAGCAGCTCCGCGTGCGCGCCAGCGTCGACCAGCTGCCCGAGCGTATCGACGTCAACGTCGATGGACTGCAGGATGGCGAGAAGGTCTTTGCCAAGGACCTCAACCTGCCTGAAGGCGTCGAGTTCGTCAACACTGATCCTGAAGAGTCCGTTGTCACCGTCGAGATTCCTGAGGACGCCACCGCCACTACCGCAGTCTCCGCTGAGGATGCTGCCGCTGCCGGTGCCGAAGGTGAGGAAGGCGCCGCTGCTGCCGAAGGCGATGCAGCTGCTCCTGCCGCCGATGACGCCGCTGCCGATGCTGACAAGAAGTGATCTTACTTTAGCTGAGGCATCTTAAATATGGGCGTTGCCGATAAGGTGACGTGATATTTTCAAATCCGTACTGGCCACAAGTTTGTGGCTGGTACGGATTTTTGGTTCATAACCCGATTTTCGCTCCTTGGGTGTGAACCCTCACACCAATAAATTTTCATAATGTGAACGATTTCACCATATCTGTCCGTCTATGTGCGAAAGTAGCAGCATAACCCGGCGCCACAAGCGCAAGGTAAACCACAATTCTGGCCGCAATGCGACTGAAGTAAAGAAGAAGTGCATATGACTGAGCAATCCCATCATGATCCCGCAGCGTTGTCAAAACTCACCGAACCGTTCAAGGTTCTCGACAACCCGAATCCTGCCTCCGACGCCGAGCGCGCGAAGCTGATTGACAAGCCGGCGTTCGGCCAGCTTTTCAGCGATAACATGACCCACATGGTCTGGCATAAGGACAGCGGCTGGGGCGATCGCCGAGTCGAGCCTTACGGCCCGCTGGCCATGAGCCCTGGTGCCTCCGTCCTGCATTATGCACAGGAATGCTTCGAAGGCCTCAAGGCCTATCGTCACGCCGACGGCAGCACCTGGCTGTTCCGTCCGGATGCGAACGCCGAGCGTTTCGCCAATTCCGCCAAGCGCCTCTACCTGCCTGAACTTTCCAAGGACGACTTCCTGGGTTCCGTTGCCGCGCTGGTCAAGCGCGATGTTAACTGGGTCCCGACCCGCCGCGAATACACGCTCTACATGCGCCCGTTCATGTTCGCCTCCGAGGCGTTCCTCGGCGTGCGCGCCCCGCAGACCGTCGACTATTGCGTCATCGCCTCGCCTTCCGGCCCGTACTTCCCGGGCGGCGTCAAGCCGGTGAGCATCTGGGTTGAAGACAAGTGGTTCCGTACCGGCCCCGGCGGCACCGGCTTCGCCAAGTGCGGCGGCAACTATGCGGCTTCGCTGCTTGGCGAGTATCGTGGTGCCGACCACGGCTGCGAGCAGGTCTGCTTCGTCGACGCGGCCACCAAGACCTACCTTGAGGAACTCGGCGGCATGAACATGTTCACCGTCCACAAGGACGGCCACCTTGAGACCCCGTCGCTGACCGGCAACATTCTGCCCGGCGTCACCCGTCGTTCGCTCATCCAGCTTGCGCAGGACAAGGGCCACGACGTGGTCGAGACCATGATCAAGCTCGACGACCTGCTCGAGGACATCAAGTCCGGCGAGGTCACCGAGGTCTTCGCCTGCGGCACCGCTGCGATCATCACGCCTATCGGCCGCTTCAAGTCCGAGAAGTTCGACGTCGCGGTCAACGGCGGCAAGTCCGGCGACCTGACAATCAAGCTTCGTGACGAGCTGCTCGGCATCCAGATGGGCGAGATCGAAGATCCGCACGACTGGATGTGGAAGGTCTGCTGAGCGATTTTAAACGTTTTCGTTTAACTAGCTTTTAGCTTTCAAACGGTCTGTGGTGTTTCCTGAAGTTCTGGAGATATTGCAGGCCGTTTTGCTATGTGTTTCTGAAGTACCCGTTTGCTTGAAACTCTGCAAGTATAGTAATAAACGCTTCGCTGTATCTATGTGATACGGCATCTTATGTTGTGCAAAACATTAGGCGGTTCGCGGTCAAGTTTTGGCCGTCGTTTGGTATACTTTGCTATTGGCCTTATACAACTTGATGAAGGATGTGCGGTATGCAGTTGGCGCTGGAAAGTAACGTCTTTTTCTGGGCCATCGAATACATCGCGACCTTCTGCTGCGGCCTTTTAGGCGGGCTATGCGCCGTCAAGAAAAAGTATGACTTCATCGCCATCCTCATGACTGTCTGGCTCACCGGTCTCGGCGGTGGCATCATCCGTGACGTGCTGCTCGGTATATTCCCGCCTGTCGGCGTTTCCGATAAAGGGCTTGTCATCACCTCGCTGCTAGCCAGCATTACGGTCGCCATTATTTATCCGGAAGTCGATCGCCTCAAATGGATTATGGTCGCGCTCGATGCCTTGGCGCTTGGCCTCTACGCGGTCAACGGCACTCAAAAGGCTTTGATTTACCACACATCGGGCATGACGGCCGTTTTCATGGGACTGATTACGGCCATCGGGGGAGGCCTTATTCGAGATATCCTGATCAACGATGTTCCGTCGGTTATTCGCGACAGCCATTGGTATGCGGTTCCGGCTTTGATCGGCAGCGTCCTGACCGTCTTCGTCACCCGTGCCTACCAAGGCGGGCATATCCCGTTCAGTCTTGAAGTGGCGTTCGATATTGCCATCGTCGCTTTTGTCGTCATCTTGCGTGTGCTTTCCGTGCGCTTCGACTGGAAGGTCCCCGGCGCCATCAGACGGCACCACACCTACCTGCCATTGCCCGTCAAAGACGACGAAGACGAGAAAATCGATAATAGGTGAATGCTATACAAATAATTGTCTCTTGAAGAACCCGTAACGAAACGCAAAAGTCCTGCGGTATGCATCATGGCCTGGGCTTGTCTGCAGTTAGTTGTCTGACGGGCAACGCCAACGAAGACCCGAGTCATCAGACAACTAGACACGCCTAATTATTACCTGTGTTCGGAAAAAAGAAAATTATCATCTATAGTGGTATTAGTCACATTTCTATGGTGACTAATAAAGGTTGGATGGCTGTTTTATCTGATTCAGCCGAGTTGGCTCATTCGACGTCTGAGGGAGTTAACTCATTGGATTTGTTCGTTTTTTAAGTAATGAATCGACTTGAAGGGAGCAACATGTCGATTGGCAATAGTACGAGGGACGATAAGCCTTCGGCAAAGGGGCGTTCTCGCATCTCGTCTCTGACGACATTGCGGAAGTCATTTCGGCTACTCGTGGCGGTGGCACCGATATCCGTCATTGTCCTCCTCATTCTTACTGTAGTGCGGGCCCTGCTGTCGCCCCTACAGATTTTGGCCACAACACAGATCGTGAATTCCGTGGCTACAGGTTTGCTCCCGAAGGTTGTCGATTCGGCGGTACTTTTCGCTGTGGTCCTACTGGGAATGTTCGTGGTCGAGAACGTCATTAAATATCTATCCGACTCAATTCGAGAAAAACTATCGTACCGCGCTAATTGCAGTATCGTCGATAAGCTCACTACGCTCGAAACGCAGCAGTTCGAGGATGCGGAGACCTTTGATCGCATACAGCGGGCCGGAGGGGATACCGGCGGACATATCTTCACTATATTTGATAGTGCACGTGATTTTCTACAGTCGTTCCTCACTATTGTGTCCGTATTCTCTTTACTGGTTTCATGGAACAAATGGGTGGCCTTTTTCCTTCTGCTGGCGCCTATTCCAGGTACCATCGGCACATTGATGGCCAGTTCCAAACAGTACAATATCGATTACCAGCGGGCAGGGGAAAAACGCTTGTCGGACTATTATCGTTCGATTCTGACATCGGATAATGCAGCCAAGGAAGTCCATCTGTTTGGTCTGGGTGGTTTGTTGTCAGGGCGTTATAAGACGCTTATCGGTGGTTTTCTCAAACAGGATCTCGGTATGTCACGTACCTATCTGTGGATTGCGCTTGGCTTGGGGATCCTTACGACTCTGGCCAATATCGGGGCGGTCGCCGTGGGTGCGATTCAGGCTATGCATACTGGCAATGTCGGGCAGCTGGCCGGTTATATCAGTGCGACAGGGTCATTCGGGCAATCGGTATTACTTATTTTGGTTTCGGTCTCCAGCATTTATCAGAGTCTGCTTTACGCTGGCAATTGGGTTGATCTCATGGACACTGAGCCGGCTGTGATCCGTTCCGGCGACGAGAAACTCGATGACGGAACGCCCGTGACCGTTTCTTTCCGAAACGTAAGATTCGCCTATCCTGGTTCCATCGATGGCAAAGAAATTCTCCATGGTGTCTCTTTTGATCTTCCCGCCGGTCAATGTTCGGCTCTTGTCGGGCTCAATGGTGCTGGTAAATCAACTATCGCAAAACTGATTTTACGTGTCTATGAGCCCACTTCCGGGTCGATTCTCATTAATGGTAGGGATATCAGTGAGTATTCCCGTGCATCATTGTACGAGAGGTGTTCTGCGATTTTCCAGGATTATATACGATACGAGCGGCCCTTACGCGAGAATGTGGGATTTGGCGATCCGGATCGAATCAACGATGATGATGCCATCGAACATGCGCTTGATCTGGTAGGGATGAAGGGTCTGGAGCAGTCACTGCCAGAGGGTCTGGATACTGTATTGGGAAGGCACTTCGAGGGCGGTTACCAACTTTCCATCGGGCAATGGCAGCGCGTCGCCCTGGCCCGCGCTTTGTTCAGGCGGCCGTCATTGCTTATTATGGATGAGCCGACCGCATCCGTGGACGCCCTTTCCGAGAAGAACTTCTTCGACTCACTGGATCGGGTGGATAGTGCGGAGGAAGGGTCGCGGCGCACCACCATCCTCATCGCCCATCGTTTCACCACCATCACCCACGCCAGTCATATAGTCGTCCTGCGTGACGGCGATATAGTCGGAGAGGGCGATCACGAGACATTATTGTCCGATTGCCCGTATTACCGCGGTTTATATGAAGCCCAAGTGGTCAGTCAGCGGCACGAGGATCCCGCATCGATGCTGCGTCCGGAGAATATCGGAGGTATTTCTCGTTGTAGCCCTTGATTGCTCGCAGATTCTGTCATCTCATTGGCTGGAATTCCAGATATTCGAATTCCATGCGAACGACAAAAGTCGCGAAAAACGGTCTGAAAACGTGCTTTTCGTCGTGTGGACGGACGTTGATTTTGTGCTAGCATTCGAAAATCGCATTCAAAGATGGAGGAGGTAATCATGCAAGAAGATGAAAAGAGAATTCCTCGTGATGTCGCCACTTCGACCACGTTGTCGGAGGACGGCAATAATGCTGCCGGTGAAAATGAATATGCGGCTAACAAACATTCCATGTTATTGGAAAGCAAGCAACCACAGGATTCGGAAGTAGCCCCTGAAAATACTGTCACGATTACGAACGTGCCCGATGACCCTGAACGCTTGATTAATTCAGGTTCGTCTGGTGATTCAACAAAAGCAAATTCATCTGCTCAAGATGAGCAACACACGCCTGAACAGATACGAAGAAAGGCTGTGGGGCACCAGGCCGCAATCATCTTGGGCTTCATAGTGCTGTGGCTCGTGTTGCAGGTGATTGGTGTTGTTTTCGCCATGCTTGGCCATATGCCGGTAAAGAAGACAGACGCCGTGGTCGGCACCGTCAGCGAGCCGATCGCCATCCTCGTCGTGCTGCTGGCGTGTCGGAAGCTCTATATCGACAAATCGCAAGGCTCAAGGTCAATCCGTTTCACGATACGTCTCTCATCCCGAAAACCGATGAACTGGCGGATGTGGCTCTGCTCGCTCATCGCGATGCTGGCTTTCACGGCGGTCGGCGACCTGTTCGCCCAAGGTTTCCAAAGCACGCTGGATTTGTTGGGATGGTCGCAACATAGCAATGGCGACGAGATCGATCAGATGGTGAGCAGCTCAATCTTCGGTCTGCTTTCGTTGGGTTTCGTCGGACCCGTGATCGAGGAGCTGCTGATGCGCGGCATCGTGATGCCGAATCTGGAACGCTATGGCAGAATTTTCGCCATCGTAACGTCAGCGTTACTGTTCGGCTTCATCCATGGCGACATCAGCCAAGGATTCAATGCCGTGCTGGGGGGCTTGGTGCTCGGTTGGATGGCCAGCGAGTATTCCGTCGCGTGGTCGATGAGCGTGCACATCTTCTACAATCTCGTGATTTGTGAAGGAGTCGGCAGACTGTTCGGCTTGCTTGCCGAGCCCATGCAGACCGTGGCGCAGTGGACATTCGATGGTGTCTTCTTCGTCGTCGCCATCGTGTTGGTGGTGGTGAACAAGGACAAGGTCATGGCTTGGTACCACCGCAACCGTAGTCCCAAGCACACCTACCGTGCCTGGCGCTCACCGCTGTTCATCTTCACCTTGGCGGCGTTCCTCTTCTTCGCATTGACCAGGATTTCGTTCTGAGCTACTGGTCCGACGCGGCGAGGTCGACGGTGTAAATAACAAAACTCCTCCGGTTTCCGAATGATCTGAGATCTTGGAAACCGGAGGAGTTTTAACTGACCCTAAGGTCGATGCCTAAAGCGAAAGGCTCACAGGGCGTTGATCGCCGTGGCGAGGTTCGACTTGCGGTTGGCGGCCTGGTTCTTGTGAATCACGCCCGCGCTGGCGGCCTTGTCGAGCTTCTGGCCGGCGATTTGGTAAGCTGCCTCGGCGGCGGCCTTGTCTCCGGACTCGATGGCTTCACGGGTCTTGCGAATCGCAGTCTTCAGGCTGGATTTCACGGACACGTTGCGCTTGTGCGCCTTTTCATTGGTCAGCACGCGCTTCTTCTGCGACTTAATGTTTGCCACAATTTCTCCAAACAACGTTTTCTATAAGGACATACAAAACTTTAGGATAGCACCTTATGCCGATATTTTGCGTTGATTTTAGGAAATGACTTGATGCGTCGTGCGATTGCTCAATCGATTTGTCTGCTCTTTTGTGTTTCACCAATGATTTCACCGGAAAGCCTTTGCCTACCGCGGCCGATAGAATAGGGCCTAGTATAGGAAAAGCGGAATCAGAGAGACTCCGCTACGAAATGTGTATAAAAGGAGTGGCATCAGTGACTGAGGCGAAGAACAAACCGGGATTCACCGATCAATCGCTGATTCGTAATTTCTGCATCATCGCGCATATCGACCATGGCAAGTCCACGGTGGCCGACCGCATTCTTCAGCTTTCCGGCATCGTGCCGCAGCGCGAGATGCACGACCGCTTCCTCGACCGCATGGATATCGAGCAGGAGCGTGGCATCACCATCAAATCGCAGGCCGTGCGCGTGCCGTGGACCTTCGACGGGCAGGAATACACGCTCGGTATGATCGACACTCCTGGACACGTCGATTTCACCTACGAGGTCTCGCGTGCCTTGGCCGCGTGCGAAGGCGCGGTGCTGCTGGTCGACGCCACGCAGGGTATCGAGGCGCAGACGCTTTCCAACCTTTATATGGCCATCGAGGATGATCTGACCATCATTCCGGTCTTGAACAAGATTGACCTGCCCAGTGCGGAACCGGACAAACATGCCGAAGAGATCGCGAACCTGCTGGGTTGCAAGCCTTCGGACGTGCTGCGCGTTTCTGGTAAAACCGGCGAAGGCATCAAGGATTTGCTCGACCAGATTGTGCTGGAAATCCCCGCACCGCACGGCGACCCGAAGGCCCCTGCCCGTGCGCTGATTTTCGATTCTGTTTACGACACCTATCGCGGCATCGTCACCTATATCCGTATGGTCGACGGCGAACTGAAGAGCCGCGAGAAAGTGCACATGATGGGTATCGGCATGACGCACGAGCCCATCGAAATCGGCGTGATCAGCCCGGATATGACCCCGACCAAGGCGCTTGGCGCAGGCGAGGTCGGCTACATCATCACCGGTGCGAAGGATGTCAGCCAGTCCAAGGTCGGCGACACCGTCACCTCGGCCGTGCGCTCCGCTTCTGAGCCGTTGCCAGGCTATCGTGACCCGCATCCGATGGTTTACGCCGGTATTTTCCCGATTGACAACGCCCAGTTCCCGGAACTGCGCGACGCGCTCGACAAGCTAAAGCTCAATGATGCTGCACTGACTTACGAACCAGAAACATCGGTAGCGTTGGGCTTCGGCTTCCGCTGTGGCTTCCTCGGGCTTTTGCACATGGAGATTGTGGTCGAGCGACTGAGCCGCGAGTTCGGGCTGGATTTGATTTCCACCGCGCCCAACGTGACTTACAAGGTCACCACCGAAGACGGCACGATGCACGAGGTCAAGAACCCGAGCGAATTCCCCGACGGCAAGATCAAGCAGATCGTCGAGCCGATGGTTGCGGCCGACATCATCACGCCCAAGGAATTCATCGGATCGGTGATGGACTTGTGCCAGGATCATCGCGGCGAAATGGGAACGATGGAGTATCTGAGTCCCGAGCGCGTCGAGATGCACTATCGCATTCCGCTGGCCGAAATCGTCTTCGACTTCTTTGACCAGCTCAAGAGCCGCACCAAAGGTTATGCTTCGCTTGACTACCATGAGGACGGCGAACAAAGCGCTGATCTGGTCAAGGTCGATATCCTGATCCAGGGGGAGAAGGTTGATGCCTTCAGCGCCATCGTCCACCGTGACAAGTCGTATAGCTACGGTGTGATGATGACCAAGAAGCTGCAGAAGCTTATTCCCCGTCAGCAGTTCGAAATCCCGATTCAGGCGGCCATCGGCTCCCGCGTCATCGCCCGTGAGACCATCCGCGCCTTGCGCAAGGACGTGCTTGCCAAGTGCTACGGCGGCGACATCACCCGTAAGCGCAAGCTGCTCGAAAAGCAGAAGGCTGGCAAGAAGCGCATGAAGATGCTCGGCCATGTCGAGGTTCCGCAGGAGGCGTTCGTCGCTGCGCTGTCTACTGGCGAGGCCGGCCCCAACGCTTCGATGGACATCGACACCAAAAATAAGATCCGTGCTGCCGAAAAGGCCGTGAAGTAACAGATACAGGGATATCGCATATCGAATTGTTTCTGATTCCGATTTGGTGGAAACGAATACGATTTCTCATGAAATCGAAAACGCTGCAAAGTAGGGAAAATATGGAACTGAGTGAAGCGATTCGGGTACGGCATGCAGTTCGGCATTATACGGACAAGCCGATTCCACAGGATATAGTCGACGAGTTGCAGAAGACCATTGACCGGTGCAATCGCGAAGGCAACTTACGCATGCAGCTGAAGCTCAATGACCCCGCGGCGTTCGAAGGTTTCCTTACCGATTACGGCATTTACAAAGGTGCCCGCAACCTCGTTGCCATCGTCTCGGACAAAACGCCTGACTGGGAGGAACGCTGCGGCTACTACGGTGCGCATGTGCTGTTGCGGGCCACTCAGCTCGGTCTCGATACAGGCTGGGTGCGCCAGTTCGGGCGCCATCTTTCCAAACATGTCGCGCTGGAAAGCGGCGAACGGCCGAGGTTCGCCATCGTCATGGGTTATGGAACCAATCACGGCCACCAGCATCGTTCCAAGCGCTATGACCAGGTCGCTCGTGTTCCGAAAGGCATGGGAACACCGAAATGGTTCTGCAACGGGGTAGAAGCGGCATTGCTTGCACCCACGTCCCTGAACCAGCAAAAATTCGTTTTCACCCTTCAACCCGATGGCCATACTGTAGAAGCGAAGGCCGGCCTAGGCCTCTGCACCCACACTGACTTAGGCATCGCAAAATACCATTTCGAAATCGGTGCCGGCCCTGATGCTGATTTTGTGTGGTCAAGAGTCGAACATTAATTTGCTATTGGGAAAATGCTTATACTTCGTTCTATCATTGTATAAACGTTGTCAAACATAATTTTACATATGGAGATGGTTATGAATAGCGCGACGATAGCGATTCGGACGGATCCACAGATCAAGAAGCAGGCCCAAGAGGTTTTCAAGGGGCTTGGATTGGATATGAGCAGTGCCATCAATATGTTCTTGCAGCAGACCATCAATGACCGTGGTCTGCCTTTCCGTCCAACACTTTCCAAGTTCGAGAAAGGGGTGTTGGACGCCGCCGAAGGCCCGACCCGCTCGTTCGACAATATCGACGATTTGATGAAGGAACTTCGTGGCACTGCAACAGATTGAACGCACTGCGACGTTTCTCCGACAAGCGAAGCAATTACGCCGTAAACACTACGATTTCGATAAGCTCGAGAAGGTCATTCGCCTCCTGATGGCGCAGGACCATGAGGTGTTGCGCCGCCGGTACCGTGACCACGCGTTGAAAGGGAACCTGCGTAATTTTCGTGAGTTACACATCGAAGCGGATTGGCTGCTGATTTATCAGATCAAGGGTGACGTGTTGACGTTGGTGTTGGTGGAAACGGGTAGTCACCAGCAATTGCTCGGCAAATAATGGGAAAAAGAATCCCTCTATAGAAAAGTGACCATGTAGACAGGGCAATAGATGATGTTGTCTTCTGCCGAAAGGTTGTCCTCGCACAAGACGATGGCATGGTCGATGTCCCAGTTTGGAGTTTTCATCACGTTGCTTAGAGCACTGTGCCGCTTGTAATCCTTGCCGGATTTGACCTCGATCGGTATTGCCCCCGATATCGGTGTGTCGATGACGAAATCGAGTTCTCCGAACTTTTTGTTGCGATAATAATAAAGCTCATGGCCGTGTGCGTGCAGTTCCTCGGCAACGACGTTTTCGTATATAGAGCCGTAATTGACACCAAGTTTGTCGCTGATGATACTACGGGTGACCTGCATTCCGCATGCGGCGGTGA
This sequence comes from Bifidobacterium sp. ESL0690, assembly GCF_029392315.1. NCBI lineage: Bacteria > Bacillati > Actinomycetota > Actinomycetes > Bifidobacteriales > Bifidobacteriaceae > Bifidobacterium > Bifidobacterium sp. ESL0690. Next base: position 1,125,981 of record NZ_CP113939.1, read on the forward strand.
GTAAGCCGACATCATTGAAGAAAAGCTTAAAATATTGCCGGTTTTCTGCCAGTTTAAGAGGTGTTCGTGGTTCCTTTACATTGCGCACCGGCAAGGCAACACCGGCGTCGACCAGCCACAGAAAATCGTCGCGGTAACGCTCGTAACGTCCTTTCGAAGCCAATGCACTGAAGTTGAAGCGTTTTGATTGTGAATTCAGTTGTGAGGGCATCCGATCGAAAACTTCCCGGATGGCAAGTTTCCTGTCATCGGCATACTTTGTAATATCCGCTCGGTAGAAGTGCAGAATATCGTTTTGTACGATATCGACTTGGCCGAGATTCTGCGTGCGGACGAATTCATCAACCGCTTGGGGCATACCGCCGATGATGAGATATCGATGAAAGAGAGTCATTAATCGTTCATGAACGGCTGAACTGACTGGCCGGTGTGAACGAAAAGCATTTCGAGCTTCGTTCCACGCCTCTTTCCCAACGCCATTGGCCCGACAGAATTCTTCGAAATCAAGTGGATGCATATCGATTGCATGGAGATAGCCGACCGGAAAAGAGCGGACGTCATTAAGCTCGACTCCAAGCAAGGAACCGGAAAGAATAAAGTCATAACCTTTTCGCTGGGTCAGATACTTAATTGCGGTGACTATCTTGCTGCACTCCTGAACTTCGTCGATGAAAATCAGCGTGTTTCCGGGCACCATCTCTGCTCCGGCAAAAGCTGAAATAGCTAAGAATAATTCTTCAGCGCCGTTCGCAGTGTTGAATGTGGACAGCATTTCGGGCTGTTCAATGAGATCGAGATGAATATAATGTTCATATTCGTTGCGGCCGAATTCGTTGATGATGAAAGTCTTGCCTACCTGTCTAGCTCCGGTCACCAGGCAGGCTTGCGTGGTCTTGTTGTTTTTCCAATTCAGCAAGTCTTGATAGACCTTACGAAACAGTGCCATTCTTCATCCATTCTTACACTTATCCAACCTTATTCTCCTAATGATTGTACACTTATCCAACCTTAATTGCTTCAGAAATATACACTTTTCCAACCAATTGAGAATCTCGATAAAGAAAAAATTTAACAATTTTCTCTACTATGTTTCTTAGTGTTGCTGTGTTATGAAATAGATATTTCATTGCTCGTGGATAAGTTCTAAGATTCTTTCCCAAGGAATTATCTTACGGATAGCGGCGCATTGGGATGAAACATTACTTTTTGAAGAAGCCATATTCGCAGCAGATTGTACGATTTCTGAATCTTCTCCTAGTGCTTCGGCCACCCAGAGCAATCCTGGAGCACATAAAAAGTGATTCCAGAACGACTTAGCATCAAGATTATGGTTTTTGCGATGGTAGGCCCCAGAACTGTTATACTCATTCAGCCATCGCGTGACATGTGTACGCTGGCTGTCCCACCAATGAGGGCCGGAAAGAAATTCATGTTCGTATGCATCTGAAATTGGATAATGTTTATTCTTACTGGAAAGAAGGCGAGATAATTCTCTTGGTGTCCATTCCTTGTTGTGCTTATGCAGATGCAGCATAATGTGACTCGATTTCTATTAATTGGGATTAAGCTCTCGACTTCGATTGCTGGAATGTTTTATAGATTTTGTCCAGATATTGAATCTACAAAAGCCTCCACTAGTTCCAAGTTCTTTCTTATTTCTGGGTGTTCTTTGTAAACTGTAATTTCTTTGTATTTATTGCCAAGATTCCCTAATGAGGCTAAGCCGTGTTCGCGAAGGCGAAACACAATCCAACCGGCATCTAAGAGGTCTTGAGTTTTTCGAGTATCAGTGTCAACTTTAGTTCTGTGCCAGTAATCCCCATCATATTCAATGGCGATATTCTGGTCATTGATGCGACAAATAATGTCAGGTCTCCAAGCTGATCCACGACTGAACGAATTGTTTTTTAGCAATACGCCGGAACGTACGTTTTCAAAAAGTTCCCTTGCTTCAGCGAAATATTCGAGTTCAATAGCTGATTTGCCGGTTTCCTTGCATTCAGGGCAAGATGAATGCCCTTGCCAACGGGAAAGAGTACTCGCTTGCCATTGATGATGCGGATTTACTGAACAGATCCATTTTGGCACAAATGGAGTTGCACCAGTTGGTGTTATTTCCCAAGCTGTTAATGGATTTTCAGGAGACCATTCTTTGGCAAGATCAGGAGCAAAATAAGCCAATGAACCCACAAGTGTTTTGCATTTAGGACATAGCCACATAGGGTGAAGAAAACGGTCTTTTACGCGTTGCTGCCACTCATAATTACAACGGCCGCACTTCCACCAGACATTACGTTTCGAATCAGCTGTGACATTCCCAGGATTCCAATTACCATTTTTCTCGGGATTCCATTGCTCAGATATTTCAGGACAAACAAATGCCAAAGCTCGGTCGCCTATTCCTTTTGCTTTTGTTCTAAGCATTTTGCAGACAGGACATCCGTGGAGATAGGTGCTGGGAGACATTGTTACTTGATGACCTTTGGGGCACTGAAATCTATAAGCAGCTTTGTCGTTGTGTGAATCATCCAGTGTGACACTATTTGGGTTGCTTTCATCGTTCCAAGCTTCAGATAATTGTGGAATATCTGAAACTCGGGTGTTTATTTCCCAACGTTGTTGTTTTCCGTATCGTTTACGAATCTTTTCCTTTGTTCTACGGGAACACTCAGGACAAGATGGCATATAAACTGGCGCTGTTTGGAATCGATGTCCACAGTTAGGGCATTTCCACCAATATTGTTTTATTGCAGAGTTACGTGGTGCTGTCTTCCATTCGTCAATGTTGTTCCGCTCAAAGTCCCACCATTCATACAATCCAGAATCGGAATCAGAGACGAGAGGTTTTCCCTGGTTTCTTGGTTTTACTGTCGCAGATCCAGCTTTACTCATGCAAGGGCATCCAAATTGAAAAATACTGGAATCTTCAATGAGTCTGCGACCACATCGAAGACATTCAACAATTATTGCATAGAGACGTTGACCGTCATAGAGGACATCAACAAGGTTAAAACTGCATTCTTTGCATTTCTCTTGGATACGTTTATAGTCTTTTGCTTGTTGATCTTTAGAGACCACTGTAGGCTGTTGCTGTTTATGTCCTCTCAGATAACAAGCATCACAAGCGACTCGTTCGTAAGGAGATAATTCCCGCTTCCAGACTGTTTTTGGAATGTAATCCGCAGCGATTCCACATTCAATGCACTGGCATCTAACATATTTGCTTGTGTTCTGGAACTCACCAATGAGTTCCAAACCTTTTTCAAGAAACTTTTTATGAACACAGTTCATGCAGACTCGTGCTTTTGGTTTGAATACAGGGTTAACGCCACATATTCGACACAGTCTTTCTGCCATGATGTAAATTATATCGGTTTATAATTTCTGCAAGTTCATAGGGGAAAGATTTCAGGTATTTGCGTATTCTTTTTCGATTGAGCGGAAGTCATCGATCATCGGCTTGACGCGGGCGAACCAATGACAGAGGAAGGGAACACCCTCTTCGCCAAACGTGGAAGACAGAATATTGCCTTGATTGTCCATGACGGCGGTGCGGTCAAAGCCCTGTTCGAAGATGCGCAGAGAGTCGTCGTCCCATTGCATTTTGATGCCATCGATGATGAACACATTTTCGTCGCTCATGTCTCCTCCTTCAGTATTTGAATCCGTGAATCTGAAACTAGTTTAGCAGAGATTGCTCCATTCCAAGGGGTGAAGATCAGTGCTGACCGGCGTTGAGCCAGGCTATGGCCAGTTGGGTGCGGTTGGCGAGGCAGAGCTTGGTGAGAATGTCGGTGATACGGTTGCGGACGGTGCCTTCGCTTAGGTAGAGCTGGGCGGCGATGTCGTGGTTATCAAGGCCTTGGGCGACCAAACTGGCGATGTCGCGTTCGCGAGCGCTCAATGTTGAGAACGCTGAAGTGGGCACATTGATAACGTCTTTCAGGGGTGCGTTCGATGGGACATCTCTAGGGATGTCACGTTCGCGGGCTGTGAATGACGTGTTCATGCGGGTGTTGTCTCCGGCTTCACTTCTACTGGTTGCTGAAGCGGCTGCGGATAGTTTGCCGAGCACTTGTGCGCCGAGTACGACCTGACCGGCCATTACCGCCTGAAGCGCAGGGCCTACGGAAGACGCATCCTGCTTGATGAGGTAGCCTTTGGCTCCCAGCGCGATGGCCTGATCGATGTATTCCTTATCATCGAAGGTGGTGAGGAAAAGGATACGGGCGGCCTTGTCACGCGCTAGGATTCGCCGTGCGGCTTCCAGACCGTCGACGCCGGGCATCTGGATATCAATCAAGAGCACGTCGGGTCTGTCTGCTGGGTCGCCAAAATATTTGGCTATTGCCGCTTCGCCGTCATTCGCGGTCCATAACACCTCTGCGGCGTTCACCGCCTCGAGAATCGTCGTGAGTGACGAGCAGACGATCGGATCATCGTCGACGATTGCGGTTTTCATACGGTTTCTTCTTCCTTATTGCTGGTATCTGTGTTTGTGCTCGTCCACGGTGCTTTCGGCAGCGAGACGAACACACGCCAGCCGTCGCGGTACGGGCCACAAAGCGAGGTACCGCCGAGGGCGTGGACACGTTGCTCTATGTCCGCCAGGCCCATGCCGCGAAGGTCGGGGATGATTCCGTTCGTGGATTGAGCCGTTGGTTTCGTCGCTGCTTTGTTAAACACCGCAAGTTGCCAGAACGCGGGATAATCATGCAACGAAACGTTGGCGCTACTCGCATCAGAGTGGCGAATCACATTGGTCAATGCCTCGCGGATGACGGCGGTGAAGCAACGGGCCACCGGGGCCGGGGTGTTTTCGATATCGCAATCCAGCGTAACGGAAAAATCCGGCCTTGCGCTATCCATGACATGCACGGCGTCCGCAATCTGCGCCTCGAAATCAGTTCCGTCGTCTTCAAGGTCGTGCACGGAACGCCGCACCATCGTCATCGCTTCGTTGAGGCTTTCGTTGATGCCAGCGAGTTGTTTCGCTGCAGTTTCGTCATCGGTAGCGTTCGCCACAGCACTGGCCGCCTGCGTCTGCATCAGAGCACGAGTAAGCAGATGTCCGACATTGTCATGAATCTCGCGGGCGATGCGGGTGCGCTCACGCAGGGTCGCCACGCGGGTCGATTCCTCTTGTTGCTCGCGCAGTGAATCGATTTGTGTCGCGTTGCGGCGGCGGGTCGCTCTGATGGTGTCTTTGAGGGCGAGCAACCTACGGTGTTCAAAATCGGAAATGGAGAAAATATATCCTAATAGAGCGGTGAGGCACGAAAAGAGCATCGCAATGGCAGCATCCAATACCGGATGAATCGCGGAATGGCGGTTGTGGACGGCTGGCAAGAACCCACCAAACCGATAAGTCCAATATGAACATATCAACGGGAGAATCCAGCACCATCGCATCAACTTGTGCCACTGCTTTTCAGATTGGTCAGTCGGAATGACCATCATTGCGAACGCGACCAATGGCATGAACGCAAGAAATTCAGGGAGCAATAACGATGGTATGCAGAACAGCAGCAAGGGGAGCGGCGCGAAATCGGGAGTATTGCCACCAAAGTGCCGGTCATCGTTGTCAAGCCATTGGGCGAGTGCCGAACAGCAAATGGCAGTAAGCAAGGCAACGATAGCGGTGACATCGAACGAGCTGTGTTGCCTCGCCGCCTCAAGCAGGGCGCAGCAAAGCAGCAATGCCACTCCGGCCGCGTCCTGAAGATACCTTTTGCTCACGATTCGAGAGTATCACCCGGTCTCTGTGGCGAATGTTGCGCCGTGTGCCGAAGGTAATCGCGTCTCGCCGCTGTAATCCATTTCTTTTCAATGATTTGTGATGTGACGTACGGTGCCCCGCAAAAATGCCAAAGACAGAAAGTAGTGACAAATGTAATTAGTGATACGACAAGAAAATGACGACACTCACCATATCTTCTGCGCTTTTCTACGACACAATGGAATCACCAACATACACAACGTTCGATATAGATAGGAAGGTTCATCTATGAACGCGAAACAAGACCCGAGCGGAACCGGCAACGTTCCCGCGGTCAAGATCAGCCATCTGGTCAAGCGTTACGGCGACCATCTGGTACTCGACGACTTCGACCTCGACGTGCCGCAAGGCAAGATATTCGGTCTGCTCGGTCCCAACGGCAGCGGCAAGACCACGTTGATTAATTGCATTCTTTCGCTCCTGACCTACGATTCGGGGAATATCAGGATTTTCGGCGAACCGATGACGCCGAGCGCCTACGTGCTCAAAGCTCGCATCGGTTTGGTGCCGCAGGATGTCGCGGTGATTGAGGAGCTGACGGTGGAGGAGAACATCGACTATTTCTGCTCGCTTTACGTGCCGAAGAAGGGCAAACGTAAACTGCTGGTCGACGAAGCCATCGCGCTGGTCGGACTCGGGGATTTCCGCAAATACCGGCCGAAGAATCTTTCCGGCGGGTTGAAGCGTCGATTGAATATTGCCTGCGGCATCGCGCACAAACCCGATCTCATCTTCTTTGACGAGCCGACCGTGGCCGTCGACCCGCAAAGCCGCAACGCCATCCTTGAAGGGATTGAACGCCTCAACTGTGCCGGAGCGACTGTGGTCTACACGAGCCATTACATGGAGGAGGTCGAGCAAATCTGCGACCAAATACTCATCATGGATCACGGCCGCCACGTCGCGGAAGGCACGGTCGGCGAGCTTAAGGCGATGGTCTCCACCGGCGACCGCATACTCGTCGAAACGCTGGATCTCGCTGACACAGCACTTGCCGATCTAAAGGGGCTGCCGACCATCGTTGATGCTGACTACGACGGCAAAACGCTGACCGTACGCTGCAAAGCAGGCGAGCGCAATCTGGTCGATGTCCTCGACCTTCTGCAACGTTCCGGTGCCAACATCGGCCACGTCTCCTCGAACCCGCCGACGTTGAACGACGTGTTCCTCGAGATGACCGGCAAGGCGCTGAGGGACTAGGAGCGCGGTATGTTCACAACGTTTAAGGCATATCTCAAAGCCGGGGTGAGAAACCCGAGCATCATCTTCTGGGTGCTGGCCTTTCCGCTCATCATGCTGGCGATGTTCCAGCTCATGTTCAGCGACATCAACGATCTAATCCACGTCGATTCGCAATCCATGGCCGTAGCCGAAGACTCGAACTGGAGCAAAACGGCCGGAGCCGAACAGGTGGTCAAGGCGCTCGCGGGTGAGCAGGAAGATGCCAAGAGTCAAGCCAAAAGCAAGGACTCGAAGAGCGACAACGAAAAGCTGATAACCATCAGACAAGCTTCCGGGGTTGCCGACGCCAAACGAATGGTGGCCGACGGCAAAGCCAAAGGCTACCTTTATGTGGACGATTCGGGAGCATTGCATATGGCGCTCGCGGATACGACGGTGAATTCCGGCAATCAGGCCGTTTCGATGAGCGTGACCGCAATCGATTACGCGTTGCAGCAATACAACGAGACCGGCCGTGTGGTCACTGCGATAGCGGCCAAGAACCATGCCGCCATGGCAAACCCGCAGGTCAGATCGAGTATCGGTTCATCGGATGGGTTCCTGCAACACGTAAGTGTGACGAGTGTAAAACCGCACCGTTTCGCACGCTATTATTTCTCGCTGCTCGGGATGGCCTGTTTGTTGGGCATGACCGTATCCATCAACCTCATCACGCTCGCCCAAGCGATCCTTTCGGCCCTTGGCGTGCGGGTCAGTGTCTCGCCGTTGCCGAAGATCCGGCAGGCGATTGCCACACTTATGGCCTCGTGGGTGCTTTCTTTTGCCTGCATGCTGATCGCGTTCCTAGCGATGCGTTACATCTTTGGTGTCGGCATAGCCGGGCGTGAGCCGGCAGCAGTGCTTGCGGTGGCGGCATCGACCTTGATGGCGAGCTCGTTGGGGCTGGTCATCGGTGCCATTCCGAAACTTTCGAAGCACGCCAAATTGAGCCTGAGCACGGTACTCACCTGCTTCTTGTCGCTGTTTACCGGTCTGTATGGCACCGGCGCGATGGCGCTAGGGGATAGGTTGCGGCAAAAGGCGCCTGTCATCGCCCAGCTCAACCCCGCCCGCCAGGTGAGTGACCTGTTCTATGACTTACTGTATTACGACAATTACCATCCATTCTTTATCGGTCTGGCTATCATGGCCGCCACCACGGTCGTTTTCGTCCTGATCGTCGTGGCGATGCTGAGGAGGCAACGTTATGAACATCTGTAAAGCCGCGCTCGCCGTCGCGAAACGGCATCGAACCTATATTCTCTTCTATCTGGTGGCGCTCAGCCTGGTCATGACGGCCATCCTGTTCCAAAGCGTCTCCGACACCCACGGATCGTCGCCCACATATTCGCCAGACCAGTCGCGTGTGGCGGTTATCGATAGAGACGGCGGTGCCGGTGGCATCGCGACCGGACTGAAGGACTACTTGGGGCAGACCAACACCGTCGTGCACGTCGATGACAACCGTCGAGCCATGCAGGACGCCATGGCCACCGACGCCACGGACGCCATTTATGTGGTGCCGAAAGGCTATATGCACGATTTCACAGATGCCGTATCCAGCGGACAAAATCCCAAACAGCTCAGTGTGGTCATCACGCAGGGCGAGCCCCAGGATCTTTCCGAAACAAAGGTTTCGACCTTCCTTTCCAATCTGCGAACGACATATCTGGCCGAAACCGCTGCGCAGGCCGGGAGTTCTCGGATTGGTGAATCTGGAATCGTGCATAGCGCCGTCCGTGAGGTCGTGCGTGCCGGCAAATCCACCAAAACGGATGCCCATGTCTCTGTCGTCACCACACATCACGCCTCCGGCAATGCTTCGGCGACGCTGGTATTCGGCCGTTCGCTCTCGCTGGGTTCCTATCCGATCGTCACATCCATGATCGTGGTCATCGCCATGGTGATCGGTGCTTTCACCGTCGAAACGACCCGTAGGCGCATGGAGGTGTCTCCGGCTCCTTCGCATGCCGTTGGTCTCGGTCTGCTGGCGGCATGCGCGGGCATCGGAGTGCTGGTAACCGTTTACTATCTGCTGCTCTCGCTGGGTGTAACCGCGATCATGACCGGTTCGCTGGCAGGCTTGACGCTGCGGCCGGTTCTGTTGGCGACATGTTCGATGGCCATCTATGTGTTCTTCGGCATTTCGATAGGTTTCGTACTTGGTCGTCTCGCTGTCTCAACCACTGCCGCCAACGGACTGGCCAATGTGCTGGGCCTCGCCATCGGCTTCACTTCCGGCGCGTGGTCGTTCGGTTCCGCGGTGATGACCGGTCCTGTGGCGTTGATTGGCAAGCTGTTGTGCGGCCGTTGGTACCTCGACGCCATCGACCGGGCCATGGGGCTGGGAACCTACGCGGGCGGCACGTCCAGTCTCGCCGGTTGGGCCTCATCGACCGGCATGGTCGCACTCTTCGCGATTGCCCTTGTATGCGTCGGCCTTGCTGTGGGCTCACCTAGACGGCATAAGGAAAGAAGTCGTTCCTGAAAATGGTTGGCAATATGCCGGTACATTCGGCAGCGACTCAATGAAACCCCTTCCCGGCAAACGTCTGGAAGGGGTTGCCGCTAGGGTAGAGGGCTATGTTCGAGGTTTATATTCATGTGCCGTTCTGTTACCGCAGGTGCGGGTACTGCGATTTCAACACCTATACGGCCGTCGATATGGGCGGTGGCGCGTCGCGCGGCAACTATGCGAACCTTGCCATCGATGAGATGCGGCTGGTCAGGGAGTGGCAGGAACGGCACGGGATTGATGAACCTGCGGCTTCGTCGGTGTTCTTCGGGGGAGGGACACCAACTTTGCTGCCCGCGGTTGATCTTGGGCGGATGCTCCACGCAGTGAAGGATATCTGGGGGATTGAAGCCGGTGCGGAAATTACTACTGAGGCTAATCCTGACACCGTCGACGAACAATATTTGGAAGCGTTGGCGGAAGCTGGATTCACACGTATTTCCTTTGGCATGCAGTCGGCGGTACCTCATGTTTTGAAAACTCTTGATCGTACGCATACCCCGGCGAATGTGACCGCGGGCGTGAAAGCGGCGAACAAAGTGGGCTTGCGCTCCAGCGTCGACCTTATCTATGGCGCGCCAGACGAGAGCATGGACGACTGGCGAAAATCCGTCGAAACCGCCATTGAACTCGGGGTGAACCATATATCGGCCTATGCGCTGACCGTCGAACCGACCACGAAAATGGGACGGCAAATAAAGGCCGGCACCATTGCCAAACCGGACGACGACGATGAGGCGGCTAAATATGAGATTGCCGACGAGCTGTTCAAACAAGCCGGTTTGCAATGGTACGAAATCTCGAACTGGGCACGTCCCGGTTATGAGAGTCGTCACAATCTGGGCTATTGGCGCAACGTCGATTGGGCCGGCATCGGCCCCGGCGCGCACTCGCACTACCGTACGTCGAACGTCGGTGCGTGGCAGGAGCATGCGGTTTCCGGCGCTCGTGATATTGGCGAAGACGGATTCAGAAAGACGAATACCGCACAAACGGAATGTAACGTATCAGGCAATCAAAGCGACTTTCAGACCGTTGACGTCAATAAACAAATAAATCAAAGTATTACATATACAGCCGAGTCGGGAGCGAAATCAGCTTCAACAAAGTCTGCTTTGTCGCGCGGCACAGGGCTTGAAACACGCTTCGACACCGAAAACAGTATGCAATCGGATGCCGCCCAGTTCGGTGTGCGCGCATGGGATATCGCCCACCCGCGCAAATGGGCCGAAGCGATGGATGCCGGAAACGTGCCGTGGCAGGGAAGCGAAGCCATCACGCATGAGGAAAACCTTGAGGAAACGGTGATGCTTGGGTTGCGCGTGCGTGAAGGGCTCGATATCTCGAGAATCGAACAGGCCTCCGGGCATGTTGTTGACCGTGCAAAACTCGACGAGATCAAGCAGTCGGGTCTGATAGAAATCCACGAAGAAAACTGCATTGTCCCGACATTGAAAGGCCGTCTGCTCAACGACACCGTCATCGAGCAAGTACTCGATATTTGTGACTGGTAACCGAATAATTAGACGAAAGTTCCGTTAACTATTCGTCAACCCGACGAGCGATGTCCACGATGTGGAAGATTTTGTCTGAAAATGGACGTTGATACATTTCTGACATCACGTACCGCTAATCTATGAGAGCACTCGTAACAGAGTATCGGTTATCAGAAGCTAGAGGTGATTGTGGTGACGCTTAAGACCCCACTCGATTTGACGATTCATCGCCCGCAAGGCATGTACGACCCGGCGGCGGAGCATGACGCGTGTGGTGTCGGCATGGTCACCACTTTGAATCGTCGGCCGGAACGCAAGATCGTCGACGACGCCATCGAAGTGCTCGTCAACCTGAACCATCGTGGAGCCGTGGGTGCCGAGGAGAACACCGGTGACGGAGCCGGAATACTCATGGCCATGCCCGACCAGTTCATGCGTTCCGTCATCGAAGCGGATTTGCCGGAAGCCGGTCAATATGCCGCCGGCATCGCCTTCCTTGACCGTGATTTGGCTGCGGCCAGCCAGCAGAAGCGTCAGATTGCCGATATCGTAACCGAAGAAGGGCTGGAAGTCCTTGCATGGCGCACGGTGCCGACCAACCCGGATGGTCTGGGCTTGCAGGCGTTGGCTTCCATGCCGGCGTTCGAAATGCTGGTCATGGCCTCGCCGAAATCCGACGAAGAAAGTTCGCTGGGCGGTCTGGAGCTTGATCGCAAGGCGTTCCGCGTCCGCAAGCGCGCCGAGCACGAGGCCGGGGTCTATTTCGCCTCGCTTTCCGCACGAACAATCACCTACAAGGGCATGCTCACCACAATGCAGCTTACCGGCTTCTTCCCGGACCTTCTCGAGCCGAAGATGAAGACGACCATCGCCATCGTCCACTCGCGTTTCTCCACGAACACGTTCCCGAGCTGGCCGCTGGCCCAGCCGTTCCGCCTCATCGCCCACAACGGTGAGATCAATACCATCCAGGGCAACCGCAACTGGCTTTCCGCGCGCGAAGGCAAGCTCAGTAGCAAACTGCTGGGGGAGTTCAAACCGCTGCTGCCGGTGGCCACACCGGGTTATTCCGATTCCGGCACCTTCGACGAATGCCTGGAACTGTTGCACCTCGCCGGCCGTAGCCTGCCGCACGCGGTGCTGATGATGCTACCGCCCGCGTGGGAAAAGGACAACACGCTCGATGCCGACGTCCGTGCGTTCTACGAATACAACAATTCACTGATCGAGCCTTGGGACGGCCCGGCCGACATCATCTTCACCGACGGCACGCTGGTCGGCGCTCAGCTTGATCGCAACGGCTTCCGTCCCGGACGCTGGCAGATCACCGATGACGGTTATGTCGTGTTGGCCAGTGAGGCCGGTGTGCTGCCCGAAACCGAGCAGGAACATATCGTCGCCAAAGGCAGGCTCGAACCTGGGAAGATGTTCCTTATCGATACCGCCGAAGGCCGTCTCGTACCCGACAAGGAAATCAAGCATCAGCTCGCCACCCAGCATCCCTACCGCGAATGGATCGAAGGCAACGCCGTCAGTCTCAGCGACCTTCCGGCACGCGAGCACGTCCGTCATTCCAACGTTTCCGTCGTCCGTCGCCAACGCGCGTTCGGCTATACGCAGGAGGATTTGAAAATCCTGCTGCGGCCGATGGCCAACACCGGCAAGGAGCCTATCGGCGCGATGGGCAATGACACCCCTCAGCCTGTGCTTTCCAGCCACAGCCGTATGCTCTTCGACTATTTCACGCAGAAATTCGCGCAGGTCACCAACCCGCCCCTGGACTGGGAACGCGAGGAAATCGTCACGTCGTTGGCCTCGGCCATCGGGCCCGAACCTAACCTGCTTGAGGACTTGGAGCTTTCCGCCAAGAAGATCGTCATTCCGAACCCGGTCATCGATTCCGACGAAATGGCCCAGCTTAAGCGTCTTGACCGTGCCAAAATCCTCGGAGGGTATTACAATCCGTTCGTGGTTCATGGCCTTTATCAGGTCGCTGGAGGTGGCAAGGCTCTTGAAGCCCGCCTCGAAGAGATCTTCGACGAGGTCGATCAGGCCATCGCCGACGGCAAGAACTTCATCGTGCTTTCCGACCGTGAATCCAACCATACGTGGGGCCCGATTCCCTCGCTGCTGCTTACCAGCGCAGTGCAACATCACTTGCTACGCATGCACACTCGCACGCAGGTCTCCATGGCCGTCGAGGCCGGTGACGTACGTGAAATCCATCATGTCGCCTTGCTCATCGCCTACGGCGCTGCCTGTGTTAACCCTTATCTCGCTTTCGAATCCGTGGAGGATTTGGCGCGAGGCGGATTCCTTGATGTCGACGCCAAGACCGGCGTGGAAAACCTCCGCAAGGCGCTTTCCGTCGGAGTTCTCAAAATCATGAGCAAGATGGGCGTCTCCACCATCATGAGCTACCGTGGAGCCCAGCTCTTCGAAGCCGTCGGCCTCAATCAGGATGTCATCGACAAATACTTCACCGGCACCACCTCACGCGTCGGCGGCATCGGCCTCGACGAAATCGCCGAGGAAGTCGCCACCCGTCACCGCGTCGCTTATCCGAACCAATGGACGGCCACCCCGCACCGCAGGCTGCGCGTCGGCGGCCAATACAAGTGGAGGAGAACCGGCGAAGATCATCTGAACGACCCCGAATCCGTGTTCCTTCTGCAGCAAGCCACCCAGCGTGGCGACTATGGCCTGTTCAAGAAATATTCTGAGCATGTCAACGACACCTCCAATAGGCTGATGACCTTGCGCGGGCTGATGAAATTCACCGGCAATCGTAAGCCCATTCCGATCGAGGAGGTCGAGCCGGAAAGCGAAATCGTCAAGCGGTTCTCCACCGGCGCGATGAGCTACGGTTCCATCTCGCAGGAAGCACATGAAACGCTGGCCATCGCGATGAACTCCATCGGAGCCCGGTCCAACTCCGGCGAAGGTGGCGAATCCGACGACCGCATCGAAGATCCGTTGCGTTCCAGCCGCATCAAGCAGATTGCGTCGGCGCGTTTCGGCGTGACCAGCGATTACCTCGTTCATGCCACCGACCTGCAGATCAAGCTCGCCCAGGGTGCCAAGCCCGGCGAAGGCGGCCATCTGCCCGGTGCCAAAGTGCCGCCGTGGATTGCCACTGTGCGCCATGCCACGCCTGGCGTCGAACTGATTTCGCCGCCGCCTCACCACGACATCTATTCCATCGAGGATCTGAAGCAGCTGATCTATGATGCGAAGATGGCCAATCCTAAGGCCCGCATCCACGTCAAGCTCGTCTCCGAGTTCGGTGTCGGCACCGTGGCGGCCGGCGTGGCCAAATGCCATGCCGACGTGGTGCTGATTTCCGGTTCCGACGGCGGCACGGGCGCGGCTCCGTTGAACGCCATCAAGCATGCCGGCACCCCTTGGGAGATCGGCCTTTCCGAGACCCAGCAGACGCTGATCTTGAACGGCCTGCGCTCCCGTATCGTCGTGCAGTGTGACGGTGAGCTCAAAACCGGCCGCGACGTGGTCATCGCCGCGTTGCTCGGCGCCGAGGAGTTCGGCTTCGCCACCACGGCACTGATGGCCGAAGGTTGCGTCATGATGCGTGCCTGCAACCTGAACACCTGCCCGCAGGGCATCGCCACCCAGGACCCGGAGCTTCGCGCGCGCTACACCGGCAAGCCCGAATATGTGGTCAACTTCTTCATGTTCATCGCCCGTGAGGTGCGTGAACTGCTGGCCCAACTCGGCTTCCACAGCCTCGAAGAAGCCGTCGGGCACGTCGAATGCCTTAATCAGAATGAAGCGGTGGAACGCTGGAAGTCCAACGGCGTCGACCTTTCCAACGTCCTCGCCCAGTCTGGCCCGACACCGGGCACGATTCTGCACCAGACGATTGCGCAGAACCACGAGCTCGACAAGGCACTGGACAATCAACTTATCGACCTTGTCAAGCCCGCACTGGATAACCGCGAGCCAGTGCGTCTCGACCTGCCGATTCGCAACGTCAACCGCACCGTCGGCACAATGGTCGGCTACGAGATTACCAAGCGTTACGGCGCCAAAGGCCTGCCCGACGACACCATCGACATGACACTGCGCGGTTCCGGCGGCCAGTCCATCGGCGCGTTCATCCCGCGCGGCGAAACGCTGCGCATCTACGGCGAAGTCAATGATTATGCGGCCAAGGGGCTTTCCGGTGGACGCATCATCGTGCGTCCCGAAGACGGCCAATTGAGTTTCGACCCTCATACCAATGTCATCGCCGGCAACGTCACCGGTTTCGGTGCGACGAGCGGCGAGATGTACGTTGCCGGGCGTGCCGGCGAACGCTTCGCCGTGCGCAACGGGGGAGCGACGTTCGTGGTGGAAGGCGTTGGCGACCACGGCTGCGAATATATGACCGGTGGCACCGTCGTGGTGCTTGGCCCCACCGGACGCAACTTCGGCGCCGGCTTCTCCGGAGGCCACGCCTACGTGCTCGATCTGGATATGAACAAGGTCAATCCGGGAGCCGTCAAATCCGGTTCGTTGCTGTTTGAAGCGTTGGATGATGCCGAAGCCCAGCACGTCCATCAGATGGTCAAGAAACATGCCGAAGAAACCGGTTCCGCCTTCGCCCAAGCGCTGCTTGACAACTGGGATGAGACACGTTCGCGCTTCACGCATGTCGTGCCCAAGCAGTTCGTCGCGATGAGTAAGGCCATGGACGAAGCCAAGGCCAACAACGTCGATTTCAACGCGCCCGGAGCGTGGGATAGCGTCTACGAGCATGTGATGGAGGGAGTGGACTGATGAGCGACCCCAAAGGATTTCTGAAAGTACGCACGCGCCACGAGGCGCAGGACCGTCCGGTCGCCGAGCGCATCCACGACTGGAAGGATGTGCACGCCCAGTCCGGTTTCCAGCCTTGGACCAAGGAACAGGCTGCTCGTTGCATGGACTGTGGCACACCGTTCTGTATGACAGGCTGCCCGCTTGGCAACATCATCCCGGACTTCAACGATCTGGTCCGTCAAGGCCAATGGGATGAGGCCTACCAGCGGCTTTCGATGACCAACAATTTCCCGGAGGTCACCGGCCTGATTTGCCCTGCGCCCTGCGAACAGGCCTGCGTTTTGGGCATCCACCAGCCGCCGACCATGATCAAGGCCGATGAGCAGACCATCATCGACCAGGCTTGGAAGCTCGGCTACGTCAAGCCCATGCCGCCGCAACGACTGACCGACATGACCATCGCCATCGTTGGTTCCGGCCCTGCCGGCCTCGCCTGCGCCCAGCAGCTGACCCGTGCCGGCCATACCGTCGTTGTCTATGAGCGGGATGACGAAATCGGCGGCCTCATGCGCTATGGCATCCCGTCCTTCAAACTTGACAAGCATCTGATTGACCGGCGCATCGAGCAGATGGAGGCTGAAGGCACCGTCTTCCGCACGAATATGGAAATCGGCAAGGACGTGAGCTGGGACGAGCTGCGTTCACGCTATGACGCCGTGGTTGTAGCCATTGGTTCCGGCGTTCCGCGTGATGTCAGCGTGCCCGGCCGCGAACTTGACGGCATCCACTTCGCCATGGACTTCCTGCCCGACGCCAACCGCCGTTGCGAAGGCAAGGAACCGGTCAACAACATCGACGCGAACGGCAAGAAAGTCGTCATCATCGGCGGCGGCGACACCGGTTCCGACTGCCTCGGCACCGCCATCCGCCAAGGCGCCACCAGCATCACCGTTTTGCAGATCAACCCTAAAGAGCCGAGCGTTCGTCCGGACAATCAACCTTGGCCGACTTATGCGCGTCTTTACCAGCCCACCACCTCGATGGAGGAGGGCGGCACCTACGAATACAACACCGATACCGTCAGTTTCACCGGCATCGAGGAAGTGGCTGAAACCGAGCGCGTGACGTTGGATGACAGCGGCTTGGCGAGCGGATTCGTGGCTGATGAATCCGGCCATGTCACAGGTGTCAAGGTCGTCGATGTAAAAAGCACGGCTGACGGCAAACGTGAGCACGTTGCCGGAACCGAGCGGATTATTGACGCCGATCTGGTGCTGATTTCCACCGGTTTCCTGCATCCTGACACCTCGACGATGCTCAGCCAGCTACCGGTCGAGCTCGATCAACGCGGCAACGTCGCGCGAAGCAAGCAATTCGAGACCAGCCAGGATGGTGTTTTCGTGTGCGGCGACGCCGGCCGAGGCCAAAGTCTCGTGGTCTGGGCGATAGCCGAAGGCCGCAGTTGCGCCTCCGCAGTCGACCGTTTCCTCAACGGCACCACCGAACTTCCGGCCCCGATCGTCTCCACCCAAAAGCCGATGGCTCTTCCGAAGGTCTGAACTTTCTCAGGTTTCGATCTCTCAAGAAATCCATGTGCGAATCGCTTGGCAGGGTTCGGGCTAAAATCAGAGCAGAACGAAATTCACCGCTGAAAGGAATCGAGATGCCGAATCGCGCCGAACGCAGGGCCCAGGCCAAGCGCAACCGTCAGGGAGTGCCACAACCGAATCAGCCGCAGAATCGCGGCCGCGGCGGGCTGATCGACGAGTACTCGTTGCAGGAGCGCAGCCGTCGCTTGGAAGAGAGCGGTGACACGGAGTGGAAGCCCAAGGCCGAGAAGCTTTCGGCACCGGCAGAAAACCTCGACCCGAACTACAGCGACCCGAAGGTCATGAAGGCGCCGCATTCGTTGCATCAGTGGTTCCGCATCGCCAGCTGGACGCTGATCGTTCTTTCCGGTATCGCCTTCGCGATCCTCATGTGGGTTCCCAAGCATCCGATGTGGCTGATTCTGACCGTTTCCATCATCTTTGTGGTCGGTGTGCTGAGCCTCTTCTTCACGGCCGGGAACTACCATCACAACCCCAACCTCGACTCCAACGGCACCGCCATTTGATGAAAAACGGTGAGTTGGTAGGCCATTATTCAATAGTGATAGTCGATGAGGTTGATTGACGCGTATGAAGATTGATTTGCTGACCCGCGAATATCCGCCGCATATCTACGGTGGTGCCGGCGTACATGTCGAGCAACTGTCGAAAGTGCTTGCGGAACGTGCCGAGGTGACGGTACGGGCTTTTGACGGGCCCAGAACACCCGACGAGATTCCGCAGGTGCCGGGTGGCAATTTGCGTGTGGTCGGCTATGATGTGCCCGCCGAATTAGCACAGGATAATATGGCTCTGCAGACTTTTGGGGTGGATCTGCAAATGGCCAACGATGTTGACGGTGACATCGCCCATGCCCATACGTGGTATGCGTGCCTGGCCGGTCGCTTGGCCCAGCAGATGCACGATATCCCGCTCGTCGTCACCGCACACAGCCTTGAACCGTTCCGTCCCTGGAAACGCGACCAGCTCGGCGGCGGCTACAACCTGAGCTCCTGGGCCGAACGCGACGCCTTCACCCATGCCGACCGCGTCATCGCGGTTTCGGAAGGAATGAAACAGGACATCCAGACGGCTTATCCGTCCATCGACCCGTCGAAAATTTCCGTGGTCCACAACGGTATCACTGTTGCCGATTTCGAGACTCCGAGCCCCGACGACCCCGGCTGGAAGGTATTCGAGCGCTACCACATCGACCGCAGCAAGCCCACACTGCTTTTCGTCGGCCGCGTCACGCGGCAGAAAGGCCTGCCGTATCTGTTGCAGGCTCTCCATCTGATCGACAAGGACATTCAGGTCGTTCTATGCGCCGGAGCCCCGGATACCGAGGAGCTTGGCGACGAGGTGCGTTCCTCGTTTGCAGACTTGAAAGCCGAGCGCGGCAACGTCATCTGGATCGAGGCGATGCTCCCGCGGCCTGAGTTGAACGCCCTTGAACACGGCTGCAACGCTTTCGTCTGCCCGAGCATCTACGAGCCGCTCGGCATCGTCAACCTCGAGGCGATGGCCTGTGGCCTGCCGGTGGTCGCCAGCGCTACCGGCGGGATTCCGGAAGTCGTGGTCGATGGAGTCACCGGTTATCTCGTTCCGATAGAGCAGAAGCGCGACGGCAGCGGCACACCGTTGCATCCTGATGATTTCGTGCACGATATGGCAGCGGCCATCAACCGGCTCATGGAAAACCCGCAGCGGGCCAAGGAGATGGGCGAGGCTGGTTTCAAACGTGCCCGTGACGAGTTCAGCTGGGAACGCATCGCCGACGAGACCATGGCCGTGTATCGTCAGGTCCTGCGTTGAGAGACGTAAGATGTATTTGGTCTTATGGCTTGGAAATGTTAAGTTTGATAGTGCAGAAGGCATTGGTTTACCGCGTTTTGTCGCCAACCGCTGAACGCGCAAGGATAACCAGGAAAGGTACGACATGTTTCAATATGTGCTGTACGCAATAATCGCTGTCGTTTTCATCGTGGCGACGGCCTTGTGCCTTTCCGCGAAGTTCGGCAAAGACAGGACGTTACATACCCTCAAAATCGTCGTCGGTTGCTGTCTCTATTTCCTCGCCGTGATCCTTTTGGTCGCCAGTTTCCTCACCTGAATTTGTAATCGGGCCCTTCCGCGTCTTCTTCACAATATGGAATGACGGCATTTTTGCCGACTATCCCGGATTAGTCTGTGAGAACGAAGGAAGAAATCGCGCAACAAAGCGCATGATCACGATGAGGGGAACAAAGAATGGGCGAAGATGTTTCGGCGCTGAAACTGACCAATGTTGAATTTCGTAGGAACCGCCGCGTCATTCTCACTGACGTGAACCTCGATCTCAAGCGCGGCGAAAAATGGGTGCTTTTCGGCCCCAACGGCATCGGCAAGTCCAGCCTCGTGGCCATGATGGCGACCCGTGGGTTCCCTTCCGTTGGCACCGTCGATATCCTCGGCAATCGGCTTGGCAAGGTCAACGTCTTCTCCTACCGCAACCGCATCGGCCTGAGCTCTGCGGAATTGTCGCGTTCGTTCCCCAACGAGGAAGACCCGCTCGACGTCATCTTGACGGCGCTGACCGCGACCACCGGTCGTTGGCGCGAACAGTTCACGCAGGCCGATTACGACAAAGCCCGTGGGTTCATGGCCATGTTCGGCATCGAATATCTCGAAGGCAAGCAGATGTTCAAGCTTTCGGAAGGCGAACGGACGCGTGTGTTGATTTGTCGGGCGCTGATGGGCGACCCCGATCTGCTGATTCTCGACGAACCGACTACCGGTCTCGATCTGGGTGGCCGCGAGTTGGCGTTGCGTGCGTTGAGCGATATCGGCCGGCACGACACCGATCGCACGGTGCTGTTGGTGACGCACCGTCTTGAGGAGATTCCGCAGGGCTTCGACCATGTCGCCATCATGGGACGCATGGCCGGCAACGAGACCGACGCCCATGCCGATAACGTCGCCGGTGCTGATCCACAGCCTGGCACCATCATCTATACCGGCGATCTCGAGCACGGCTTCACCGCCGAACGCCTGAGCCATATCTTCGGCCTGCCGCTCAAGGTGACCCACGATCAGGGCCGCTGGTCGGCCTACGCGATTGATGACGACTGATTCCGATAGCATTTTATTGCTGCAATAAAGAAGAAAGGGACAGCAATGAAGGTTCTGCTATACAACATCCGTCCTGAGGGGCAGGATTACGTCGACGAATGGATGAAAAACCATCCTGAGGACGAACTGGTGACGACGCCGGACGACCTGACACTTGAGACCGTCGATATGGCCAAGGGCCACGGCTACGATGCTGTCAGCATGCAGCAGGTTCCCGATGTCGTCGAAGAAGAGATCTATCGGAAACTGATTGACTACGATATCCATCACATCGCGTTGCGAACCGTCGGTTTCGATATTCTCAATATGGATTACATCAAAAAGTATCATTTCCTGGTCACCCACACCCCGGCCTATTCACCGCGCGCGGTTGCCGAAAACACGCTTGCCTCAACCATGTACCTGCTGCGCCATTATGGCAAGATTCTTGGCAACGAGCGCAAATGCGATTTCGTGCGCGTTTCCGAGGAAATGAGCGACGAAATCTACCATAAGACCGTCGGCATCATCGGCGTCGGCCGCATCGGTTCCGCGGTGGCCGAGCTCTTCCATGCCCTGGGCGCCACCGTCATTGGCAACGACTTGATTACCAACGCCGCCAACGACGCATTCCTCGAATACACCGATTTCGACACTGTGGTGCGCGAGGCCGATATCCTGACGCTGCACACCCCGCTTGAGCCGTACATGGTCGGCATGATCGGTGCCGATCAGTTCAAGATGATGAAGGACACGGCGTTCATCGTCAACCAGGCGCGTGGCCCGTTGATCGACACGCAGGCTTTGGTCGCCGCACTCAAGAACCACGAGATCGCCGGCGCCGCCATCGACGTCTTCGCCGAGGAAACCGGGCTTTTCATGAAGCGCTTCGACAACGAATCGCAGCTGCCGCAGTTCTATCGTGAACTTTCGGCGATGGACAACGTCATCATCACCCCGCATTCCGCCTTTTACACCAAGACTTCCGTGCGCAACATGGTCATGCACAGCATGACCGACGTCAAACGCGTCACCGAAGGCAAAGAGCCGGTCTACAAGCTGGACTACTGAGCTGTTTGCTTGATTGGTTTCGATCGTTGCCAAAGTCGTGAAACGGTTCGGACGCACAGGCGAAATTAGTTAAAAAATAATAAGGGATCCAAGCGCAGTATCAAAGGATAGTTGCGTTTGGATTCTTTTTTATTCTGCGTTATTATGCGTTCAATCCATCGAGACGGCGTGAGATTATAGGGCATAGTTAGTGTCGGTGCAGAGCTTTGCCTGTCATCGATTTATGTATTACGTAATGATGGGAAGTGGGTATGCCAAGACGCGGAGCGCTGCAAGCGGGGGAGAAAGTCCAGTTCACGGATCGCAAGGGCAAGAAGATCACCGACCAGCTTGTGTCCGGCGGCTCCACCCAGACCGACCACGGCATCATCCTGCACGATGACGTTATCGGCTCGACTGAAGGCATTGTTGTCACTACTGTGACTTCCAAACGCGAAGCGCAGATAACTGGCGGCACACCCAGCCATGACAAGCCGAAACCATGGAAGGCGGCGCGTGCCATAGGTGGCTGGGATTACGCGGTCATGCGGCCGAGGCTCACGGATTACGTGCTTTCCATGCCGCGAGGTGCGCAGATTATGTATCCGAAAGACATCGCCCAGGTCATTCAGCTTGGTGATATCCGCAGTGGGCTTAATGTGCTGGAATCCGGTGCCGGAAGTGGTGCGATGAGCCTCAACCTGCTGGACGCCGTAGGGGAGACCGGTCACTTGACCACCATCGAGATGCGTCCCGAATTCGCCAAGATAGCCGAGGCCAACGCGACGCTCTATTACGGCAATTGCCCAGAATGGTGGGATTTGCTGACCGGCGATTTCGACACGGTTGCCACTGGGCTTGCGCAAAGTATCGAGACCCGCAGCAGTGCCGTTGGCGACGGGGCTGTGGCTTCATCTGGGTTGTCGAAAGATGAGACTGACGACAAGAAAGCCATATCATCGGAATCGAATAATGGTTCGACGACGGATTCAATGCCATCAGCTGTTATGCCGTTCGACCGAATCGTTCTCGACATGCTCGACCCGTGGAACCGGCTCGAACAGGCCTATCGTGTCATCGCCCCTGGTGGCGTGCTCATCGCCTACATCACCACGACCACGCAGATGTCGCGCTTCTGCGAGGCGTTGCGCGAAGCCAGTTGCTGGACGGAACCGGAAGTACAGGAGACCTTCGAACGTACATGGAAGGCGCAGGGCCTCGCCGTGCGCCCCGACCACCAGATGATCGGTCATACCGGTTTCCTCGTCGTCACCCGTGCGATGGCCCCTGGCTTTGAAGCGCTCCGCAAGCGTGACCGCGCCACCAAAGACACCGTCACCGATATCGATTCCCTCACCGAAGAACAGCAGGCCGAGCGCCTTGCCGATCTGGAACTCCGCGACATCAGCGACCGCAAGCTGCGCAAGGTCCTGCGCGACCTTGGCGATCAGTTGCATAGAATCTCTTCTTAATATTAATGTTTATTGGTTAAATGAAATAAATAATTTTTTTAGGCAAAGTAATTTTGTGAAAGCGTATATTATGTTTTTTGATTTTATTGATACTTCTTCAAAAATAATTGTTCAATGTCCTGATAATTCTTTGTCTACTTCTACTTGGATTGCTGCTCTTTCATTAATTCTTTCAGTTATATCTTTTTGTCTTACCTATTCAAAAAATTCTAAAATGTTAAAATTACAAAATGAAACTTATTGGGATTCACAAATGCCTTCTATAGCAGCTGAAGCAAAATGTGAAGATATATATATTTATAGACAAATTAGTGATAATTATTGCTGTTGGGTTCCTGCGCTGGATCGGAGATATGATGGACGTCAATTGCCTGAGCAGAACTGTTATTTTGGTACTACTAAGAAACGTTACAAAATTCGTTTTTCGATAAAAATTAAAAACGCCTCAAACAACGCAGGAATCATTAGCTTTTCGAATATGCCTTGTGATTGGCAAGTTGAAGAATCCGATAATGAATATGTTAATTTTGATACGTACTCTATTAAAATAGATTCAAATTCCACAAAAAGTATAAATATCTGTCAAGAAATTACGTCACCTAAAACAGAACAGAACAGTGCCTTAAGTCTTGATATCAGAGTTCAAAATCTCTTGCAGAATACTTCATATATTTATCATTTATGTACATCCTCTATTGAATGGTTTAAATATCAGAATTGGTATCAATTCAAGGAAGAGAATAAAGATGCTTTTATAAACGGGGATAGTTTGATGGTTTCTTCAAGGTATTGGCTCGATGACGCACCTAGAACAAAACAAGTTTGTATTTGTACTCCACCAGTTCCAGAAGATAGAAAAAAGTGTTTTGCTACAATGAATAAGCGGATTTATCCAGGTGAAAGAAAGTTTTTTAAAAAAAGATAATTACTTATATACAAAATCAAAGATTCAAATATAATTTTATTTTATAACGACACCTTAAGTGGCTTGATGCCCTTTGAACGGGATTTTTTGGTAAGATTTCGATAGTCGTCTGTCAACTTCTGGAGGAATTATGTCTGCTCTCACATCCGTTTCCGGCTTCCCGCGCATCGGGCGCGACCGCGAATTAAAAAAGGTCATCGAAGGCTACTGGAAAGGCAAATCCAGCCTCGACGACGTGCGCGCGACCGGCAAGCAGCTGCGTGCCGAGCATTGGAAGCTGCAGGCCGACGCAGGCGTCGATCTCATTCCGAGCAATGATTTCAGCTATTACGACCAGATACTCGACACCGCCATCCTCCTGAACGTGATTCCGGAACGTTACCGCCGTCTCTCCTTCGAGAACGCCGAGGATACGCTGTTCGCAATGGGCCGCGGCTATCAGGGGCCGGAAGGCGACGTTACCGCGCTGCCGATGAAGAAGTGGTTCACCACCAATTATCATTATCTGGTTCCCGAAATCGACGCATCGGCCGAAATCAAGCTCAATTCCACCAAGCCGTTCGACGAATTCAACGAGGCCAAGGCCCAAGGCATCCTGACCAAGCCGGTGCTGATCGGCCCGTACACCTTCCTCAAGCTGGCCCGCAATCCACAGGCCGAAGAGCTGGAACTCGACCGTGGCCTGGTTGACGCGGTTTCCGGTGTCTACGCCCAAATCCTCCGCAAGTTTGCCGAGCTCGGCGCGCAGTGGGTGCAGTTCGACGAACCTTACTTGGTACTTGACAAAGAGAAGGGCGATACTGAACTTTTCAAGACGCTCTATTCCGCTATTCTGCCGGCACGTTCCGGCGCCGACGGCAAGAACGTCAAGGTGCTGCTCAATACCTACTTCGGCAACATCGCCGATATCTACGAGACCGTGAACTCCTTCGGATTCGACGGTGTCGGTCTTGACCTCATTGAAGGACGCGATGAGAACCTCGCCGCCATCGAAAAGTACGGTGTCGCCGAGAACACCACGGTTTTCGCAGGTGTCATCAACGGTCGCAACATCTGGCGCAACAACTACGCGCAAAGCCTTGGCCTGATCGACGCTTTGAAGACCAAGACCGACAACGTCGCGGTTTCCACTGCTTCGTCGCTGCTGCACGTGCCGTTCAGCACGGAAGGGGAGACCGGCCTGAAGCCGGAAGTGCTCAAGCATTTTGCCTTCGCCGTAGAAAAGCTCGGCGAGCTGGTCGATGTCGCCAAGTTGGCCGATGACGACGATACGTTGCGCAAGGAATCGCAGACATTGGCAGCCAACCAGGCGCTTTTCGACGGCAGCCGTGTGGCGCCTGATCAGGCCGTGGCCCAGCGTCTCTCGTCTTTGACCGACAAGGACTTCGTGCGTCAGCCGGTCCGCGCCGAGCGCCGCAAGCTGCAGCACGAGGAACTGAACCTGCCGGAACTGCCGACCACCACCATCGGCTCCTTCCCGCAAACCCGCGAGATTCGCTCGATGCGTGCCAAGGCTCGCAAGGGTGAAATCGATCAGAAGACGTATGACGATTTTATCGCCGGCCAGATTGATCAGGTCATCGCTCATCAGGAGCAGATTGGACTCGACGTGCTGGTTCACGGCGAATTCGAGCGCAACGATATGGTCGAATACTTCGGCCAGCACCTGAATGGTTATCTCTTCACGAAGAACGCATGGGTACAGTCCTACGGCACCCGCTGCGTCAAGCCTCCAATCGTCTGGGGTGACGTTTCGCGCGCCGAGCCGATTACGGTGCGCTGGAGCAAGTATGCGCAGAGCCGCACCAAGCACGTCGTCAAGGGCATGCTCACCGGCCCGGTCACCATCCTCAACTGGTCCTGGCCGCGCGAGGACATCAGCAACGAACTGCAGACCCAGCAGCTGGCCCTTGCCATCCGCGACGAGGTGCTCGACCTCGAGGCCGCCGGCATCAAGGTCATCCAGATCGACGAGGCCGCGCTGCGTGAGAAGCTGCCGTTGCGCCGCTCCGACTGGCACAAGAAGTACCTCGACTGGGCGATTCCCGCCTTCCGCCTGGTGCATTCCGCCGTCAAGCCGACCACACAGATTCACACCCATATGTGCTACTCCGAGTTCAACGACATCATCAAGGACATCGACAACATGGATGCCGACGTGATTTCCTTCGAAGCTTCCCGTGGTGATCTCGTCGTGCTCGACGCCATCCATGACGCACACTTCGAAACTGAGGTGGGCCCAGGTGTCTACGACATCCATTCGCCGCGTATCCCGTCCACGAAGGAACTGGTTGACCGCATCCATGCCATCTTGAAGAAGGCTGACCCGAGCCGCGTATGGATTAACCCTGACTGTGGACTCAAGACCCGCGGCAACGAGGAGACCTGGCCGAGCCTCGAGCATATGGTCGAGGCCGCCAAGACCGTTCGCGCCGAACTTGCGAACGATTCGCAGGCCTCGCGTAACTAAGTAATCATCAGTACTATTAGCGTGTGGCCGACATCAATCAGAAGCAATGATGCCGGCCACACGATTTGTCACAGGAGACAGCCATGCATTCGCCGATTTTCTCGCTTGAGGTATTCCCGCCAAAGCCACATTCCCCGGTAGGCGCCATCTATGATGCCTTGGATGGGCTTCAGGGTTTGAACCCCGATTTCATTTCTGTCACCTACCGTCACGGCACCCATGCCGACCGGGTCAAGACCGCGAGAATAGCGCATGCCATCAATTATGACTATCACATCCCAGTTGTCGCTCACCTGACCGCACTGTATAGCAGCAAAGCAACGGTTGACGAAGCTTTGGATCTCTACCGCGAGGCCGGCGTGTTTGGAGTCTTGGCGTTGAGAGGCGATTACGTCGAAGGCAACGAGCCGTGCGGAGACTTTGAACATGCCAGTGATTTGGCTTCTTACATCCGCGAGCACGATCCCGATATGCAGATCATGGGGGCCTGTTACCCGGAATGTCACCTCGAATCCCCGTGTCTGGAGGATGACGTTGACAACCTCAAAAAGAAAGTGGATGCTGGCGTGACCCATCTCATCACGCAGCTTTTCTACGACAACAACGATTTCTATCGTTTCCTCGATCTCGCGCGCTCCAAAGGCATCGACGTGCCGATCGAGGCCGGAATCATGCCCTTGCGCAGTGTCAAATCGGTCAACAACATGACCAAACGCAACGGTTCCAAGATTCCTTCGGCTTTGCAACGCATCGTCGATAAGTGGGGTGACGATTTGCCCTGCCTGCAACAGGCCGGCATCAATTACGCTTCCGAACAGATTTCCGATCTGGTGGCGCACGGCGTCGATGGCATCCATCTCTATACGATGAATCGTGCCGCACTGGCCCGCCGAATCTGGGCCAACGTGGAGTCGCTATTCACCGTTCAGGAATAATAGAATAAAGGTACAGAGGTTACTGAATCTCTATCTGGTAAACCAAGCCACAAAGCGGCATTGCATGCTTTAAGTGCGATGAAAAATATCGTAATGTAAATTTAATGTCAAGACGACAAGCCGACTATGACATACCCGCTGCGAAAATTAGTGGGTATGCTTGCGCTTCTTGCTGTTCTTCTTTTTCGGCTTTTGATTTTGTGCAGGCCGCGGCTTCGGTTTCTCTTCCTTTTTCGGCTGGAGTATCGGAAACATCGCGATAAGCATTTGGTGGAGTGCAGGTATTTTGGCCAGTGCGAATCCGGCGATGGCGGCGATGATGATTGACCAGGAAGAGATGTTGAGTTTGAAATACATCAGGAGGAAGAACACGACAATGAGGATGATGCCGGCCCATTGTTGCACGCGATTCTGTTGCTCGCTCAATTTGCTGGTGAACGCCGGCATGGCTCCGACGAAAAGCCCGGCCGCCAATCCCGCAATGCCCACAATAATCGCAACAACGATGTCGATGGTTCCCAATGTTCTCTCCTGTATAAATTTTCGTTATTTATAGGATAACCGATATTCTGCCCAACGCCTGCTAATATCGTTGCTGCGGTTTCAGAATAGACGGTGATGAAATTGATAGCTGTGTGTGACGCGCGTGGGACGTTTGGCAAAGTGCCAAAGTGCAACCCGATTACGGCTGGTGTACGTTCGAAGTGTGGGTTGTTGTAGATTGGAACCATGGAACATTCCGAGGACGTCAGTATCAGCAATCGTGAGCTCATCCATGCGGGGCTGCAGGATTTGGGCGAAAGCCGCAAGCTTTTCGGTTTGCTGGCTCGTGCAGGGTTCGGTGAAGCTGACCGGAAGAACGTGCTTGTCGCACTCGAGCGGGCATGTGATCCTGATACGGCGTTGAAGCATCTTGTCGAGATCATGGCTTTGCAGGAAAACTGCACGCAGCTTGTCAATAACCCAAAGGCACTTGCGCGTTTGATCGGAGTCTTGGGTGCCTCGGATGCGATGGGCGGGCTGATGCGTGCGCATCCGGATTTGGTGACTGCAGCGGCCTGCGATCCGTGCGGAAGTCTCGACTTTACCCGTGATGAGCGTATTTCTCATGTGGGCGATGCCGTCAAAAAGGCTGTTTCTCAACCAACGGATACTCCGACGCCGATGAGCAACATGGCTGTCGCCGTGGAAGCGTTGCGTGAGAATTATTATCTTCAGCTTGCGGCCATCATGGCCGAAGACACGGCAGCGGCGGACCCGGTGAAAATACAGCCGCAAATCAGCGCAAGGCTCTCTGATTTGGCTGATGCTGCCATCGGCGCTGCGCTCGATATTGCCAGAACGCAGGTCGAGGGCAGCGAACGTTGCGGTTTCACGGTTATCGGCATGGGCAAGCTCGGGGCGCAGGAGCTCAATTACGTTTCCGATTGTGACTTGGTGTATATTGTCGAACCCCTTGCTGCAGTTGGCGGCGGGGAGAAAAGCGATGAGAAAATCGACGGCGTGACGTTGACGCGCATTGGCACGAAAATCGGGATGACCCTGCAAAAGATCTGTCAGTCGGTGATACCCGGCGTCGATATGCCGCCGCTTTGGCAGATTGATACCGCGCTGCGTCCGGAAGGCAAGGACGGGCCGCTGGTGCGTACGGTCGATTCCTGCCGCGTCTATTACGAGAAATGGGCAAACAACTGGGAGTTCCAGGCGCTGCTGAAGGCGCGTATGGTCGCCGGTGACGAAGAGTTGGGCAAGGCCTATCTTGATCTGACAAGACCATTGGTTTGGTCGGCATCGAAACGCGATAACTTCGTCTACGACTGCCAGAACATGCGCAAGCGGGTTGAAGACAACATCGCCCCGGACCTGCGTGAGCGCGAGATCAAGCTCGGCAAAGGCGGGTTGCGCGATGTCGAATTTACGGTCCAGATGCTGCAGTTGGTCCATGGTCGTTCCGATGAATCCTTGCGTGGCCGTTCCACGTTGGGCGCGTTGCAGGCGCTTTCGGTCGGCGGCTATGTCGCCCGTCCGCAGGCCGCAAGGCTTGATGAGGATTATCGCTTCGAAAGGGTGCTCGAGCACCGCGCGCAGATGTGGGAGCTCAAACGCACGCATCTATTCCCAGACGTGGGCAAGGCCAATGAAAACGCGCCTGATATCGTGCGCAATGCCGACACGCGTGCGATAGACGACAATCCGGAACTGCGTCGTATGGGCCGGGCGTTCGGTCTGCTACCTGACCAGCTGGTGGAGCGGTACGATAAAGTACGTCTTGAAGTGCGCCGTCTCCATACTGATATTTATTATCGACCGATGCTACCCATCAACGCGCAGCTTGACGACGATCAGGTCACATTGAGCGACAAGGCGACCCGCGAGCGCTTCGAATCCATCGGTTTCGCCGACCCGGATGCCGCGATGCGTCACGTCCAGGCGCTGACCGAAGGTGTTTCCCGTGCGGCAAAAATCAACCGCATCCTTCTTCCCTCAATCCTGCAATGGCTGGCGCAAGGCCAGAATCCCGATATGGGCCTTCTGCAATGGCGAAAACTCGAGGAACGTTTCGGTGGTGGCAGCCAGTATCTCGGTTTTCTGCGCGATTCGCCGCAGGCGCTTATCAGATTGTGTCATATCCTTTCCAATTCGAGACTTCTGGGCGATTCACTCAACCAGTCCATTGAATCGGTGACCTGGCTGGGCGACGATGAGATGCTGATGCCCCAAACTCGCGAAAGCCTTGACGTACGTGCCCAGGCGGCGGTTTCTCGGTATGCCGATAATATGAACGATTTCGCCACTTCCATCCGTGCGATGCGCCGTCATGAAATCGAACGTATCGGACTTGGCTGGACTTCAAAGGTCTTTGATGACGGTGTCGGGTTGAACGGCATGACCGATGTTTACGATGCCGCCATCGAAGCCGCGTTGCAATGGTCCATCCGCCATCAATGCAACGAAATGAAATTGGATAAGGCACCGGTGGCCATCAGCGTCATCGCCATGGGCCGATACGGCGGTCGCGAAGTCAACTTCTGTTCCGATGCCGACGTCATCATGATGTATCGTCCGGTCCAAGCCGGAGGCAACACAGATAGCGACGATGCGCAGAAAACAGCCGCCGATTTCGCGCGCAACGTGGTCAATGACTTGCGCAATATCCTGCAAGGACCGGCAAGCCTCGAACCAAAGATAGACCTTGATTTCGGACTGCGACCGGAAGGCAAGAACGGCCCGCTGATCCGTTCCTACGAATCGTGCCGAGACTACTACACGAAGTGGTACAGCACTTGGGAGCGTCAGGCGTTGTTGCGGGCGAGGTATGCTGCTGGTGACGCACGGTTGGCGAAAGATTTCCTCACTCAGCTTGCCGACCCGCTGCGATATATCGATCGCGAGCTGACCGACGAAGAAATCGGCGAGATTCGTAAGCTCAAGGCGCGCATGGAAGCGGAACGTCTGCCGCACGGCGTCAAACGCAACCAGCATCTGAAGCTTGGCGCGGGTGGACTTTCCGACGTTGAATGGACCGTGCAGCTCCTACAGCTCCAACATGCCGGCGAGCATGAAAGCCTACGTGTCAATTCAACGTTGACGGCCCTAGACGAGCTCGAACGCTTGGAATATATCAACTGTGATGATGCCGATGCGCTGCGCAAGGCGTGGAAAATGCTCACCGCCGCACGCAACGGCAACTATCTGTGGGGTGCAAGGCTTTCGCAGGCCGACGTGCTGCCGTCCGATTTCTATGGTCTCGGGGGAGTCGCCACGTTCCTCGGCTACGACGCGAACCGCGGCCAATACTTCGGCAATGACCTGCAGGCGGTGATGCGCCGGTGCCGCGAGGTGATGGAACGGCTGTTCTACGGCTTGTAGGCAATTACCGCAGGCTTTTGAGCTGATAGCCGGAAATGATCAGATGATTGCTGTGGATTGCGGAGCTGATTGCAAAAACGTATGACAAAATGTCTATTCCTGGGTAACTAGTTATTCTTACAGCAGGGAAGATAAAAACGGAACGCTAACCCTCTTCGCTGCTAATGGAGACCAAGACCATTGTTTTCAAGTCGTTGATATATTGCGGATTTCGGAATGTGCCTATCCGGAGGTTTTATAGATTCGTAGCAGCGAAGCGATAATTCAGGAGAATCAGTTTTCTGTGCTGCATACCACCGGCGATGTCGTTGAAATTTATCTGATAATGTAGAAATGTATCAGAATTTAGTCATAATAAACCTGTGCTTGATGTTTGCTTCCACTGTCGCCGTGTGCGGGTATGTTGTCAATGGTCACACGAAGTGGCCACCTTGGTTGAAGAAAGGTGAGCCGATGTCGATAAGACAAAAACCTACGAAGAATCCCGCTGATGGGGGCGGGCGATCATCATTGGTCGGTTCCAGCGTGGTGACGTTGGACAGCATACCGACTTCAGAGATTCGGTTATTGCTTGACAAAGCGCAATACATCGATTCTCACCGTAAAGAAGTGGCGAACACCTGCAATGGACGGGTGTTGGCCACTTTGTTTTATGAGCCCAGCACGCGCACGCGCCTGAGTTTCGAAACCGCTATGCTGCGGCTCGGCGGCAAGGTCATCGGCTTTGCCGGCGCGCAGCTTTCCTCCGCCACGAAGGGTGAGACCATCCACGACACGGTGAAGGTCGTCTCCCAATATGCCGATTTGATCGCCATGCGCCATCCCAAGGAAGGCGCTGCGCTGGTTGCTGCGCACTCCTCGGACGTGCCGGTCATCAACGCAGGTGACGGCGGGCACATGCACCCCACGCAGACCTTGGCTGATTTATCGACCATTCAGGCGCGTTTCGGACGTGTTACCGATCTGACCGTCGGGCTTTGTGGTGACTTGACCTTCGGCCGTACCGTCCATTCACTGATTACCACGCTGTGCCGTTTCGGCAACGTCCGGTTCGTGCTGATTAGCCCTGATGAACTCAAGACGCCGCAATATGTGCTCGACTGCATCGATCAAAGCCCGACCTGCTCCTACGTGGAAGCCAAGGATTTGTCTGCCGTCATCGGCGACCTTGACGTGCTCTACATGACCCGCGTGCAGAAAGAACGCTTCTTCAACGAGGACGATTACCTGCGCTTGCGCGACACCTACATCCTTGACGAGGGCAAGATGAAACTTGCGAAGCCGACGATGGCCGTGCTGCACCCGCTGCCGCGCGTCAACGAAATCGCCAAGGAAGTCGACGACGATCCACGTGCCGCATACTTCGAGCAGGTACGTCGCGGCATGCTTATGCGCATGGCGCTGGAAAGTTCGGTGCTCGGCGACAAACTGCCCGGTTACGACGAAAACAAGGAGGTGCTGGTCTGATGGAAG
This sequence comes from Bifidobacterium sp. ESL0690, assembly GCF_029392315.1. Lineage (NCBI taxonomy): Bacteria > Bacillati > Actinomycetota > Actinomycetes > Bifidobacteriales > Bifidobacteriaceae > Bifidobacterium > Bifidobacterium sp. ESL0690. The sequence continues at coordinate 1,158,627 of NZ_CP113939.1, forward strand.
TCACAAGCATCACCAACGGCATCATCATCGACCATGTGGACGCTGGAACCGCGCTTACCGTGCTGCACTATCTGAAGGTCGATCCGACCACCACCAAGCTGGCGCTGATCATGAATGCGACCAGCCACGCGCTGGGAGCCAAGGACATCATCAAGCTCGAAGACGTCGAGGACTTGAATCTTGACGCGCTAGGGTTTATCGCTCCGCACGCCACGGTCAACATCGTTCGCGGCGGACAAATCGTCGAAAAGGCCAAACCGGAGTTGCCGCAGCACCTTGTCGGTGTCATCTCCTGCAAGAACCCGCGTTGTGTGACCACTTCCGAGACCGGTTTGGAGCAGCGCTTCTATCTGGCCAATGCAGAACGTCGCGAATATCGTTGCGATTATTGCGACGAGGAAGCGGAACTGTAGCGAATACTGATTTGGCTCCAATTCCGTCGTTTTAATTGGGATTCGGGCTTGATGCGGACGAACGGACTGATTGATGATTTAATGAAATCAATCGAGCTGGAGTATAAACGAATAAGCGGTCTATCGAAAGAACGGAATGCACATGCTGACCATTCATGACATTGCAGTGTGGGACACCGGCGAGCGTATCGACCTTGTCGTGCCTGAAACTGACGAGCAATGCTTGCTCGCCGAGCCCGGTGCCGCCGTTTCCGGTGACATCGACGGTTCGTCGCTGATTGTGGCACCCGGACTTGCCGACCCGCATGTGCATTTCCGCGACCCTGGTCAGCTTGACAAAGAAACCATGGTTTCGGGCTCGCAGGCCGCTGCGGCCGGCGGATATACGCGCGTGCTCATCATGCCGAACACCTTGCCTGCCGCCGATGGACGCGATATCAACGTTCAAGATGCTGTTGACGGCGGCAAGGAACTCAAAGAAGTCGGTGTCTACAACACGCTTGACTATCTGCAACGTTACGAACAATTGCACGACGTGAAATTGCCGGTTCGTTATGACGTCTCCGTCTGCGCCTCGCTGGGACGTGCAGGGAAGTTGCCGACACAGCCAGCTGATTATGAACGGTTCATGGATTCAGCGGGTCAATCAGCACGAAGCGATAATACAGGCGCAAAGGCAAGCTGGAGCCTTAAAAATCCTGTTGGAGAACATCCGTTACGTGCCATCACCGATGACGGTTCAGCCATCACCAACGAGATTCTTGACGCCGTACTCGCTAATTCGAAGGCAACAGGTCTGCCTGTACTGGAGCATTGCGAGCATCACGATTTCGGAGCTATCAACGATGGGGCAGTCAGCAGAAAACTTGGTCTCGCCGGCATCCCTGCCGAAACGGAACTGGCGATAGTCAATCGTGACATCGAAGCTGCGCGACGTACAGGTGCCCACATCCATTTCCAGCACGTCTCGACAGCCGGTGCGTTCGATGCGGTTCGCAAGGCCAAGGCTGAAGGGTTGCCCATCACCTGTGAGACGGCACCGCACTATCTCGCGCTGTGTGATGAGGACATTCTGAAGTATGGCGCGATGGCCAAGATGAACCCGCCGCTACGTAGCGAGGAGGACAGACGTGCGACAGTCGCCGCGATTGCGGACGGAACCGTCGATATGATTGCCACCGACCACGCCCCGCACACGGCAGCCGAGAAAGCTGCTGGCTTGGCCGACGCGCCCAATGGCATCATCGGGCTGGAGTGTGCGTACGGTGTCTGCCGCAAGGTATTGGTCGAAGGCGGGGCCATCAGCGACGAACGACTGATCGAGCTCATGGCCTTGGCTCCCGAACGTTTGATGGGGCACACGCCGACTGATGTGGCGATGCTCCTCAATACTTCGTCAAAGTGCGCCACCAAACGAACGCTGGATTTGAGCAAAGTCGAACATCCTGAAAACGTCGATCTGACCTTGATCGATACTCAGCATAAATGGGCTGTCGACTCTTCTCGGTTCCATTCCAAGGGGCGTAACACCCCATTCGATGGTTGGGAACTTACAGGTAGACCGATGGCCACAATCATCGGCTCAAAGTTGGTATTCAGCAGGTTGCCGGATAGCTCAGGGAACAAACAGTACAGTTCGAGAGCGGTCTAAACGAAAGTCGAACTGATATATAAATAACCATAACAGTCAAAATAACTGTAATAGTCAATAACATAACAGTTAAAAGAACCTAGAAACGAGGGAAAACAATGGATCGACTGATTGAGGCCATCGAAGCCAAAGACAATCCCAGCATCGTTGGGCTGGATCCTACGCAGGCACTGGTGCCTCCGCAGGCCTGCACCATGGAGATTGAATTCAGCGAAAAGGATCTTGAGTCGTTCATTGAGGGATTGAAGCGCAGCAGCAATTCCGAAGACCAGCGAATCCTGGCTTCAATAAACAATGCCGAAGGTACACGAGCCAAGATGAAGGTTGCCGAGGACGCTTTGGAACAAGCCGAGCCCGGTGCCCAGATTGTTATGGGGTTTTATGATTTCAATCGCGCGATCATCGACGCTGTAAAGGATATTGTACCGGCCGTCAAGCCGCAGATTGCCATGTATGAGGCCTATGGTTCCATCGGTTTTGATATCTATCGTCTCACCTGTGAATATGCGCAGAAGCAAGGATTGTATGTGCTCGGAGATATCAAGCGAGGCGATATCGGTTCTACGGCTGCGGCCTATGCCAAGCATCTGACCCAGATAAATTCACGCGAAAATGACTACAATGGCCGACCATGGTATGAAGATGCCGTCACGATCAATCCGTACTTCGGCACTGACGGCATCACACCGTTCACCGATGCAGCCAAGCAAACCGACAAAGACGTATTTGCTCTGGTTCGCACCTCGAATCCTTCAAGCAAGGAGATTCAGGAACTGGAACTTGCCGATGGTGACAAGTTGTATGAGCATGTGGCCGACCTCGTGGAAGGTTGGGGCGCTGATTCCATCGGCAAGTACGGCTATTCCCATCTGGGTGCCGTGGTCGGGGCGACCCATCCTGAGCAAGGACGCGAACTACGCGAACGTATGCCCCATACGTTCTTCCTTGTCCCCGGTTATGGCGCTCAAGGTGGTACCGCAGCCGACGCCGCACAGATGTTCGACAAGAACGGACGTGGCGCCATCGTCAATTCTTCGCGCGGCATCATCGGCTCGTGGAAGAAGTCGGGGGAGTATCGCGAGGATATGACCAAAGAGGAGGCTCTTGACCTTGTCGGCCGCAGCGCGCGGGCCTCAGCCATCGCGATGCGTGACGACTTGAGAAAAGCCCTGCACTGATAATCGCAACTCTTAAACGTATCAATCAAGGAAATTTCAAAAGGAGCGATATGAGCGCAACCGCTTTTATGCCTACTATCACCACCGGGACCGTCGAACGGCAGGCTGCCCAGGCCGGACGGAAGCCCGGAAGGCGCACTGACGAAGTAATCGCCGCTTCGTTGCTGTCCGAAGGAATCTACGAGCTGGTCATTCGTGACCCATACGTGGCCCGAACCGCGCAACCGGCGCAGTTCGTGAACCTCTATCCCGCTGACGCCACGATGGCGCTGCCTCGCCCGTTCGGCGTGGCCAAGGTTGAGGGCGACGATGTGACGCTGATCTATCAGATTGTCGGGGCGGGGACGGCGGAGTTTTCGCTGCTTCAGGCCGGCGATGTCATCGACGTTCTCGGGCCATTGGGCAAGCCGTTCGATACTACCAAGCCTGCGAATTATGTACTTGTTGGCGGAGGCCTTGGTGTGCCGCCGCTGCTGTATGCCGCGCAAAAGCTCAGCAAATGCAATGATGGAACACAGGTCACTTCCGTTTTCGGCTATCGTGACGCACGTTTCGCGGAAGATTTGGTTGCGCCGTTTGCAGACAAGACCTACAGCATCGTTAACGCCGAAGGCAACGTCATCGATCTGCTCAACGATATCGAAGACGAACTACGCAATGTTGGCCAACCGCCGGTGATTCTCTCTTGCGGGCCGACGCCGATGATGAAGGCTGTCGCGGCCTGGGCCAGTAAACGCAATATCCCTGCACAGTTGAGCCTCGAAGCCCGCATGGGCTGTGGCTACGGGGCGTGTGTAGCCTGCGTGGTCGATACGCCGGGCGGAAGGCTCAAAGTCTGCAAGGACGGCCCCGTTTTCACCACCGAAGAACTTGGCTGGGAGGCGTGAGCACGATGGCGGATACGAGCAATGAAAGGGTTGCGGCGATGAACGAACAGGCGAAACGAGCCGAGCAAGCCGAGCAAGCCGAACAAATGAACGTCCTCGCACCTCACGAATGGCGACATAAGACCATCGTCGCGGGAACCGAATGGAAGAACCCGGTCGGCACAGCCTCGGGCACCTTCCAGCTTGACGCCTGCGGGGATTATTACGATGTCAGCCAGATGGGCGCCATCTGCACCAAAGGTGTCTCACCCGTGCCGTGGGAGGGCAATCCCTCGCCTCGCACCGCCGAAGGCCCATCCAGCATGGTCAACGCCGTCGGTTTGCAGAATCCAGGAGTCGACCACTATCTGGTCGACGAACTGCCGCGGCTCAAGAAGCTCGGTGCTATGGTTATCACTAACGTTGCCGGTCATAGCGACGAGGACTATGCGCAGGTCGTTGAAAAACTAGCCGATTCTGAAGCCGATATGCTCGAAATCAATGTCAGTTGCCCCAACGTCAGCCACGGCGGTATGAGCGTCGGCACCGACCCGGTGGTGCTGAGCCGACTTATCAAGCACTTGCGTACGTTGACCGACAAGCCCATGATTGTCAAGCTTTCGCCGAACGTCACCGACATCGTCCAGATCGCCCATGCGGCCGTGGATGCCGGCGCTGACGCGCTGAGCCTTATTAACACGCTCGTTGGCATGCGTATCGACATCAACACTGGCAAGCCGATTATTGCCAACCGTACTGGCGGCGTTTCTGGCCCCGCCATTTTCCCGATTGCTCTGAGCTTCGTCTGGCGCGTGCGTCAGGCCATTCCCGACATCCCGATTATCGGTATCGGCGGTATCGATTCGGGGGAGAAGGCGTTGGAATATCTCTACGCTGGCGCGAACGCCGTTGAGGTAGGTGCCGCTGCATTGGTGGACCCGACTGCCCCGATGCGTGTCGCTCGCGAGCTTGACGAGCTGCTCGATTCCCGTCCTGAACTTGCAGCGAAACTGGCCAAAGGCCAGACCTGGTAAAGCGAATACGAAAATTATCATTTACGATATTTATTGACATGAAAGGTTAAAAGAATATGGCCGAAGACAAAACCAAGCAGTCAACACAAAATGCCGAAAAACCTATGATGACCCCGATTGACGAGCGTTTCACTGAATTCCTGCTCGAATCCGGTGCACTGAAATTTGGCGATTTCACGCTGAAGTCGGGTCGCCAGTCGCCTTACTTCATCAACGCCGGCGCGTTCAACGACGGTCGCAAGATTGCCACGTTGGGCGCGTTTTACGCCGAAAAAATCACCTCGGCCATCGCCGACGGCACGCTTCCCAAGGATATCGCCACGATTTTCGGCCCCGCCTACAAGGGCATCCCGCTCGCGGTCTCCACGTCCATCGCGCTCACCAGCATGCATGGGATGGAAGTCGGCTACACCTTCGACCGCAAGGAAAAGAAAGATCACGGCGACGGCGGCATCCTCGTCGGCACGCCGCTTGAGGACGGTATGAAAGTCCTCTTGGTCGATGACGTGATGACAGCTGGCACCGCTGTCCGCGAGGTTGTCCCGAAACTCAAGTCCGCCGCCAACGTCGATATCGTCGGCTTGGTTCTTTCGGTTGATCGCATGGAAAAAACCAAAGATTCCGATATGTCCGCCGTCAAGTCGGTCGAACAGGAATTCGGTTTCCCGGTTCTCTCCATCGCCAACGTACGCGAGATCTTCGCCGCCGCCTCCCGCATGGTCACTGTCGACGGCAAGCCACTGCTCAGCGACGATGTCAAAGAACGCGCCGATAGCTATCTGGCCAAGTATGGTGCGTAAAAGGTTTATTGAAATAGTTCGCTTTATTACTCATACATGGTTGGAATAGTAAAAGTTTTCTTTCTGTTTCGAACATCTTGGTTTTAAAATAGAAAGGAAACTAAATGGTAATCTCTAGCCGCTCTATAAAGCGCAATTATTGTTGTTGTATTTGTTTCTCCCAGTTGTTTGCAATTTTTGCAGCATCTACTTTGCTGACCGATTTGGACGAGTTTTGAGTGTCAAAAGTCTTTTCGTAGGCGGCCACAGCTAGCCAATCACAAGAGAGACTATGACGGAATGTCGAATCGATAATCCAAGATTTTATTGCTGCTCTATAAGATTGGGGGGTTATCAGCTTTTGCAAAAGCGACAAATTCATGACGTAATTTTCATCTTTTTCAGTAGTAAGCGCTTCTGTCGTATATAAAGTGAACTGGTTGTCAGGCAAAAGTTGACGTAATGCTTGAAATGCCTTGTAAGCTTCGTTATCGCTTTTAAATAAGTAAGGTATCGAGTCTGCGCACATTCGTAAAAGGTGATCACTAAATGGTTTTACAGTCTGAGGAGTTTTTAATGATTTAAGCTTATCTCTCAATGACTTCTGAATTTGCGTCCATTTCTCCTTATCTAGAGCATTGTGAATATCAAATAAAGCATCATCGGGGATTGCCAATAGGATTCGCGTATATCGTGAGTCTGTTGATTGCAGTTGAGGCGGTACTTCCTGAATCTGGAATGCAAGGCAAGCAGCTGTAGGAGCAGCCGCGACAGAATTGGATTGACATATCGTCTGTACAATAGCTGAAATAAGTTGTTCTTTCGTTTCAGAGGACTCTTTTGAGTTGTTGATAATAGCAGCCACAACACTCATGGAAATACATTGCCGAAAACTGTCTTTTGCACATATATCATCCAGTTTTAGACAGGATTGAACTACTTTTGTTACGCGGTTTATATTTTTCCCATTGAGATATTTTCCTGCTTTAGCGGCGAAGTATCGATCTTTGAAAATTTTCTTATTATTTTCTTCGTTTAAATCTGAACCTTCAAGAGGGTTAAAGAGAAAGAATTGTTTGAATTCTGATTCATGTAGGAGGTTTTGATTTATTGATAGATAGAAATATGAATCAAAATGTTCCTTTTGATAAATATGACGGTGCGCGTCGCTGGATTCAATAGCGGCGTAGGACCAATTTGAATTAAGAACAGCGGAAACGAATGGGAATAGTGCTTCTAAAGCTGCAAGATTATTTCCAGGAATTGGTTGTTTTAATTCTTGTTTAAGATATTCCCCCCGTCGTTTTTCTTTTCTATCTTGATATCCGTTGTAATCTTGAACTTGAATTGGGCTATAAAGTAGGCTCTTGTTTTCAATAATCCAATGGTGGAGTTTTGGACAAAATACTTCCAAACAAGTGATTCCAAGAAGGTCATCTGTTTCAACATCATCTTTAAGCACGCTATAGCGTAATTGGTACTCATTGACCAAACGAATTACATCTCTTGGTGTATTTAGATATGGCTGGACACACGAAGTCAAGATGCTAGGTCTAGAACCGAACAAATCTAAATCCGGATAATAGATTTCCTTAATGGAATTTCCGGCGATATCTGTGAGTTTGTGATGAAGCAATTCTTCAATTGTGTCTTTAGGCGGTATCGGTAGCTCGACTGGAACTTGAATAATTTTCTCTAAATATTGAGCGCCTTTTTTGTGGCATGTTTTGTTCAACGCTTTTGTGACATATTCTTTGTCGTATAAAAGAACATAAACCATATTCGGCAAGTCGCCTACGGCCTTTACGGCTTGTAGAATCTCCATAACCTCACCATCATTAAGTCTGTCAAGATTGTCAATAAAAACAATAATTCTAGAAGACGTCTTCTTCAGTGCTTTTGACAATTGTTTGTGACGCTTTGCGAGTTTACCTATATCCTGGTTACTAGGGTCCAGTGCTTTTGCAACTTTTTTAAAGTAAGCTGAAATCTCTTTGCTCGTAATTTTCTCAACTGGATGCGTTATATCAATTGTATTCGACACTGCGTCAACGGTGGCACCGGCCGCATTTAAGACGCCTGAACTTTTTTGCCTGAGTAATTCTTTCGACGGACTTAGAACTTTGGCAATTTCAGAAAATAAAAGTGATACAAGTTTGTTACTGTTCGAATACATCCATGGTTCAAATTCCACTATATGGGGTGTTGGATTATCATCATCATTAGCCGCAGGCTTATTAAGCACATCAATAAGCAGATTTTTTAATGAAGTTTTGCCCGACCCCCATGGTCCAGTTATTCCGACGACGAGTCCATGTTCAGCAGGTGATTTCTTTAAGGCTTCTGCTAGGAATCGTACGTATTCTTTGCGTTCAAACTTGTCATCATCTAATTTGTGAACAGGCTCATCAGCGTCGAAGGTCAAAAAACTTGATTCTGTATTCATATGCTAAGTGTAGCTTGTGGGTGCCGTTTTATAATAAAACTAAAAATTTGTAGGCATATAATATATGTTTTCCTGGTCAATAATGAACAATATTAGTGGCTTTGTCTGCTTTTATTCTATCGGCTACGGTAACGTATACTATAGCGTCGCTTCAACGAGGGAGAGTCATGCAACAGGAATACACACAGCCGCTGGTGAGTCCGATCGAAAGTGACCGGAACATCTTCACGTTGCTTGACGATCGTGCCGAGCGTACCCCGAACGAGTCGCTGGTCGAATATGTCGGCGACGACGGCAAGTGGCAGTCGTTTACGGCGACGCAGTTCCGTGACAAGGTCATCGGGCTTGCCAAAGGTTTGATTGCCCGTGGCGTCAAGCCGGGGGATTCCGTTGCGATTATCGCGCATACGTCTTGGCAGTGGACGGCGCTTGACGTCGCCATCATGTCGATCGGTGCGCTCACCGTTCCTGTGTACGAGACCAATTCGCCGTCTCAAGTGCAGATGATCTTCAACGATTCCAATGTCAAGATGGCTTTCGCCGAAGACGATGCGCAGCGTGACAAAATCGATACCGTACGTGATTTCTGCGCCGATCTCAAAGATGTGTATGTCATCACTGCCGGTGCCATCGAGACCATCGAAAAGTTTGGCCAGGGCGTCACTGATGACGAATTCTGGCAACGAGAAAAGGCGGTCAAGGGCAGCGACCTGGCCACTATCGTCTATACGTCGGGTTCTACTGGAACACCGAAGGGCATCGAGCTGACCCATTCGAATTTCGTGTTCATCACCATTTCAGGCGTGCAGTCCATGGGCGACATCCTCAACAAGCCCGGGCGTAGGCTGCTGCTGTTCCTGCCGCTGGCGCATGTCTTCGCCCGATTCATGCAGCTTGTTTGCTTCGCTGGTACCGTGACGCTAGGCCTGTCGAGCAATCTCAAGACCATTCTGGCGGATTTCCGCACATTCAAGCCGACGTTCATCCTTGCCGTTCCGCGTATCTTCGAGAAGATTTATAACGCTGCTTCGCAGAAGGCTGGTTCTGGTGTTGCAGGACGCGTTTTCTCACACGCGACCGAAACGGCCATCGCTTGGTCGAAGGCTCAGCAATCAGGCAAACCTATCCCACGTGCGTTGCAAATCCGTCATGCCGTCTACAACAAGCTCGTCTATTCGACCATCATGCAGATTTTCGGCGGACAGGTCGAATACGCGGTCTCCGGCGGCGCTCCGCTCAACGCGACCATTGCGCACTTCTTCAACGGTGTGGGTCTGCCTTTGCTCGAGGGCTACGGCATGACTGAAACCTGCGCACCAGCGATGGTCAACCCCACGAAGGGCTATAAGATCGGCACCGTGGGCATCCCGCTGCAGGGCGTGTCCGTCGGTGTCAGCAACATCGGAGAGCTATGCATCAAGAGCCGCGCGGTTTGCGTCGGCTATCACAATCATCCAGAGATTACCGAGGAACAAATCGTCGATGGATGGCTGCATACCGGCGATTTGGGCTCCATTGATTCCGACGGTTTCGTGACGCTGACCGGACGTATGAAGGACATCATCATCACCGCCGGTGGCAAGAACGTTTCGCCCGCTGAAGTCGAGACTTCCGTCATGACCTCGCCCGTGGTCAGTCAGTGCGTTATGGTCGGCGACCGCAAGCCGTTCATCGCCGCGATCATCTCTCTCGACTTGCAGGAGACGAACGCTTGGCTCAAGTCCGAAGGTGCCGAACCGGTCAAGGATTTGAAGGAAGCCGGCGAAAACCCGATTGTCCGCGCCGAAGTCGAGCGTGCCGTCAACAAGGCCAATGAGCTGGTCTCTCGCGCCGAATCCATTCGCAAGTTCGAAATCGTCCCCGACGAATTCACCGAGGCCAACGGCATGCTCACCCCAAGCCTCAAGGCCAAGCGTCAGGTCATCACCGACTACTACAAGGACCTCATCGACAACGTCATCTACGCGCCGAAGAAATAAGCGAGTTATCGAGGCCATTTGCGTTTATCGGTTTCGTGATGCGATAATAAGTTCTAGCAGAAAATACTATCGATCATGGAGAGATGTGATGACTACTGCAAAGAAGCCGGTAACAAAGCCAAAAGCGACAAAAGGGAAAGTCCTTGGGAAACTGAGCACAGCTGTCGATATCGTCAATATATTGGGGCAGGTGATTTCTGCCGACCAGGTGAAGCAAGTTGTGGAGTGGTTGAAAGAACAGCAATTCTCTGACAAGTTCATCGAGCTCACCAAGAAGATTCACCTTCCGGACAAGTACGACCCGCTTTCAAAAGTCGAGAATCAATGCGACGCTGTCGAGGAATTGATTCAAACACGTTCCTCGATGCTAGCCGATGACGCCCCAATCTCCGCATGGCGAGTCGAGCTGGATAGGATACGTACTGGTGCCAAATTCGTAAAAGAAGCCAAAGGCAATGACATCAAGAAAGTCAGAGAGCTTGAGAAGCGTGCCGGCAAGCTATACAACAGTGTGTTCATTGCTGTTGTTGGCAAATAACCTTATTTGCTTATCTGTTTAGTCTGTCCGCGTTTTAATGCTGTTTAGAGAGAAGATTCAATGATTTCGGAAGATATCGTTCCAAATCCAGATGATAATAAATCGATTCAAATCGTCAAAGATGACAGCGGAATCATGGTTCTTGGCGATGATTCAGTAGTTGACGAATGGTTGAAGCAGACTGGACTCGATAAGAATGCAAAGGCTATGGCTCAGCGTGCGGTACAGGCATGTGGCAATGGGCTTCAGACGCTTGCCAATACCTCTGCGCAAAGTGGTCGCTGGGTGAAATTGACCAAAGAGTCGGCTGCACAGGTTAAGAAGTATGGTTCAACTGGTACAGGCGTGGTGCGTGGTGAACACGGCAAAATTATCAGTCATCTCAAATTCGAGGATTTGACAAAAGCCTCTTCACTGGCGAACCCTGAAATGTTGGCTGGTGCAGGCGCTGTTATGACACAGATGGCGCTTGAACAGTCGATGCAAGAGATTACCGACTACCTCAATGAGATCGACAGCAAAATCGACGATTTGTTGCAAGATCAAAAAGACCAGACGATTGCGAATCTGATGGGTGCGGCCCGGATGATAGATGAGACCAAGACCATTTACGACAAAGTCGGAGTAATAGCTGATACGACTTGGTCAAAAGTCGATGATTGCCCTATGGATTTGGCGAGTGCGCAGAGTTATGCCTTGGTGAAGATCAGGAACCTTGTCAACAAGCTTGCTGACGAAAAAGACGCAGGCAAGGCTGAAAAGCTATCAGAACAATTGCTTGAGGACGCCACTGATTGGATGTTCGTTATCGGCAAATCGATACAGGCGCAAGATGAGCTGTATGTCATTGAGTTGGATCGTGTGCTTGATGAGCAACCTCAGGAAGTTGAACAGTACAAGGAAGGTATCAATGCTGCTCGTCAAAAGCGTTTGTATGATATCGCTGGCGAATTCGGAGAATTCAGCAAGAGCATTCATGGTTCTGCGGATGGCATACGGTCTCAGAAGGTTTGGCATCCCAATGCTGTAAAGGGGGCGTTGAAAAATCTGCAAGATGTCAACCAACGTCTGTCTGGATTCGCTGTGGCGATCGGTGTTGACGCGGATTCTGTCGAGATTAAGATGGCTCCACGCTGGAAGGACGCTGCCGGCAAACTCATTGTGGACACTACCGCAGGAATCGGTCAGGGTGCCAAGCAGATTGGTAGTGGCGCTGTAAAACTGGGTAAAGGTGCAGGCCAGAAAATCGGAGAAGGTGCCGGATTCGTCGGCGATTACGCAGGTCAACTTGGTGAGAATATCAAAGAAAGCCGTGACAAATTAGCTGAAAAGCTTGCCGATGAACGTGATGAGGAAGCCAAGAATCCTAAGTCTAAAAAGGCCAGTTCTAAGCCAAATCTTCATGATTTTTTGTCAAGACGTAAGGATTCCGGCGAATAATCATCAAGCTTGAGCAGGATGTCACTTATGGATTGATGACATTGTTAACGTTACTCGAGTCCGGAGCTTGCGCTCGCTTTTTATGAGTTGATTGATTGTTCATGTTTCCAGCGTAAAGATATCCTCGATGCTGCAATTGAACAGTTGTGCCAAGCGAAACGCCAGTGGTAGGGAAGGGTCGAAACGGCCTTTTTCTATGGAGATGATGGTCTGACGGCTTACCCCAACGGCTTGTGCCAGTGCTTCTTGCGAAAGGTGGCGTTCTGCTCTCAGCTGGGTGAGGTCGTTCTTCATCGGATGCCTCTCCAACGCAGGATGGCATATCCTCCAAGCCAGGCGACGAGACCTATGCATATGTCAGCGTTGATGAGATTTTGGCATGTGTCAACGCTGATTGGTTTTGTGGCTATGAATTCCAAGGCGAATAAGAATATGACGTTGACGACCAGCATTGCGATGAAGCCGAAAGTCATCGATTCCTGTAGCCATGAGTTTTCAACGCTCTCCTCGCTGTGCTCTTCAAACTCCTTCATTGTTCGTTTATCGACAAGTACGATCCATGCGAAGAGAGTACCGATGAATGTGATGAGAAGGTCCAAAACGGTAATGGTCACCATCTGGGTTTTGGAGTCCGATTTAGGTCCGAATAGACAGACGCAGGCAACTGCAATCGCCGCCAGTGCGCAGCCGATGGCGATGAAGGTGCCCCAAAGCGCAACCTTGCCTCCACCGAAAATGGTGCGTGTTCCAAAGGAACTGGTTTTCGATGGAATTCGAGTTGAATTTGACGATGCGTCATGTGTTTTCGTTGATTCTTCATGCAATTCGTTCACATCATGTTGCTTTTGGTTGTCCATAAATTCCTCTCTTGCTGTCTCAGTGCGTGTCTTGAAGATATTTTCGTTATGCGTTTTTGAAACCTAGGTAGGCATACCGGCCTGCGGTTATGAGGAACCCGACTATCAGACTCGCAGCTACAGCTAGGTAGGCAATCTTCACGTCAATGGGGTTGGCCGCGAACTTGAGAAGGAAAAGGACCACGAAATCGCTGATGATCATCGCATCGAAACCCCAGCTTTTTGCGCTTTTAAACCATGAATGTTCGATGTTCTCTTCGCTGGTGACTTCGGGGCCGGAGCCCTTCACGGAACGTTTATCAGCCAGGGCATCCAACGCAAACGTGCTAGCAAGGATTGCGATTCCAACTCCACTGAGGATGCCCGCGACCAATCTGTCTTTGCCTAGGTTGGTGTTGAGCAGGAACACGGCTACACCTACGATCAGTCCGAGAACACACCCGATGGCGATTGAGATACTCCAGAGTGCGGCTTTTCCGCCTCCGAAAACGGTGCGGGTTCCGAATTTGCTGGTCTGTAAAGTGTCTGGTTCCGTCGCCTTTGCAGTATTGCTGACATTTTCCGTAGGTTTCTTGTCCGTTGTATCGAATGAAGCGCGATCCTTGATATTCATCATGCCTCCTTTGTCTTCCCTTGACTGATTTGCTCATTTTTATAGTAAAGTAGACTTGACTATGTAAAAGAAACTGTACATCATTGGTCAAAGACTGTCAATTCTGATGAAATATATTTCAAAATAAGTTGAATTAGAGGTAAAAAAGCTGTAATCTGTTTATATATTTCAAAACAATTTGAAATATATAGTCGTGTAAATGACGAAAAGAGGGGATATGGGAGTGCAGACTACTTTGTCGGCGCTGTCCGATCCGGCGCGACGGGAAATTCTTCAGTTGCTACGACAGAGGATTATGAACGCCGGAGAGCTCGCGGAGGCAACAGGACTTTCGGCGTCAAGGCTTTCGTATCATCTGCGCAAGCTCAAGGAGGCCGAGCTGGTCACCGACAGCCGGGACGGCACGACCATCTGGTACGAACCGAACCTGACCGTCCTTGACGACACCATCGTCTGGATGAAAGAGCTACAGCGCAACAATGCCGTTTCCAAGGCTTCGCGTTATACAACAAAGCCAGCGAGAAGTAAAACAACTTTATCTGATTCGAGAACAATTGCAACTGAAGCGGTGAGAGATGAGAAAGCGCAGAAATAAGAAAACTGAAGTTCAACAACTGGGTGAGAATAAATCCACGGATATCGAGCAACGTACCAGCTGGAAAGCGGTGATAGCCGGCGCGAAAAAGCAAAATATCGCGATGGTGATCCTTGCTTTGTTGCCGTTGATAATCGTTCTGCTCGCCTTACCCTATTTGCCGGGGATCGTGCCTGCGCACTACAACGCCAGTGGTGAGCTGGACCGCTGGGGCAGCAAATATGAAGAACTCATTTTACCTCTGTCGACATTACTGATATGTATAGGATGGCTTCTAGGTGAGATTCCCCTTGAACGTTCTGCACATAAACAGTCGGGTTCGAATATGAGTCCACAGGCGACCGTGCGGGTATGGGCCCTAGGCGGATGTTGCATGTTCGCGGTGTTCAACGTCATGACTATCTGGGAGATTGCAGACGGTTTCAGTAGGGGAGGCACGGCGTCCAGCATACCGTTGAATCCGATTGTGAACGTTGCTACAGGTTTCGTCTTCATTGTTATCGGGAATGTCTTGCCAAGCACAAAGCCGAACGGATGGTCCGGTATGCGTATGCGTGGAGCCTTTAAAAGCCGCGAGTCCTGGCGCCGTTGCCAGCGTTTCGGCGGTCTGGAATTTATTATCGGCGGCATTGCTCTGATACTTATCGGCATCGTTGCGCATTCATTCCGCTTCATTGAATTGTATGCTGTACTTGCTGTCGGTTTGGTCATAGTAGTGGTATTCGCCGTCTACAGTGCCTACGCCGGCAAGAAATACGGCGATATCGGCGGCCCGATTAACCGTAAGTAACTTAGGTAACTTTTAGCGAAGCAGCTAATCGGAATTACTGGCATCGGCGCAGACTCGTCTATTGATATGTGGATAATCGGGCAGCTGTCCACTTATCCACATTTTCGTTTCTTCGATTTGTTTAGGGCATGGAAAGTCAATATCCTTTTTGCAAGTGTTGAATTTAGAAATTGCTTAACCGCGAAGAAAGGATATACTTATGTGTACACAAGTCTTGGAAAGAGGTGCGCCTATGCCGAAAGTAACAGTGGCAAAGTGGGGCAATAGCGAGGGGATTCGTATTCCCAAGGAAATCAGAGACGAGGCAAGGATTTCGGAAGGTACGGAGCTGGATATCTCTTATAAAGATGGTTCCATCGTGTTGACGCCAAGTACGGTTCGGACTGTAGAGGTCGGCAAATACGATGTTCCGGTACTTAGGGATCTGTTCAAAGGCTATACGGGTTCCTATCGAGGCGAAGAGTGGGACACTGGAGCTCCTGTTGGGAAGGAGATATGGTAATGCAGTTTTTCAAGGGTGATGTTATATGTACCGATTTCCATCCTCCAAAAGGACACGAACAAACCAAAAGACGCTATGCCGTAGTGATAAGCAACGATGATTTCAACAAAGAGTGCAATTTACAGATAGTGTGTCCGATAAGTAATGGGAATAATGGATTTCCCTTGCATTTTAATATAGAAGATTCGTTATTGAATGGGCATGATGCTAAATATGGAAAAGTTTCCGGCTTCGTACAAGTGGAGCAAATGAAGTCTTTCGATCTGAATGCTCGAGATACCGAATATATCGGACGGCTTTCGCCAGTGATGATGCGCAGACTTACGTCTGCTGCTTTGTCGTGCTTGTATTGATTGTTAATAGTCCGTGTTGTATCTGTTCTTTCCATTTCGCACCGACTATTGTCCAGAAGATTGAGACTCCGCAATGTTGAATAAGCAAAGAAACAGAGGGGCACGCGACGTTTGCGTGATAAAACGTAAGCGCTTACTATAGTTTGGTGGCGGGCTTTTGACTTTAGGCGATGGAGAAGAACCGAAGGGCCGAAGAACTCGTCGATATATTCGTAGCAATATCTCAGTCGGTTGCAAAGGAGCGATAATGACCGAATTGGTGATAGGAACGTTCAATCTGCAGTGCACGATTCCCAATGACAGTGAGGCGCAGGCCGGTCTTTTAAAGGAGAATTCGGTTGATATCTGTGCGTTGCAGGAGATAAATTTCGATAATTACCGTTTCGGCCCGGATCGGTTCAACAGCCTTTCCGCGTTCACCAAAGGCAACAACAGTTTTGCCGATTATCGCTATGCTCCTTCGATTGAATTTGCACACGGTACCATGGGCATAGGCATGGTCAGCGAGATTCCGGTGCAAGGTAGCGAAACCATAAAGCTGTATTCCGAAGACGCCAAGCCGGAGACAATAGCCGAACTGCACAAGTGCTACAACGACTATGATCCGCAAAAGCCGGAAACGCTCGAAGCGCTTAAGGAATTCAACCGCCGCACCACTTCAATCGAGCCGCGTGTCGCGATTCGCAGCGAATTCAAAATCGGCGATAAGTCGTTGGCGTTCTACGCCACGCACTTGAGCTTCGAAACCGAGGCCCTTAGGCATACCCAGCTTGTACAGCTGAGAAACATGCTGCGCAAGGACTCCGCGGATTACACTATATTGGCCGGGGACCTGAACGTCGATCAAAGCACGAAGGAACTTGATTTTCTGCGCGATGAGTTCACCCTTTCCAACGGGAATGGGGGAGTCTGGTACGACACGTTCTCGGGCATCGACGAGAATATGAGGGTCAATAGCGTCGACAACATCATCCTTTCCAAGAACATCCGGTTACTGGAAGCGAAAATGATTCCGACCGATTTGTCCGATCACCAGCTGTTGACAGCGAAAATCGAACTTTCCTGATGGTATTCTTTCGGTTTGTTTGCGTTGCCAGGCAAAAAATAACATGCATGGTTTTCTAGACACTTACTTATTTTATGTAATATTAGAAACTCCACTATTGTAATTTGCAAAAATTTGCGTAAGCGCTTACCATGTAACCAGCGATGTGCACTAGAGTACATCGACTACAAGGAGGTAGAGAAGTGAAAAAGAACATGGTTGTCAAGGCGTTGGCTGCTGTTGCCAGTCTGTCAATGCTTACGGGAATGGCTGCGTGCGGTTCGGGCGGTTCCTCGACTCAGGGAAACAATGCTGCCAGTAGTAGTGGCGACTGCAAGGTTTTCAAGAAGTACGGTAACCTCAAGGGCAAGACCGTCACGATGTTCTCGGGCTGGATGGACGAGGAAGGTGACGCTACCAACAAGTCGTTCGACAAGTTCCGTAATTGCACCGGCGCGAATGTCAAGTACGAAGGTTCTTCCGAGCTTTCCGTACAGCTTCCTGTGCGTGTAAAGTCGGGTTCGGCCCCTGATATCGCCGTTGTTCCTCAGCCTGGAATGTTGAAGACCATGGTGAAAACCGGCAAGACCAAGGTCATGCCTGATTCGGTGAAAGCCAATATCGATAAGTACTATTCCAAGGATTGGCAGGAATACAGCTCGGTAGACGGCAAGATCTACGGCATCGCGTTGGATGCTTCCACCAAGTCCTTCATCTGGTATTCCCCGAAGAAGTTCAAGGAGAAGGGTTACAAGGTTCCGCAGACTTGGGATGAGATGATGACTCTCACCAAGAAGATCGCTGCGGACACCAAGGGCACGGATGCCAAGCCTTGGTCGGTCGGCATCGAAGGCGGCGCCAGCACCGGTTGGCCTGCAACCGATTGGCTCGAGGATGCGGTCATTCGTTTCACCGATGTCGATACGTACAACAAGTGGGTTTCCCACGAGATTCCGTTCAACGATCCGAAGATTCTTGCTTCCTTCGAGCAAATTGGCAAGATCCTCAAGAACAACGACTATGTCAACGGCGGCTTGGGTGATTCTCAGTCCATCGCCTCGACTGCTTGGCAGGACGCCGGTACGCCTCTGCTCAACGGCAAGGGCTATATGATGCACATGGCGCCGTTCTATCAGACCAACTTCAAGTCCGCCAATCCTGATATCAAGATTGCTCCCGACGGTGACGCGTGGGTGTTCCTGATGCCTGGCAAGACCAAGGATTCCAAGCCTGTCCTCGGCGGCGGCGACTTCGCCATCTCGTTCGCGAACCGTCCTGAAGTCAATGCGTTGCTCACCTATCTCTCCTCGCCTGATTGGGCCAACGAACGTGCCCGTCAGATGGGTGGCTGGGTCTATCCGAACAAGGGTCTGGATGTCTCGCTGTTGGGCTCTCAGCTCGATAAGCTCTCCTACAAGACCCTGGTCGATCCCAAGACCGAGTTCCGTTTCGACGGTTCTGATCTGATGCCTTCTGAGGTCGGTGCAGGCAGCTTCTGGAAGAAGATGACCGAGTACTTCGCCCAGAACAAGTCCGAAAAGGAAACTCTGGACCAGATTGAGGCTTCTTGGCAGAGGGATGTCAACTGACACATGCTTTTCTGAAGTAAAAACCTGTTGATTGGTTTTACGCCGATCAACAGGTTGGGCTTCAGATTAATAAACAATATAACGTGTGTTAATTGAATGATGTTGGGTGCGGCCTGATGCCGATTTTGCATCAGGCCGCATTCCATGAGCTGCTGGGAGGCAGTACCATGAATGTATTGATGCATCCATCGACAGATCTTCAAAAACTGCTGTTGATGGTAATTGCAATCCTTTTGTTTGTCGCCGTTGTGGGCTTGGTCCTTTTCCTCACCAACCTGCCGAAGCATATGCCGTCTTGGGGTGTGGCCGCTATGTTCCTGTTCCCGGCGATCATATTGATTTGCTTTGGTTTGATTTATCCTGCGATTGTCACTTTCAAGAACTCGTTCTACGGCCGTGACGGAACGCAAGGCGTCGGATGGGCCAATTACATCCAGATTTTCACTGAGCCGCAATTCCTGCGTGTGCTCTTGAACTCTGTATTATGGACGGTCCTGGTACCGTTGCTTTCCACCGCCGTTGGCTTGATCTATTCGGTGGTTGTCGATCGTACGCGTTTCGAAAAGCTCGCCAAGACCCTGATCTTCCTGCCCATGGCCATTTCAATGGTCGGCGCTTCCATCATTTGGAAATTCGTTTATGATCAGCGAGTCGGCTTGCTTTCGGCCGTCTATACCTGGGTTGCAAAACTGTTCGGGCATACGGTGCGAGCGCCTCAATGGCTGATGAATGCACCGTTGAATACATTCCTCCTGATTTTCGTCATGATCTGGATTGAGGCGGGTTATGCGATGACCGTGCTATCCACAGCCATCAAGGGAATCCCCGAGGATTTGGTTGAGGCGGCGCGTCTTGACGGTCTGAATGCATGGCAGCAATTCATCTATCTGACGATTCCGATGATTCGTCCGTCCATCGTCGTGGTCATCACCACCGTCGCGATGGCAGGCTTGAAGTCCTTCGATATCGTGCGAACCATGACAGCCGGCAACTATGACACCTCCGTCATAGCGAACGAATTCTATACGCAGTCGTTCCTGAACCAGAATACGGGACTTGGCGCGGCATTGGCGGTGCTGATGTTCATCATCGTCATTCCGGTGGTCGTCTTTAATGTCAGGCAGTTGAGAAAGTCGCAGGATGTACGATGAGTGAGAAGAAAAAAGCAAGAATATCACGTCGTGAGAAGGCTTTGATTCGTACCAAGAACAAGCTTTCCTCGCCTTGGGCCACTGCGATTTCCATTATCATCGCGGTATTGTGGACCATTCCAACTGTCGGCCTGCTGGTCACCAGCTTCAGGCAGAACAGACTTGCCATCTCCACTTCGGGTTGGTGGACGAGCCTTCTGCCCAAGAACTGGTCCGATTTCGGCCTGGCAAACTACAAAACCGTTCTCGGCGGCACTTACAATCTGGGCGCCTATCTGACGAACTCGTTTGTCATCACCATCCCCGGCGTCCTCATCCCGATTAGCCTCGCCCTGCTCGCAGCCTATGCTTTCGCATGGTGCGATTTCCCCGGCAAGAATATCCTCTTCATCGCGGTGTTCTCGCTGCAGGTCGTCCCGGTGCAGGTCGCGATGATTCCTCTGCTCACGCAGTATGTGAACTGGGGCATCAACAACACCTTCTGGGTCATTTGGCTGACGCATACCATTTTCGGTCTCCCGCTTGCCATCTTCATGCTGCATAACTTCATGTGCGATATCCCCAGGGAGCTTATCGAAGCAGCCAGGGTCGATGGCGCAGGTGATGTGCAGATCTTCCTCAAGGTGGTTCTGCCGTTGATGGTTCCGGCCACGGCTTCCTTCGCAATCTTCCAGTTCCTCTGGGTCTGGAACGACCTGCTTGTCGCTTTGGCGTTCACCGGCAACACCGCTTCGACGGCACCGTTGACCGCACGCCTTTCCGATATGGTCGGCTCCCGCGGATCCGCATGGTACCTGTTGGCTCCTGGAGCCTTCATCGCCATGATTGTTCCTGTGCTGGTGTTCCTCTTCCTGCAGCGTTACTTCGTACGTGGCATGCTTGCCGGTGCGGTAAAGGGCTGATGGATTGTGACTCAGCATCCGAGCAAACAGATTGACTCGGAAGATGCCACAGCTCCCATTCATCGGGGGCAGAATACAAACTCCGATGAATGGGAGCTGTGGCAGCATCTTCCTTCGCAGCCCATGGACGAAAAACGCTATCCGATCGACCCTTGGAAATTCGTCCGTTACGGATCAACCGACGAGGAGAGCGCAACATTGTTCTCGCTTTCCAACGGTTGCATCGGTGTTCGCGGTGATTCCGGCAAGCCAAGAGGCTTGGGGTCGGGCACGTTTCTCAACGGGTTTCATGAGACCTCACCCATCAGCCACAACGAGAATGCGCACGGGTACTCGCGTGTCGGTCAGACCATCCAAGGCGTTCCCGATGTCTGTGATTTTCGCTTCAGCGTAGACGGCCGTGAGCTTTCCGGCGATGACCGGATATGGCAGGAAATCGACTTCAAAAAGGGGAGCGCAACCCGCTTCTATAAGCATGCACTCGAAGACGGTGCATGTCTGGAAATTGATATCACGACCATGGTCTGCCTGTTCCGCAGGGATCTGATGACGGTCACGGTGCGTTTGCGCGCCGTCGGCGCCGACCTTCATCTTTCTGTTGAGGCACCGATCAATGTCGAGGACGTGCAGAGTGGAGAATCCGTTGAACGTGCAAGAGTTCGTTGCGCGGCCGACAACGGGCTCAGACATCTTGACGTTGATGGTTTCACCTGTAACGATAACAACGAGACCTACGGGGCCTATCATTGTGTCAACTCCGGGATGGCGATGGCCGTCGGCTTTTCGCAGTTCCTTGATGGCATATCCGTTCCGTCTTCGTTCGATGTCGATTTGCGCGATGGGGTGGAACAAACGCTGGTTCGTTACGCCTCCTACAATTCGCAGGATATTGAACCGGTAGGCATTCCCGAAGGGCTTAAGGTCGTCGTTTCGCAAGAAACGGACTTCTCGGAGTTGGTGAAACGTTGCGCCGAAACACTGCGATGGGCTCGCGGGCAAGGTGAACGCGCGTTGTGCTCGCAACAGGAACAATGTCTTTCCGAATTCTGGGATCTTGCGGATATCTCCATCGAGGACGACAGCCAAGGACGCACCGAACAGATCCTGCGCTGGGAACTGTTCCAGCTGGCCCAGGCCACCATGTTCATCCCCAATGGCGTCTCCGCCAAGGGAATGAGTGGCACAGGTTATTCCGGCCATTACTTCTGGGATACCGAGACCTACATTCTTCCGTTCCTCGCCTATACGTTCCCTGAACGTGCAAGGGACATTCTTTCCTACCGTTTTCGCATGTTGCCGGCCGCTCGGAAACGTGCGAAGATGCTGGATGTGAACGGAGCCCTGTTCCCATGGCGCACCATCGACGGCGAGGAAGCATCGGGATACTTCGTGGCCAGCACCGCGCAATATCATATCGATGCGGACATCGCCTATGCGGTATGCCAATACACTGCGGTCAGTGGCGACCGGGAGTTTCTTGCCCGTGAGGGCGTGGACTTGTTGGTCGAGACGGCACGGATGTGGGCAAGTCTCGGTTTCTTCGGTGAAGACGGCGCGTTCCATATCAATACAGTCACCGGGCCCGACGAATACACCGTCATGGTCAACGACAACTATTACACCAATGCCATGGCGCAGTTCAACCTTCGTGCAGCCGCCCGGGCATTGGACCAGCTGGACCCTGACAGCAGACTCGCTGCCGGCAAGCGTCTTTCCATTGGACAGAACGAACCTGCGGATTGGCTGAAGGCGGCCGACGCTATGAAGTTGCCTTACGACCCGTCCCGTCGGATCCATTTGCAGGATGCCGATGTGCTGTCGCGCGAACCTTGGAATGGTGAGGGAGACATCAAACAACCGTTGTTCCTCCATTACCATCCCATCAATGTGTATCGTCGCCGTATCCTCAAACAGACCGATACCGTTCTTGCGCTGTATTTGCTTTCATCGCAGTTCGATATCGATGCCAAGCGCCGGGATTTTGACTTCTACGACCCATTGACCATTCAGGATTCCTCGCTTTCGGCTTCTTCCCAGGCCATCATCGCTGCGGAAGTAGGCTATGAGGACTTGGCCATGCAGTATTTCCGGCGTTCGCTGTATGCGGATGTCGCCAATCTGCATCGCAATACGAGGGATGGCATCCATCTTGCCTCGGCTGGTGGCGTCTGGCTTTCCGTGGTTGCAGGCTTCGGTGGTTTTCGAGATTCAGGTGGGTGTCAGCTTTCGATAGATCCTCATCTGCCGCCAACCTGGCGATCCATGACCTACCGTTTGAAGATACGGGGGTCGCTGATCGAGGTCTGGCTCGATGGCGGCGGCGTCAAGCTTCGTCGTTTGGCCGGCAGTCCCGTAAGCCTTCTCGTCGAGGGAGAATCCCGTCAGGTTTAAGCCGTTGGTCGGAATCTGACCCGTTCTTTCCGCCCGCGCACACATAAATCGATATACAATTGAACGACATTGATGGATGGTGGTGTGCATGGTTTCAAAGACGAACGCAAAAGCGAGAATAGAAGACGTGGCCGTCGAAGCGAAAGTTTCTACGGCCACGGTTTCCCGTGCCATTCACGGTTTGTCCGGGGTGAGCAATGAAACCCGGCGTAAGGTTCTTTCGGTCGCCCGTTCCATGGGCTACTCACCCTCCCATAGCGCAATGTCCCTTGCCAGCGGCTCGACGCAATCGGTGGGATTGGTACTGCCTGATGTCTCCCGTTGGTTTTTCGCCAACGCGGTGGAGGCGGCGGAACTGCTGCTCAGAACCATGAACTATGACGCGTTGGTTTATTCGCTGCCCGATTATGTTTCCGGCGGAAGACCGCGGTTCAATCCCGAAGTGCTGCGCAGCAAGGTCGATGCCGTCGCGGTTTTGTCGCTTTTCTTCGACGATGAAGAAGTCCGACAGCTTCGTTCGTTGGATGTCCCGGTTGCTTTCCTTTCAGTGATTCAGCCGGGATTTTCACATGTGGGCATCGATGACGAGCAGGCGATGGAGATGGCCTGTGAGCATCTTATCGGGCTTGGTCACAAGGTGATCGGGCATCTTTCGGGCATGACCAATGACAAATGCCCGAGCGCGCCGACCCAGCGCCGTCGAAATGCATGGATCGAAAGTCTTAAAAGTCACGGGCTTGAATGTGGTCCGGACATGGAGTCACCGGCCGATATCATGACGGCTAAAAACGGGTTTATCGCCACCAACATTTTATTGGATCGGCGTCCCGATATCACCGCCATCGTCGCGTCATCCGACGAGATGGCGATGGGGGCGATACAGGCCTTGCGCAATCGTGGGATTTTGCCCGGACATGAGGTTTCCGTTGTCGGCATCGATGGGCATGATCTTGCCGCTGCCTTCGACCTCACTTCTGTTGAACAGCCGGTTCAGGACGAAAGCCGAGAAATGGTCAATGTGCTGTTGCGGCAGATCAAAGGGGAAACACATATCCAACAGAAACTGTTCCCGACACGTCTTGTCGTCCGAGGCTCGTCAGGGCCACCGGTTCGCTGAGTTTCCCGACGAACGGTGCCAGGAAACTCAGATTGCAGATAAAACGCAGATTTAGAGCTGACGGTATGAGAAATCGCGAATTTTTTGCAGGGCTGCAGCGCTTTCCTCCAGCCATGTCATGCAAACCGGATAGACGTGTCCCAAGGTTTCACCGGGTTGCGTATGGGGGTTGTTGAGGTAGAAATCGCGGCCATGTGCGCTCAAGACCGTACTCAATTTCATGGTCTCGGTTTGGATGAAATCATCATTCGACGTATTGAGGAACAGCGGCGGCAAATCCACATTGCGGCACAAATAATCCAGGTTGGTCCAATCGCCGGCTTTCTTGATAAGAGGACCGAAGAACGACGGTGCGATTGTCGAAAGGGTGCTGGTGTCGGCTTTTTCGGAGGTTATCGGATTCTGTTGCGCTCCCGGCGTGTAGGCAGCAATGTCGAACAGGCCGGAAATGTAGACGGCACCTTTGATGTTTAGGCCCGTGCGCTTGATGCCCAGTGCTTCGGCCATTGTTTCGGAGCGTTCGATGGCTGTGGAGTAAAGTCCCAACGTGCCACCGGCCGAATCTCCGGTGATGAAAATCGAATTCCGGTCGACCGGGTAATCGTCCAAATGCGCCGAAATCCAAGCGAAAGCGGCTTCGATGTCGGCAAGCTGTCCCAAGAAATCCGTTTGCGGCATCGGCCGGTAATTCAGCGAGAAAACGGCGAAACCTTCTGCTGCCAAGTGGGTGTTGAAGTTACGGTTAAGCTCCTTGTAGCCGTAAACGAATCCGCCTCCATGGATATCGATATAGACAGGAAGGGATTTGCCCGCGCGCACCACCGCGTCGTGAGGCAGGTAAAGGTCGAGCTTATGGCCGCGAATTTGGTCGGCGCTTCCGCAATAGGGGATATCGGCGATTACATCGATGCCCTCAGGGTCCTGCCAATAACTGTTGCGAGGCATATCGCCGCGGCCCATGCCAAGTCGGGTCGATAGAACGGCGTCGGCCAGCTTCGGATCACAGTCGGCAAGGTCCTCGTCCAATTGCGTCCACGTTTGCAGGATTTTGCGCTCATCGTCGTCGATTTTGAGGCCAGTTCCGGTCATAGGGATTCCTTTCAGTGTCAGTAATGCTTCATTGCGCTACATTCGGAAGAACCGGATGATAGTGTGAACAGTTCAATTTTAGGCAATTGCGCCGACTGTGCCACGGCTTTTTGAATTTTGGACATGTCGGATATTTGCCACTCAATCCTGCAGAAAATTGATCGATATCGGTATTGTGCTTTGCCCATGTGTTGCGTTCGTTTGTCGCCTATCCGACGCCTAATCGGCGCACGGGCATGCGAAGCGGTTGTCTGGTACCTGTCCGACGCTTGCCCATCAATCGTTGATCAATGTGTAGCCGTGGCTGGCGATGACCGACTTGAGCTTGGCAAGGTAGCTTTCGGCGGCGTTGGAGAGGTTGGCGCGTTCGTTGGTGATCCAGCCGAGCAGCATGGTCTCGTCGGTGTCGAGCGGGACGGTGACGATCTTTTCGTTGTTGAGGTCGCCGTTGTCGATGCCGGTGCACACCGTGTAGCCGTTGAGCCCGATGATGAAGTTCAGGATCGTGGCGCGGTCGGTGACGGTGATGAGCTTGGGGGAGTCCTTGGGCCAGACCGCTTCCTCGGCGAAGTAGAAGCTGCCTTCCTCACCCTGTTCGTATTGGATGAACGGGTACGGTTTGAGGTCGTCCATCGTGACCTTTTTCCTTGTCGCGAGCGGATTGTCGCGTGAAATGAAGACATGCAAAGGCGCGCGGAAAAGCGGATGGAACTCGAGATGCTTACCACGCAGCAGCTTGCCGATGACGTCCTTGTTGAAATCGGAAAGGTAAAGGATGCCGATTTCGGAAAGCATGTTGGCGACCTGGTCGATGATGTCGCGCGTGCGGGTCTCACGGATGGTGAATTCGTATTCGTCGGATTCGATGGAATTAATCATTTCGACGAAGGCTTCGACGGCGAACATATAGTGTTGGGTCGAGACGCTGCACAGCTGCTTGCGCGGCTTGGCGTGCTTGTAGCGCTCCTCCATGAGCTCGGCCTGATCAAGTACTTGGCGCGCATAGGTGAGGAATTCGGCACCGTCAACGGTGAGCGCGATGCCTTGTGACGAGCGGGTGAAGATCTCGATGCCCATCTCGTGCTCAAGCTCCTTGACGGACGAGCTCAGCGCGGGCTGGGAGACATACAGCTCGTGCGAGGCTTCGTTCATCGAGCCGCACTCCACGATTTTGACGATATATTTCAGCTGCAGCAGTGTCATATCCAAAGTTTATAACAAAGTGTGTATCGAGCGGATTAACTTATAACAACTTCTGACACTGATATTGTCGTTGCCGACCACGTCAAAATTTCAACGCGTAAATAGATACAAATATCTCGGTAACGTTCAGATTTTTACGCCCAGACGCTGCAGCTCTTTCCGTGCGTTGGAAGCATCGTTGAAATGTACACCTTGGATGCCAACGGCTTTCGCGCCGTCCACATTGGCTTGCGTATCGTCGAAGAATACCGTTTGCACTGGATTGAGCCCGAAACGGTTCAAGGCAAGGTTGAAGATGTCGGCGTTCGGCTTGTGCATCTTCTCGACGCCCGAAACCACCGTATCCTGCAGCAGGCGTTCCAGCTGCGGGAACTTTTCGAAGGCCAGATGGAACGTTTCGTGCGACCAATTGGTCAGCCCCCAGACGCCATAACCGGCCTTGCGCAGATCCGTCAGCAGCGCTTCCATCCCGTCGATCATTTTCGGCAGGGCATCGTCATAGTGCTCGATGTAATAGGTGAACGCTTTGGCCAGATCCTCGCCGTATTGCTGGTGATAATCCTTGATGACATCAGCGAAATCGTCGCCCGCATCCATACGAGCCTCGGCGGCGAAGAACCCGTAGATGTCGTCTTCGTCCGCGCACAGGGTGTCAACGAATTTCTGCGGGAAATGGCCTTGGAGGCACGGCCGATAGTTCAGTTCGACGAGCACGCCGCAGAAGTCGAACATGACATCGTGGATTTCGCTGTTCCGGTTGGCAACGTCATTGTCATCAACGTTATTCATCATTGTTTCCCGTTTCTTCCCTGGTTTGGTTTTATACGTTGGTATTATCAAAACTGGTCAATTGACCATATTATACCTAGTTCTGCAACAATTCATCGAATGCTTGAGGCAATGCTGCGATGACGTCGGTCGCCACAATCGGATGCCCCGGCTTGCCTTCCGGCGTGATGGTGCCGTCCGCGTCGAAAATCTCGGGAGGCTCCCAGCCGTGCTGGTCGGACTCGGAGGCCAGACTTGCGGCGTAACCGTGGATATAGCTTGCACTGGCGGCGGTCATGATGTCGAGACTCGGGTCGTGCTGCAATGCGCCGTCACCTTGCTGTGCCAACATTGCGGCCATGACCCCTGCCAGCACGTCCCCGGCTCCGGCCGTTGCCAGCCAAGCGGGCCCGCTGCCGGAAATGCAGGTTGTGGTCATCCTGCGTGTGCCGTCGCCGTTTCCGGTTTCTGCTTCGGGTCCGGCGGGAAGACCTGCAACATTTGAATCGCCGACGACAATGGTCACCGCGCCCTTGAGCAGCACGGTCGCACCGGTCAGCTCATGCGCCCGTTTGGCCCAATGCCATGGTTCAGCGGTGATGTCTGCCGTGTCAACGTCTTCGCCGCGGCGGCTCAGCAACGCCGCAAGTTCGCCGGCATGCGGGGTGATGATGACATGAGCCGGCACGCGTTCGGGCAACAGATCAAGTGCGCCCGCATCGACGCAGATCGGCGGCATGAACCAAGGCTCGCGCTCGTAATCGATGCTCGGGTCGGTGGCGCCCCAAACGATTTCGGTCTGTTCGGTAGTGCGTGACGTTTTTTCCTTGTCCAGATCGTGGACCGGGATTTCGGTTTCGCCAGTTGTCTTGCGAACGTTCTCGTTCGGCAATGTATAATGCTTGAGCAACGCCGCGATGGCTTCGCGCTGACCGTCGGAGCCGGGTAGACCGTGTCTGTTGGAATTCTGATTATCGGCATCGCTTACGGCGGCCGCTGTCGGAACGCCGGAACCGACGGCCCAGGCTTCAACACGGCCTTTGCCGAGAACGATTTCGGGGGAATTCCGCAGTACCATATCGGACGCATTCACCGGTCCCATATAACGCACCATACCGATGTTGGAACGGACGGCTGCTGAGGAACTCAGCACAGCGGCACCCGGGTATTTTGCCGAGCCTGTAATCAGTCCGACGACGCCGCGTGAGTATTTGGAATCGGATGGTTTCGGCAGTCGTATCGTGCTGCCGGCGGTCTCGTCGATGGATGAGACGACGGGGTAGGCGTAGGTGATGTCGAAACCGAAGTCGACAAGGATCACGCGACCACAGGCGAAAGCCGCAGGGGGCAGCATTGCGCAGGGTTTCATCGCACCGAACATCACCGTGACATCGGCTGGAATATAGCTGCCGGGCAACGTGCCGTCGTCCACGCCGACGCCGGAAGGCGTATCGATGGCGACCACAAGCGGCTTCTGCTCTTGTTCGGTGCCGGCAACGGAATTCGGCATCTCCGTTTCCGTCCCATCATCGTTGGTGGGATGAAGGATATTCGCCATGGTTGCGGCAGGCCCTCGCAAGGCTCCTTGCACACCGATACCGGTCATCGCGTCGAGAACCACATCGGCCTGTTGAGTCAGTTCGATGGCAGCTTGGAGCCGTTCTCCCGCCTCACCGGCACCAAAGCCGGCCGCAACACCTGGGATATCGGCTTCAGGATTGATGATCAGCAACCGTCCACCGCTGCGGGTGAAAGCCAGTAGACCTTGTAAATGCAACGATTTTCCGACGGCAATGGCCGTAACCTGGGCACCGGCGCGAGCCAATTGTGCGGCGGCGAAAAGCCCGTCTCCGCCATTGTCCCCGGCACCGGCGAGCAGCACGATTTTGGACCCGTCGATATCGATATCATGCTCGTCAAGCAGTTCGGCGGTCACCCTTGCCGCCGCCGAGGCGGCCATGCGCATCAGCGGCACGCCCCGATCAAGCAACGGACGTTCCATACCGCGCACGGTCTCGACGCTGTAGGCCCGCCGTTGCAGCATCGATTTGCGCATCAGTTCCGTCATCGTTACCTCGTCCATCATGTGCCTTCCGCTTTATCCGAATAGAGCGGCAAACGATGATGTCTGCCGCTCGCTATCTATTGCTATCTCATATCGTAGCTTATCTATTGCGTTTGTTGTTATTCTTCGGCGACCAAGTCGAGGTAATCGTCGCTCCACAGGTCCTCGTCGCCGTCAGGCATCAGCAGCACTCGTTCCGGGTTGAGGGCCTTGACCGCGCCCTCGTCGTGGGTGACCAGAATGATGGCGCCCTCGTATTTGGCGATGGCCTTGAGAATCTCGTCACGCGAAACCGGGTCGAGATTGTTGGTCGGCTCGTCGAGCAGCAGCACGTTGGCGCGTGAAGTCACCAACGTCGCCAGCGCAAGCCTCGTCTGTTCGCCGCCGGAAAGCACCTTGGCCAGTTTGAACGCATCGTCACCGGAGAACAGGAAGCTGCCCAAAATCGAACGGGCGTGGGTGTCGTCAAGGTCAGGGGCGACGTGCTGCAGGTTCTCGAGCACGGTCGCATCCATCTCCAACGTGTCGTGTTCCTGTGCGAAATAGCCGATCTTGCAACCATGTCCGTAGACGACTTCGCCGGTATCGGGCTTGTCCTCGCCGGCCAGAATGCGCAGCGTCGTGGTCTTGCCCGCGCCGTTGTAGCCTAGGATGACCACACGCGAACCCTTGTCGATGGCCAGATTGATGCCGCTGAAGACGATGTTGGAACCGAACGCCTTGGATATCTCCTTGGCCATGATCGGTGTCTTGCCGCATGGAGCCGGTTCAGGGAAGCGGATGTCCGCGACCTTCTCCTGCCGTTCGGCCTCGCTGGTCTCCGAAAGCAGACGCTCCGCACGACGCATCATGTTCTGTGCCGCGACGGCCTTGGTCGCTTTGGCGTGCAGACGAATGCCCTGCTTCATCAGACGTGCGGCCTTCTTCTCGGCCACCTCGCGCTCACGGCGTCGGCGTTCCTCATCCACCACGCGCTGCTTCAGATAGGCCTTCCAACCCAACGAATACATGTCAATCTGCGCGGTCTGCGCGTCCAGGTGCCAGACCTTGTTGACCACTTCATCCAGCAGTTCCGTGGAGTGGGAGATGACCAGGAACCCGCCCTCGAAGCGCTTCAGGTAGCCGCGCAGCCACTCGATGGAATCCGCGTCCAAATGGTTGGTCGGTTCGTCAAGAATCAAGGTGTCAGCATCGGAGAACAAAATACGCGCCAGTTCGATGCGTCGTTTCTGGCCGCCGGAAAGCGTTCCGATGGGCTGCTGCATCGTCTCATTGGGAAGACCAAGACTCGCCGCCATGGAAATCGCCTCGGACTGCGCTGCGTAGCCACCGGCCTTCTCGAACGCCTGCATGGCCTTGTCATACTTGTCCATCGCTTTTTCCATGACCTTCGGGTTTTCGTTGGTCATTTCCTTTTCGGCCTTGCGCATGCGCTTGATGATGGCGGCGATATCGCGTGCGCTCATCATGCGGTCAAGTGCCGTCTGATCGGGGTCGTCGGCGTGGGTGTCCTGCGGCAGATAGCCGAGCTTGCCGGAGATGCGCACCTTGCCGGCCGTGGGGAGCAGGTCGCCGGTAATGACACGGGTCAGGGTGGTCTTGCCGGCGCCGTTGCGTCCGACCAGGCCGATCTTGTCGCCCTTGCTCACATGAAAATCAGTGGGATTGAGCAGCGTTCGTGCCCCGATCTGAATTTCCAGCCCTTGCGCCTCGATTGCCATACCTTATTACCTATCCTGTTGCTATCACGAAATTGCGGCCAAATATACCAACATGCCATCATAGCGACACGTCTGCTTTTATTGAAGCAATACGGTATAAGGCGTAATTAAAATAACGGCACAGTTCTGGCTTTCCGCCAATAACATAAGTCACGGAAGCATTCTTTTATTTTGTGGGTTGATGCTTAAGGATAAGTACTGGATTCAGCCATGACAACAGGGAATCGAACAATTGTTCGAACCGTCCACTATAGTGGGTTATCCTACAGTGGAGCATTTGGCATCAAGCGGAGGTAAGCATTGGCAACAGCATCGACGGCGCGCAAATCCGGGAAAACAGACGATTCGTCGGCAAGTGTGGTGGCGCAGAAGCTGATGGATAGCGACTCGTTCCTGTCCCAGGAAATCGCGAAGGCGCCGCTGCGCAAAACCGGCAATTCGCTGGTGGCGGACATCTCGCATATTCCCAGCGATCTGAAGATCACGGTTCAGGGCGCTCGCGAGCACAACCTCAAGAACATCGACCTTGCCATTCCGCGTAACCGTATGGTCGTATTTACCGGGCTTTCCGGTTCCGGCAAGTCCTCGCTGGCCTTCGATACGCTGTTCGCCGAAGGGCAGCGTCGCTATGTCGAATCGCTCAGTGCATACGCCCGCCAGTTCCTCGGGCAGATGGACAAGCCCGACGTTGATTTCATCGAGGGCCTGAGCCCGGCCGTTTCCATCGACCAGAAGACCACCAACCGCAACCCGCGTTCGACGGTCGGCACCATCACCGAAATCTACGATTATTTGCGTCTGCTGTTCTCGCGTACCGGCATTCCGCATTGCCCGATTTGCGGCGAGGTCGTTAGCGCCCAGACACCGCAGCAGATGGTCGACACGTTGATGAAGAAGCCGGAAAAGACCCGCTTCCAGATTCTGGCGCCGGTCGTTCGTGGGCGTAAGGGTGAATTTGAAGATTTGCTTGAACTGCTTCGTGGCGACGGTTATTCTCGCGCTTTGATTGATGGCGAGATGCGTCAGCTTTCCGACGACATCAAGCTGACCAAGCAGAAGAAGCACACCATCGAGGTCGTGGTCGACCGTCTGGTCATCAAGGACGGCATTCGCCAGCGCCTCACCGATTCCATTGAAACCGCGTTGAAACTCGCCAAGGGCATTGTAGTCATCGATTATGTCGATCTGGACGAGAAGGACCCCAACCGTCGGGAACCGTTCAGCGAGAAGCGTTCCTGTCCGAACGGCCATCAGCTCGAATTGGACGAGATCGAACCGCGTACGTTCTCCTTCAACGCCCCTTATGGTGCGTGCCCAGATTGCGACGGCATCGGCTATAAGCTGGAAATCGACCCCGAACTGGTCATTCCCGACCCGAGCAAATCGCTGAACGAAAACGCCATCGAACCGTGGGGCATGACCAAGGGCACCGGCGAATACTATCGTCATGTCCTTGAAGGATTGGGCGAAGAGATG
This sequence comes from Bifidobacterium sp. ESL0690, assembly GCF_029392315.1. Lineage (NCBI taxonomy): Bacteria > Bacillati > Actinomycetota > Actinomycetes > Bifidobacteriales > Bifidobacteriaceae > Bifidobacterium > Bifidobacterium sp. ESL0690. The sequence continues at coordinate 1,191,178 of NZ_CP113939.1, forward strand.
GGCTTCAGCCTTGATACCCCGTGGAAAGACCTACCCAAGAAAATCCAGCACGCCATTATGTATGGTCATGACTTCAAGGTCAAGGTCTCCTACCGTAACCGTTGGGGAAGGCTTCGCGAATACAGCACCGGTTTCGAAGGTGTGGTGCGTACGCTTATGCGACGCCACGACGAGACCGACTCTGACCAGATGAAACTGTATTACGAATCGTATATGCGCGAAGTGCCGTGCCAGACCTGCCAAGGCAAGCGTCTGCGTCCCGAGGTGTTGGCGGTCACCGTCGACGGCAAGTCCATCGCCGACGTCTGCGATATGCCGGTGGAACGCAGCCTCAAATGGATTCGTTCACTGAAACTCGAAGGCTCAGCCGCGCTGATTGCCGGCGAGGTGCTGAAAGAAATTCGTGCGCGTCTCGGCTTCATGAATGATGTCGGATTGAACTATCTGACGCTTTCTCGTGCCGCCAAGACGCTTTCCGGCGGTGAAGCGCAGCGTATCCGTTTGGCCACCCAGATCGGCAGTGGCTTAGTCGGCGTCATGTATGTGCTTGATGAACCGTCCATCGGTCTGCATCAGCGTGACAACGAGCGCCTGATCAAGACCTTGCACCATTTGCGTGACCTTGGCAATACGCTGATCGTGGTCGAACACGATCAGGAAACCATCGAAAAGGCTGACTGGCTGGTCGACATCGGCCCTGGCGCCGGCGAGCGCGGCGGGGAAGTTGTATATTCGGGCCCTGCCGCACATGTCGTTGAAGCGCCTCGTTCCATCACCGGTGACTACATCGCCGGTCGGCGGACGATTGAGGTGCCGAAGAAACGTCGCAAAACCGACAGGAACCGGCAACTCAAAGTCATCGGAGCGCGCGAGAACAATCTCAAGAACATCAACGTCTCGATTCCGCTGGGTGTGATGACCTGTATCACCGGCGTCTCCGGTTCCGGCAAGTCGACGCTCATCAATTCGATTCTTTATCCTTCGCTTGCCGACAAACTCAACGGCGCACGTATCGTGCCGGGCAAGCACACCCGCGTCGAAGGCATCGAGCAGTGCGATAAGGTCATCCACGTCGACCAGAACCCGATTGGTCGTACTCCGCGAAGCAACCCCGCGACCTATACGGGCGTATGGGACAAGATTCGCCAGCTTTTCGCCAAGACCCCTGAGGCTCAGGTTCGCGGCTACGGTCCCGGTCGTTTCTCCTTCAATGTGAAAGGCGGGCGTTGCGAGGCCTGCCATGGCGACGGCACTATCAAGATCGAGATGAACTTCCTGCCCGACGTCTACGTGGAATGCGAGGAATGCCACGGCAAACGCTACAACCGCGAGACCCTTGAGGTGAAGTACAACGGCAAATCCGTGGCCGACGTGCTCAACATGCCTATTTCCGAAGCGGCGGAATTCTTTAAGGCTTATACCGGTATCTCCCGTTATCTCGATACGTTGGTTGATGTTGGCCTTGGTTACATTCGTCTTGGCCAGCCGGCGACCACGCTTTCCGGCGGCGAATCCCAGCGTGTGAAGCTCGCCACCGAGCTGCAGCGCCGTTCCACCGGGCGCACGGTCTATATTCTCGATGAGCCGACCACCGGTCTGCACTTCGAGGACGTTCGCAAGCTGCTGCAGGTTTTGCAGGGCTTGGTCGACAAGGGCAACACGGTGATTGTCATCGAACACAACCTCGATGTGGTCAAGTCCGCGGACTGGATTATCGATCTCGGCCCTGAGGGCGGCGACGGCGGAGGCACCATCGTCACGCAAGGCACGCCGGAACATGTGGCCAAGTGTGAAAAGAGCTGGACGGGCAAGTATCTCGGTCCTATGCTCAAGTGACTCCTTGTTGCAAGGCTAATTGGTAAGCACAGGTATGAGGTATAAATTCATATTCGAACTTCCGAAATGATTGACGGTTTAATTTGGTTTGAAAGGTAGGCAATGGCGGTAGTGGCAGACAAGCAGGGCAACGGTGACAGCACCGGCTGGCGCAAGACGACGCGTAAGCTGGGGGACACCCGCGACCTGTTCCGACCTGCAACCAGCGACATTCCCACCGATCCGGGCGTCTACAAATGGCGTGACGGCGATGGCAGGGTCATCTATGTCGGCAAAGCCAAGAACCTGCGTAACCGCCTCACCTTCTATTTCCAGCCGCTGAGTGAGCTCCACCCGCGTACGCAGAATATGGTGCTGACCGCCCGGAGTCTTGAATGGACGGTGGTCGGCACTGAGCTTGAGGCGCTGACCCTTGAATACACGTGGATCAAGGAATTTGACCCACGTTTCAACGTCGTATTCCGAGACGATAAGACGTATCCGTATTTGGCGGTTTCTCTGGGTGAAAAGTATCCGAGGGTGTGGGTGACGCGTAATCGCAAACGTCGTGACACCAGATATTTCGGGCCCTATGCGAAGGCTTGGGATTTGCGCCACAGCCTTGATAAGTTGCTCAAGGCGTTCCCGGTGCGTACCTGCACCAAGGCTGTATTCAACCGCGCTCACATGACCGATCGGCCGTGCCTGCTTGCCTCCATTGGCAAATGTTCCGCGCCGTGCGTCGGTCGTATCAGCGAAAAAGACCATCGCCGCATGACCGAACGACTTGTCGGCGTGCTTACCGGGCGTTATGGCACTTCATTCATCGCAGGCCTCACCAAAGAGATGAAGCAGGCCAGCGACGACATGGAATTCGAAAAGGCCGCGCGTCTGCGTGACCAGATTTCCATGCTCAAAACCGTGTCCGAACAGAACGCGGTCGTCTTCGATTCTGACGTGGACGCCGACGTGTTTGGCATGGAATCTGACGAGCTCGAAGCCTCAGTCCACGCCTTCTTCGTCCGTTCTGGTTCCATTCGCGGCGAACGCAACTGGAGCGTCAAACGCGTTGAGGATATTGACGATGCTGATTTGATCGCAGACTTGATTACGCAGGTGTATTCCGATCTGATGGGGGAGACCGACAGCCAGGCCAGTACTCCTTTGAATCTGCCGAGCAATGGTGAGGAATTATTGGAACAGAACGGTGACGTTTCCAGAGATGCTGACGATTCAGAATCCAATGAAGCTGAAGCACAACATTCGATTGATGAAGATATTCCATCTGATTCGAATTCCGTTTCTCGCGTTGATCAAATCGATTTTGATACCGGTGACAACAACGCAACAGCGGTGGATAGCCAAGCCGTAACGGAAGCTTCCACTTCAATTTCAGCGTCAGCCAATGGCGCCATCGATATCGTCGAACGTCGCGACGCGTTGGGCGCGACTCAAAGCATCACTGCCACCGACAGTCTTTCGCGTGCCCAGGCAACCCATATCCGTCGTGAACGCCAGATGCAGACCGGTCGCAGCGATTTGCTGGCGCCCATCGCACCTGTTCCCCGCGAGGTATTGGTCCCAATCGAACCGGCGCGACGCGATGAGCTAGAGGAATGGCTCAGCGGTCTGCGCGGTGCGGCCGTCACCATCCGTGTACCCAGCCGTGGCGAGAAAAAGACGCTCATGGATCGTGCCAACAGCAACGCAAAACAGGCGTTGCAGCGCAGCAAGATGAGTCGTATCAGCGACATCGGTGCACGTACCCAAGCGATGAACGACGTGGCGAAAGCGTTGGGGTTGAGCGAATCCCCGCTGCGTATTGAAGGCTACGATATCTCCAATACCATCGGCGGCATCTATCAGGTCGCTTCCATGGTGGTCTTTGAGGATGCGATAGCGAAGAAATCCGAATATCGCCGGTTCGCTATCCGCGGCAAAGACGGCAAGGGCGCCCTTGACGATCTGAGCGCCATGTACGAGACGCTCACCCGCAGATTCCGTCACGGCAACATCGCCGGTGATACCGGCGAAAGCATGGATAACGAGAAACGTGTCGAGCAGGCGGAGGCAGCGGCTCACAACCAATCCGCTCAAGTTGTTCGAGGCGCTGAAAGTAATCCCGATACAGCCGGTTCCAATGAGAATGCTGAAACTTCCTTCCAATCTCCAGCACGGGGGCAATCGCGGGAATCTGCGGATAACAGCAATAACGGTAGTAACAGCAGAAATGGTGATAACTGTAATCAGAATTCGATAAACGGGAGCACGAACTCCGAAGTCGTGGGTTTGACCAGCGTGGATGCCGTAGTCCAGCAAGACACGCATCCGCGTCATTTCGCCTATAAACCCAACCTCATCGTCGTCGACGGTGGCAAACCGCAGGTTGAAATTGCGGCCAAAGCCCTTCATGACTGCGGCGTCGATGATGTCGCGGTTTGCGGCTTGGCCAAGCGGCTTGAAGAAGTCTGGATTCCGGGGGAGGACTACCCGCTTATCCTGAAGCGCCAGTCCGAAGGCATGTATCTGCTCCAGCGTGTTCGCGACGAATCGCACCGCTTCGCCATCACCTACCACCGCAAGTCCCGACGCAAAGGTGCCTTGCGCTCCGCTCTCGATGATATCCCGGGCATTGGCGAAAGCTACCAAAAGAAACTGTTGCGTGCCTTCGGTTCGGTGAAGGGTATCCGCAAGGCCAGCCTCGAGGACTTGGAAGGTGTCAAAGGAATCGGCAAAGCCAAAGCGGAAGCCGTATACACCGCACTCCACAAAGATCTCGATGAGGCAAAGTCTTCATCAGCGACCGAATCCCGGACAAAGTAAGAAATCGCAATCGCAAAATACCTTATAAACAAGTCAGGAAAGATAAATCAGACTAGGCAAGTCGACAAAGACAACAGTAATCGACGAAAGGAACATGACCAATGACCAATGAGATCAACCATCGTTGCGCGGTTTTGGGCAAGCCTATAGCCCATTCGCTTTCGCCGGTGCTGCACAATGCGGCCTACAAGGCTCTTGGGCTTGACGACTGGCATTATTCACGCACTGAGGTCGGCGAAGACGATTTGGATGGTTTCCTCAGAACATTAGACCCTTCCTGGGCAGGGCTGAGCCTCACTATGCCGTTGAAACGAACGATCCAGCCTTACGGAACCCCTTCCGATACCTGGTCGAAAAAGCTTCTTGTGGCCAATACCGCTGTGTTCGATTGGTCAAAAGCGACGTCGAATCCGGATATCAAGCTTTACAACACCGATGTCGAAGGCATAGTAAAAGCCTTTTCCCATTGCTGGCAGTCTGCTGAATTCGAAAACTCCGGGCTGAAGAAGTCTAAGTCAGGGAATCTTCAGTCTGAGAAACCGACGAAAGCTGTCATTTCCGATGCATCCAACGAAACAGATACCGAAAAACCTTATCAACCCGGGGCAAAAGCCGTTATCCTAGGCAATGGTAATACGGCGCTTTCGGCTTTGGCTGCGTGTACGGAAATCGAAGTTCCTGGAACGGGCTCCATAACCCGCGTAACGGTCTGTGCCCGTCACCAGCATGACCATGACCCGATGAGGCGGCTTGCCCAATCGCAAGCCGATCTTGAATACGAACAGATTCCGCTTTCTCAAGCTGTCGAATGCTTACAACAAGCCGATATCGTCATCAACACCATACCGGCGCACGGGGCCGATGAGACGGCAGAGAAACTGGCCGATGCCCTTGCTGGTTCCAAGAACGTCTCGTCCGGCAAAACCCTACTGGACGTCGTCTATGACCCCCGTCCGACCAAGCTTATGCAGGTTTGGCGCGGCAAAGGCGGAACTGCTATCGGAGGCGAGGAAATGTTGTTATATCAGGCGATAGCCCAGGTCCGGTTGATGACGGTAGGGGCGCATATTATGGGAAGAGCAGATTTTGAACAGGCGATGAGAAGCGCCTTACAGGAGGCACTGTGATTTCGGAAACGCAAGGACCGGACGGCACCGGAAACAAGGTCGAAAAGACGGCCCCTGCACCCAAAGCGAATGACACGGGAAGTGCCGTTTCGTCGCCGACACATACCGATGAGCCCAAACCGGCCAAGGAATTCGAAGTCATGCTCATCACTGGCATGAGCGGCGCCGGACGTTCCCATGCCGCCGATTGCGTCGAAGACATGGGCTGGTATGTGGTCGATAACCTTCCTCCGAAACTCTTGATTCCGTTGGTCGATATGATGACCTCTTCCGGTTCCAAGGTTCATAAGCTCGCCGCCGTCATCGATGTGCGTTCGCGTAGTTATTTCGACGATCTTTCAGCCGTTCTGAGCCATTTGGACGATCTGGGCGTGCGCACGCATATTCTTTTCCTGGACGCCAGCGACAAGGTGCTCGTGCAACGTTACGAGTCCGTCCGCCGCCCACACCCGCTTCAGCACGGAAATCGTCTTATCGACGGCATCCGCGAGGAGCGCGAGCTGCTTTCCAATCTCAAGGAACGGGCGGATACCGTCATCGACACGTCAAGCCTGAGCATTCACCAGCTTTCGACAAAGCTTTACGAGGCTTTGCTCGGCAGCGGTGCAAAAACGGTTTCCGTCCACATTTTCAGTTTCGGCTTCAAATACGGAATTCCGCTTGATGCGGATTTCGTCGCCGATGTTCGGTTCCTGCCCAATCCGTATTGGGTGCCAAGTCTGCGCGAACTCAACGGCAACGATCAGCCGGTCAGCGACTATGTCCTTTCCAACGAAAGCGCGAAAGAATTCCTGGACGCGTACGAAAAGGCCATCATGGTGGCGATAAAGGGTTACGCTCAGGAAGATAAGCATTATGTCACAATTGCTGTTGGATGTACCGGTGGACAGCATCGTTCCGTGGCCATCAGTAATGAACTGGCGCAACGGTTCCGCGCTCACGGACTCAGTGTGACGGTATCCGCGAGGGAGTTGCACCGGCATGAGCGACATTAGTATTTTGTGTGGTTGTCAATCATTTTTAAACATTTGGTTGACGTAGATATCCGGCGGTAGACGTAAAAATAGGCAAGGGGAAGTCAAACGATGGATTCTTGTCCAAGTCATTCGCTATCACAGATAGCCGTGGCATGGCGTGAGATGACTCCGTTTAATGTTCCAATTACACTTACATGAAGAACGGGAAGTAGGAGGTTGGGCTTTGGCTCTTCTGAACGAGGTCAAAAGTGAGCTGGCAAGCGTAGAGACGGATTTGCCGGCCGCGAAGATGGCGCAAGCTGCGACGATGATGCGGTTTGGGGGAGGTCTGCGTCCCGTCGGCAACAAGGCCGTCATCCGTGCACAGTTCGATTCACTTGAGGCGACCGAGTGGCTGCGCAAGACCATCGCACATTATTTTCAGCGTGAAGCTAAAGTGACCAAAATCAGCAGGCAGACTCCCAACGGGATTGTGCAACGTTACGATTTGCTCGTCGAACGCGGCGCTACCGCACTGGCTCTGCAGACGGGTTTGCTCGACCGTCGTATGCATTTGGTCGAGGGACTTCCGGCAGAGGTCATCAGCGGCAATATCGCCCAGGTGAAAGCTGCATGGCGCGGTGCGTTCCTTGCCCGTGGCATGATTTCCGATCCGGGCAAATCCAGTTATCTTGAAATCATTTGTCCTTCGCATGAAACAGTGACGGCGTTGCAGGGCGCGGCACGCAGGCTTGGCATTTCGGCTCAGGCGCGTAAGGTCCGCAGTTCCGAACGTATTACACTTCGTGATTCCGATTCCATCGAACGCATGCTGATGCTGATGGGGGCGCCTCGTTCGGCTCGAGAGTGGACCGGCAAGCGTACGGACGGCGAAGCCCGCGGCAAAGCCAATCGTCTCGCGAACTTCGACGATGCGAACATGCGTCGTAGCGCCAAGGCCGCCGCCGAGGCCACTCAGAAGGTCAAGCAGGCCTTTGAGATTCTTGGCGACGATATTCCTGAAAATCTCAAGGCCGCCGGTGACCTGCGACTTCAGCACACCGATGCCAGCTTGGAAGAACTGGGTCGTCTTTCCAATCCGCCGATTACGAAAGACGCCATTGCCGGTCGTATCCGCCGCTTGCTGCAACTGGCAGCCAAAACGAAGCGGGCGCAGGAGCACCAGCAGGATAACGAGTAGTGGGCATCGATAAATGAGCCCCACAATTGCCGTATTTACTGGGCAATGGTAATTACAAAAATGTGCTTGTCTAATCGCCTGAAGACCGCTGTGGAAAATCGGTAAAATAAGCTCTGTGAGCGTTCACAAATTCATCGGTTTTTCCAAGCCAATCTTCATCGAAATCGGTTTTCTTGTTGGGCGAGGACTGTACCATTACAAGTGACATAGGTCACGATTTTGTACTCTTGCTTGGCCGGAGAAAACGGTTTTTCCGGCCGGGAACGGTTTTTCAAAGAAAGGATACCAATGAGGACACTCAAGGATTTAGGAGATCTGAAAGGCAAGAAGGTTCTTGTCCGCGCTGATTTCAATGTGCCGCTGAAGGGCACCACCATCACCGACGACGGCCGTATCCGCGCCGCTTTACCTACTATCAAGGAACTGCGTGCCGATGGCGCGAAGGTCATCCTGATGGCTCACCTCGGCCGCCCGAAGGGCAAGGTCGTCCCCGAACTTTCTCTGGCGCCTGTTGCCAAGCGCCTGGGCGAGCTGCTTGGTGTCGACGTGACGCTGGCCAATGACACCTACGGCCCGGATGCCCAGGCCAAGGTCGCCGCCATGAAGGACGGCGACGTTGTGCTGCTGCAAAACGTTCGCTACAACCCTGAAGAGACCAGCAAGGACGACGCCGAGCGTGCCGCCTATGCCAAGAAGATTGCCGCTCTGGGCGACGTCTTCGTCTCCGACGGTTTCGGCGTGGTCCACCGCGCACAGGGCTCCGACTACGATGTGGCCGCCGACCTGCCGAGCGCAGCTGGCAAGCTCATCGAGAAGGAAGTCAAGGCTCTCTCCCGTGCTACAGAGAACCCGGAGCGTCCGTTCACCGTCGTGCTCGGCGGCTCGAAGGTCTCCGACAAGCTCGGCGTCATCGAAAACCTGCTAAAGAAGGCCGATCGCCTGCTTATTGGCGGCGGTATGGCGTACACGTTCCTTGCGGCCAAGGGCTACGAGGTCGGCACTTCTCTGCTCGAGAAGGACCAGATCGAGACCGTCAAGGGCTACATGGACGAGGCCAAGAAGAACGGCGTGGAGCTCATTCTCCCCGTCGACGTCGTGGTCAACAAGGGCTTCCCGGACGGCAACACCCCGGTCAACCCGCAAATCGTCGACGCCGACAAGATTCCTTCCGACATGATGGGCCTCGACATCGGCCCGAAGACCCAGAAGCTCTTCCACGACAAGATCGTCGATTCCAAGACGGTCGTGTGGAACGGACCTGCAGGCGTCTTCGAGGTCGAGCAGTTCCAGGCCGGCACGAAGGCTGTCGCCCAGGGCATGGTCGACGCCACGGCCAAGGGTGCCTTCACCATCGTCGGCGGCGGCGATTCCGCTTCCGCAGTGCGTAACCTCGGCTTCCCGGAGGATGGCTTCTCTCACATCTCCACCGGTGGCGGCGCCTCCCTCGAGTTCCTCGAAGGCAAGACCCTTCCTGGACTCAAGGTGCTTGAGTAATCGATTATAAAACCGTTGGTGGTGTGGCGCTTTCAAGCTGAGTAGCTGAGATGCGCTACACTACTAACAGGAATGTTTGCGGACATGCCGTTTGGTATGTCCGCATTCTTTTTGCAAAGGGTTGCTGCAACGCTCGCTAGGGGAGTCGTTGCGGCAATTTGTCGCAGATAAACCGTAATTCCGTAGTTGGGAAGGAAAGCAATGTCCTCTGCACGTATTCCGTTGGTGGCCGGCAATTGGAAGATGAATTTCGACCATCTTGAAGCCACGTATTTCGTGCAAAAACTCGCCTGGCTCCTGCGCGACGCCCATTTCGACTACAAGCGCGTGGAAGTCGCACTGATGCCTACCTTCACCTCGATCCGCAGTGTCCAGGTCTTGGTCGAAGCCGACAAGCTCAAGATCAACTATGGTGCGCAGACCGTTTCCGTGACCAACCAGGGTGCGTTCACCGGTGACGTCAACGCCGACATGCTGGCACAGCTCGGTTGCAAGTACGTCATCGTAGGTCATTCCGAGCGTCGTAAATACCATCCCGAGGACGATGCCAACATCGTCGATCAGGTGCGTGCGGTGCTGACGGCCGGTATGCAGCCGATTCTTTGCGTGGGTGAAAGCATGGAGGAACGTCGCAAGGGCATTGAGCTTGATTTCGCCGTCGGCCAGGTCCACGACGTCACGCGCGACCTTTCCGACGAAGAAGCGGCCAAGCTGATCATCGCCTATGAACCCGTTTGGGCCATCGGAACAGGCCTTGTGGCCACTCCGGCCAGCGCTCAGGACGCGGCCAGGGCCATTCGAAGCAACCTGTATGAGACATTCGGTTCCAAGGTCTCGGAAGCTGTCCGAATCCTGTACGGCGGCTCGGTCAATTCGAAGAACGCCGTCGAGCTCATCAGTCAGCCTGATGTCGATGGATTCCTTATCGGCGGCGCCTCGCTTGACGCGGAAGAACTTGCGAAGATCTGCCGCCTCACGTTGAAAACCGTGACTTCTTCCCGCTGATTAATTGCGGATTACTAAGACATTTTCCGTACTTTGCGGTATAGTAAATAACTAGTGTTCTTGAACTGGAGGTTCAACTGTGTCGACAATGGCAATCGTCAAGCTGGTTCTGCAAATCATCCTTGTTATCTTCAGTGTCCTGTTGACGCTGCTCATTCTCATGCACAAGGGCAAGGGCGGCGGCCTTTCCGATATGTTCGGCGGTGGTCTCACTCAGAACGCAGGCACCTCCGGTGTCGCAGAAAAGAACCTGAACCGTTGGACGATTATCATCGCGCTTTTGTGGGTCGCCATCATCATCGCCTTGGGCCTGATGACGAAGTTCAACCTCATCAAGTAACTTTTAGCTTTTCTAAAATGCGTTTCATGGAAGGTTTCATGAAACGCATTTTTTATTCTCGGTTTCTATAATGCTAGCAGTTCGAACCGTCCGATTATTAAGGAGTGAATGTGACTGATATTGACCTGTCCGCGGGCGGCAAGCTGCTGGTAGTCGACTTGGACTTGACCGCGCTGTGTGGTGACGAATACGGTGAACGTTGGCTTTCAAAACGTAGCGAGAAAGCTTTTGAAGCCGCCTGTAAGGCCGGTAACATGGTGATGGTAGCGACGGCCAGGCCTCCAATGACCGCCTTTGATCTAGTTCAGCGTATCGGGGCTTCGGCGTGTGCCTATCATAACGGTGGCGTTGTCGATTTGGACTCTGAACATTCCTCTTTACAGGAGTTGAGCGACGATCAAAGTACTGGCAATAGTAGTATTCTCCGGTTCGGAGTCCCGGTTGAGCGATGCATAGAAGTTTGCCGCCAGTTGTTGGAACGGATTCCAGACTTGAGAATCGGCATCGAATTCAATGACACTCGTTATACAAATTTCGATTTGACCGAGGTTTGGCCGTCCCAGGAATATCAGCTGACCGATTTCAGCGATATGCCGTCAGGAATGGCACAAAAGATCATGATGTTTCCGACGGACGAGCAACAGAAACTTGTGAGGTCTTTGGTCCCGGATGACATGTCCCTGCTGATTTCAGAAGATGCCCTTTGGCTGCTGATGAATCCAAAAGCCACGAAACGCAACGCAATGAATTTGGCCTGCCAACATTTCGGCATTCCAATTTCGGATACCATCGCATTCGGAGATGACCTCATTGATATGGATCTGCTCGAACACGCAGGCCGTGGCGTCGCCGTGGCCAATGCTAAGTCCGAAGTCAAGGCCATCGCTGACGAAGTCTGCCCGTCAAATAACGATGACGGTGTTGCTCAGTGGATTGAAAAACACTTGTAATGAGTTCTGACTATATTGGCTTTTGCATTTGCAATGATGGATTTCGATTATTCCTTTCATACATGGCTACGGCAAGCGTCAGAATTATACAAAACTCTCCCTCCTGTTTGGTAGACTCAACTTCTAAGCAACGAAATCTTACGAAGAAGTCATGATCGAGAATGCAACGAAGCGGAGGAGCGAATGGTGATGAAAGAACGGATTGCGTGAGGAGATGAAAGCATCCGTACGCAGGACACAAGGCCGTCCAGATATGTGATTGGTGTGTCAATATGTAATCTTGAGGAGTCTACGGTTCGTTCTCAATTTAAAAAAGCCAAGTTATTGAAAGGTAAAAAGGTCCATTGGTATGATATGGACTCTCGAGAGCATGAAAAATCTATCTCATTAATCAACGGACTCAAGCTTCATCATGTTTCAATTTCAGCGGAACCACTGCTCAAAACCATGAGGCCAGAACGTGCGCGAAGAAAATGCCTTGAAACGCTGCTTCCAATACTGGAAATCCAATATGGAGTGACTCACCTTTTCATGGAATCACGAAACGTGAAACAAGACCATAATGAGCTACGTTTCATTCAGACTCTGCATGCAAAACAATTCGTGAGAGCGCTCCGTTATGAACTATTACCTGGAGGGTCGGATTCCAGACTGTGGTTGCCGGATCAGATTCTCGGCGCATCAGAGGGATGCGAATCGGAACGGCTTGTTGTTAATGATTTAGAACGTTTTTCAATATCTCTCTGATGGTTTGTTTCTATATGCTCAAGGTGAAGAACGAAAAATATTTGGTAAAACCAATTGCGTGGGATACAATATAGATATGCCTTTCCCTCGCTGAGGGTCTGGAAGCAGAAGCCGGATGTCCCTGTGTTTCATGGGGCCCGGCTTCCGCGTTTTTAGCTATGTTAAAAGACAAGTATCTTGTAGGAGAAGAAAGTAGTTATATGACCACGCAGCCTGAAGCGTATACGGTTGTCAAGGGGGAGGGACTGCCTATCATTCTTGCCCACGGCATGGGCGTGGACCATCGTTCGCTGATGATGCTTGACGATGCTTTTCCTCAGGGAACTCAACGTATTTATATGGATCTGCCGGGGTATGGCCAGACTCCGGCCTTGCCGGGTGTTGGGGGATTGTCGGAACTTGCCGAATGGTTCACGAATGCGGCCAATGAGCTGGTTGGTAACCAACGTTTCGCAATGCTAGGTAATTCCATGGGTGGTGCATTGGTTCGGGACACACTTTCCCGTGAGCCAAAACGTGTAGCAGGTGTTGCTTTGATTGCACCAGTGGTTGATCCGGTAATGTCGCATCGCCATTTGGCCGAACATATCATCAGCAATGCCAACCCCGACTTGACTCACAATCTTCCGCAAGATAAGGTCATTGATTTCGTCACCATGGGTGTCAACCAGTCGTTCGATGCCTGGCGTCGTTACCAGCGCTATATCCTTCCTGGAACGAAGCTCTGCGACCGCGATGCCAACACGAAGCTAGGTCAGCGCTATCTGCTTGATGGTAATCCTGAGCAACGTATGGGAACCTACACTGGTCCAACGCTCATCGTCACTGGCAAAGAGGATCAAGTTGTCGGATACGAAGACCAAAAGGCCTTGCTCCCACATTATCCCAACGCCGTTTACAAGGTCATCGACCCAGCCGGCCACAACATCCACATCGACAATCCCGAAGCCCTAAAACCCCTCCTCACCGAGTGGTCCACCAAGCTACTGAATAGTTAATTCAACTGGCTCCGTTTATCTGCCGACCTCCACTGCGTTAGTTATAAGTTTTTTATTCGCTGGCAGAAAGAGTCTCCTTTTGGAAACATAAGTGTGGGGCTGCCGATATACATTGTTCTGGCGTAAGCTTGGCCGAACGGCCTTGAGTGTCCAGAACAATGTATATCGGCAGCCCCACACGACTACCCCCTTTAAAGGGAATTAGCCATTGACGCGGTCAATGCCGGCCTGGGTGTCGGCGAGGACCGAATCCCAGGAGGCGATGAACTTGGCAACGCCGTCGGCTTCGAGCTGATCGGTGACATCCTTGATGTTGATGCCGAGGGCAGCGAGCTTGTCCATCACGGCCTGGCTCTCCTCATAGGTGCCTTCGATGCTCGGCTTGCCGTCACCGTGATCGGCGAGGGCGTTGAGCGTCTTTTCCGGCATGGTGTTGACGACGTCAGGAGCGACGAGCTCGTCGACATACTTGCAGTCGGAGTAGGCGGCGTTCTTGGTGCCGGTGGAGGCCCACAGCGGACGCTGTGCCTTCGCGCCCTTGGCTGCAAGCGCAGGCCAGCGAGGATCGTTGGCGAACTTCTCTTGCCACATCTTGTAGGCGAGGCGGGCATTGGCCACAGCGGCCTTGCCTTCCAGAGCCTTGGCCTCAGGCGAGCCGTTGGCTTCGAGCAGCTTGTCCACGGCGGTGTCGACGCGGGAGACGAAGAACGAGCCGACGGAAGCCATCTTGCTCAGGTCGTGGCCGTTCTTGGCAGCCTGTTCCATACCGGCGATGAAAGCGTCCATCACCTGGTTGTAGCGCTCGAGCGAGAAGATCAGCGTCACGTTGACGGAGATGCCCTTGGCGAGTGTGGCGGTGATGGCCGGCAGGCCTTCGAGGGTTGCCGGGATCTTGATCAGAGCGTTCGGACGATCGACCATCTTCCAAAGCAGTTCGGCCTGCTTCTCAGTGTTCTCGGTGTCGTGCGCCAGACGAGGATCGACCTCGATGGAGACGCGGCCGTCAACGTAATCGGTCTTCTCGGCGACTTCGCGGAAGATGTCGGTGGCGTTGCGCACGTCGGTGGTGGTCAGCTCGCGCACGGCGTCCTCGACGTTGATCTTGCCGAGTTCCTTGAGTTGTTCGTCGTAAGGTCCGACCTGAGCCAGAGCCTTCTGGAAGATGGACGGGTTGGTGGTCACACCGACGACGTTCTTGGTCTTGATGAGTTCCTGCAGATTGCCGGAGGTGATGCGGGTGCGATCAAGGTCGTCGAGCCAGATTGAAACGCCGGAATCACTGGTGCGTTGTGTTGCTTCTGTCATATTGTTTTCTCCTTATTCCAATAACGGTATTGGAAAGTTTTGTTTTTTTAAGCGATGCGGCCATTCACGGTTATTCGCACAATCGTTGAATAACCGCATCGCTTATAGTGTTGAGGCCAGGCTTCAGGCACGAGCCTCTTCGATGGAGGCTTCGGCTGCTTCGACCACGTGCTCGGCAGTGATGCCGAGGTCGATCATGTTCTGCGCGCCGTCGCCCTGCAGGCCGAAACGCTCGATGGAGATCGGCTTGCCGTAGCTGCCGAGGTACTTGTACCAAGGCTGGGCAACGCCGGCCTCGATGGAGACGCGGGCCTTAACGGACTTCGGAAGCACGGCTTCCTTGTAGTCGTCGTCCTGTTCCTCGAACCATTCCATGGAAGGCATGGAGACCACGCGGGCCTTGATGCCCTTGCTGGCAAGGGTCTTGGCGCCCTCGACGGCCCACTGGACTTCGGAACCGGTGGCCATGATGATGACATCAGGCTCGCCATCGGTGTCGACGAGGACGTAAGCGCCCTTGCGCACGCCGTCACGCGCCTTTTCGGCGGTTCCGGGGATCGTCGGCACACCCTGACGGGTGAGGATCATCGCGGTCGGCAGCGTGTTCTTCTTCTCGAAGAAGTAACGATAGGCCTCAGCGGTCTCGTACTCGTCGGCAGGGCGCACGACTTCCATATCAGGCATGGCGCGGAAGGCTGCGAGATGCTCGATCGGCTGGTGGGTCGGGCCGTCTTCACCGAGAGCCACGGAATCGTGGGTCCAGACGTAGAGGTTCGGAATCTTCATCAACGCGGCAAGACGCACGGCCGGACGCTCATAATCCGAGAACTGGAAGAACGTGCCGCCGAACGGACGAGTGTCGCTGCCCAGCAGGATGCCGTTGGTGATGGCGCCCATGGCGAACTCGCGAACGCCGAAGTGCAGCTGACGGCCATACTTGTTGGCTTCGGGCCAGGTGCGGGTCTCATCGGCCTTGGGGCCGAAAGTCTCGGCGCCGTCGATGTCGGTCTTGTTGGAACCTGCGAGATCGGCCGAGCCGCCCCACAGTTCCGGCATGACCTTGGCGATCGCGTTGATGACCTGACCGGAGGACTTACGGGTGGCGTTCTTGTCGCCGGCGGCGAAGCTCTTCTCAAGCTCGTCGATGGCCTCGTCGAAGCCCTCGGGGAGCTTCTTGGCCTTGATGCGGTCATAGAGCTTGGACTGCTCGGGGTTGGCCTTGCGCCAAGCGGCGAGCTTCTCGTCCCATTCCTTGTGAGCTTCGAGGCCACGGTCGGCGACCTTGCGGGCATGGGCAAGAGCCTCTTCGTCGACGGGGAAGTCGACGTCGGGATCGAAGCCGAGGACCTTCTTCAGGCCGGCGACGGCTTCCGGACCCAGCTTGGAGCCGTGGGCGGATTCGTTGTTGGTCTTGCCCGGGGTCGGCCAAGCCATCAGGGTGTCGACCTTGATGAACTTCGGACGATCGGTGACCTGTTCGGCCTTGTCGAGCGCCGCGGCGAGGGCTGCGGTGTCTTCCTTGTAGGAGCCATCGGGCTGGACGAAGCTGACTTCGTCGGTGTACCAGCCGTAGGCCTCATAACGCTTGAGGATGTCCTCGGAGAAGGTGAGCTTGGTGTCGCCTTCGATCTGGATGTGGTTGGCGTCGAAGATCACGGTCAAGTTGCCGAGACGTTCGTTGCCGGCGAGTGAGGAAGCCTCCGAAGAGACGCCTTCCTCAACGTCGCCTTCACCGCAGATGACCCAGACCTTGTGGTCGAAGGGCGAAGTGCCTTCCGGTGCGTTCGGGTCGAGCAGACCGCGTTCGAAACGCTGGCCGTAGGCGAAGCCGACGGCCGAGGCGAGACCTTGGCCGAGTGGGCCGGTGGTCATTTCCAGTCCTGGTGTCAGGCCGACCTCAGGATGGCCCGGAGTGCGCGTGTCGGCGCCGCCGCGGAAGTACTTGAGATCATCGATGGTCAAGCCATAACCGGAGAAGTAGAGCTGGACGTACTGCGTCAACGAGGCATGTCCGCCGGAGAGGATGAAACGGTCGCGACCGTCCCAGTGGGGGTCGTTGGGATCGTGCTTGATGTAATGCTGATAAAGCGTATAGGCGATTGGAGCCAGGGAAATGGGGGAGCCCGGGTGGCCGCTGCCAGCCCGCTCAACCGCGTCCGCGGAGAGCACCTTCGCCATCTTGACGGCGCGCTCGTCCAAATCCGACCAAGTGAAATCGGTCATAGGTTTATACTTTCCTTCCAATATTCCGGATGCCGCAAACACGGCTTATTCCGCGCCGCAGAGCACCCTCACATTGCACTTTCATGCTAACTTTAAGAGCCGACGAAAAGTGAGGTTTTGAACACGTTTGGTATGTTTTGTTATGTTAACGCTCACGTCAGCAAAGCCCTTGAAAATGCGGGAATCCCCTGAGAGTGGAACAATTAGCACTCTCGGTCCAAGAGTGCTAATACTTTGGTATACTCATTAGTAATTGGGTGTTGAAATGACCATGGAAGGAGGACCGATGACACAGTCAAGACGCATGCTGGTGCTGAGGGCCGTGGTCGAGGATTATATCCGTTCACAGGAGCCTGTCGGTTCGACGGCTTTGACACGGGCGCACAACTTGGGGGTAAGTTCGGCGACCATCCGCAACGATATGTCGGCTTTGGAGGAAGAGGGATATCTGATTCAGCCGCATACTTCGGCCGGGCGTATCCCGACGGAACGCGGCTACCGTTATTTCGTCGACCGTCTCGCCTCGGTCGTTCCGCTTTCTGAAGCGCAACGCAGGGGAATTACCACGTTTTTGTCGGGTTCGGTAAGTTTGCCGGATACCTTGCAGCGTGCCGCTCGGCTTCTGGCCAATATTACGGGCCAGGTTGCAGTGGTCTCTTCTCCGGCGCTTTCGAAATCAAAATTGCGCCATATCGAGATCGTCCCGTTGAACGCGGTTACCATGCTGGCCGTCATCATCACCGATTCGGGTTCGGTGGCCCAGCACACCTTTACCTTGAGGCAGCTGCCGGATGCGATTGCTCTGAACAGATTCTCCGAGCTTGTCAATGCGCAATGCATGGATATGCCGCTGGTACAGGCGGCGCGTCGTATCCGTATCATTATCAAAGCTCCCGAATACAGCTCGGTGCGCCCACTCGGGGAGAGCCTGGCCAAGACGGTTGAAACAATGGCCCACGACGAGGGCACCGGCCAGATGTATATGGCCGGAACCTCCCAACTCGCCCATAAGCAGCCTCGTGTCGAGCTCGCGCCGCTGTTCGACGCGCTTGAGGAACAGGTCGTCATCATGCGTCTGATGAGCGATCTGAGCGAGGAAAACGAGGACGTCGGCGTCGCCATCGGCTCCGAAACGAGGACGCCGGGTCTTATCCATGCTTCTGTGGTCTCTTCCGGCTATGGACGTAGCGAAACCGATGGGCAAAATGACGCGGATAATACCGATAGTCGCCAAAGCAAGGATGAAACCGCACAATCCGGTTCGCATCCCGTCGCCTTCGTCGGTTCCATCGGCCCCACACACATGGATTACGAGACGACCATCACCGCGGTGCGAGCCGTCGCCAGATATCTGACGGACCTGATAGCCAGTGACGAGGCGGCCTAGTATTCCAAGGCTTATGAAACAATAACTGGCAGAACGTAACATAAACGTATTCGAGAAAATATATTCGAGGAATTTCAGTGGCAGAAACAGATTATTACGAAGTCTTAGGCATCGAGCGGAGCGCAAGCGACGAGGAAATCAAAAAGGCTTACCGCAAGATGAGCCGCAAATACCATCCGGACATCGCCGGCCCGCAGTTTGAGGACAAGTTCAAGGAAGTCAACAACGCCTACGAGGTGCTTTCCGACCCGGACAAGCGTCGTATGTATGATTCCGGCATCGACCCCAACGATCCGAACGCAGGTTCCGGGTTCGCCTCTGCCGGTTTCGGCGATATGGGCGACATCTTCGGCCAGTTCTTCGGCAACGCCTTCGGTGGCGGCGGACAAGGCCCGATTTCTCGCACCCAGCCTGGCCGTGACGCGCTTTCCAGCACGTCCATCAGCTTGAAGACAGCGGTATTCGGCGGAACCGCGCACGTCAAGATCAATACGTTCGGACTGTGCCCGAAATGTGGCGGACAGGGTACGGCGAACGGCGAGAAGCCCGTGACCTGCCCGGACTGCAACGGCCAAGGGTCGCGTCAGCAAGTCCGTCGCACGATGCTCGGCCAGATGATGACGACCGTGCAGTGCGAGCGCTGCGAAGGCCACGGCACCATCATTGAGCATCCGTGCCCGACATGCCTTGGTCATGGACGTATCCGCACTTCTCGCGATGTCGGCGTCACTGTGCCCGCTGGCATTGAAGACAACACCCGTCTGCGCCTGGCCAACCAGGGCGAGGTTGGTGAAGGTGGCGGCGCTGCCGGAGACCTTTATATTGATATTCGGATCAAGCCCGACAAACAGTTCACGCGCGAAGGCGACGATCTGCATTGCTGGATTCAGATTCCGATGACCTGGGCCGTGTTGGGTCACGACCTCGATATCGATACCTTCGACGGCAAGCAGACCATCAGCATCCCCGAAGGTTGCCAGCCCGAAGAAACCGTGTCGATCAAGAGCATCGGTGTGGCGAAGATTCGCAAGCCTGAAGAACGCGGCGACCTGATCGCGCACGTCAGCGTGCACATTCCCACCAAGCTCGACGAGGCGGAGAAGAACCTTATCGAGCAATTCGCGCAGAGCCATGACGCGAATGCCGGTAAGGTCAATCAAAGCGCGAGGCCTGCCACCAACAGGAAGGGCTTCTTCGACAAAATCAAAGACGCGTTGCACTAAAACTTCAACAACTTAAGATCAACCCGTGGAAGTGTTCTGGGTAGAACAATAGGGCAAGGACTTCAAAATCGCCTTCGTACAAAGTTTTGGACGAAGGCGATTTTTGTTTGAGAATTTAGAGTTTAGAACTTTGAAGCGTTGTCTTTAGGAAAGCAGCGAACGGCACATCGCGCGGTATTCGCTCACATAGCCGCCGCCGAAGAACACGCAGTGCCCGGCAATAGGGTAAAGCTGCCAGATAGTGATTCTGTCAGGGAATCCCTTCTTCAAAGGATGCGCCGATTCGTAGCCGTCGATGATTTCGTCTAGGAACGGCATACCGAACAGATTGAGCATGGCGAGATCTTCCTCGCGGTGACCGCCGTGCGCGGCAGGGTCGATGAGTACGGCCTCAGCCTGACCGGAATCGTCGGTCCACATCACATTGCCGCTCCATAGGTCGCCATGCACGCGGGCCGGCTTGTCCTGTGCGGCCGGGCCGAGCAGATCCGGCAAGGCGTCGATGACTTCCTGCGTCATCTCAAGATCGTTGTCGTTCAGCTCACCGCGTTTGATACCGAGCTTGACCATAGGCAACAGACGCCCTTCGCCGAGATAATCCACGGGGTTCGTCCACTTGCCCGTATCCATCGGCACCGGGTCCTGCAATGGCCCGAAATAGCAGGTCCCGTCGTAACCGGCCGGAGCCGAACCGAAATAATCGGCTCCTGCGTCGTGCATATGTGCCAGCGCTGCGCCGAAATCGTGCGCTGCCTTGGGGGTCGGGGAGCAGGAGGTCACCCGTTCGATGTCAAGCCAGCCGTCACCCCAGCCATAGACGTCGACCACGCGCGGCCCGCCTTGCGATTGCGCCTCGCCCAGCCATTTGAGCCCTTTGCCCTCGCACTCGAAGAATCCTTTTGGCGCGAACGCCCTGCTTTTACGATATTTTGCCATGATGTCACCCTTCGTTTGCTTCCTACAGCTATCGAGGAATCATACAAGTTATTGACCTGTAGATTATCGGCTTGCTGCTCGGCGGGCCTCGGCCTACCCGCTTCAATTGTGTGAGCGATGTGCGACAATCGGAGGTCGTAACACACGAAGTTCCGGGATATTGGGTAGGCTGAACACGTTAGACACGAACCCCAGCCGGTTATTTGATTCTCCAGGCTTACAAAAGCAAGACGATTTCATGGCGGGGATACGCATAAAGAGGGATTATGAATTTCTTCCAAGCCATTGTTTTGGGGCTGGTCCAGGCGCTCACCGAATATCTTCCGGTGTCATCAAGCGCCCATATCCGCATTGTCGGCGAGCTGATGCTGCATTCCGACCCGGGAGCGGCGTTCACGGCCATCATCCAGCTTGGCACCGAACTGGCGGTCATCCTCTATTTCCGCCATGATATCGTCAATATTCTTTCGCACTGGTTCGGCTGCCTTTTCGGGCATAATGGCCAGGATTGGAAATCCCGTCTCGGCAAAGGCGACCGCGACGCCACGTTCGGCTGGTACATCATCATCGGCACCATGCCCATCCTTATCGCGGGCTTGCTTTTCCAGAAAACCATCGAGACCACGTTGCGCAACCTGTGGATCACCGTCACCGTGCTGTTGCTTTTCGGTATCCTCCTTTGGTTCGTCGACGCGGAATTCCCCGAACGTAAGACCGTTCGTGAAATGAACTGGAAAGAAGCACTGCTTTTCGGCGTCGGCCAGATGCTGGCGCTGATTCCTGGCGTCTCCCGTTCCGGCGGTACCATTACCGTCGGCCGTGCAATGGGCTATACGCGTGAGGACGCGGTGCGGGTGAGCTTCATCATGGCCATTCCGGCCGTCTTTGGCTCAGGCATTCTGGAAGCCGTCAAAGCCGTCGGGGATTACCAAAGCGAGCCGAATTTCCCTGGCTGGGGCGCGACCTTGGCTGCGACGGTCGTCAGCTTCTTTGTCGGTTATATCGTCATCATCGCGTTCCTGAAATTCGTGTCGACGTTCTCCTACAAGGCGTTCGCAATCTACCGTATCGTCATCGCCGTCATCGTCGCGATTCTCTTGATCGCCGGCGTGCTTCAGGCTTCACCGGCCGCCGCGCAGGCCGTTTCTTCCATGATTCAACCGATTACAGCGATAATTTGATGTTATCTTGGTTTGTCTGATATTGCTTGATGTATTTGCTTGATATCGTTTGATATGAGTGCAATATCAACGAGCAAAATGCCTGCCGAATATACAACGGCAGGCATTTTTGATATGAATTATTAGGCTTTGATTTACTCAGATATGCACTCGGCCGATTCAGTCTTCGATATGTGAAAGGAATTCTTCGGCTTCCTGTGCAATCTGGTCTCCTTGAGGCACGGTTCCGCCACTCAACTTGTCAAGCTGCTGGTCGAGATCGTATTTGTCCTCAAGATGACGGATATAAAGTTTCAGGTCGTCGTTGCAGTTGGCGAGCACATCGGCTTGTGCTTTCCACATCACCGATTGCTTCGGCAGGGTTCCGACGTTGAGCTGGACGCCGAGCATCTGCGAAAGGCGCTGCAAGATCTGCAAGGTGCCCTGCGGGCATTCGTCACCGGCCAGGTATTGGGGCACGGAGACCCACATCGAGTTCGTGTCGAACCCTTCCTGCTCGGCGAGCATATCGAGCACGGTGGGAATGCCGACCGGCCCGTCGTAAGGGTTGCTGCCTTTCTCGCGGTTTTCCGAGTCTTTGACGGCGCCGCCGCGGATGCTTGATTCGCTGCGTCGCAACGCGGATTCCTCGACGGGCAGCGGCCGGGTGTGCGGGCAGTCGGCGAACATTGATCCCAAGGTTACGATTTCGCTGATATCCAGCTCGTCGGCGATACGCAGCGAGTTGCGGCAGTAATCGATCCAGCGGTAATTGGGTTCGGGTGCGATCTGGGCGTAGATGTGGGTTCCGGGCGCAACCGTGATCTCATAAAAGGTCGTTTGCGGCCAGATGATGCGTGCCTGGCCGGTGACATGGCAGATCATGGGGCGTGCGGATTGCAGGTCGTAATAGCTGTCGGTGCGAATGTGCCGGATTTCCCGGGACTCGTAGGAAGCCACCAGATGACGAATCACGTTTGTGGCCGCCTGGCTGGCATCGTTCCAGCCTTCGAAAGCGCAAACCATGATAGGCTTCGTTGTTTTCGCATCTGTAGTCATGAGTCCTAATGTAGCTGCTGGAAACCTTGAAATTTGAGGGCTTATGCCATCGGTGAATGAGTTTCATCTACGGGAGTAGAAACCGCCGCTCTGTTAAATCCTGTGGTATTGCCTAATTAGGTGGGAAATATATTGGTATTCCGCGGCGACACGCAGCCATTTGTCAAATCGGGCAAAAGCATATATAGTTATCTCTCGTGCTTCGGTGAAGGAATTCACAACGAATGAATTCATTGAAAGCTTTGCGGACATAGCTTAGTTGGTAAAGCGCGACCTTGCCAAGGTCGAGAGCGCGGGTCCGAGTCCCGTTGTCCGCTCTAGGTCCGAGGAGTTGTACACGACCTTACGGTGGGTTAGCCAATCGGTTAGGCAGCGGCCTGCAAAGCCGTATAGACGAGTTCGACTCTCGTACCCACCTCGGAAGATGGATGTAAGTCCTGAATCCAAACAACCTGGGCGGTTGGCGCAGAGGCTAGCGCACTTCCCTGACACGGAAGGGGTCACAAGTTCGAATCTTGTATCGCCCACGAAAGCCGGAGGAAACTCCGGTTTTTCTTTCATAATTGAATGCCAATCGGGTGATTAGCGCAGCGGTTAGCGCACTTCCCTCACACGGAAGGGGTCGCTGGTTCGATTCCAGCATCACCCACTTTCTCTTCAGCTTCTTTTTCATGCTTATATCTTGTCACGGGTTATTATTTTTTAAAGACTACATTCTGATGCAGTGATTCATAGATTTTTGGACTAGGGGACAAAATGGCAAGCAATTCGGTGAAGACGGCGCTGTTGGCGAATGTCGGCGTGGCGGTGGCCAAAGGGCTTGCGGCGGCGTTTACCGGGTCTTCGGCCATGCTCTCCGAGGCGGTGCATTCCGTCGCCGACTGTGCCAACGAACTGGTGCTCATGGTCGGCGGCAAAGCCGCTGCGAAATCGGACAAGGACCATCCCTTCGGCCTGTATCGTGCCAAATATCTTGCTTCATTCCTGGTGGCCACGCTGCTGTTCTTCGTAGGCGGATGGTTCTCGTCGTCGCAGAGCTTCGAAAAGCTGGTCAAGCTCACCAACGGTTCCATGCCACGGGGCGTAGAGTCCATCGAACTGTTGGCTTCTTTGGCGGTCATCGTCGTATCTGCCTGCTTGGAAGGCTTCGGCCTGCATACTTCGATACGCGAAGCTCGCGAACGTATGGAAACACTCAAAGTCGGCCATCTCAATCTGTTCGATTTCTGGCGCAAGACCAAGAGCGCGGAACTTGCCTCGGTGATGATGGAGGACACGCTTGCCTTGATCGGTTTGGTGTTCGCGGGATTGGGCATCGCCATGGCCTTGGTCACCGGTGATGAGATCTGGGACGCGATAGGCGGCATGTGCGTCGGTGTGATTCTGATTCTGGGAGCCGTGGCACTCGGCTTCAAATCGGGTTCGTTGTTGATTGGCGAAGCTGTCGAACCAGAAATGGTTGTTCGAATACGTAAAGCCGTTGAAAGAACTCCCGGCGTCGACCGTCTCATCAACATCCAGGCCATGCACATGGCCGAAGACGACATCCTGCTGTGTCTGAAAGTGCAGACATCCAAGCTCGACCGTGACTACGATGTCGAAACTATCAACAAGATCGAATCGGCAGTGCGCGAGGCCTTGCCGTTCTATCGTTTCGAAATCTACGTAGAACCCGACTTATATCGGAAACCTCAGGAAGTCAAACAACGTTGACAAAACAATCGGTGTGACGATTTCGGCTTTACACAAATTCGGGTTTTTGTTATTTCACGGATACCTCTTGATCAGGAAACTTGGCAGGTTATTATGACCTGAGCCGGCCTTTTCTCGAACAATGCAATTATAGTTGGCAGCCATGTGCAGATTGCTTGGATATTGCGTCAATGCGGCTGAATTGAGTTTGAAGGATATTCTGGGGGAGGCCGATACCGCGGATTTTCGCAGGCTTAGTGAGATCCATAAGGACGGCTGGGGCGCGTCCTTGAAAGGCTTCGCGGGTGACGGGGCATCCCAATTGTCGGATGACCGGACTTACCACACCACGGTTGCCGCCTGTGTTGATCCCGTGTTTTCCTCTTTGGCGGACATACCCGCGCAGTCGGCACTGTGGCATTTCCGCTGGGGAAGCCCTGGCATCGCCGGGGTCATGGAAAATCTGCAGCCGTTTGCGCTCGATGGCATTGAATTCATACACAATGGACATATCGTCGATGCGGACAATGTCAATATTCTTGATAATCCTGATTTTGAAGTGGATCGCGACATTGTCGAATCAATCAGCATCCACAGTGACTCGGCGATCTTTTTCGCCGTCATAGTCGGGTATGTCCGGCAGGACATGAACCTAAGTGATGCCGTGTTGCATGCTATCGCAAAGTTGCGCGAGACCTATCCGACTTCAAGCTACAACTGCATTGTGCGTGACGCCGAGGAAATGGTTGCCGTTGAGGCCGGCCGTGGAGGAAAGACCTTGCCGGAGATCATAGAGTTCTACAATGATTATGGTTGGACCGGTCAGGGTGACGACTACTCAGCCATGCGTTTCCGCGATATCAGAGACGACAAGAACCATGGGTTGGGGGTATTGGCCGCAAGTTCCGGATTCCGTCAGAATGCGGATGATGGCTGGCGTGAGATGGGCAATAACACCATGTTGGTGGCTTCGCGACGCACCGGAAGATATTTCCTTCGTTCGTTGTGATAAGCCTGCGGCATGCTCCGCAATTCATCGGCAACACTTCTACCGGAATCTTGTTGCTGCTAAATTTTCGGGCATGATGGAATCGCTGGACTTTCGGGAATATCGCTGGCATGATGTTCGTCTGTTGAAGTCTGTCGAATTCCGCGTAAAATGGATGCCTTTTCCAGGACGCGCCGGTGACTTGCGCGATGAATAATGTACCTGTATATTTTCAGACTGTTGTCTTTTGCGGACATAGCTTAGTTGGTAAAGCGCGACCTTGCCAAGGTCGAGAGCGCGGGTCCGAGTCCCGTTGTCCGCTCCATTCCCTTCTTATCACGGCAGTGCCACCGAATCCTATCCACGCTTTGAAATTTATTTTATTCTTTATCAATCCTGATTGGGGTTCTGGGATATGCCTTGTTCGGGCGTAAGACACGGCCGAGCGGCCAAGGAGCGTCCCGAATAAGGTATATCCCAGAACCCCGCACAGTAAGTAATCTTGAAGATGCATAGTTATCTTCGTATGTCGCGCATAACCCATATCGTTGGCACTGTTGATTTCCGTCCCGGCCTGCCCCTAGTAACGCGGGCCCTGAAAGCAAAGGACACATAACCATGGCTGAACAAACCATCTCCATCAAACTCAACGGCGAAGCAAAGGAGGTGGAAGCCACGCAGACCGGCACCGATCTTTTCGCAGATGACAAGAACATCATCGCCGTTCGTCTCAATGGCAAGCCTCGTGACCTTTACACTCCGCTTCATGACGGTGATACCGTCGAACCCATCACTTTGGACAGTGAGGACGGCCTGGCCATCATGCGCCACTCCGCCACCCACGTCATGGCGCAGGCCGTTCAGGAGATTCGTCCGGATGCCAAGCTCGGCATCGGTCCGGCCATCGAAAATGGCTTCTATTACGATTTTGACGTCGACAAGCCCTTCACCCCTGACGATCTGAAGGAAATCGACAAGCGCATGAAGCGAATCATCAAGTCCTCGCAGTCCTTCCGCCGCCGCGTGGTGAGCGAAGACGAAGCCAGAAAAGAAGAGGTCGACCAGCCTTACAAGCTTGAGCTCATCGGCAAAAAGAAGGAAGACATCGATGAGACCGTCGGCACCGAGGTGCCGAATCAGGGCGAAATCACAATGTATGACAATCTCGACCGCGATGGCAACATCGTCTGGAAGGATCTCTGCCAGGGGCCTCACCTGCCCAACACCCGTTATATCAAGGCGTTCAAGCTGGAACGTACCGCCGCCGCCTACTGGCTCGGAGACGAGCACAACCCGTCGATGCAGCGCATCTACGGCACGGCATGGGCTTCCAAGGAAGATCTGAAGGCCTATCAGGCTCGTATGGAGGAGGCCGCCAAGCGCGACCACCGCAAGCTTGGCGCCGAAATGGACCTGTTCTCCTTCCCGGAGGAGATCGGACCCG
Organism: Bifidobacterium sp. ESL0690; assembly: GCF_029392315.1. Classification (NCBI taxonomy): domain Bacteria; kingdom Bacillati; phylum Actinomycetota; class Actinomycetes; order Bifidobacteriales; family Bifidobacteriaceae; genus Bifidobacterium; species Bifidobacterium sp. ESL0690. The sequence goes on from NZ_CP113939.1 coordinate 1,218,051, forward strand.
GCCTGCCCGTCTTCCACCCGAAGGGCGGCGCCATCATCAACGCCATGGAAGACTACTCCCGCGAAATGCACCGCAAGGCCGGCTATAGCTTCGTGCAGACCCCGCACATTACCAAGGGCGGCCTCTACGAGACCAGCGGCCACCTGCAGTGGTACAAGGACGGCATGTTCCCGCCGATGCACCTGGACGAAGAGGTGGACGAGGACGGCAACATCACCAAGAAGGGCTTCGACTACTACCTGAAGCCGATGAACTGCCCGATGCACAACCTCATCTTCAAGTCCCGCCAGCGCTCCTACAAGGAACTGCCGCTGCGCCTCTTCGAGTTCGGCACCGTCTACCGCTACGAAAAGAGTGGCGAGGTCCACGGCCTGACCCGAGTCCGTGGTTTGACGCAGGACGATTCCCATATTTACTGCACCCGCGAGCAGATGAAGGACGAGCTCAAGTCCATCCTGAACTTCGTGCTGAAGGTGCTGCGTGACTTCGGCCTGAGCGACTTCTACCTCGAGCTTTCCACCAAGGACGAGAAGAAGTTCGTCGGCTCCGACGAAATCTGGACGGAAGCCACCGAGACGCTACGTGAGGTCGCCGAGGAATCCGGACTCGACCTCGTGGCCGATCCGGGCGGGGCCGCGTTCTACGGCCCGAAGATCTCGGTGCAGGCCCGCGACGCCATCGGCCGCACTTGGCAGATCTCGACCATCCAGCTCGACTTCAACCTGCCCGAGCGCTTCAAGCTCGAGTACATCGCCAAGGACGGCACCCACCAGCGCCCGGTGATGATTCACCGTGCCCTGTTCGGCTCCATCGAGCGCTTCTTCGCCATTCTGCTCGAGCACTATGCCGGTGCCTTCCCGGTCTGGCTTGCCCCGGTTCAGGTCACGGGCATTCCGGTGGCCGATGAGTTCGCGCCTCATCTTCAGAAGTTCATCGACTCCCTGACCCAGGAGACGGTGCGCTGCGAGATGGACACCTCCGACGACCGCTTCGGCAAGAAGATTCGCAACGCCTCCAAGTCCAAGGTGCCATTCACCCTGATCGTTGGTGAAGACGATGTCAACAAGAATGCCGTGAGTTTCCGCTTCCGCGACGGCAGCCAGCTGAACGGCGTGCCCGTCGAGACGGCCAAGGCCGACATTCTGAAGGTCATCAAGTCTCGCGCTCAGGTCAACAATGCCGACGATTTCGCTCAAGCGACCAAGTAAGAGAAAGCTGCTGAGGAAAGCGTAAGCATGCTCGAAAAACTACGACCACCGTTCAAACGCCTCATCGCGCCTATCGCTAAGCTCTTGGTGGCGATGGGGCTCACGGCGAACGCAGTGACCGTTATCGGAGCCGTCGGTACGATTCTCGTGGCCATCGCCACGGGAATCACCGGCTGGCTTATTCCTGGCTCCATACTGATGGCCATTCTTGCGGCATTCGATTCGCTGGACGGTTCGGTGGCGGCATTGACCACGGGCGGTACCAAATTCGGCGCCTTCCTCGATTCGACGCTTGACCGCATCGCCGATTGGGCCGTGCTGTTCGCCGTAGTGCTGTATTTCCTGTTGCACGGTGGCATGTCGATCGCCTCCGGTTCCATCGATATGGATGACGTGATCGGTTGGATCGGTATCGGGGCGTCGATGTATGCGATGATGACCTCGTTCGTCACCTCCTACGCCCGTGCCCGTGCCGAATCGGTGGGTTATGAAGCCAAAAATGGCATCGCCACCAGAAGCGACCGCTTGGTCATCATTCTTGTCGGCATGCTCTTGAGTGGCGTTTTCGGCGATCCTCGTTGGCTTATGGCCTTCATTGTCGTTCTCGCCGTGTTGGGCACGATTACCGTTTTCCAGCGCATCTTCGAGGTACGTCGGCAGATGAAAGCGGACGGCGCAATCTGAAAGTAGTGTAAAGCCTGCCTTACATGTTCCTTATGACATGCGAGACAGGCTTTATCGATTCTATTGGATTTCCCGTCTTTGTTAAAGTTCTATACTTTACGTAATACATTATGGCGATCGCGCTGTATGGTAAGCGTGGCAACGTTTTCGAATCCGTTTGAATATCCGAAAGATCTGTTACACCTATGTTCGATAATTTCCTGGTATTTCTTGCCAAACATCCGAGGATTATCCCAGAACCATTGTTGCGAGGCCTGTTCCTGTTCGCAGCAAACGTGTGTTGGTTCCTGCATATCGGGGGAGTAAAGCAACTCGAACGCAATCTTCGTCATGTCCTTGAATCCAGAGACGGCACGGTAAGCGAAAAAGCGGTTCGCAAAGCCAGCCTTCATGGTATGCGTTCCTATTTCACCTATTTCGCAGAGGCGATGACCGTAGGCGGCCATTCTGACGAACGGCTTCTCGCCCGTGCCAGGCCGATCGGGCCGGGACTACCGATTTGCAAGGAACTCGTGCATGACAATCCGGGCAGTGCCCCCATGGCCATCAGTCATCAGGGCAACTGGGATTACGAAGGGTTTCTTGCGGCCAACGTGCTCGCACCCGTAACCGTTACGGCGGAACGGTTGAAAAACCAAAAACTGCTCGACACGTTCATCGAAATCCGCAAACGTATGGATATCACCGTGCTGCTCACCGGTCAGCCGCATCTTATTGAGAAACTCGAAGATGCGCTGGCCAAGCCACACGTTTTGGTGCCGCTGCTTGCCGACAGGGACCTCAGCCGTCATGGCGAATTCGTCCATGCCTTCGGCTCCACCATTCGCGTCGCACGGGGGCCGGCAACATTGGCGCTGGACACCGGCAAGCCGTTGTTCGTCGTCAACATGTACCGCGAGAAACTTCATGGCGAAGCCCGACGCAAGGCCGGCATCCGTTATGGGTACGTCGTCGATATCAGCGCACCAGTGGATATTGACCGCTTCCGCAGCCTGCCGTGTGAAGAGGCCATCCACGCCATCAGCCAGGCATGGGTCGACGTATGGAGCCGTGATATCTCCGCTCATCCTGAGGACTGGCACATGCTCCAGCCGATATTCATCGAGGACCTGGATATCTCGCGTCTCAAGGATGTTCCCGACGAAGTAATGGCCGAGCTCAAGCAAATCAACAAAAACCGATAAAAACGATAACCCGATACAATCAACGAAAACCACAACGTGATTATTGTCTCTATAATGATTGAACCGGAAACACACGTCGAAATACCGAATCTATGGCAGAATAAAGAATCATGTCCTATGTAGAAAACGATGGAACCAACCAGCGCCCGGACCCGCTTCACGGCAGGAAACTAAATGTTGGCATCATCTCGCCGTATTCGTTCGAGACTCCTGGCGGAGTGCAGTTCCATATCCGCGATTTCGCCGAAGAACTGATGAAACGCGGCCATAAAGTGGAAGTGCTGGCTCCGGGCCGACGCACCAGGGATATGCCGCTTTGGGTGACCACCAACGATTCCTCGTTTTCCATTCCATACAACGGTTCCGTTGCACGCCTGAGTTATTTCGGTTTCGTCGGGCCGCGTGCGCGCCGATGGGTCAAGCAGGGTCATTTCGATATCGTTCATCTGCATGAGCCCGAATGCCCGTCACTGAGTCACAAGCCGCTTACCATGATTCACCATCCGCCGTTCGTCGGGACGTTCCATGCGGCTTTCGACCCGTATCCGTTGGTTCTGCGGTTTTTCCAAGGTTATTTAAGGCAGTATCTCTCACCACTTTCGGCGGGTATTTGCGTTTCCGAGGCCGCCAAGCAGGTGGTCGACCATTACGGCCCGCGCGATATCGAATATGATGTCATTCCCAATGGCATCAATTGCAAGTTCTTTGCCACCGCCCAGCCCAAAGCCGCTTGGCTTGGCACTCCAGAACGACCGACCATCGGCTTCTTGGGACGCATGGGGGAGGCCCGCAAGGGATTCTCCGTTTTCGCGCGCGCTGCAAATGACATCATCAAACGCTACCCTTCGGCACGCTTCCTTTGTGCCGGCACGGGGGAGCAGGACGCACTGAAGATTCTCGGCAAGGTCGATCCGAGCGGAATGTTGTCCAAACGCTTCGAATTCCTCGGTCGTATCAGCGATAAAGACAAAGCCCGGTTCTACAAATCGCTCGATGTCTACGTCGCCCCACAAACCGGGGGAGAAAGCTTCGGCATCGTATTGGTGGAGGCCATGGCCGCCTCGTGCGCTGTGGTATCCAGTGACCTTGATGCCTTCGCGGCCGTCGCACAGGACGGCGACGATGCGGCGTTGTTTGCCAACGGTGATGGGCATGATTGTGCCCGGCAGATAATTTCGCTGCTGGACAATCCGGAGCGTCGTGAACACTTGCGGCAGGCGGGCTTTGAACGTTCCAAACGATATGACTGGCCGGTGGTGGCCGATCGGGTTCTGGAGGTCTACGCCCGCGTATTGTCGTGAAACCGCTTTAAAATTGTTACGTTTAACGTATTCGTATACCTGCTAGGAGCAATATGTCAGGGCATTCCAAGTGGGCGACCACTAAAAACAAGAAGGCCGCCATCGATTCGAAGCGCGGCAAGCTGTTCGCCAAACTCATCAAGAACATCGAAATCGCAGCACGTCTGGGCGGCGGCGACCCCGACGGCAATCCGACGCTTTACGACGCCATCGTCAAGGCCAAGAAGTCCTCGATGCCGTCCGACAACATCAAGCGCGCCATCAAGCGTGGGTCCGGCGCCGAAGCCGGTGCCGCCAATTACGAGAGCATCACTTACGAAGGCTATGCGCCTGCGGGCGTGGGCCTGATCATCGAGTGCCTCACCGACAACCGCAACCGTGCGGCCGCCGAAGTGCGTTCCACACTGACCAAGGGCAATGGCTCGCTGGCCACCTCCGGTTCCGTGAGCTTCAACTTCGAGCGCAAGGGCCAGATCGTGGTTCCTTCCGAAGGGCTTGATTATGACAAGCTGTTCGAGCTCGCGGCCGAAGACGGTGCCGAGGATGTGCGTGACGAGGGCGAGGTCTATGTCGTCGTCACCGCTCCCGAAGATATGGTTGCAGTGCGCGAGGCGCTGCAGAAGGCCAACATCGACTATGATTCGGCCGATCTGGTGATGATTCCCAAGACCGAGGTTGATTTGAGCCTTGAGGATGCACAGAAGGTTTCCAAGCTCATCGACAACCTCGATGACCTCGACGATGTGCAGAACATCTACAGCAACTGGACCGCCTCGGATGAGGTTATGGAACAGCTGGATGCAGAGGAGTAATCCGCTGTGATTATTCTTGGCGTCGACCCCGGGCTTACACGCTGCGGGGTCGGTGTGATTGAAGCCGACGCATCGCGCCGGCTTTCTTTTGTTCACGTCGATGTCGTGCGCAGTGACCCGCATATTTCGCAGGATCTGCGCCTGCTGGCCATCTACAACGGACTTGTCTCTAAAATCGACAGGTTTTCGCCTGATACGGTTTCCATCGAACGCGTGTTCGCTCAGGAGAACCGCAACACCGTACTGGGCACCGCTCAGGCGGCCGGGCTAGCCATGCTGGCGGCGGCTCAACGTGGCATTCCCGTGGCTTTGCACACGCCGACGGAAGCCAAGATGGCCGTTACCGGCAACGGACGAGCCGAAAAGATCCAGGTGGAACGCATGGTCGCGCGCATTCTGAACCTCAACAAGATTCCGGAACCTGCCGATGCCGCCGATGCCTTGGCACAGGCGATATGCCATGCGTTGCGGCCGTCCGGCGCGCTTCAAGGCGGGGAACGTGAGCAACATCTGACTCTGGCCCAACGCCAATGGGCCCAGGCTCAGCAGCACGCCAAGAAACGCCACAGCGTCGATAGGGGCATGTAAGCTATCGAACAGATGTTCGAATATTGAAAATGCTTGGGTTCTTGGTTTTAGGCCCTTGCATTTTCTTGATTTGCGCAGTATTGGCAAATATACGCTTTGTACCGAGCAATCGGCACAGTTCAACGGCTTGGAGTGGCAATGATAGGGATGCTCAACGGCAGGGTGGAAGGCGTCGGGGATGTCTCCGCCTTGATTGACGTCAACGGCATCGGTTTCGAAGTGCGTATGCCTGCAGCCGAACTTTCCGCGTTGCATTCCGGTCAGGAAGCCAAAGTGTTTACTTCACTGAACGTCTCGCAAGATGCCATCGCGTTATACGGATTCCTATCACAATCTTCAAAACGCATGTTCCTGCAATTGCAGAAGGTCAGCGGCATCGGCCCGCGTGTGGCGTTGTCGTTGCTCTCCACGCTTCCGCCGGACAAGCTTGCGAAAACCGTTATGGACGGAGACGCAGCAGCACTGGCAAAGGCTCCGGGCTTGGGCAAAAAAGGCGCGCAAAAAATCATCCTTGAGCTGCGCGGCTCCATCAACCTCGATGAAATCGAAAGCGGGAGAGCCTCAGCCGAACCAGAATACGATGCGGGCACCACAGAGGTCATCGAAGGTCTTGTTTCCTTGGGATGGCGGGAAAATGACGCGGCTCACGCCGTCACCAAGGTCTGCAAAGACAATGGCATCGAGACTCCACTACAGAATTCGGATATTCCCAAAGTTCTGAAACTGGCATTGACATCTTTGGATCGGGGGCGCTAAATCATCATGGCAGAGACCAACGGACCACAATCCAATAAGGGAGTCGACGAGCAATCGTTGCGTATGATTTCCTCCGAACCCATCGGTAACGAACCGGTCAGCGATGAGGAACTTCGCCCGCGAGCACTGGAAGGTTTCATCGGTCAGCCGCTGCTCAAGGCGCAGCTACAGCTTTTCCTCGATGCCGCAAGGAAACGCGACGTGCCGCCGGACCATATCCTGCTTGCCGGCCCTCCGGGACTTGGCAAGACCACGTTGGCGATGATTGTGGCCAACGAGTTGCAGGTGCCCATTCGCGTCACTTCTGGCCCCGCGATTCAGCATGCCGGCGATCTGGCTTCGATTCTGAGCTCTCTCGACGAAGGTGAAGTGCTCTTTATCGACGAGATTCACCGCTTGCCGCGACCGGCGGAAGAGCTGCTGTATATCGCCATGGAGGATTTTCGTGTCGATGTGATGGTCGGCAAAGGGCCTGGCGCTTCCTCCATTCCGCTGACATTGCCTCGTTTCACCGTCATAGGCGCCACCACACGCGAGGGCATGCTGCCTTCTCCGTTGCGTGCCCGTTTCGGGTTCACCGCTCATCTGGATTTCTATCCGCATGAGGAGCTGGAACGGTTGATCGAACGGAGCGCTGGCGTGCTCGGCATCAATCTGGCCGACGGCAGCGCCCGGCAGCTTTCCCTGCGCAGCCGCGGCACGCCTCGTATTGCCAACCGTCTGCTGCGGCGTGTCCGTGACTGGGCTATCGTCCACGACCTCGATGAGATTGGCCCCGACGACGTCCAGGCGGCATTGGAGCTCTATCAGATTGATTCCGAAGGTCTTGACCGGCTTGATTTGGCGGTTTTGAATGCCATCGTCAAGAATTTTGACGGCGGCCCGGTCGGCCTCAACAATCTTTCGGCGATGGTAGGCGAGGAATCCGAAACGGTGGAAACCGTCTGCGAGCCGTATCTGGTACGCGAAGGGTTCCTGGTACGTACGCCGAAAGGCAGGGTCGCGACGCAAAAAGCGTGGCAACATCTGGGCTTGACACCGAAAGATGATGTCAACAAGTTATTCTAAAATCCGATACGGTAGGTATGTAGATATCAGCGAGTTTGGCATCTTCAGCAAGTCCGTATGTAACGTTTCGTCCGATTGGAGTTCCCTGTGAGTGGTGGCAATTCGATCATTCTTTTCGTCTTTATTATCTTGATGATTGCCGTGATGTGGTGGCAATCGCGCAAATCGAAGCAACAGCAGCAGAAAGTCCAGGATTTCCGCACTTCGCTGCAGCCCGGTGAGTTGGTGCAGACCATCGGTGGCATCATCGGTAAAGTCGTTTCCGTCGATACCAAGTATGAAGAGATCGTCATCGATTCCGAAGGCTCGAAGATGCGTTTCATCTTCCGCGCCATCAGCAAGAAATATGAGCGTCCGGCCTACATCGATGATGACGAAGTGGACGAAGACGGTAACCCGATCGTCAGCGACGATGAGGATTCCGCCAATGACGCAGAAGATGCCGACACCACTGAGAACCAGACGTCATCATCTGATAATCAGGCACAAAAGCCCTTCGATGGCGACAGTGAAAACGACGAAACTGAACAAACGTCGGATGACGATGAGGAAAACGCGGACGATGCTTCTGCCGAAGATTCTTCCAAGGAAGATGCCAAGGCTGAAGAAGACAGCGGGGAAACCAAGTAATTCCTCGTTCATAGGTGTGGGGCCGAAACGAAAGTACGGTTCCAAAAATTCAGTAATTAATGGCCACTAGGCAGTAAGGCTTGCTCATGACACAATCGGATATCACCATCACAGAGCTCGGCAAGGTCGGTGCAGAGGATGCACAATACATGGCTTCGCTCATTCGCACCATCCCCGGTTTCCCGAAAGAGGGTGTGCTGTTCCGTGATTTCATTCCGGTGCTTGCCGATGCACGCGGATTCTCTATCATGATCAAGGCGCTTGAATTGGCACTGCCGGTTCCTGCGGATTCCTTTGACTATATCGCTGGTCTGGAAGCCCGAGGATTCCTCATTGGCCCGCCGCTGGCGGCCAAACTCGGCAAGCGTTTCCTCGCGGTGCGCAAGGCCGGAAAACTGCCTCCTGAAACCATCGGTGAAAGCTATTCGCTTGAATACGGTGAGGCAAAGGTCGAAATCGAAAAAGAAGCGGTCAAGCCTGGCGACAGGGTGCTGATCGTCGATGATTTGATTGCTACAGGCGGCACAGCAAAGGCTGCTGCAGACCTGATCGTCAAGGCAGGTGGCGAGGTCGTCGGTTTCAGCTTTGTGATGGAGCTTATCGGCCTTACCGGACGCAGCGATCTGGGAGATATGCCAATCAGCTCATTGGTCACTATGCCAGCCTGACGCCGATTGTCAGTTGTCTAACGCATAGGTTGAATGAGCATTTATCGGATAAGAGGATTCCATGGATCTTTATGAATATCAGGCACGGCAGCTGCTTGCGGAACAAGGCATCGATACCCCCAAGGGAATATTCGCCCAGAATTCCCATGAGGTTGCCGAGGCGGCTGACGAAATCGGCTATCCTTGCGTCATCAAAGCGCAGGTCCGCACCGGACATCGTGGTCAGGCAGGCGGAGTGAAGCTCGCGAAAACGCAGGATGAAGCCATTCTTTCCTCGGAGCAGATTTTGCCGATGACGATTCGCGGCCACAAGGTCAACGGCGTTCTGGTAGCCGAGGCCAAGAACGTGCTCCATGAGTATTACGTTTCGATTTCCCTCGATCGGTCCTCCCGGGATTTCGACGTTCTCGCGACGGCCAACGGTGGCACCGAAGTCGAGGAAATCGCGAAAGAACATCCTGAATCGGTCAAGCGCCTGCATATCAGCGCCCTGCAGGATTTCGACTTGGATGCCGCCCGTAAAATGGCCGAATCCATTGGTTTTTACCATGCCGATGTCGATCAGGCCGCAGACGTGCTTTTGAAGATGTGGAAATGCTTCAAAGACAACGACGCGACCTTGGTCGAAATCAATCCTCTGGCCAAAATCGGCGATCCGGATGACGAATCTTCAAAGAAGCTTTGTGCGCTTGATGCCAAGATTTCTTTGGATGACAACGCTGCATTCCGTCACGACGGATGGCAACGTTTCGCTGACACCACCCACACCGATATGTTCGAGGAGAAAGCCAAAGAACACGGGTTGCATTATGTACATTTGAAAGGCGAAGTCGGTGTCATCGGCAACGGTGCAGGCCTGGTGATGAGCTCACTCGATGCCGTCTCCGGTGCAGGAGAGGATCAGGGAACCGGCGTGAAACCGGCGAACTTCCTCGATATCGGGGGAGGGGCTTCGTCAGAGGTCATGAGCACCAGCCTTTCCATCGTGCTCTCCGACCCGCAAGTCGAATCGGTGTTCGTCAATGTTTACGGTGGTATCACCGCATGCGATGAGGTGGCCCACGGCATCCTTGAAGCGCTCGAGAAGCTGAATGTCTCCAAACCGATTGTCGTTCGTTTCGACGGCAACGCCGCAAAGGTCGGCCTCAAGATACTCGAAAACGCGCATAATCCCAACATCCACGTCAGTGGCACCATGGAGGAAGCGGCACAAGAGGCCGCAAGGCTCGCCAAGCCCGCTAAGGAGGCCACGAAATGACACTCTTCATCGAAGACAATGCCCCGGTCATCGTTCAGGGAATGACTGGCCACCAAGGCATGACCCATACTGCTCGTATGCTCAATGCGGGTACCAATATCGTTGGTGGTGTCAATCCGCGTAAAGCCGGTAAGAACGTTTCCTTCCATATCGATGAAACCGGCGACGATATCGCGGTCCCGGTCTATGCGACCTGTGGCGAGGCCAAGGAAGCCACTGGTGCCAAGGCAAGCGTGATTTTCGTACCTCCACGTTTCGCAAAAGACGCGATGCTCGAAGCCATCGAAGCCGGGATTGGTCTCATTGTCGTCATCACCGAAGGCATTCCCGTGGCCGACACGGCCTATTGCGTCGAACTTGCCTTGCGAAAAGGCATCAGAATCATCGGGCCCAATTGCCCCGGACTGCTGAAACTTCCTGAGACCAATGATTCCGACGACAAGGGCATCAATCTCGGTATCATCCCCGACGGCATCGTTTCCTCGGGGCCACTTGGCCTGGTTTCCAAATCCGGTACGCTGACCTACCAGCTTATGGGCGAACTCTCCGACATCGGCTTCACCGCTTGCATCGGAGTAGGTGGAGATCCCATTGTCGGCACGACGTTGGTCGAAGCGTTGCAGCAGTTCGAAGCTGACGATGCCACCAAAGCCGTCATCATGATCGGAGAAATCGGCGGCAACGCCGAACAGGACGCTGCAGCTTGGGCCAAAGAGCATATGACCAAGCCAGTCGTTGCCTATATCGCCGGATTCACCGCTCCCGAAGGCAAGCAGATGGGCCATGCCGGCGCCATCGTCTCTGGAGGCAAAGGAACCGCGCAGGATAAGAAGGAAGCGCTCGAAGCCGCAGGAATTCCGGTGGGTAGGACTCCCGGCCAGGCGGCGCAGCTGATTCGCAAGATGGTGGACGGCGGTACTTCCAAGGCATGAGCAAAAACCAGCGGCCATGGATAAAAGGGGTTCTGATAGCCCTTGGCGGATCCGTGATTTTCACGGTGTGCCTAGGGCTTTTCATGGCGTTGACTTTGCTGGTTGTCTCCATGGAAGAGGGCGGGGGCACACTTTCCGGCCAGTCGGTTCCGTTGACGTTGGCAATTGTGCTTCTGAGTCAAGGTGCGAGTTTCCGAGCGGGGGCCATCACATTGAGCATTGTGCCGCTCTTCCTGATGTTTTTGCTTGTCTGGCTGATAGCATGGCTGACCAAAGTGCTTTCCGGAAGCCCCAAGGCCTACGTAACGGGCCTGCTGCTGTGGGTGGCCATCATGTGGGTGTTTACGCAGAACGTCGCCGTCATCCTTGAAGACCCCATCTGGTTGGTCATGGTCAAGACGGCCATCGTTTTCACCGTCGGTTTCCTGTGTGGCGCTTTGCCGCAGTCGAAATTGATGAAACGGTGCGTCGCATTCATCCGCGACAACATCTCCGATCGTCTTGCCATTGCCCTGAAACTCGGATTCACCAATACGATTGCGCTGCTTCTGGGCTATCTGACCATCGGCTTCATCACGGTGATGGTTTGGGTCGTCACCAACCAAAGCGCTATGGTACGTGTCTTCCACTTGGCCAACATGCAGACCGGTTCCCGGATCATGACCACGATCTGCACCTTGGCGTGGCTGCCGAACCTTTGTCTGTGGGCGATTTCCTGGCTGTTCGGTTCAGGTTTCACCATCGGAGACCTCGCATCATTCACGTTATGGAACGACCACGCTGCAGGCCTTCCAGCAGTGCCGATTTTCGCGATATTCCCGCAAGCTGTATCCAATGACATCCTCCGCGTCTGCTTCATATCGATTCCACTCGTTTGCGGCTTCCTTATCGGTGCTGTCGAACTGTTCTTGCCGCGCTGCTTCGCCATCGGTGCCGGCAAACCAGAAGAGCCGGTGAACATCGGCAGAATCATCGGCCAGTTCATTTACCCAATTCTTTCCTTCTTCCTTACCAGCGCCTTGATGGCGTTGCTGATGAATATCCTCTTCGGCCTCTCTTCTGGGGCTTTGGGACAGCACCGTCTTGCCCACGTCGGCGTGGATTCGGCCGCTTCCTCTCGGGTGGTATGCCTGCCCACCGCCCTTGGCTTCTCGTTCGCCTGGCTGCTCTCCGTCGTGGTCGTCGCCATGGTCTTTGCCATGCGATTGTTCTTCGGCTATCTGAGAGCCCAAGGCAAAACGAACGCCAACGAAAATGATGGTGCAGACGATAATAGCGATATCGGCAATGCCGTTTCCACAGCCTCAACTACTTCAGCCTCATCAGCAGCTACCGGTTCAACGCCGGAAGATGAGACGGAAATCCCATAATACCGCCGCAACAAAGGGAGAAACAGATGACAGAAACCAATCGCAGGATTCGGCGCGCCTTGGTCTCGGTTTACGACAAAACCGGTATCGAAGGACTTGCTGAAGCGTTTATTAAGGCCGGTACTGAAGTCGTTTCCACCGGTTCCACGGCTAAACGGCTCGCCGAGCTCGGTGTCGATGTCACCGAAGTGCAACAAGTCACCGGTTTCCCTGAAAGCCTTGGGGGACGGGTCAAAACGCTCGACCCGCATATTCACGCGGGAATCCTGGCCGATATGACCAATCCGGCACAGGCCGAAGAGCTCAAATCGCTCGATATCAAGCCGTTTGACATGGTCATCGTCAATCTCTATCCGTTCGCCGATACCGTCCGGTCAGGAGCGAATGAAGCCGATATCATCGAAAAAATCGATATCGGCGGACCTTCTATGATTCGTGGTGCGGCGAAGAACAGTGCCAGCGTGGCCGTCATCACCGACCCTGCTGATTATGCGTTGGCTGCCCGGCGTGTGGCCGACGGTACCGGATTCTCGGCAGAAGAACGTCGTTGGTTGGCTGCCAAAGCGTTCGAGACAACGGCAGCTTACGACGCTACCATTGCCGAATGGACCGGTAGACACTGGCCGAAGCCAGCAAACATTGTCGAAGACGCTTCTGCCGACACGCAAGATACAGACAAAGCGGAAGAGAACAAGCAGGCTGAAATCGACTCTGAAGTTTCACTGTTCCCTGAACATCTGACTCGTACGTGGGACTATGCGCATGGGCTTCGTTATGGCGAAAACCCGCACCAGCAGGCGAGCCTGTACGTCGATGCGCTTGACCAGACCGGTTTCGCGCATGTCGAGCAGCTCGGCGGCAAGCCAATGAGCTACAACAATTACGTCGACGCCGATGCGGCATGGCGTGCGGTCTGGGATTTCGCACCGCAGATTGCCGTGGCTGTCTGCAAGCACAACAATCCTTGCGGTCTCGCGATTGGCAAGACCGTTGCCGAAGCCCATCTCAAAGCCCATGCCTGCGACCCGATGAGCGCCTACGGTGGTGTCATCGCAGCGAACTCGACGGTGACTCTAGAAATGGCTCAGAACGTGCGTCCGATTTTCACCGAGGTCATCGTGGCGCCTGATTACGAGCCGGCGGCGCTGGAACTGCTCAAAGCCCACAAGAAGAACCTGCGCATTCTCAAGGTGGAGCAGCGGCCGCATACCGACATGCAGTTCCGTCAGATCGACGGCGGCATTCTGGTGCAGTCCATCGACCGAATCGATGCTCCAGGCGATAACCCGGCAAATTGGAAACTTGTTTCCGGTCAAGCCGCCGATACACAAACGCTTAATGACTTGGTCTTTGCATGGCATGCGATTCGCTGTGTCAAATCCAACGCTGTCCTGCTGGCGCATGACCAGGCGACGGTAGGCATCGGCATGGGGCAGGTCAACCGTGTCGATTCCTGCCATCTGGCCGTCGAACGTGCCAACACGCTTGCTGATGGCGCGAACCGTTCGAAGGGCTCGGTGGCCGCTTCTGATGCGTTCTTCCCGTTTGCAGACGGTGCCGAGGCTCTGATTGATGCCGGAGTAAAGGCCATTGTGCAGCCTGGCGGATCGATTCGTGATAAAGAAGTGATCGAAGCTGCACAGAAGCGTGGCATCACGATGTATCTGACGGGAACACGACACTTCTTCCACTGAGTCGGGCGTAGCGAAGCCCAGCTGAACTGAGTGGAACCGAGTAAAAACGCGGTTGCGCGTCAAACTTTCGATAACTTCATAAACTAAAATACCGGTACGCGGCTAAACTTGCTCACGTACCGGTATTTTTATCGTAAAAGGAATGACCATGTCCCACAAGCATCCGTATGTCTCCGAGAAGAACGAAGGCAAACCGCTGTTCGAATGGGGAGTGCTGGTTCTGGTCATCGTTTCTGCTGTCTTGGCAGGCCTTGGACATACGATGGCCGCCACAGCGGTATTCGCTGCGACGGCCATCATCACGGGACTTATCAGATTGATTTTGAAAGACCGAAGCCCTTGGAAAATCCGTTCAGTTGGATTCGACGCCTTTATCGGCATCACCCTGGGAATCGGACTGCTGGTCGTTTACTTCAGTATTCGGCTGATGATGTAAACGACGCTTTTCAATCGTTGTCAGTCAATCCAATCAGTCTTTGGTTTCACCGAAATTGATGCTTTCGACGGTTGCGTCATTCTCAGCATCAGCCTGAGTAGCTGAATCCTCAGTCTTGTTCGAATCGCCAAGGAACGGCATTTGGAAATCAGCGGACTGCTCAGAAGATTCAGGTTCTGCGTCTTCACTCTTGGAATCGTTGTCGTCCTTCTCCCAATCAGCTGTTACGTCAAGAGCTTCAACGTCTTCCTCATGCTTGCTGGAAAGCATTTGCGCGACGATGGCAACGATGGCGACGACGGCCGCGGCGAGAATCGAGCAGATCCAGAAGATCAGGAGCTGCTTCAACGGGTTTACGGCAAGACCCGCGTTGTTGGCAAAGATGGCGATGCCGGTGGCACGTGCAGGGTTGAGCGAGGCACCGGTAATCGGATAGGTGAAGGTGACACCGAGCGCGTATGCAACGCCCATGATGGCCGCCGCGTTCTTGGCAGCCTTGCCATCATCATCAATCGCACGCAGCGAAGCGGCTACCACGATGACCGTGGCGACGACCTCGACGATAATCGCGAAGAAAATGCCGAAACTCACGCCGGCCTGCTGCAGCTGTGCGGAGGAAATGGAACCCTGATCATAGCCGTTGACTGCGTTCGCGAACCACATCTTGGCCGGAGCGGCCTTGGAAGTCGGCAACACGAACTTGACTATTGCACCAGCTCCGATGCCGCCAAGAACCTGAGCGATGATGTAGCAAATGCCATTGATGAAATTGGTCTTGCCGGTCAGCATTGCCGCCAACGTCACTGCCGGGTTGAATTGACCACCTGAGAACTTGCCGAAGATGAAGGTCATGGCAGCGTAGGCCAGGCCCGTGGCTGCAGCGATCAGAATCGCGCTAGGGCCATAGAGCGATGGGCTCAGCGCAGAAACGAGATAAATAGCCAGAAAAATCAGGAAGCTGCCGACGAGCTCGCCCAAAATACCCGAAATCGAAATGGGCTTTCCATTCGTGCTGCCTGTGTGTTGTGCTTTTTGTTCCGTCATCAATTATTCCTTTTTATATATAAATTGACCGCCATACAACACAATATGATAGCAAGAGGGCGGTAATTACTGTATACTAGTGTCTAGTTGTGTTCATGTAGAAAGTATTACGTAGATACACAACGAATTCAGTACGCGACGAAACGTTGTATGAGAACGCTTCGCAAGGCCACGTTGGGAGAACGATGCCACACGCATATTCACACGCCGAAAAGGCGCATCACGAAAATTACGATGAGGGAATTCGCCTTCAAAAACTCTTGGCGCAGGCCGGTTTCGGCTCGAGGCGCAAGTGTGAGGAAATCATCACCGAAGGCCGGGTGGAGGTAGACGGGGAACTGGTGACCGAGCTCGGCACCCGCGTCGACCCTTCGAGCCAGGAGATCCGAGTCGATGGGTCGAGGATTCGGCTCAACAACAAGCACATCACCTTGGCGCTGAACAAGCCCAAGAAGGTGCTTTCCACCATGGACGACCCGAAGGGTCGCTATACGCTCCGCGACATCGTGGGCGACAAATACGAGCGCATTTTCCATATGGGGCGCTTGGATTACGAAACCGAAGGCCTCATCTTGATGACCAACGACGGCGAGCTCAGCCAACATGTTATGCATCCCCGATACGAAGTCAAGAAGACGTATATCGCCACGCTCGACGGACGCATCAGCGGCAACATCTGCCGACGTCTGGTCACCCAAGGCGTCAACCTGGACGACGGACTGATTAGGCTTGACCATTGCGCCATTATCGATTCCTCGCGTGACCAGACTATCGTCAAGGTCGTGCTGCATTCGGGCAAGAACCGCATTGTCCGCCGCATCTTCGGAGCTGTCGGCTTCCCTGTGCGCCGGCTCGTGCGTACGCAGATTGGACCCATCAAGCTCGGTGATCTGAAGCCGGGTTCGTACCGTGTGCTTTCGCAGACGGAAGTCCGCTCGCTCGCCAAGGAGGTAGGCCTGTGATACGAGTAGCCATTGACGGGCCCGCAGGCGTGGGCAAATCCTCGACTTCCAAGGCGTTGGCCAAGTATTTCGGCTATGCCTATCTCGACACTGGTGCCATGTACCGCGCCGCAGCCTGGTGGTGCCTTAAGCAGTGTGCCGATTTGGATGCTGATGTTGTTGATGAGCAGGCCATTACCGAAATGGTGGGGGATCTGTTCACCGGTGACCATTTTGATATTGGGGTTGATCCTGACGATCCGAAGGTTCTGGTGGACGGCGAGGACATCAGCGAGGCGATTCGTGATTCGAACGTCTCATCGCATGTCTCGAAGGTCTCGAATATCGTACCGGTACGGCATCTGCTGATTGCCGCGCAACGGGCGTATATCAACCGCGAGGCGTCCGTTGATTCGTTCTCGAAGGGTGCTGGAATCGTCGCCGAGGGACGTGACATCACCACTGTCGTCGCTCCGAATGCGGAAGTCCGTGTGCTTCTGACGGCACGCCCGGAAGTCCGCCAGGCGCGGCGTACCGGGCAATCTGCTGCGGGGGCTGGCGTTGGCGCCGATAACGTCATCGCCCGTGACAAAGCCGATTCCAAGGCCACGAGTTTTCTCGAAGCTGCCGATGGCGTGACGACCGTTGATAACTCTGATTTGACGTTCGAGCAGACGCTTGACAAGCTCATTTCGCTGGTCGATGCAGCCGCCGAAGAGCAGTCGTATAAGCAGTATGCCGCGAACCTCGAAGGTTACGACCTTGACGAGGAAGACGAAGCGCTGCTTGCCGGCGAGACGGTTGACGGCGATACTGCGGCCAAACAGAAGGCCGTCGGAGTACTCGCTGTGGTCGGGCGTCCGAACGTCGGCAAATCGACGTTGGTCAACCGTATTCTCGGTCGTCGTGCGGCCGTCGTGGAGGACACTCCAGGCGTGACCCGCGACCGCGTGAGCTACGACGCTGAATGGGCCGGAACTGACTTCAAACTGGTTGATACCGGCGGTTGGGAAACCGACGTCGAGGGCATCGAGTCCGCCATCGCCTCTCAGGCGCAGGTGGCCGTAGGGCTGTCCGATGCTGTAGTGCTGGTAGTTGACGGACAAGTTGGTATTACATCTACAGACGAACGCATCGTCAAAATGCTGCGAGAAAGCGGCAAACCGGTGGTGCTGGCCGTCAACAAGATCGACGACGGTTCCAACGAATATCTCGCCGCCGATTTCTGGAAGCTCGGCCTGGGCGAGCCTTACGGCATTTCCGCGATGCACGGCAGGGGAGTGGGCGACCTGCTCGACGTGGCCGTGGATACACTCAAAAAAGCCAAGAAGACCTCTGGATTCCTGACGCCGACCAACCTGCGCCGTGTTGCCCTGATCGGCAAGCCGAACGTGGGCAAATCCTCGCTGCTCAACGAGCTGGCGCACGAGGAACGCAGCGTGGTCAACGATCTGGCTGGAACCACACGCGATCCGGTCGACGAGGTCATCCGCATCGGCGACGAGGATTGGCTCTTCATCGACACCGCCGGCATCAAGCGTCGTCTGCACAAGCTTTCCGGCGCCGAATACTATTCGTCGCTGCGTACACAGGCGGCCATCGAGCGTTCCGAGCTTGCGCTGGTGTTGTTCGACGCTTCCCAGCCGATTTCCGACCAGGATCTCAAAGTGATGAGCCAGGCCGTTGACGCCGGACGCGCCATCGTGCTGGTATTCAACAAGTGGGATCTGATGGACGACTTCGACCGTCAGCGCCTCGAACGCCTGTGGCAGACGGAATTCGACCAAGTCACGTGGGCGCAGCGTGTCAACCTCTCCGCCAAGACCGGCTGGCACACCAACCGTCTGCTTTCGGCGATGAACACCGCGCTGGACTCGTGGGACAAGCGCATACCGACCGGCAAGCTCAACTCGTTCCTCGGCCGCGTCCAGTCCGCCCACCCGCACCCGTTGCGCGGTGGCAAGCAGCCGCGTATCTTGTTTGCGACACAGGCGTCGACACGTCCTCCGCGTTTCGTCATCTTCGCCACCGGTTTCCTCGAGCATGGCTATCGTCGCTACATCGAGCGCCAGCTGCGTGAGGAATTCGGCTTCGAAGGCACCCCGATCCAGATCTCGGTGCACATCCGCGAGCGCAAGTCGAAGAAAAAGTAAAAAAATAATACTGTTCCGGGAATCGTGGGTCGTGAGTCTATTTTGAGATTGCGACCCACATTTTTTATTTTTATATTTTATTGTTGAATCTGAACCACATTCTTATTGGTAAATCTGTATCGACGCCCCTCGTTGAGATTTGTCTTCAGCAAAAGACGAGGGTCATGCTTTTACGATGGTGTTGAGGCCTGTGGTATTTGGGCATATTTACAGAATTCGGCTTGTTATTACTTCACTGCTATTCGACACTTTTGACTTGCTGTTCCAAAGTTTCTACCTGTGCAACTCAGTCCCCAATATTCTCTGCGCCACGCCGATAGTAGTGGCACTGCCTCATTTGTGCTAAACTTTTTTCTCGGTGCTTTGCACTGTTCGGGTCGTAGCGCAGTTTGGTAGCGCACTTGACTGGGGGTCAAGGGGTCGCGGGTTCAAATCCCGCCGACCCGACGAGAAAAGCCTGGAATTCCAACGTTTTCAAGACATCGGAATTTCAGGCTTTTTCGATTCCAGACACGATTAGACACGATGACCGCAGACCTCCCTTGTTTTCGGCACCTGTGACGGGTACTTTCCGGATACCGGAATGCATGTTTTCCTTTATGTTGGATTGGTGATGAATCCCTTGTTTTCCGACGTTTTCAGGATATGGGCTGCGAACGTGTACCGGAAGTTTGGTGGTTTCGTCGCTGTGCGGTGGGTTCGAGGTGATGGACGTGTTGGCAGGGGATACCGGATTCAATATTTCAGTTCTACGGACGATGGCGACGGTTTCGATGGTGAAGAAAATATAAAAATCGTGTCTGAATCCTTCCGATACACGATTCAGACACGATTTTCGTTGTTGAGGTTCGAAGCAAACCAATAAACCGATTTCAGGGCGGTTTTCTCCTAGCCTGCCAGTTCAAGCGTCTTCGCTCTGGCGTCATCCACGGCGTCCGCGAGATCGTTAAGACGTTCCGGCCACAAGCCGGCGTAAGTGTCCAACGTGATGGTCGCGCTGCCGTGGCCCAGCTGCTTCTGCAGAGTTTTCACGTCGGCCCCGTTGGCTATCGCGATCGACGCGTAGGTGTGCCTCAGGGAGTGGATGGTGATGCCCTCGTCCTCCATGCCGGCAAGCTTCAGCGCCTTCCTCCATACACGGTTGCGCCAGTTCTTTACGTTCATCGCGCCCCCGCGTGCGGCCCGGAAGACAAAATCCTCCTGTGCCTGTTCCTTGATTTGCAACCGAAGTCCCGGAACAAGAAATCTTGGGATCGCCACATTCCGGCTTTTCCCGTTCTTGGGCTTTCCCAGAATTAGATGCCCGTTGCCGTCATCCGCCCATGTCCTGCGAATCGATGCCCTCCGGGTCGTGAGGTTGACGTCTTTTACCTTCAGCGCCAGCGCCTCGTCGATTCTGGTCCCTACATACGCCTGCCAGCGCACCAAGAGAGCATCTACCGGCCGTCCCGCGTTCTGGGCCTCGTCGGCAAGCAGCTCGACCTCGGATATGTCGAGGAACACCATGTCGTCGTTGTGCCTGTCCACTTTGGGAATGGTCACATTGCGTATCGGGTTGGCTGTTATCCATTGGTTGGTGAGCGCGTATTCGAATACGCCACCCATTACCACTTTGACGATGTTCCTGATGCTTCTGGGACTCAATGGTTTCGGGTCACGGTCTCCGGGAAGATCTGCCTTGTAGCCGCCTTCGGAGAGGGCCTTCACCCATTTCTGCAAAAGGGGAAGCGTGAATCCGCGCAGTGGGGTGGTGCCCCACTGGGGGTTTATATATACTCGTAATTCCCGTCGGTACCGGCCCAGCGTGCCGGGGCGAATATCGAGCTTGGTGGTCAGCCATTCCTCTGCGATGTCTCCGAAAAGACGGCTTTCCTGATGGGGGTCGCGATAGCGTCCCTGCCGGACGTCGTCCTCCATCCCCGCCTCGTATGCCTCGGCGTCGGCAAGCTTGTCGAAAGATTTGCTTTTTTGGATTTTGGTCCCGTCAAATCTTCTGTAGTACCAGCGTGCCCTCCAGCGTTTGCCGGTGCCATATAGGCTTGACCTCCATTTCTCCGGCACTCGGGCCTTGTATGGGTCGCGTGCGTTTGCAAGGCTGCGTTTCGCGGCTGGTGTTGCTGTGGTTCCGTCATCGGCTGTTTTCAACCATCTGTCGTCGATGAAAACTCGTGCCATAGCTGTTGTGATTCCTTTCGCGCGACGCGCGTGGAACCTCCTTTAAGGGTTCGTCTGTTGCGTCGTGTCTGTGCGCTCCGGACGGTGCGAGTCGAGCAACCCAGTTGGGGTGATTTGCCAAAGCTGGCACATCGCCTCGATGTCGCTTAATGCCCACTCCTGGTTGTCGTTGACTCGTTGGCGTACGTATGTCGCCCCGCGTCCGATGCGCTTGGCGAGTTCAGTTCCTGAAATTCGCCGTATTCCCATCTCGGCCCTTACCGCCGCTGACACCTCACGACCGAAAGGGCTAATTTCGATTTTCTTTCTGCCCATACGACCATCATAGCGCGTTTTTACGCTCTTACGCGCGTATTTTTAAAAAACACCGTCTGTTAAATTGACATTTACGCGTAAATACGCGAATAATTTCTTGTTTGGAGGTTTAAATGAGAAGCTACACACTCAGCAAGACGGTCGCTTCGCGACTTCGAGCCGTGATGGGTGCGCAGCGCATCCGAGTCGCAGAGCTATCGCGCGCCTGGGGTCAGTCTGCGGACATGACCTCGCGCAGGCTCAATGGTGATGTCGAGATTAGGCTCGGCGAGATCGGCATATTTGCGCAGCTCACCGGTTATCGGCCAGACGAATTTCTTGCCGATCGGTTCGAAGTGAAACTGAACCCTGCAAATGGTCCAATTCGGAAAGAAACGGGCCGTCAAAGGGGAACGGGGAGGGTCTATGGAAACCGATAACGACATCTTCGCAGCAGTAGCGCAGGAATTGCGGCCACTGAATACCACAAAGGACATTCATGACATCATCGGAATACCCGAATCGACTCTTTCCGAGTGGAGGGGTTCCGGAATCGGTCCGAAATGGGTGAAGATAGGTCGGCGAATCATGTATCCGAAGGAGGAGATAATAGCCTGCCTTCGGGCGAACCTGCATACTAACCGAGAGGAGTACTGAGGATGGAGAATAAACCAACCGTTGGTCGAACCTACAATTCGCAGCTGCTTCTCGCTTGTTTTCGCAATGGTGCTAGTCGGTTTGCCCGTTCAGGCTTGCCTTTACGCTTCTCATTAGTCTGTCGTCAAGCAGCGATTGAACGCTTGTCCCTAGAAACTCCGCAGTTTCAGCGAGATCGGGAACCGTCCATACGGTACTGCATTTCATTTTCGCGTACAAGGACTGGCGTGTTATGCCCAACGCGGCTGCCAGAGACGCTTTCGACAGCTTTCGGTCAGCAAGCAGCGCCGCGACGTTCCATGAAACGACGCGCTGCTCGTAACCGCCTGCAGGCTCTCTGTCGTCTTGTTTCTTGTCTGCCATGGATTCCCTGTTCTGCTGCCGATGATGCGACACTCATTTTAAGGCAACACTTGAAAAGAGTCAAACAACATATTACTATGACAGTTGTAAACTTACAAAGACTATTTTAAACTGACGTTTGCCATTTCCTGCCCAGGGTGGTGAAAGTCGGAGAAAGGGGGCTGTCTTCCGCCGTGCCCACGACGAAAGACAGCTATGCAATAACAATCCGCAGCGTTTTCGGGTCTTCTTTGGTAGGGATTCCCGAAAACGGTGCTTTGCATTGTCAGGAGTGTCATCGCACATGTTGAAGTGTATCAGGCGGTCGGGGACGGTATGCTCTCCCGCCGCATCCTATGTTATCCGTTTCATGATTGGCCGTGGTCGGACGCCTGCGCCCCCTCCGGGCGAGCCTGTCGGCCGGGTCACATGCATGCTCGCGCATCCTTCTTCGGGAGGACGGCGTTGAGCGCGGGTCAGGGGCTTGGTCTCCGACCGGTTCTTCTGTGGCTGGCCGTCTGGGGGACGGGGCCTTCGTTGTTCGCTGCCGGTGCGGTGCTGATTCGCATGGTCTGCCGTCATGTATGGGGCATCCGTATCGGGTGGATGACGGCGGCATCGTTGTCGGTGCTTGCGGTTTGCGCGCCTTGTCTATCGCTCCTGTGGCTGTTGTGCCGCGGGGATGGGGAAGGGCGGAAGCAATGAGCTGGCAGTGTACGTCGTGGGCGTTGCGTGAGGCCCCGTGCCCGAACGCCTCGGCTCGTCTGGTTCTGATCGCCTTGGCCGACAGGTGCCAGCCGGATGGCCGGTCGGCATGGCCGACCATCGAGACCCTGACGGCCGAGGCGCATTGTTCCAGGGCAACGGTCAAACGCGCCCTTCACGACATGGAGGCGCTCGGCGTCATCCGACGTGGCGACCAGGACCTCGCGCGCCATGACGAGCACGGCCGCTGGCTTGCCCCGCAATGGCGGCCCATCGTGTGGGAGTGCTGCATGAACGTGGCCTTGGAACAGGTCAGCGAGAAACCCGGCCGGAAGGCCAGGGCGGAACGCCAAGGCAGGAAAGGCAGAGGGCTCACAACGAGCCCTCAGCATGCTGAACCCGGAAGACCTGATTCCGGTGGGTCCAGAATGAGCCTGCAGACTGAAACGCGTTCCGGCCATGGTGAACCCGCAAGGAGGTACGCCGGTGAGCCGTCCGGAGGGTTCACTGGTGAGCCACTTGATAGGAAGACAGATATCACAACAAATAGAACAAATACCCCTCTCTCCCTACGGGAGACCTCCCCGCAAGGGGAGGCCACGCTTCGGAATGAAACCAAGAAAAGCGAGAAGAGTGAGGAAGACGTTGAGGCCGAGAGACTGTGTGCGGTGATGGCCGAGGTCATGCGTCGCGAGCCGAAACTGCCGGTGCCTCCCGTGTTGGAAGCGACGGCTAACCCGTCCCGTCCGCGACGCCGGGAGCTTGCGGCGGCGAACCGTCTGATTGCCGTACAAGGGCTTGCCCGTTGCCGAGTGGTCGCGCAATGGGCGCTGCTTCCGGCCGACGGCTCGCACGGTTCGCTCCGCGACGGGTTCTGGCGCAAGGTCATCACCGGCCCCGCCGCGCTGGAACGCAAATGGGACCGGATCGTCGCACAGATGGCATGCGATCCGAAAGGGGCCGTGATGCTGGCACAGGCCGGTGCCGGACCGGCCGAACGTCACCGGGCCATCAAGGTCTCCACGCCCAACGCCAGGGCCGTCCCGGTCTGGGGTGCGGGAGAGTTCCACACCACCGACGCCCAGACGCATATAGACGGCGACCTGCCCGGCTCCCAATGTCCGCTGTGCCGATACGACGAAAGGAACCGCGAGAACCACGGCCTCGGCAGGCGCAACGCCGAGGCCAGAAAAGCCCAGGAAAACGCCAAAACGAAATCCGATAAAGCGGGAGACCATCGCCGGTTCCATTTCATCGGCGGCGAAGGATACCGCAGGCAACTGGCCGGGAGGGGAAGCGCATCATGAACATCACCGGTAATCAGGGCAGCCGTACGCCTCTGTGCCGCCAGTTCCCGCGACGTTGGGCCGACCGCCTGTGGGGCTTGGACGAGGAACTGACCGGCACCAGGACGGGCCGCGAGCTCGCGAGGGCCGGCGCTCTGATCTGTCGGGAATGCCCGGTGAGGGTCGTATGCCTCGCTTCGGCCATCGTGCGCAAGGACCGTTCCGGCATCCTCGGCGGGTTGTCATGGACGATGCGCAAACAGGTCACCCGGCTCGCCGCCCTCGACGGGCTGCAACCGGAAGGCTCCGAACGCAAAAGAACCATGGACTTCGCCCGATGGCTCGCAGCGCACCCCGATGCCGTCGCCAAGGCCAGAAGCATCGAGTCGCGCAACAGGGCCTTTCGGCGCACCGCCGAGAAAGCCGCCAAAGCCGAAGACGGCCCCGAAGCCGAAGTGCGGTCGGCCCAGTCAGCGCTCTTTTGATGGACGGAACCCGGTTTGTGCCGGGAAACGGGATACGAAATCAGGAAATCATGATTTCGGGATATCAAGCATTCATGAAAACAAGAAATAAATAAATAAATAAATCAGGAAAGAAGGAAACCATGAGGATAGCGATAGCGAACGCAAAGGGCGGGGTCGCCAAGACCACCACCGCCATCTATCTGGCGACGGCCGTCACCGACCGGCACGGGAGAGGAGCGGCCACGGTGTACGACGCCGACCCGCAAAGCTCGGCCAGCCTATGGGCCGACGCCGCCGAAACCGACGGCACGGGACTGGGCTTCGAAGTCCGACCCGCCAACCTGAGCACCTTGGGACGGCTCGCTGCGCAGGATGGCGGGCCAGCACACGGCGGCTGGGATTTCGTTGATGCGCCGCCGCAGGGGCGGCTGCTTGAGGCGTCGATCAGGTCGGCGGATTTCGTCGTCATCCCGACCTCGGACTCCCCGCTGGACCTGCAGCAGGCATGGGCCATGCTCGACGAGGCGAGGAAGACCACCAGCGCGGCCGTGCTCATCGTCCGCGCCGAACGGAACACCACCGCCTTCAAACAGACCGAACAGGCGCTGCGCGATGCGGCCACACCGCGTTTCGACACAGTGATACCCAAACGCCAGGAAGTCAAGAAGGCCCTGGGGTCAAGGCCCGCCAGAACCTACGAGTACCGGGACCTGCTGAACGAACTCGAACAGGTACGCCGCGACATGACGGGGGAGGAACGCTGATGCAAGGCAACTACACGCCGATACGACGAGACCCCTCGCCGCTAAAGGATGTCCTCAATCCGCAGCCCGACGACAAGAACGCAAATGGTGTCTCCGAGCGGAAGGTCATGCTCTCGCTGCGCGTGCCGGCCATATTGAAACGTCGGTTCAAGGCCGAAGCCTCCGCGCAGGGCCGGCGCATGGAGGAATGCCTCATAGAGGCGATCGGCGGGTGGCTTGAAAGCCAGCAATCATGAAAGCCTGAATTCAAGGAATCATGAATTCATGAAAACAGGATTCTCGGCGGCAGGCGCGCGTGCGTGTGCCGCCGCCGAACCTATGCGACCATATAACAGGTCATCAGGAAATGAACACAAAGGGCAGGGTATTGAGTAAAAAAAGTGGCGAGGCAAAGGAAGCCCCGGAAAAACCCAAAGTGAACAGGACATGGAAGATGGTCGCTACAATCGTCGCGGCCATCGCTCTGGTTGTATCCGGCACGGCAGGATGGATGATGTACCGGCATGAACGTGAAGCAGCGAGCTCGGCATGCCGGCATGACGTCTCGGCCTTGCGGAAGACGATGAAGACGTATACGGGACTGCTGAAAGGCGAGGCGTACGCGATGGCGACGCTTGACCCAGCCATGGTGGCTGACCCGCACACCATAACGGCGTTGGCGAAGAAGCTCGATGAGAAACAGCCGAAAACGATTTCCTGCGACGCCGACGACATCTTGGCACTGAAAGCCGCAGACACCTCGGCACGTGACGCCGGAGATTGGTACAGGCTTCATCTGACCGGGCTACGCAAAGCGACGAAAGCGGTCAAGGATTCCCGGACCGACAAGACCGTCGAACAGGCCAAACAGATACTGAAGAATTCGGACGGGAAAGTGCAGGACGAAGCCGTTCGCGACAGACTCGCCAAAGCCATCGAATCCAGAAACGACGCGCAGATCGTCCAAGCTATGAACGATGTCAACTCCAATATGCAAGCCAGACAAGCCGCCGACGCACAAGCCCAAGCCAATGCATCTGCCCAGCAGTCGGCGGCAGAGCGGGGTACGGGAGGCTCGACAGGTAAAGCATCCGGAGACCGGATGCCCGCATACCGGCGACCAAACGGAAACATACCGCAGACGGGAACAGCGGCACGTCCTTCTCCGGTCCCGTCACGGCCGTCGCCAGGTTCTCAGGCTCCTCCATCCTCCTCCGGACAGAAGCCCGGCTGGGACGGAACCGTGAACTTCGACGGCACGGACGACACCAGCGGCGCTTGGCACAACATTTCAATACCGACCGAATAGCCTTCGGCGGATGCAAGTTTTCATGAAAGCCTGAAATCATGAATTCATGAACCTCGGATTTCAATACCAAGTCTTTGAGTAGAACCCAGTCCGTCCAATCCCGTGTTTCAAAAGGGAAGAATGGTCCGGTCCCGTAGCGGGTGAGAACGAGATTCCCTCTGTTTATCCCTTTCCGGGATTCGCTTCGGGGAACGTCCCCGAAGCCCTTTCTGGAACAGGAGCAAAGAATGGGCGGGCCGTACGGGCGATCCATCGACAGCAATCATCGGAAACACGGATTCGGAAGGATGGCCGTCGTGTTTGCCGTGACAGTGGCCTCGCTGATGGCCGTGCTGGTTCCGTCCGGCATAGCCTCGGCGGCGGCACTTCCGCCTGGCTATTGGTTCGTGCCGTTCCGCGAAGGGGCGACGTTCAACGGCACGCACGGCTCAAGGCTGGGCCCGCAGGGCTTCGACAACGGCAATCCGGTCTACTGCATCGAGTCGGGCGTGCCTCTGGGTGCGATCTCGGGGGCGTGGCAGGCGACGGCCGACCATAACGCCATGGTCGGGGCGACGATGGTCGGCCAGCATCAGGGGGATATGTCTGATATGACGCAGGCTGCCGTCGCCTTCGCGGTTCACGACCACCTCGACCAGGGCGACAGCCATTGGTCCATCTACCGCACCAAGCAGCTGGAAAACGCTGACATCAACGCGGTTTCGGGCCTTGCCGGCCAATTCTGGTCGCAGGCCGAGGGGGCGTTGCCCAGCGTCGTGCAGGCCTCGTACAAGTACACGCAGGCCAAACGCACCGGCATCATCGACGCGGGCATCCGCAACTCGTCCGGCCGGTACGTGGCGGGCTTGTCCTATACGCTGGTCAACACCAACAACCTCGTGAAGTTCGATCAGACCGGCACCAACAGTATCAGTGTGACCACCAACGGCTCCTACCAGCCGATACCATGGACGGCCATCGGCAACGGGCATGCGACCTACCAGATCAGGTTCAGCAGCCCCAGCGCGCAGAAACTCGTCTCCGCCAAACAGGACCTGTTCAGCATGCGGCAGAACGACCCGACCACGCAGGGAACCATCGAGTTCGACGTGCGCCGCGACTTCCAGCCCACCGTCACGACCGACACCGGCGGCTCCCGCATCCTCGCACGTGGAGGCCAGGCCCGAGACAGGGTCACCTTCGGCGTCGCCCCGGGCGACGAATGGGTGCCCGGCACCCACGTGACCGCCAAAGGCTACTATTTCACCGGCAACCCCGGAACCATGGCCACCGTCCTCGCAAACCAGCAGGGCGAGACACCCGTCGACTACCTGAACCGCGTCAAGACCCGGCTCGGCCAGCCCGCCGCCACCGCCATGCTCACCACCGACCATCTGGGCATGTTCGATGTCACGGCCCTCAAGGACGGCTCCGCCTACACGAACCCCGAGGACGGGCGCGAGGGCGACTGGCTGTGGACGATCAGCAAGAGCGACACCCCAGAAACGGAACGCGTCAACGTGCGGGGCGACTGGATCGACCCGTTCGGCAAGGCCGTCGAGGCCGTCTCCCAACAGGCGCACACCTCCGCATGGAGCGAAGTCGCCGAACCCCATGCCGCCACCGGCGCGGACATCCACGATGTGATCCATATCCACGGCCTGCCCCGTGATCTCGGCACATTCAAAGGCGACGGAGCCTTCCATTCCGACACGACCACGCTCAGGGTCAAGGTCTGGTGGGCCGGCGCCTCCGGCGGGAACGCGGGCATCAAGGAAGAGGACGAGAAATACCGTCCCTCCGGCAGCGGCGAACCCGCCCAGGACGCGAACCACAAGCTCCTGCGCACCGCCGACTACGACCTCTCCAAGCTCATAGCCGCCATGGGGCCCGGATACAAGGGCGACCTCGACATCAAGGTCGCCGGAGGCAAAGGCGGCGACCCGCTCTCCGACGGCACGCAATTCAGCGTTTCCGCACAGGCGACCGGCTACTACACGTTCACCGCCACCTACGCGGGCTGCGACCGCGCCACGGGATTCTCGACCGCGTACGACGACCCCTACGAGTCCACGTTCGTGACCCGCGAGAAACCCGGCCTGATCGACATGACCACCGACACCAGTCCCCAGCGGGTCAAGGTCGGCGAACGCTTCCACGACACCGCCCACATCAGCGGGGCCAGCAACGCCGTGGACACCCTCACCGACGGCTCGTACCTCGAATTCACCGCCTACAAGGCTGTGCCCGGCAGTCCCGTACCGGATGCGGGCACGCTCATCGACCGCGTCAAGGTGACATTGAGTGCCGAACAGTTGCAGCTCCTGCGCCAAGGCCGGCCGATCGACGTCAACAGCCCCGAGACCGTGAGCGGCACTGCCGGCAACGTCTACTGGCGCGCCAGCTTGCACTCGGATGACGGCACCACCGTCGCCTCGCACGACCTCGGGCTGAAAACCGAGACCACCACCATTACGGCAGGCGGGCGCATCAGCTCCAAGGCGCAGCCCATGGGAACCGTGGGCGAACCCCTGCACGACGACATCACCGTGGGCGACGGCATCGACGGCAACATCCCCGACGGCAGCACGGTCACCGTCCGAGCCTACCGGTACGACGGCCAGCCCCAGGCATCCCGCGACCAGATGCTCGCCGAGAAGACCTACCCGGTCGACACCGCCAGATTCGGCGGACGAGGAAACGGCTCAAGCTACACGTTCCGCGCCGACGGGTTCATCATCGCCAGACCCGGCATGGTCTACTGGGTCGCCACCCTCACCGACCCCGCCGGAAGGGTGATCGACCAAGGCAGCTACGGCGAGGACACGGAACGCACGCCGGTCCAGGAATACTCGACCACGACCTCAAGGAAAGTAATCAGCACCCCCGACCCGCACTACGCCGAGAAGACCGACAAGGTCTATGACGTGCTCCACCAGACCGCTTACCGCCAATCCGACGGGGACACCTCGATTCAGATCGGCCAGACCGCGAAAGGCACCACCTACCGGTTCACGCTATGGCGGCAGGGCGAAGGCGACCCATCCGGCGACCGGCAGGTCTGGCAGGGCGGCAGTCACACGCTGCCCACCATGCCGCGTGACGGTAACGCGCTCAAGACCGACCAGAACCTGAAAAGCGAGACGGTGGGCATCGACCCCTCATGGACGCCTGGCACCTACTACTGGCGTCCCGTCGTCACCGACCGCGACGGCAACACGGTATGGGTCTCGCCCCAACGCGTCCCCGCCGAATCGTTCGAGCTCGTGCGCGTCACCTCCACGTCCGCCGAACCGCTCTACACCGATACGATGCACGTGCAGGACACCCTTCACGTCCAGGGACGTCTGCCCAAAGGCAGCTCCTACACGGTCGAACTATGGAAACAGGACAAGCACCAGGGAACCACAGTCGAAAAGACCGCCGAAACCCAAAGAACCACGCTCGACCACGACGTTGCCGACACGGATATCAAGGCACCCGTCATGACGAACCCCGGCATCGGCCCTTGGCAGTTCCGCTTCCGCATCTGGTCGCCAGACAACCACGGCGGAGACCCGCATATCGACCCGGACTCCACAATCGTGCCCGACGACTGGAAACAGAACGACGGATACCCCGAACGCGACCTGATCTACGAGGGAACACAGACGGATTCCGAGCGCTTCGAAGTCGTTCACATCGACACCGACGTGACCGGCACCAACAACGTGCACACCTCCGGCAACGCCCACTACGTCGATGTCACCGACGGCATCGACGTGAACGATCACGCCACCATCAAAGGCCACATGCTCCCCGGCTACAAGCTCGGCTTCGAGCTGTGGCGCAAGGACAACGCCAACCACAAGACGAGCGAAACCTACCCGTACAACGAAACAAGGGGAGACGCGCTGAAAGGCACAACCCCGGCCATCACCACAACGGAAGGGCAGACGGAAGCCGATGGCACACCAATCCACATCACCGACCCCGGCGACTATTACTGGGTCGCCACGCTGACCAAACCCGACGGCACGGCCTTCACGCCGGACGGCATGAACCCGTGGCACGCCAAACGCAACGAGCCAAGCGAACTGTTCCACGCCATCCGCGTGACCACCTCGACATACAAGTGGTCCAGCAATGGCGGCACCACGCAGGATACCGCCAAAATCGAAGGGTGGGCCGACCCGAACGGCACGCTCGGCTTCGAGCTGCACCACGTTGGCGATGACAGGCTGGTCTCCGACCTCAAGGGCAAGCCGCTCAAGGACTTCGCCGGCTACGATGCGGACACGTACACAAACACGTTCACCAGCGAGCCGGTCAAGGTCCCTGATGCCACGGACTACGTATTCGAGGAACACTACCGTCTGCCCGGCGACGACACCGACCTGCACCACGGCAAGCCCGGCACGCCAAGCGAATCGTTCCGTGCCATCGACGCAGTCACTGACGTGGCCACCGAGTTCGAGCTCGGTACCGCCGTCAGCGACCACACCGACCTCGCCAACGTCCGTTGGAAGCAGTCGGGCGACATCCGCGACGACCTCATGGACGGCCTCGACATCCGCTGGAACCTCTGGAAGCAGGGCCAGGGCGACGAGTCCACCGACACGAAACTTATGACCACCGGTTACACGACGTTGGCCAGCGGGCAGACCGAGGCCGTAAGCTCCAAACAGGCCCCGACCCAGACCGGCATCTATTACTGGCAGGTCGAGGTCAGCGACCACGACACCCATAAAGTCATCAAGCTCGGCGTACGACGCGAGCCACGCGAGACGTTCCGCATCATCAAAGCCGACAGCGAGGCCGAGACCATGCAGATCGCCGGCCACCCGATCGCCGACACTGTGACCATCACCGGACCCGTCGCCGAAGGCACCCAGGTCTCATGGATGCTCACCCGAGACCGGAACGACGGCACGCAGAACGATGTCGCGTCATGGCCCGACGTGCCCAACGGCAGCATCCTGGTCACGAAAACACAGGCCGAACAGGCACTCAAGGACGGCAAAACCGCCATCGACGGGCCGCAGTACGAGCGCCCCGACGTAGGCGGATACCACTGGGTCTTCAGCCTCACCGCGCCGCGCAAGAACCTTGCGGGCGACGGCGAGCCGGTCAAGCCCGGCGTGGACGGCAACGGCAACCCCGACGGGTCCCATCTCGAAAGCCAGCCGTTCTACACGGACTCCGCGCTCAATCCTGACGAGACCACACAGGTGATTACCGTCGACACGACGACCGACCACGAATCCCACACCGGCGAGCCAATCCACGACACCGCCCTATTCGACGGCCACGTTGTAGAAGGCACCCGCACCGAGTTCCGCATCTACAAGCAGGACTCCGGCAACGACCCGTCCAAGGACGTGCTCATGGCCACGACCAAGCGCCAGTCGGTCGCCGAAGGAACGGCAAGCGTCGAAAGCCCCGAATGGACACCGACACAGCCCGGCTGCTACTACTGGCGCAACGTCGTCTACCGTCCAGCCACCCATAAGGGCGACACCGTCCAGGCCGAGCCACTGTTCGTCGGCCCCGCCCGCATCGCATCCGAATCGGTGGACGTGGTGCGCGTGACCACCACGACCGAACGTGTCG
Organism: Bifidobacterium sp. ESL0690; assembly: GCF_029392315.1. Lineage (NCBI taxonomy): Bacteria > Bacillati > Actinomycetota > Actinomycetes > Bifidobacteriales > Bifidobacteriaceae > Bifidobacterium > Bifidobacterium sp. ESL0690. Next base: position 1,250,327 of record NZ_CP113939.1, read on the forward strand.
TCGACGCAGATGCCCCGATTCACGACACCGCAAGGATAGAAGGAACCGTCCATGACGGCCAATACCTCGTCTTCCGCCTCTACCGGCAGGAGCAAGGCAACAACCCGAAGGCCGACAAACTGGTGTGGAACTCCAAACACATCATGCTCAAGACAGGCCAAAAGAACGTCGTTAGCCCTGAGACGACCGTGAAAGAGGCTGGCACCTATTACTGGCGAGCAGCCCTCTACCACAGCAATCCCGTACAGACACGTGACACGAACGCCGACCCGAACACGGAACCCGACCCCGCCGACCAGCCGATCCACACCGGCGCGGCCCGCGAACCGGGGGAGACCGTCGACCTCGTCAAGGTGACCACCAAGGCCGACCCCACGGGCGTGCCCGGCTTGCCCATCCACGACACCGCCTACATTCAAGGCGCAATGCCCGATGGCTACCAGCTCGTCTTCGAACTGTGGGACCGGCACCCCGGCGACGTTTCCAAGGACAGGCTCGAGGTAACAACCAAACCGGTCGATGTGCGCCCCGGAGCTACCAAGGTTAGAAGTCCCGGCGTCAACGTCACAACCGGCGACCACTACTGGCGCGAGAAGCTCATCCGACGCGACAACCACCATCTGGTCAGCTACGGCAAGCCACGCGTGGCCGGCGAAAGCGTGCACGTCGGATCGCTGGCATCCACGGGAAGCGCCGTAGGTCATATCGTGTTGATTACAGTGGGATGTCTTGTTTTGGGCTTGGGAACCGCTCGTCTCTCCAAAAGCAGGATGCGAAACAGAGTGTCTCGTTCCAAACAGGAATGAGATAGTGGGCGATAGATGATAGGTCATGTCCGGGATCGCGGTTCCGGCATGACCCATTTTCTGTTTTCGCACGAATGGGGTGTGGGGCAATCGGAGGATGGCCGATTGCTCCTATCAGGCACAAATGTATAGTTATTTTTAGAATCATTCGAATGGTTCTGACCAGACAAGCAATCTGAAACGGCTTGTATGGTCGTATGCTTGCGTGATTGCCAAAAGAAGTCTTACGGTGTTTAGCATCGGCATCATGGATATGGTGATGACTCGGGAACATGCATGAACGGCACGTCAGTGCCAGTGGGAAGGTGAGAGCAGTGGCTGGATGTTTGCTGGTGATTGACATGCAGGAGGAATATGTCGGCGAGGGCAGGAACAGGAGAAGCCACCCGTATGATGCCCTGGCTCTTATCGAAGCGGTAAATGGAAGGATCGCGGACTATCCGCCGGAGCATGTGTTTTATGTGCTCAACCGGTTCTTCTACGAGTCGCGCAAATCGCCGAAAACACTGGTGGCGGGCCTTGACAGGGTATCCGGTAACGTGTTCGAGAAACGTCGGGGCAACGCCTTCACGAATCCTGAACTAGCCTTGAGGCTGCGTGCGATGGATGCCCGGTCACTGGAGCTTGTGGGTGTGGACGGCAACTATTGCGTCGCCGCTTCCGCGCTGGGCGGTGTGCGTGAGGGGTTTCAAACGGCATGCAACGAGCATTGTATCGGCACCGCCAATAAACGTAAGTACGAGAGGACCCGACGCAAGCTTGCCGAGAACTCCGTGAGATTCATCTGAGTCTTCTTGGACTGTCATGTTGACTGTGACGCTTCAGTAGGTTTTCCAATAGGCCGTATCCCTCGATTTGACGGGTACGGCCTATTGTTTGTAGATGTGTTCTATCTGGATGGGTTTATCGTTGCTGTTCTTCGGGTAACGGCTACTATTGACTCATAGGCGATCAGGACGGCATGTGTTTTTGACTGGCATCGCACCGTCCTTTGAATGTCTTCGAGAATGGGCTTGTCACACGATGGAACGGCGTGGCAAGCCCTGTGGCAATCAATCGACGGATTTGAGGGCCTGCACCATGTCGATGTGTTTTGCCCGCCGGCTAACCCAGAGGGCGACGGCCAGTGCACAGCCGAGTGATATCAGGCTTTCCCAAATGAAGTCTCGCCAGTCGAGGACTGGTAGAGTGTCTTGTGTGTGGTTGGAGGCGACCTTGGTGTAGAGGCCAAGGAAGGCAATACCGGCCGGTACGCCTACGAGCCAGCCGACAATTGCAGCCGTAAGATTCTCGCGGAGTATCGAGGCGCGTATTTCCTGCTGCCGGAAGCCGAGCACACGCATGGTGGCATATTCTCGCTCGTGTTCGGCGAAGCCAAGCATGCCGAGGTTGTAGAGCACGACGATGTCGAGGATGACAGCTGCAAGTTTGAGCACCATTAGGACGCTGGTCTCTTCTGCCGTGAACCGTTTGAGACTCTGATATTGGTCCGTTGTATCGGTCAGATGGTCTATCTGGTCCAAGTGATTGAGACGTGTGTCGTCGCTGTGACCAGATAGAAGCAAAGCTGTCGGGGAGAAATGGCCTCCGGCCTTGTGCCACGCTACCTGCGTCATGAAGACGCCCTGCGTGTACGGAGAGTAAGTTATTCCAGTGACCGCAACAGTGGTATAGCGTGTGGTGCCAGGGGTGCGGAAGCTGACCGTCCCACCGACATGGGCGTTGAGCCGCTGTGCTGTCTGCCGGGTCAATACCGCTCCTTGGTTCGATGCGGCCAGCCATCCTTTTCCATCTGCCGCCTCCATGCGGATGAGATCTCCCGGGCCCATGACCGTAAGCGTGTCGATCTTGTCGTCGTGCCGGTATTGGATCGTCGTTTCTTGAATCCATTGGGTTCCATGCTGCCTTACCGTACGGTCTACCATGTCGCGACCCGCATTGCCGGTGCCGGGTTTGAGCGTGGCCTTGCTGGCGTAAGTGTACTGGCGTTGGTATTGGTTGTCGGCGCGGGCATCTACAGAGCGCTGCATTCCGAAGCCGGCGGTAAGAAGAACCATGGAGCCCATAACTCCGAAAGCCGCCATGAGCGTGCGTGTTTTGCCTTGGCTAATATCGCGCAGTGTCCATCGCCAGGAATGGCCGATACGTGACCATACTGGGGTGATGTGTTCGAGCGCCATGTGTCGTTGGCGAACGCCGTTATCGGTCTCGCCGCGCATTGCTTCGGCCGGGGTGCCTGACAAAGCCTTGAAGCAAGCCATCAGAGCGGCGAGCGTGCAGGTCATGACGAGCGCCAACGCAAGAAGGAAGGACTTCGGGTCGAAAGCCAGTGGCCAATGTGGCAATGAATACAGGCTTTTCTTGGTTCCCAGTAGGTATTCATTGAGGAGGATGGAAGCGGGAAGCCCTAGCAGGGTACCGGCGGCCGAGACAATCAGTCCGTAAGTGGCATAGTGGAAGAGAATCGTACGTTTCCTGAATCCAAGAGCCCTCATGGTTGCGATCTGCCCGGCCTGCACCTTTACCAGTCGGCTGATGGAGGTCAGAATCGTCAGAAGGGCCAAGAGGATGAACATGGCTGAGAACGTCAGCGATAGTGATTGCAGCATTGTGCCCGAATCCGTCAGCGACGACGTCTGCATGCGGTTCGCCCGGCTCGTGAACGAGTTGAACCGCTGTCCCAGAATGCGACGCACCCCATCCTCTACGGACCGTTGGCTGATATTCGTTGCCAGTCGCAGTCGCAGCATCGACCATGTTTGAGGAGCTTTTGAAGCGGTAGCGCTGGCCATGGACGCGGTCAATCCCTTGTCTAGGGCGGCCTGCCGAATCATGTCACGGTGCAGGTTGCGTTCCGTCGGTAATCCGGCGAACGCATAACCATAGGTCTTGTGGTCGGGGGAGATAGCGTTCGGGCCGACCGGGTAGATGTACTCGGCGGAAAGCGCCAGCCCCTTAACGAGATAATCGTGTGTCACGCCTGCGAACGACAGTCGTACTGTGCTTCCGACGTCGAGGTTATGGGCACCGGCGAAGTCCTTGTCGAGCCAGATACCCGTCGAGTGGGGATCGAAGGTACGCCCTTTGACGATATAGGGACGTTGGGTTGCGGTGTCTCGGATGGTGGTCAAATCGACCGTTGCGTCATGGCTGTCTGGCTTGCCGTGGCCTTCAGCGAGAGATGTGCGTGCCGCAAGGCCGGGGTCGGCCCGTTCGACACCTCCGATCTGTCGGATGGCCTTGAGGTCATTAGAGGTGATGTTGGTGCCTGCCACCCATACGTCCGCGAGGTTGTTCTGATAGGCGAAGTCCTGATACCCTTTTCGCATGCCGAGCGACGGTCCGGAGATGCCGGCGAAGACGAAAACGGCGAGGAATGACATAAGCAGCACCGAGAAGAACTGCGGCCACATCGACTTGAGGTCGCGCCCGGTTTTGACGATAAGATAGCGCATCACCAGTTCACCTCGCTCATCGGCAGCGGATCCTGGTTGTCGTCGACCGACATCACGTGCCCGTTCCTCAGATGGATAACACGGTCTGCCGCCTGGGCTATGGCCGCGTTGTGGGTGACGATGACGACGGCCTTGTGATAGGTTCTTGCCATCCCGTCCAACGCCATGAGTACCTGTTTGCCCGTCTCCGTGTCCAATGCGCCGGTCGGCTCGTCGCCAAGCAGCAGGCGCGGGTTCTTGGCCATGGCACGGGCGATGGCGACGCGCTGCTGTTCGCCACCGGACAGTTCGGAGGGGAAGTTGCGGGCCCGTTCGGCAAGGCCCATGTCGTCCAGCATGTCCTTTGACGGCAGTGGATTGTCGACGAGGCGCGCGGCCGCGTCCACATTCTCGAACGCGGTGAGGCTGGGAATGAGGTTGTAGAACTGGAAGACGAATCCCACTTTGTTACGGCGGTATTCGGTCAGTTCTCCCTCGTTCAGTTGCGATATTCGATCGCCATCCACCTTGACCTCGCCGGAAGTGGGTAGGTCCATACCTCCCAAAAGGTTGAGCAGCGTGCTCTTCCCAGAGCCGGACGGCCCGAGTATAACCGTCATACGGCCCTCTTCGGCTGTCAGATTGATGGCGTCCAGCGCCTTGATGGTTTTGTCACCTGTACGGTAATACCGGCTGACATTGCTCAGCTCGATGAAACTCATGTTCCATTCCTCTCATGCATGGTCGCACCCGGCTGCGGACGGCAGGCGGGCACGACCTTGAATCGGCTGATGCATATTTGGAAGGGAAACAACAAAAAAGTAACAGGAAAGCACAGACGTACGATGTGTCCGGAAACGCTGCACCGACGGTTTGCGAGACCGGTTATGCCAGCTCAGCCTCAACCTCGACATGGGTCAGGTCGATGCCGAGCAGGCCTGACAGATAGGCTAGGGCCGCTTCGGTGGCCAGCTTCCCATCCTTCAGGACACTCCGACCCTCGGTGAAGATCGAGATGGTTCCAGAACAGACAAGCATCGCAGTCACCTGGGGGCCGCCGGTTCTGCTCAAGGCGGTCTCAGGCAGCCTGCCCTCGCGGGTCAGACGCTCCAGTGCCGCTGCCATGCTCGAGGTGATCCGCGTGGTGAAACGTTCACGGATGTCTGGATTAGTGTCGAGGAAGTTGTCGCCAAGCCTGCGGTTGTCGAACATCGTATCGACATCGTTGACCGCGTCGATGACCAGACCGACGAGGTTGGACACCACCTGTTCAACAGATGAGTCCGGGTCTTCCATCCCGCAGACGAGGTCGTCAGCGTACCGGTCAAAATAACGGTCCAAGCACGCCGATATCAGCTCGCTCTTCGAGTCGAAGTAGTAGTAGAACACACTCATTCCCACGCCGCGTCCGCCGTTCATGGCTTTGATGACGTCGCGCAGGGACGTGTGCGCCACTCCCTTGCTGGTGAACAGGGCAATCGCCGTGTCCACGAATTCCTGTCTTCTTTTTTGTGAATGTTCTTCTTTCGTTGTCATATACATCATTATAGAACGCGTTCCAGAACAGGAGTATAGAACACTGTTCCATAAATGGCAAGAGGTGTGTTGCCACATATAAGGCATATAGAAATGAGCATCATTGTCCCGACCTCTAGGCCAGGGGCTATATGCCGAGTAAGTCTTCCACTTGTCCGCCCATATCCCATTTCGGTTGCCGGAGACTGATATCTGGTGACGCGTCCGCGTGGCCGAAGTTTTCGAATACCGGGGGTATGGCTGTGACGCAGTTGACGCAGATATTGGAGTTGTTTTCGAAGTTCGCCATCATCGGCGGCGGCCTGTGGGCGGTGTGGGGCGCGATTACGTTCGGCGGCGCGTTGAAGGACCAGAACGGCCCTGATATGAAGTCGGGCATGTGGCAGATCGTGGGCGGTGGCCTGATCTGCGCGGCCGCGGCGATCTTCAAGACGGTCGCCCTCTGATATGTCCGCGTTGCAGGACCTCGTCGTCGGCATGCTCAACGCCGTCGGCGGCGGAGGGGTCGGCAACCTCGCCTCGAGTCTGCTGTCGACAAGCCCGGAGGCGTGGAACAGCGGCCTCTACCAGACAGCCCTGAACATCCACCAGACGGCGGTGAAGCCGTTGACGGCCGTCGTGCTGGCGGTCATGTTCAGCATGGAGCTGGCGCGCAACTCGTCGCGTATCCAGGACGGTGGCGAGCTCGGCGTGAAGATCGTGGCCGCCACGATGTTCAGGATGGCGATGGTCATGGCAATCGCCCAGAACGCGAACCTCATCTTGCAGGCGTTCGACGGGGTCACCCAGTTCATGGTCGGCGGCGTCTCCCACCAGCTGTCGGCCGGCGGCGGAGGCCCGGCCGGTCCGGGTGTGGGCGACCAGATGGCCGATCAGGTCAAGGACGCCGGTATGACCGGCCAGCTCGCGGTTCTGGTGATGCTGCTGATCCCATGGGTGCTGAGCCAGTTGGCGGCGGTGGTCGCCACGGTGGTCATGTACGTGCGTTTTATCGAGATCTACGCGCTCACCGCTTTCCAATCTCTGCCGTTCGCACTGCTGATGCACGAGGACACCAAGCCGATTGCGGTCGGCTATTTCAAATCATATGCCCGCACGTCGTTGAACGCGGTCACCCTGTTCATCTGCATCGCTCTGTACCAGAAGATTGTGGTGGACGCGGTCAAGGTCCCCGACGGGACCAACGCCAAGCTCACGCAATGGGTCATGGGCAACTTCGGCAATCTGATGATGGCGGGCATCATGCTCCTGTTCGTCGTCTCCGTGTCCCAACGGGTCAGCCGCGCCATAGCGGGCGAATGACGAGCCGAATACGAGGAAGGGGATAGACATGGCGTTGCAGATGCGCGTGTACAAGGAGGTCGCCGGGGTCGAGGCCAAGGTCATGCTCGGCATGAGCTGGCGCCAACTGGCCGCCACGGGCCTGATGCTGATGCTCGGCGGCGGGGAGAGCTGGCTGTTCTTCATGGTCCTGTACAACACCGATCTGGGCAGCGACCTGCTGGTGCTGGTCTGCCTGCCGGTCGCCCTGTGGGGATGGTGGCGGCCCAAGGGCCTGAAACCGGAGGCGTACATCCGCTACATGCTGCGCCAGCGGTTCGGCCAGTCCGTCTTCCTCCGGGACGGCAGGACCGTCCTGCGCTCCACCCGCAGAACCGGGACGAACGAACACGACAAAAACATGAACGGCACCGACACCGGAGACGAAAGGGAACAGGACGATGAAACTGAAACGCAACAGGAACAAGACCGGGAACAAGCAGGCCAAAACCGGTTCCGGGAAACCGAAGAAGCATCCGACCGCCCACGTGCCGGGAACCGTAAGGGAACTGATCGGCTATGACGCGATGCTGCCCAACGGCATCGCCCATCTCGGCGACGACCGTTGGAGCGCGACGCTGCGAATCGGGGACATCAACTACGCGATCAGCACACAGGAGCACCAGATGGACATCGTCGACCGGTGGGGCCGGTTCCTCAACTCGCTGCCGGACGGCATGGCCCTGCAGGTCACGGTCACGACCCGCACCCTTGACCCGGAGCTGGTCAGCCGCCGCATCGCCATGCCCCCAAAGGGCGACCGGTTCGACGGGCTGCGCGGGGATTTCAACCGCAACGTGCGCCAGTTGCTCAACGGAGGCGGCACAACCAGCAGCCTCACCGACAAGTACCTGACCTTCACCCTCACGGAACGGGACAAGGAGCGAGCGGTGACCCTGCTGAACCGGGCGTGCCTGTCGGCGCAGTCCCAGCTGCGTAGCGTCGACGGGTGCGAGGCGCACAGGCTCGACCGGACGGAACGTTTGGAAGTGCTGCACTCGACGCTCAGGCGCGGGCAACGCTACACGTTCGACGAGGACGCGTTCGCCGCCAGACGCCACGCGTCGACCAAGGAATGGGTGGCCCCGTGGGCTATCGACACCCACGACCGCCGCAGGCTCCGCATTGACGCGGGAGACAAGGAGACCTACACGGCCACGCTGTGGATCAGCGACTTCCCGGACTACCTCTCCGACTCCCTCATCGCGGGGCTTACCGACATCAAGGCCGACATCAGCGTCAGCATCCATCTCAAGCCGCGCACGAAGGCTGCCGGGCTGAAGCTAGTGAACACCAAGATCGCCGAAATGGAGATGCAGGCCGCCGACGAGCGCGGCAAGAACGCCAAACGCCACCAGCCCGACGCCTACCTGCCCCACGACCTGCAGGAGTCGTTGGAGGAGGCCGGCGACCTGCGCGCCGATCTGAAACACAACGGCGAGCGGCTCATCGACTCGCTCATCGTGGTCAACATCGCCGCCGGCAGCGTCGAGGAGCTGGACCGTCTGGCGCGGGACGTGATGGGCGTGGTGGACGGCCAGTCATGCGTGGCCGAAACCCTGACCTACATGCAGGTCGAAGGCCTCAACGCCAGCCTGCCGCTGGGCCTGAACCCGCTGCCGATGCGGCGCAGCCTGACCACCAGCGGCGCGGCCATCCTCATCCCGTTCACCACGCAGGAGCTCATGCAGCCCGGCGGCGTGTTCCACGGGGTCAACGCACGCAGCGGCAACGCGCTGGTCGTCGACCGCACCAAAAGCATGAACGGCAACGGGTTCATCCTCGGCACCACGGGGTCGGGCAAGAGCCAGGCGGCGAAAAACGAGATCATGCAGACCTTCCTCACCCGACCCGACGACGACCTGCTGATCATCGACCCCGAACGCGAGTTCACACCCCTCTGCCTGGCGCTGGGCGGGGAACGGGTCGCCATCGGCGAGGACTCCAGCCAGCACATCAACGCACTCGACATCGAATTCGGAAACGGCGCGGCAGGAGAGGACGGCGACCCGATACGGCAGAAATGCGCCGCCGTGCTCAACATGCTCGACGCGCTGATCGGCGGCTCCGATGGCATGGGCCGCGTCGAACGGGCGCTGGTCGACCGCGCCGTCATCGGCCTGTACCAGGAGCTGCGGGCCGGAACCCGCACCCGCATGCCCACCCTTCTCGATCTGCAGGCCGCGCTGTCGGCGATGAACAGCCCCGAGGCCACGCACGCCGCGCAAAGCCTAGAAATCTACACCACCGGTAGCCTCAACGCTTTCAGCCACCCCACCGATGTCAACGTGCACAACAGATTCATAGTCTATGACGTGATGGGTTTGGGCGCGGAACTCAAGACGTTCGGCATGATGGTCGTCCTCGACCAGATATGGAACCGAGTCATGCGCAACCGTGCCGCAGGCAGACGTACCTGGTTGTGGGTCGACGAGTTCCACATGCTCTTCAGCAACCCGTTCGCGGCCGACTACTTCCTGCGCATCTACAAGCGCGCCCGCAAATGGGGCCTTTCGGTCACCGGCATCACCCAGAACATCGAGGAATTGTTATTGAACGATGACGCACGTCTCATGCTCGCCAACTCGGACTTTCTGCTGCTGATGAACCAGACCCCGACCGACGCCGACACCTTGTGCAGGATGCTGAAGCTCTCGGGGGAGCAGCGCGAGTACTTCACCGGCGTGCAGCCCGGCCAGGGCATGCTCAAATCCGGCACCGCGTTCATCCCCTTCAACGGCCGCATATCCGCCGACAGCCGCATGTACCGGCTCTTCACCACCAAATTCGGCGAACATACCGGAAGCGTGGACGGCATGCCCGCCCCGCCGCTGCCCAAGCAGGCCCGATGAGACGGGCGCAGCCGACCGGCGCGGTGAAGGCATCACGCAACGTTCGCGTCTTCCACGCCTCCGCCCAACAGCAGCAAGGAGCAGCCGCCCACCTGCGCGGCCAGCACCCGACGAAAGCCCGGAAAACGGGAATGAAGGCCCAGCCCGAAACCGTCATCCCCGAAGAGACAACGGCGGGAACCGAAAGCAACGCCAGCGGAAGCGGACCGGGCGATACCGGACTCGCAGACCATGCTGGCAGGGAAACCGAAGACGGTTCCAAGGTCAGGAAGAATGCCAAAACCGGCAAGATCCGGAAGATTGGCGAACGATTCTCCGACAAGCCCAAATACACGGAAGCAGACGGGGCAAACAATCGGAAGGGAAGACTCCGAATTACCGGGAGTCTGGCAAGAAGCGTCCTGGCAGCCGGCCGAACGACGATAGGATGGAACGAGGGAAGTCGAAACGATGGGGAAGAATCGCTCGAATCCCGGTCCCGCTCCGAAGCGGGCCATGCCATCGCCACAGCGGCCGGAAAGACCATATACAGCAATGGATATGCGGCTAGAAACATAGGGAAGTCGGCAGGCAAAACAGCTGGGAAAGCCGCAAAAAGCGTCGCATCCACAAGCAAAACCGTGCATACGGCCGGTTCGACGATTGCCCGATCAGTGCAAACCGTCTACCGCAGTGCTGCACGAACGTTCGAATCAGTCAAAACCATGGCCGCCACGGCCGTGGCAGCACTGACGACCGCACCGGTATTGGCCGGGGTACTCACCGTCGCCATGATCGCCGCACTCATGCTCTCCCTGCTGATGCCGGCCACCGCCACCGCCTCCTGCGGGTACGGCAGCGTGAAGGTCCCCGACCAGGCACAGCCATGGGTCGACGAGGCCGCCACCACCAGCGGACTGGACAAGCCTCTGATCGCCGCAATCATGAGCCAAGAGAGCGGGTTCCGGCCCGACGCCTACGCCGATGACAGCAACGGCGGAACATGGGGCCTGCTGCAGATGAACCGGAGTGTATGGCGCGGCGTGCACCCGCAAGGGGCCGACCAGACACCGCCCGAAGGCATCACCGACCCCATGACCCACGCCCATTACGGCGGCATCTACCTGAAAAACCGCATGAACGGCGTCAAAGACCTCAAAGCCTCGCACCCCGATGCGGCCTTCGCCCAGCTCAGCGACGAGGACGCGCTCATCGTCGCCCACAACGCCGGCGAAGGCAACCTCATGAAATACCCCAACATCCCGCAAACCACGCAGAAATACCTTGAGAACGTGCACCGCATGACCGGCGGCGGCCAGAGCTGCAACGTCGACGAGGGCGCGACCGTCGGCAGGCTCAGCCCGCCGCTGGTGATGAACTCGGACGGCTACCACGTCAACGTGGAGGCCACCGGCACCGACCAGTCATCAGCCACATACGAGAGATTCCAATGCACCTGGTGGGCCTTCATCCGCCGCCGGCAGATCGGCAAACCCGTCGACCCCTACATGGGCAACGGCGGCTTCTGGGCCGACAAGGCCACAAGCCTCGGCATGAGCGTCGGGGGAGGCCCGCGACCCGGCGACGCCATCAGCTTCAGGCCCGGCGTACACGGCAGTAGCCCGGCCTATGGGCACGTGGCCATCGTCGAACAGGTCAACGACGACGGGTCCATCATCATCAGCCAGTCCGGTACCGGCTGGATGACCGTGGTCATCGAGACCATCAGCGCCCAACAATTGCAGGCCATGGGCGACGGCGTCGTCTTCATCCACTGAGACATACAAGGAAAGAACAAATGATTGACAGGAAACGCAGGCTGGCGCTGGCTGTGCTTGGGATGCTCGTCGTGGTAGGCCTCTGTTTGATGACCTTCTGGCCGACCGACCTACAGAAACGAGAAACAAGGCCGGCTCCAAACTCCATCAGCATCGACAAGCCGAAAACCGAAAACAGAAAGAATAGCCATAAGTCCAGTGTCCTGAAACCGGAACAGGTATGCGAGCAGGTCGGCCCCAAAGCCCTCACCGCCTACGCCACCGACAGCCCGGACCGCCCAGTAAAACTGCAGCAGTATTTCATCAAGGACGCGAAAGGCCTGGATGTGCCAGTCTCGGACATCCAGCCGCAACCGGCCCCGACCTTCACCGGCTACCTCGCCTTCGGCCGAGACAACGACACCGCTATCTGCAACGTATGGACCGGCCTCGAAAGCCCGTGGACTATCCATTTCAACTATAGTCAAGTTATCGGTTGGAAAGCTATATGGGTTGAAGGGCCGTTACAGGGGAGTGTAATCGATGAATAATTTTGTGGAGAGTCAGCACATTGATGTTGCTTGCTTTAAAACTTGACAGATGATTTTAATTATATTCATCAAAGTTGCTGAGCATTTTATAGTTTTTCTAGTTGTTTGTCTATTCCATATGCGTAGTCATCGGCTAGCTTTTCGTCAACAAAACGTTTCCGCCCCTTGAACCTTCGTTTCTTAATTCTCAGACGATAGTCAACCACGTATTGCCCATCTAATTGATAGGTTTCTACGCTTCCAAATTCGCCTGTATAAACGTAAACCTGAGTGACGGATTTTTCAAAGCCGCGACTTGCAAGACGTGAAATTGGCCCTTTTAGCGGCCTGCCGTGTATGGTAGGACCGCCATGATGAGGTGGGAGCCCTTCCTCGAATGTTTTTTCTCTGTCTAATGCGTAAGAACCATCGCTTCTATGACTATTTTTGTGGCTCATGGACATTCCTCCTGTGTTATAATTAAATATAGCATTATAAAAGTGTCAGACTTTGACACCAAAATGATGTGAGACCTTGCTGCTAGTAACTGGCCTTGAGTCGGTTTTAGTGTGTTCGGGTAAGTCAAATGAATGCTCCGAGGGTGTCGCCATTACAACCTGTTGGTTGACACGCCATAGGTTATTGAGGGTTAGCGGGAGCTAACTTAAAATGACCGGATTTGATAAGAAGCAAAAAGGTAAGCGTAAGAATCTTAATGAGATTCTTCGTTTCTTGGCTGAAGCGTTGTCCGAGAAACAGAAGCGATTCTGTTTTATTGTGTATTGGATGAGCATATGTGTAAGGAATTTGTCACTTACGCTAGTTCCGTTTCTAGTCTTTTGGATTAGGTTGCATGGTTAGACAACTATGTATTGCAGGTATGTCGGTGGGCTAAGTGTCTGCCGACATACCTGCAATACATGTAAAACTAGCTAAATTTCATAAGACACTTTATTTGACGGTAATGGGATTTGGTTTTCGCATTGCGTTCTGATCTGTAGAGATTATCTTCTTTGATATGAATGGTCTGACACCTCGTAGCAGGTAGATGCATTGGTTGGTGGGGAGTCTTCCGAGCTCGTCGCGGTCGAGGAGGGCGCGTTGGTTCTTGCGTATGGAGGTGCTGTGGCTGCCGTTGGTGCCTTTGCTTTCGCTGGTCTCGATGATGTCGATGGTCTGGTTGCCGAGGCGTTCCGAGATGTATTCGGTGGTGCTTTTCTCGTTCCCGCCGAGGAAAAGTTGGGAATCGCAGTTGCCGGCGATGGTCTCCCAGTCGTCCTTGTACAGGGCCTTGCCCTGGCTGTAGGTCTGCAGGATGATGCTGGCGCTGATGTGGCGGCTGCGGATGGTGGCAATGAGCCGGGTGAGGTTGGGTATCTTGCCGATGTTGGCGAACTCGTCGAGCATGCAGTGCACGTCGCGTCCGAGCGTGCCATCGGGGCTGCTGTCCGCCTTGCGGATGAGGATTTCGAAGAGGCTTTGGTAGAAGACGGCGGCGAGGAAGCCGAAGGTCCCGTCGGTGTCGCTGGTCTCCAGATAGATGACTCGCTTGCCCTCGTCGAGGCTGTGAAGGTCGAGCTGGTCGTGGTCGAGGATGTCGCGGACCTGTCGGATCTGCAGTGGGGCGAGGCGGACGCCGAGGCTGATGATGATGCTTTTCTTGGTCTCGCCGGCTCCTTGGGTGAAGGTGCGGTACTGGGTGCAGGCGAAGGCGAGCCCGTCGAGCATCCTGAGGGTCTCACGGTCGTATTGTTCGGGGTGTGCCCGCGCGTTCTCGGCCTCCGTGTGGGCTTCGGCGAATTGGGCGTCGATGATGGATTCGCGGGTCTCGTCCTCTTCGCTGGCCTGCATCAGAGAGACCATGTCGACGGCCTTGGTCAGGCTCATGTTGTCGCGGATGGTGCCGTCGGGGTCGGTGGTGGTGCCGTCCTCGGTGTAGTAGACCCAGGCGATGAGCGCGGTCAGCAGGGCGCGTTCGGCGCGTTCCCAGAACCCGTCGCTGTCTTTCCTGTCGCCGGTGGTGTTGGTGATGATGTTGTCGACCAGCCGCAGGATCGACGGCTCGGGCTCCACGGGGTCGAGATAGCGCATGGGGTTGAACCCGTCGGACCGGTCCAGGTGGATCAGGTCGAGCGTGCGGGTCTCATAGCCGCGTGATTGCATGGCCTGTTCGGTGTCGCGTTTCAGCTCGCCTTTCGGGTCGGTGCACGCGAAGTTCATGTCGGCGGCCAGCAGGTTGGGTTTCACGTAGCTGCGGGTCTTGCCCGAGCCCGAGGAACCGAGGACGAGCACGTTGAGGTTGCGCTGGGTGCGGCGGGTGTCGAGGCCGAGCCGTTCCGTGCGGGTGAACGTGAGGTTCCGCTCGGGTTGACGGTCGGTGAACGGGGCGATGTCTCCGGGCTTGCCCCATTTGGCGCTGCCGTGCTCCTCGCCGGGACGTGTAGCCAGGCGTGTGGAGGCATGGTAGGCCCATGCCAGCAACCCGAGCCCGCAGAACGCCAGCCCGCAGAGCAGGTCGGCTCTGTCAACGCTGAAGTGCAGGGGACGCTGCAGGTCGAGCCAGAACCGGTCGGCCGCATCCACCCAGGTCATGCCGCCTGCCAGGTCGGTGCGTACCTGCCATCCGGTCTTGTCGCCCAGCCAGAACAGCAGGGCCATGCCCGCCATGGTGGCGAGGATGGTACGTATCGTTCTGTTCGTCATTGTTGCCTGTCTTGGTTGTGGTTGACTCGTTTTCTTGCACGTTCGAGGATGGCTGTGATGGTGCTCCCGCGATTGAGCCGTATCGTCTCCCGCCCGCTGCTGTCATTGGTTGCTTCGTCGGAGGAACCGTATGGTCTATCGGTGGTTGTCCTGCCGGCGGCTTCCAGCCATGCGTCCAATACGGTGCCCATATCCTCGTCCGTGTCTGTGTGGTCGGTATTGTTCTCTGGGGTGGGGAGTATCCATGTCATGTGCCCGTTTTGTACGATCCTGTGGCCGGGCCCGTATATCGCCGTGACGAGACGGCCTGCCGGGGAATCCGGGTCGACGGCATCTGCCGGCCGGCATCCTGTGGGCATGGTGTTATTGCCGGTCGGCACCGTGCCAGCCTATCGACGTGTGCGCGCACACCGTGCCCGCAGTGATGTGCCCGTCCCCGGTGTCGTCGTGGAAGACGCCGTTGACTACCAGCCAGTCGCCTTGTCTGCTTTGCGAGGCTTTCAGATACGGTACCGTCTGACCGCGTGCCTCGACGTGTAATGCCAGCATGCCGTCGGCGTGCAACGGCACCCGCAGGGTGAATACTGCGACCGGTCCTTTCTGGTCCTCGGCATATGTGATGTTCTCGGCCAGCATGCCTTCGGCCCACACCTCGACGGCCTCGCCTTCCATGTCTCCAATGGCTCGCATGCCGGTCATCCTCTGGCCCGTGGGCGTGTGGGGCATGGCGGGCGGCTGTGGCGCTGTTGGTCCTTCCGTCGGCGCGATGCCGGATCCGTTCGAGCACCGCGTTCCTGTCCTCCACCGTGCGTGGTTTCTGCTGTCCGGTGCCGTCGCCGAACTTGTAGCCGTCATGCCCGTGGACGCGGTAGGAGCCGTCGTTGACGATACGAACAGCGTCGAACGAGCAGCCGAACTGCTGGTTGATGTAATCCAGCAGGCCCTGGCTGGTGTAGGGGAACTCGCCCAGGTTTACGGGCCTGCCGGCATGTTGCTGTTGGGGGAGCCGACGCTGGTTGATGTCGTCATGCCGTCCGGTGATCTCGAAGGCGAAGTCGGTCGACCCGTAGTCCTCCCACGGGATGCCGGCGAACGCCTTGCGGTACCGGTCGCCCCTGGGCGGCTTCGACACGCCCTGCGCTTCGAAGTAGATCCGTTTCCCCGCGTCGTTCGTGAACGCCGTCCGTATCTGGCAGTTCGACAGCTCGCCACGCGGCACCACCGTGCCCGCCCCCTCCAACAAAAGCGTGCCCCTGCCCGACGGCCTCTCGGTTCTTGTATTCTGGTCTGTTTCGTTCATCTGCGCATCCTCCTCGTGGGCGCCGCCATACTGGTTCCATACCGGCCGCTTTGATCTTCGGGATTGTCGCGTGTCGTTCGTTCCCTCGTAGCCGTGTCATGGTTGCTGGCCGGTTTGGGGTAGTCGGCGAGAGGTTCGAAGGGGTCGCCGCCGGCGGTGCGGGGCACGCCGTCACCGATGAACTCGCCCCTGTTCGCATCCACATCCATGACGGCCGCCCTATCCTCGGTGTTGTGTCGTTCGACCATGCGTCTGGCATAGTCGTCGCGTTCCTGCCGTATCGCCCGGCACAGGTCCCACGGGTCGTTGACGCGCATGGTCTGCCGCGCCGGCCCGGCCCCGCGCCACAGCTCGATCGGCCGGCCCGGCATGAAACGCACCGTCACCGGCCCACCGGCCTCCTTCTGCCCGCGGGCACGCCGGTTCATGAACGCATCGACCTGCCAGCCGCCCGCCTCAAGTCCGTGCAGCATCGTGCCCTCCGGGATCGAGACCCGCATCATCGAAAACTCCCTGCCGTCCCGAGTCCGATGCGTGTACGGGTGCACGAACCCGTTCGGCAGACTCACACCCGGCCACACCTCGCGCCGTACCGGTTTCGACGTCCCTACGTGACCGATATTCTCGTCGCCTGATTCCATGTGTATTCTCCTATCTGGTTCTGGTCTTCATTGGCTTCGGCATCGTCCGGGCCGGACCTCGCACCCGTTCGGCCGCACGAGTCCTGATTCCGTGCACGGTCTCGGCCTTCGTCTTCACATGATGCGGGCTGCCTACTTTTGTGTCGTCGCCCCGTCCGGTTCCGGGCCTCGCCGTTTTGGGCTTGACACCCTGTTGCGGCTTCGTAGCTTCTCGTGGCCTGTCGGGAGCGAAGAACCGGTCCCAGTCCAGACCCGGGGTGCGGTCGGCCAGACGGTCGATCAGCCCGGCGACCCTCTGGGCCTCGCCGCGAGGATAGAAGAACCGCTGCAGGCCCTCACCGGTCGTCTCCTGTCTGAAAGGAATCGACTCGCGTTCCAGGTTGGCCGCGATGATGGAGGCGTCCGTATCCCATGCCACCGTCCTGAAATCAAAGCACGGGTTGCCAGGAGACACCGGATTCCAAGGCTCGCGAGGATGTCCGGCCTCTTTCGCGTTTTCCTGCTTTCGTGTCTCCCCGGAGCGATGCACTTCGTTTTGATTGTGGGTTGTTTGTTGCCGGCTTGCTTCTTCGTTTCTCGCTGCCGTCTTGGATTGGTCCCGTTCGTGTTCGTGTTCGTATTGGCGGGCGGCGATGTCAAGGCCGACGACGACCTTCTTGACCGCATGGCGCACCTCGTCGGCGTCACGGCCCGCGAAATGCAGGTACACGCTCCCGGTCTTCCGATCGCGCTCGATATGGAACGCGATGCCGGCCCGTTTCAACTGGCGTGCCAGGCTGCGCTCCCGCCCGGCCTCGACCTCCACGACCTTCAACGGCTCGCGCTTCCTGTTCAGATCCCTGACCGACACGCTGCCCGAGTTGTGCCGCGCCTCATGCACCCGCCCGTGTGCAAGCCTGACGCCAGCGCCGAGCCGGCTCAGCGACCATGCCACGCCACGGCCCGACAGTTCCAAGACAACGCGCGCGCCGCCATCGAACACCCTCAGCGCATAGTCCTGCACCTGATCTTCAGCCGGCATCACAGCCTCCCGCCTTCATACAATCGCGGGAATGCCCCGCTTCCCGTTCAGGTTGCCCGACGTCTCGGCCGGTTTGGACGGACGGGACCGTTGCCACGGCTTCTGGCATTCCGGTCGCGTTCCAGTATCCGTCGCAACGCCATCGCCTCGTCCGCGTTCATGCCGGTAGTCTTGCGCACCGCGTCCAGCTCCCGCTCCAGGTGTTCGGTCGAGCCGCCTTGGTCGCGGGCCACGGCGATGGCGACTACCAGCTCGCGCATCTTTGTTTCGCCGGATTCGACCTTCCCGGCCAGCCGGTCGAGCGCCTCCCTGCGGGTGGTGTGGTGGTCGACCACCCGGCTGATGGCATGCAGCTCGTCCAGGCTCTCGTGCAACCGGTCGCACGCCAATGCGGTGACGATTGCCCGGCTGCCCAGCCCGCGCAGGTCACTGGGGGAGAGCCGTCGGCAGGCGTAATCCTCCAACCGCACCTTCGGCTTTGCGAACCATTCGTACAGCCCGTCGCAGTCGACCGTCCGCGCGTAGACGCCATCAGGGCCGGTGAGCACCTGCCGCACATCCCGTGCGAGGTAGGCGCGGAACGTACGGCCGTCCCGCACAATCCGATTCGCGGGAATCGCGAGCATCAGCTTCCGCCCCGAGCCGGGCAGCCACACCCGCACGCCCGTGGAGTCACGATTGGCGACAAGGGTGCGGTCGAACGTGAACATGTTCATCGTCCTCCGGCCGATCCGGCCCATCACCTCCTGCTCGCCGCAGCCCACTCCCAGCCGCACATCCCGGAACCTCCGCCCCGATGCCGTGACCGTGTAGGTCAGATGTCGGCCGCGCACCGACACATTCACACCGAGGCCGGAAAGCAATGACCGGAACTCGTCGAAGCTGTGCGCCTCCTGGCAGGCCCGGCCGATCGCGGTGCGCACCATGTCCTTGATGTTTCGGCCGTCCGCGCTGGCGTTCAGCTCGCCGATCTGCGGCGCCGGATGCCTGACCGGTTTGGGCGTGATGGTGTGCAGCCCGTTCTCGCGGCACAGCCGGTCGCTGGCCTCCCGCCATTGGCCGAGGACCTTGTAGGGTTTTATGTTGCGGTGGGTCAGGTTGCTGTTCGGGCATAGCAGGATGTGGTTGTGGATATGGTGCCGGTCGGTGTGGGTCGCGATGGTGAAGTCGTACTCCTCGCCGACGATTTCGTGGACGAACCGGATGCCTAGGCTGTGCGCCTGCTCCGGCGTGATGTCGTCGGCGGGGTCGAAGCTCTGGATGATATGCTCCGCCAGCACCGCGCCCTTCCGCCCCGCGCCGCCTTTCGCCCGGCCGATGTTGCGCAGGTACACGTTGGCGATGCCCTGCGCATCATCCGCACGCCGGCCGGTCGTGGTGCTCACCAGCCGGTAGCCGTCCGTCTTTTCCGGGTTCGTGATGTACCTGACCGCCTTCGTCAGCGTCGACTTGACCTGTCCCACCTTCACCACAGCCATGCTTAGCTGAGCCTCCCCGGGTCAGGCAGCCCGGCGCTGACCGTGTCCCGCATCAGGGAGAGCAGGCCCACAGCCTCCCGTAGAAGCCGCTGCGTCTCGATGATCTCCGCGTACTCTGCCCGCCGACGGATATTGACCGTGTGGGCGATCTGGTTGACGTTCCCGCCGATACGCGCCAGCTGTATTGTTACGTCGTCCAGGCCGGGCGGCGCCAGCAGGGTCACCGAACGGCCCGTCATGATCCGTGAACGTGCGAACCGGGTCCAGCCCACCGTTTCCAAACCCGCCTTCACGCGCTGTCGGTTCTCCGTCACTTGGGAGTCGCGAACATAGCGCCACTCCTGTTCCGTGAACGTGACGACCTTGCGGACTGGTCGTGTGCGGTTGCCCTGCCATGCCATGGGCTGGCTCCTTCCTGGTATCGGGTGCGGGTGTCCCGCCTCGCCGCCATCGCCCGGAGGCGCTGGCGGCCGCCGGTGTACGTACACCGGTTATGCTTGCTACGACAAAACCACCCCGTAAACGGAAACCCCATATATCTATAGGGGAGTCCTGTAGGCCAGTCTTGTTCCCTTCCGCTCAGGTTCGGACGGATTGGCTATTTTCCCCGAATCCCTGTTGCGCTGTTCCGGCTTCGGATGGCCGATGAATCCTGTGTTCCGTCCCGCCTTTGGTCTGCTTTGTCCGTCCGTGGACGCGTTGTTTTCCGGTTTGATGGCAGGGTCCTATTCCGAAACAAGCAAGGGGGGCGGGAATGCCGAAACCATCGGAGAGAAGCAAAAGAATGCGCCGGCTGGCCGACGAGGCCGTGGATGCCGAACTTGCCGGGCTGAAAGCCAAACGCGAACGGCTGCGCGCCATAGCGGACGGGCTCGGCCAATGGCGCGACCAGTCGCAACACATTCGACAGCTCGCACAGGAACTGGAAACGGAATGCGGCGTCACCAAAACCCGGCTCGCCCACATCCTCGGCATCAGGCCACGCGAGGCGACAGTCATCTGGCCGGCCGCGAACGTCAAGAGAAAACCCTCAAAACAAGACACTGCTGAAGGCCAGACTGAGCAGTCGGTCGAGAACGGAACCGAGCCCGCAACGCTTATGGCCAATGTGCCGTTGCCCGCCGCCCGCTGATGGCAAGCGACAACACCTGGGATGCGCCGGAAACCTACAGCCGGTGGATCGCCGACTCGGAGGAATGGATCAGGTGGCAACGCCAGCCGGGCCACACCGGGCGCAAGCCGCCACTCACCGAGGAACAACGGCGACAGCACCGGGAACAGGCCGGAAGATGGCGCGAGAAACACCGAGAACACATACGCGAACGCGACCGGCGGCGCTACGCCGAAGACCCCGAGTACCGGGAACGCAGACGGGCCGCCCACCGCGCCTATTACCAAGCCCACCGCGAACAACGCGCCAAGGAAAAACGCGAGCAGCGTGCGTCGAAGAAACAGGGTCCGACCCCCGAACAGCGCGAGAAAGCCAGGCAACAGGACAAACGGGAGGCCCGCAAACGCCGCTCGGCCGCCTACGTGAAACGGAAACAAAAACTGGAAAACGATCCCGAACGTCTGGAACGTATGCGCGTAAAGAAACGGGAATACGCCCGCCGCTACCGAGCCGAACACCCCCTGACCCGTGAACAGAAGGACCGACGCAACGCACGCGCCCGCGAACGGTTCGCCACCGACCCCGAATACCGGCAGCACAGGCGCGAGATGGTACACCAACAGCACATCGAACACCCCAAGACCCGAGAGCAGAAGGATCGCTACAACGCCCAGCACCGCCAACGCTACCGGGACGATCCGGAATACCGGCAACGGCAAAGTGCGAGGATGCGTGTCTACAACGCCGAGCGCAGGAAGGAACAAGCCATAACGAAAACCACTGCGCGAACGAACCCCTGTATGGACATCCCCGCAGCGAATCCGGCGCTTCGCAGCACACAGACCAGGAAACCCGGAAGAAGAATATCGAGAACGTGACAACAAACAGGAACATTCGACCACAGGGGCGCGAAAGTGGGATGCCGCACGGCATTCCCGGATATGCTGGGGGCCACGCGATGAAAGGAGCGACAACCATGAGCGACAACACTGAAACAGATACGGATGCAGGCATTGATATGACCGCCGAGGCCTATCGGCTCTCACTGGGACTGTCTGCCGGAAGCCTAGCCGAACAACTGGGCGTAGATACGAGCCGGGTGCTCGCTTGGGAGCAAGGGAACGAACCCGTTCCTGAAAAGGCCATGGCGTGGCTGGGGGAGCATCGCGCGGAACTTGTCGACGAGATCCGCTCGTTCATGGCCGACGAGCAGGAGATGAGAAGAAACGGGGAAAGTGACCCGGAGACCGGCGGCTGGGACTTCACCCTCTACCGGGACGCGCCCAGATTCGCCGCTGCAAACCAGCCCACCCGTATCACCGACTGGCGCACATGGAACCAGGCCTATCTCATCATCGGTCTGCTCATAGAAGCCCTCGGTTATCAGATAAATTATCGTACTTTTGGATATCGAAATAAGAAGGATAATAACCGGATGCTAGTTGACGGGTTTGGACCTGTGAAACTAATTTAAAACGTTAAATAACAATGAATGAACAAAGCTAAGTTTACATGTAGCTAATTCTCAACGTCAATAGTCCGAGTGCTATTTAGAAGTGTAACACGGTTGTTTTTCTGTTGGTATGACTGTAATCTGTCCATTTCCGTGCCGAAGGCCTAGGTCGGGATGATACGTTGAGAATCTTCATGGGCTGGTCGTTAATCTTCTGACAGATTGCGTCGACCTTCTGCTGGTTCAGTATGAAGAAGTCGGCGCGTATGGTCGCGGGCGCATCGTCGACCGCACCGTTTACCACGGGCTCACGATACTGTTCGAGAGCGACTCATGACTATAAAGTCACGCCTTCAGCCAATAACAGAAAACAACAAAAAGACTCTGATCAATACGCTGAAACAGTCTGAAATCGGCTTCCATAATGAATGACTTTTCACACCGAACCGCAGACTACAACTTGACAAAATACACCTATGTTCAGGCCTGAAAAATTCAAGGTAAATGAGACTGATTCGCCTAGCGTCCACAGACGGCTACCAGAGTCACGCAAGTCTGGCTGGCAAGGTGATTTGTGTTCGGTTTGGCCGCAGATAGGCAGTGCATCTGTCTGTCCGCGGACTTGGTAGACCGGTCGATAGTCGGCCACTCGGTCGGCCTGGTACGCGACGTAGGGTTTGTGTTAGGTGCATTCGCCATCCTGAGGTTCTTATTGAGTGATTTCCGGGTGTTCCACACCGGCCCGGAATCGAGCCCGATAATGAGGAAATCGACCGAATACTTAGCGTGTTCGGCATAGTCAGATTGCCTTCAGCCAAGGATACACTCTACGACAATCCGGCAGCCAAGTCCACAAACTGTTTGATCAAGAAAGTGCTCATCTGCCGTTAACACGTATACCATCGGCGAATAACTACGAAAAGACGTCAGCCAATACGTCTGGTGATATAACCATCGAAGATCACGCTTGATCACCGGCTGTCTCAATGCTACCGAATTTACCAAACAAGGATAAGGCCCCGCAAAACAGTCCGACTAAGTGTTGACAATCCAGCCTGAATACTCTCATAAAACATTGGAGACTGACCCGCACGAATAATATGATTGAACGGCTGAACTGTGAGATACGCACTGTACTCGGGAGGTCGGATTGCCCGAGTATCCCATGCTCGCCAGCGCGGGTCGGGGACATCGCCTGGGACGGGAACAGCCGCCACTACCTGTATATGTCCTTACTTGAATCCACAATCAAACCAACGAACGAAAACCTACACAAAGGAAATCAAGGCTGAAATCGAAAGTGTACATAACAACGGACGTTATCGTAGAGTATTTCTTTTGTACAATAATAGAATCGGTAGGAATTGAATGGCTAGATGGCAGCGTATCGTTTTCGTCATTTTAGGGTTGGCTTGTTGCGGGGGAGTCTTTGTCTTGCTTTTCTTGCATCCAGAGTTGCAGATTATAATTACTTGCTTGATTATCGGTTCGGCACTTTTTTCCTATTTATCTATAACTGGGCAATATCTCTCAGAAGTAGGAACTAATGGTTTGCGGTTGCAAAAAGTGGAAAAATCAGTGCAAGAAGTAAACAAGAAAGCTGAAAGCGCGACTAAAGTGGCGGAAGAGGCTTCAAGAAAAGCAGAAAAGACGAATGTTCACATACGTGCTATGGCTTTTGATAAACAAGTAATAGATTTCCTTAGACAAAAGTACCCAACAGTCCAGGCGCCATTAATCCGTCTTCAAGGGCCCTATCAGCGTAGTGACGCAATCGTGACGCTTCCGAAGAGCAATAAGAATGTCGTAATTGATATAAAGTATCTATATAAAACAAGCTCATTTACAAGAACGATTTCCGATTATATTATTTCTATTCATGACAAAACTCCAATTGTATTTATATTTCCTATAGACGAGTATGAAAAAAATCGTATCAGAATAAATAAAGATATCCAACAATATGATAGTGGAATGATATTCGCGACTGGATACTCATTAGCAAAGTCAGATCAATTGGAAGCTGTCTTGAAAGATATTGACGCTTGAGATCCTTCAAAACTTTTGTTGAAAGCAATGCCTTTTCATGGCCAATAACCCGGAATCGCTCTTGTTGACTGGCTCTGTAATAGGATGATAGTTGGCGCATGGCCTGACAATCCGTAAGGCCGGCATCCGATTCAATTCGGATACCGGCCTGTGGCATTTGAAGTAGGACGATTCAAAGACGCCCCGTCGGTTCGGACACCATCCGGTGAAAGCTTTTTGCCCGCCTTTATAGTCCGGATGGGTAACGTTGCCGTCCCCGACCTGCCTTACGTATACCGTACCGGTGGAGATTCCGCCCATCGGATAGTACCTCCGTCGAAAAGTAACGTTTTCGAGGGTCGTATGGGCCGTCCGACCCGTGCGCCGTAGCCGCGTCACCACGTGGCGCGGCATTGAAGTCAGGGTTATGCCCAATTCACAGAAAGGACCTAGCGGTGACAACTATCTGAGGGACTCCATCGTGGCGATCATCGCTGCCTTGATTGCCAAGGCGGACAACATCGTCACCGACGTCATGCGCGTGGCCGTCATCGGCTACCTGCTGGCCATGGACTACCACGATAGACATGGTTCCCCTAGGTAAAAGGCTTGTCCGATTAGTTTCGGGCGGTCCTCCTTTCTAAAATTTTATTTGTACATTCATTGCTCATGTTGCTTTAGTGTTTATGAGAAGTCTTTTCTTACAAGATAAATCATGTGTATGCAAATGCAATTAGAATTGGTGATAGGGCATATTCTGATGGGAGGTTGCGTTGGATGGTGTAGCGAGTGAGGCTGTGAACTATTCCAAGATATTCAGAAGGCTTTTCCCAACCAAAAAGGAATGGGATGCCGTTCAAATCCAGATGAGTAAGGACCTGGCCCACGCTCCCAACGAGTTCGCCTCGAAATGCCTTTTCTGCGGCGAGAGCCTTTCTGGGCCGGATAAGTCCCAGTCGCTTTGCGACTCCCACTCCATTCCCAAGCACAGTCTGAAGGCCATTTCGGATGACGGCAAACTCGTCTCCCTTAAATCCCTGATAAGTCCCATAAATGGCCTCACCGACTTTGAAGGAGTGGGGCAGGCCGGCACATTCAGATTGATATGTCGGAGGTGCGATAACCTCATCTTCCGAGACTATGAGGATTTTCAAAACTACACCGATGATTTCGTCTCTCGCTCGGGCGAGAATGGGTGCCAGAAGATATTTAACGAAATCGCCATGAAAAACTACTTGTATTCCATATACCAGCAGAATATGGGAATCCGCATGTTCAAGGCTTTGGAACCAATTGTGGTCAAAGCGAATAATAGCCTGATAGGTGAGATGGTCAGAGGAAACCTAGAAAAGGAAATGAACGACAAGCGTGATTATGAGAGATATTACGCTGAGACAAAGAGGCTGAGCGAGAAAACGCTTATCAGGAATTATTATGTTGGATTCTACCGGATAATCCCATGGACGGTTCCTGTCGCCTTTCAGGATGCGTTGGCTGTCGAGATCTCATTCGACGGGACGCTGATCAACAACGTTCGTGATCTACGGGCAAAGATTCAGCAGCTTCAACTTTGCATCTTCCCTGACAAGGACCGGACGATTCTGTTGGCGTTCTCGAAGCAGCACGCCAACAGGCTGACCCCCATATACCGTTACCTCAATCGGCTTGATGACGAATCAGCCGTCAAAGCTGTGATTGCTCTGGCGTTGAGGTATTCTGCGAACGTTTACATCTCCACGAACATTGAAGACGATTCGGTCAAAACGGATTATATGAGAGAACTCGCGAGCGATAACGGAACCACTCGCATGCACTTTTGGCCAGACGATCTGATTCCCGAAGAAAAGGCCGCATTCTGGAGCAACCAGCAGGCACAACAGATAGTAAGTGAGCATGATACTCTGCGGCAGTATTCGAGCATCCCTGATGTTTTGGTCGGAATAGACAATTATTGAGATAATGTCCGTTTTGTGCGCTTCTGGTTTTGGTTTTGACCTTTCGTGTGAGAGTGCGAGCGTTATTCTATACTTGTTCGGAATTCGGGGGCATTGCCCCGAATCAGTTTAAGAAGTTGGGCTCCGTGTATTGACAGGAATGATGACCAATCGGTTATTTTGGCATCGAATAATCGATTATCTTGTTCATATTTGCAAGCCAATCGCAGCATATTCCTGACTACAGGAAAAGCGTGTTCTTCCATAAACGATCCAGCATACTCGTTTAAATCCCACCATTGATAGATGCTTGGGTGGGACGTCTGATGGTTCCTAAGGTCGTATAAATCCTTCAGTACATTAAGATCTGCTGCATTCAGGCCTAGTATGTGTGTAGCCTCCGAAATTCTTTTTGGATGTGATGCTTCCTTTGATGAGGATCGATCCAAGACCATATCGGAAATCACGGTTGCGCAGTTTTCCAAAGGTGTTATGCAAAAGGAGTAATCCTGATTGCTGAACTCTAAAGCAGCATTAAGATAATAAACTGCTCTATTTATGTGTGGGTCGATAGAATTGATGGTATTGACCAGCGGAGAAATGTCTTTTTCCGTTTTCCCAAGTTTGATGTTGGGTAAAGTGTATTCGGTTTCGAGAGATATTGAACCAATGCCTTTGCCCATGAAATGCATTGAACTGCTGTAGATGATATTCACTGCTCCGATGACGTTTATGTAGTAAGCACGATAAATGTATTGGTTGAATAAGGACAATAGTGAATCATTGAAGAAGGATATTTCATCTGAATATCCGTTGCTTTGGAAAACATGATCATATCGATAGGTAAGGCCAAATGGATTTAGCACTACTCCAATCAGAGGGGATTGAATATCATCTCTTTCAGAATTGCTGAATCTGAATGGACCTGGAAAACTTTTATTATATTCTCTTGCAGGAAGAACGACGATATCGTTACCGTTCGCATAAAGATTGAGATTGTCGGAATTGTTGAAATCGCGCACGATTAGATAGTTGTTTGATTTATCTTGTTGATATTTTGGAAGAAAATCTTCCAGCCACCAATTCCAGGAGTTAAGTAGTTGCTGCAGCAAATCATTGCTGAAATCGTCCGCCATGTATTTTTTAAAATTTGCCGTTAAAAACCCCTTAAGAGGAGGGGTCAGCAGTTTCTCGTCTGTCCCTGCTGTGGGTATATTGCTATTTACTACGTCGTTCATATCATCCTCATTGGGAAAGCTAGATTGTTCTTATGAAAGAGCTTACTCTGTGACAGTATTTTGATTAGAGTCAGCAGAACAGATACAGCACAATCGTTATATGGAAATAACTGAGAAACGTGCTCGGTCTTTAGCTTTTCGCTTTGATTCGTGTTTGAAAAGCAAAAGTAACGCATTACTGCTTATGGTGATATTGGAAAGGAGCAGCAACAGATACGGTGACCTGCATCCTTCATCGTCGGCTACAGTCAATACTGTCTTCGAATAAACTTGTTTTTTCTTTCAAGTTCAGCTGTTATCGGCACTTGTGGGCACCTGTCGAACCGTCCTTTTCGTCTATAAATTCAGTATGAGGGGGGGCGAGGTCATCTGGTCATGCAGTCCTTCTGAATTCGTTTCTGCTGCTGTCGTTGGTGGTTTTGTTGAAGAGATGAAGAGTGCATGACAGCTGAGGTGTTGATCTACGTTGTGTATGTATGGATAATGATCTGAAGGACTTCGAATGCAACGGAGGGGCGGCCGAGGTCACCGAACAAGGACCCCTCATCAAAACAGTCCAACTATATGCCGGCAATCGGTGCTTGACGAGGTCGAAGTGTCCGACCGATACAAAGGAAACCGAGTATGAAAGAAGGCCGACATGCGAACCCATAATAGGCACCATTATCGAATACGCAGAATGCGGATACGACGGTAAATTGAACGTCAAATTCCTAAAGCATCAATTTTTGGCTTATAATCCGATGGCTGTATGCCGAATTCGTTTAGCACGTTTACAAATTTTGCTTCTGCAACGCCTCGGAATCCTCCATCGATAATCATAATGGATTTCTCCTAAGGAATAATCAGTTTTGCAATTCGACCAGGTTAGTAGGGGGCTACTTAATCACTGGATCTTTACCGGTATCACCGTAGTCAATGTCGGGATCGTCGTGGTCTCCGCCTTCGCGCATATACGTTACCATATCATCGCTGTTGACGACTATATGGCTGTGACCTGGGCCGTCTGGCACACCCTTTCCGCCATAATATATGTCGACTTTGTCCTCTCCGGTTTTATTGTTGCGGCCGCTCACTATTTTGGCGTCTTTGCCGTCGATTTTTCCGTTCTGCTCGTTTTTACCGAAAACTTCGTCGAAGAATCCCATGGCATCTCCTAAGAACATCGGCATTCTGCACTGAACCTGCGATGACCTAAATGTCATCTTCTAATAAATATAATTAGTTATTGGAGGATGTCAACTATCCTGAGTTCTAGGTAGTTCCCAGTAGTTTGCATGCTTTGGGTTTTGAAACTTGATGAGAAGCATGGTCCTGTCGATTTTCCATCCGACGGTATCCGACCTAGCGATGAGAAATCCTCCGCAGGCGGAGCAACGTCTCAATTCAAGGCCCAAACCCAATCTGGGTAATCTGTCAGGCATTAACAGGTTTCCGAATCTGAAAGTTTCTAGATGTTTGTAAGTCCCATTGTGGCCTTCGCCGTATTAGCATTCGGCGTGTCTTTTAGACCCGTATGTAACCTTAAGGAAACATTCCTAACGTGGTGAAATGTGGGACGAAGAGTCTGAATGCGAACAGTAAAAGACCAATAATTTCAACGAACTAAACTATGTTTTCGCTCGAATCTCGCTCTGTCCGCATTACAAGGGTTTCAGATTTCGGTCTGAAGCCCTTTTGTTTTCTTTTAGCCTATAACCCTTAGGTGTTTTCTGGGATACTTTGGGCGGTATATATTGCCGTAGTGTTTTATCTGTAATGACAGCAGAGAAAACGGTTGAAAATCCGTTGGGCCAACATCCGAATCGAATCGGATGTTGGCCCGCGGCTTTGTAGAAGGACGATTCAAAAACGCCCCGTCGGTTTCGACGCCATCCAGTGAAAAGCTTTTTGCCCGCCTTTATGATCCGGATGGGTAACGCTGCCGTACCCGACATGCCACCAGTATACCGTACCCATCGAGATTCCGCCCGTCGGATACGATGATACGGACGCCGGACAGGTAACGCTTTCGGTGTCCGTGCGGGCCATCCGACTCGTACGCCGCTGCCGCGTCATTACGTGGCGCGGCTTTGTAGATAGAGTATACAATGCCCAAAACACAGAAAGGGCCTAATGGTGACAGCTATCTGAGGGAGTCCATCGTGGCGATCATTGCCGCCTTGATAGCCAAGGCGGACAACATCGTCACCGACGTCATGCTAGTGGCCGTCATCGGCTACCTGCTGGCCATGGACTACCGAAGCAGACATAGCCGCCGCTAGGCAGAAGCCCGTCCGGCATCGTCCCGGGCGGGTCCCTTTCCTTCTCGTTGATTCCTGTCGTTCTGTTTCGTTTTCCAAGTCGGCACAGATGCTGCTGCAGTCTCTGCTCGGCCTTTATCTATCTTGTGCCAGTATTGGTGAATTTCCGGCTGTCGAGGTCACCGGGACGAAACACGCGGCATCGGTAACGGTGGATGTCTCGTTATTCGAGGTTGAGGGCGTACATGAGGATGAGGTCGATGACCGCGACGGCGATGTAGGTGAGGCCGATGGCGGTGCCGAAGATGCGAAGGAACCCGATCGAGCCGATGGTGTAGACGGCGAGTTCCAGACAGAGCTTCCCGTATTTCGGCAGCACGTGCGCGGAGCCGGGCGCGCCGTACCTTGCCCACAGGATGGTGATGATGACCCCGATGGCCACCCACAGGATTTTGGCCGCGGCATTCCTGGAAAGGAACCCGCCTCCTGCCACGAGACCGATGACCGTGACGGTCTCCAGGAGAAAACGTACGCCGGCCACAATCGCCGAAAGAACACCTGTCATTTAAAATCCTCTTCTCTGATTTCGGGCAGGGACTGGACCCTGCCGCTATCGGACATGCTAGGCATTTTATCATCAAATGTTGGATAGCCTCCGAGGCGGGAGAGCAGGGTCCGGGTTTTGGCCGGATGCAATGGCGTATTTGTTTGGTCAGGGTGTATGCCATTCCCGCCTCTCTAGAATATGCGGATTGGCTATACAATGTCTGTCGGGCTATATGGTTTCGGCATCATGGAAAGAAACTCTTGTCTTTCTGGGTCATTCCCAGACAATGATCCAGACACGATGACTTCCGGTCTTCAGTATCTCTGTTTTCATGGAATCCTGGATATTCCCATAGGGGTTATAGACCATTTCGCGATACTCTCGGTTGGGTTTCTTTGAGCCTGTGGTTGTAGGTGCTGATTTTCTTGGCGAGGAACTCTCGTTGTTCCTGGGTTTGTCTGATGCGTTCGGCGAGCAGCCGGTCCTGCTGGTGGAGCATGGCGAGGCGTTCGGGAATGGTGGCGTCGCCCTGGGCGCGCAGGCGGGAGTATCGTTCGATGGCGCGCAGGGGCATGCCGGTGGCGAGCAGGCGTTGTACGAACGCGATCCATTCGAGGTCGTGGCGGGTGTAGCCGCGGTGGCCTTCCGGGTCGCGGTGCGGGTCGAGGATGCCGCGCCGTTCGTAGTATCTGAGCGTGGGGACGGGCAGTCCGGTGAGCCGGGAGACGTCGCTGATGCGCAGCGTCGTCGCGTCGCTCTCCTCTTGTGTTTGGTGGTTTGGGCGTGTCGTCGTTTTGCGTTGAACCATGGTTCATAGCCTAGCGTGGTGCCTGCCGGCGCGGACGCGTCCGGCGGAAAGGAACATATGGAGAAGCCTATGGGGGAGTCGAGGTTCGAGAAGGGGTCGCGCGCGCTGGCCGCGATCGATGGGCGCGGGGGACGGGAGGTGGTCGACTCGCTGGCCGGGATCGCGCCGGACCTGGGCCGCTGGGTCGTGGAGTTCGCGTTCGGCGACGTGTACACGCGCCCGGGTCTGGACGCCCGCCAGCGGGAGCTGGTGACGCTGGGCAGCCTGGTGACTCAGGGCGACACGGTCCCGGAGCTGCGGGTCCATATCGCCGCGGCCCTGCACGTGGGACTGACACGGGAGCAGGTCGTCGAGGCGATCATGCAATGCGTCCCGTACGTCGGCTTCCCGAGGACCATCAACGCCGTCGGCGTCGCCCGCGAGGTCTTCGACCGGGAGGACCGGGAGCACGGCGACGACTGACCGCGACACCGACGGCGGGGCGGTCGGCGAGTTCGCCCGGCTGGTGCGTGAGAGCCGTCATGTCGCGGCGTTCACGGGCGCGGGTGCGTCGGCGGATGCCGGCATCCCCGACCTCGCCGGCATAGCCCGGATTCTCAAGGCCGAGGGGTTCGGTGGCGGGGTGTTCAGCATGCTCGACCCCGCGTTCGTCCGACGTGACCCCGAAACGTTCTACCGGCTCTACCGGCAAACGTTCCTCAAGCCGCGTGTCCGGCCGGACGCCGCCCACCGGTTCCTCGCCCGCCTGGAACGGGAGGGACGGCTGGACGGGGTGGCGACCATGAACATCGACTGCCTGCACCAACAGGCCGGCAGCCGCCACGTATACGAGTACTGGGGCGACATGCGCCTCAACCACTGCGCCGCCTGCGGGCGAGGCTGCGATTGGGACCGCGACACCGGCACCGGCATCCACCACTGCCCTTCCTGCGGCGGACCGTGATCCCCGACTTCACCGCCCGCAGGCTCGCCACCTACCCCAAGCAGGTCGCCGCGGGCAGGCGGCTGATAGCCGGCTGCGACCTGCTCATTGTCACATCGGCACCCAGACCATCCCCACACCACCACCCAACACCCCGGTCGTCCACATCGACCTCAAACCACACCCGCCCGCACCCGGCCTGCTCGGAATACAAGGCAAAGCGGACGACGTGTTCACCAGACTAGATGCTATATACCAATAAAAACGACTGTGAATCATCGCGGTTTTATGGTCATGTTTTGTTCTTGTTCTTATAATGATTTGAAGAATAACCATTGTCGAGAATGAGGGCATCATGCCGGAAACAACCGAACAGGCTGAGCTTGCGTCATTGGCTCCTCAATACCGTCCTGAATACCATCAGGAATATGTTGAACTGATTGATGATGCGCTGGAACAGGGATATAAGAATATAGCGCTTTCAGGCGTATACGGTTCCGGCAAAAGCAGCATCCTTGACAAGGTATACGAAGAGCATGCGAAGGACGCGATCAGGATTTCACTGTCCCCGTTGGCTTCCGATATCGGGAAAGAACAAACAGGCCATAAGCCTGCAGCAGACGAATCTTCTGAAGACAACCAAAATACACAGGAGAACCAGAATACGTCGGAATCGCAGAACCCCGAGAAAAAGGATTCCAAGTGGGCTGTTGACGAGATGACGAATCTGGTTCAGAAGGAAATCGTGAAGCAGATTCTTTACAGTGTCAGTCCAAACAAGACTCCGCTTTCGCGTTTCCATAGGATCAACCCGATGAGCAATCTGTCAAGAACCTTTTTCAGTATCGTCGGGGCGTTGCTCGTTTTCGGGGTTTTCGTCATTTCCGAATGGAACTCTTCCGTCAAAGTGTGGGTTGCCGGATTCCCCGTGTGGGGAAGAGCGGTTTCAGGCTTTCTTGCGATATGTGTTTGCGCAGGAATTTTCTGGTTGGTGAGTTGGCTGCTTTCCGGCAAAGTAAGATTGAAGAGTCTTTCCGCTGGCGGCACAGCGGTCGCATTGTCTGATGGAGATAAGTCGGATACCTATTTTGACAAATATCTGGATGAGATCGTCTATTTCTTCTCCACTGCCGAGAAGACCATCGTGATATTCGAGGATCTTGACCGATTCAACAATCCTCGAATCTTTGATTCCTTGCGGGAGCTGAACAATATCCTCAACAATGGTCCAGATGGTTCTGACCGTACCATACAGTTCATCTACGCAATCAAAGACAGCGTATTCTCCAACCAATTGGCCAATGGTGGACAGGACGAAGTGCCTTTCGCCAGAACCAAATTCTTCGACATCATCATCCCGGTGGTACCCTTCATGTCCCATGAGAACGCTGCACGCATCGCGTCCGACGACTTCAAAGGAACCGACATCGACACCGACGTGTTCAATGTCGCGGCACAGTACATTCCGGACAAAAGAATCTTGACAAACATCAGAAACGAGTATCTCGTGTACCACAAGATACTCAATCGAAACCATCAATTCGAGGAAGCGGGATTCAAGGATTCACGTCTGCTTGCCTTCATTATTTACAAAAACACCTATCTTGATGACACGAACCTGCTGTCGTCAGGAGGAAGCAACCTCGATTACATCTATAACGCGAGCCGAACCATCATCAACCACAACATTGGCAAGCTGAACCAGCAGATCTACGACAACTTAAAAACACTAAAACAGCACACCACCCAAAAAGAGGAATATTCCAATAGCCTAGGAGAAGAGTTATATACCTATGTCATAGGGATGTTTGGATATAGCCAGTGCCAATCATTCCAAGTGAAGATAGGAAATAGTGGACAGTCCTATGATCGTGCTGGATTAAAAAATTCTAGGTTCTGGGAAGTTGTCCAGAATGTGCCTGATACAACAATTGTATATATAAGTCTTACCGCTATCACTGGCTATTACAATACAGTGTCGGAAAACATTCATTATACCAAAAGCCAGCTTGTTGATATTATGCACCAGCCTATTAACCTGAAATTCCGACAAGAGCAAGAAATCAAAAGAATCAACGATGATTCGGAATCTTGCAAAAAAAGAATTGAACAGTTACGAGGGTATGATTTTGCCGATCTCATAGCCGGAGGTGATACTTACTGCGCTCAATTTAACGACTTCGGCAAGCCAGACCCAAGTTGTATTAGCAGATCCCTTAAGGCTTTTGTGCAAAAGCTTTATGATTCTGATGGCTTGCCGATGGCTTTGTTATCACACGGGTGGATAAACCGCAACTACATACAATATTCCACCATTTTTGATACTCGGCTGACTCTACCGGCACGTGATTTCATCTACCATCATGTGGATTCGAACGATCCGGATTACGGTTTCAAACTCTCGGGGGAGGACGCCGAAGCAGTGGTGGAGGAGATATCACAACGGGGTAAGTTCCTTTTTGAAGAACCTCGCTTGCTGAACTTCGACATTCTTGGTCATCTCGCTGGTGGACAAGACCGCAAGACAACAGAACTTTTTGGAGTGCAAATCGCATACTTGTCGAAACTGGAACCAATAAGTTGGAAATTCCTCGCAGAATATCTCAATGCAGAGGATGTACACAATCAGAATAAGGTCGTACAGGCGATAACCTCAGCATGTCCCAATATTTTAAAATTCCTTACAGAAGAGGAATTCGAAGAGGACAAACGGTTGCAGTATATGAACGATGCACTACTGAATCTTTCCAAAGACTTCGACTACGCCAGTGAGAATGAAACTAAGAAAGCAATCAGGAATTTCCTTTCCGAACACATAGATTCCTCGGCATACGGCGATGACTCTCTGTCTGCTGAACAAGCGGGCTGCCTAGTCAAATTGGGCAGTGAAATTGGACTGCATGTTGATTCCTTGCAGGATTTATCAACAGCACTGGTCGATGATTTCATCAAGCTCGGTCTGTACAAGTACACAAGGGAGAACATCTGTAAAGCATCGAATTCAAAGACGGCACTGTTCCCGATCAATGAAATGAGAGCTCGGGCACAACGCGGTGATGCCAAGGAAACAGGTGCTAATCATGTGTACCAATACACGCTTGATAATCTCGATGATTTCTTAGGATTCCTGGAAGAAAACGAACCTTCGATTCAAACCGATGAAGATGACATCATACTTGGAGTACTACAAGACGTCTGTGCAGAAAATATTGAAAGTAAGGTAATCGACACACTGCTTCAGCATGCTGCGGACAATGTAACTGTCCGAAATGTTACCGAAACCGATGAAAACGGGCAGTCCCATCTATCTGAAGAGCGATGGAGACCCTTCGTCTTGCCACTTTTGCGGAATGATCGAATGCTCCCGACCTTACGTAACGTTGAAGCGTGCATACGTGAATTCTCACAATCCGAGGAGCCAGCAGCAACGCAGAAGAACGACACCGAGGATCCGGAAGAAGTTCTGAAGGACTTTCTGCTGAGACAAGATAAGATTACGGATATCGGCGATGCTTCTGATGACGCAAAGAGGGAAGTGGCCGCATGGATCATCAACACCACCGGACTAGATTCAAGAACCTTGAATCTGATCAATACTGTCCTCAACGCAGCAGCGAATCCGCAACTTGATCCTAGTCAAATAAATCTGGAAAGAATGCAGGATCCGGATGACTATGCACAACTCATGCAGTTTGGTATCATACCGGATAATAGCGATTCCTGGAACCATATCGCCGATCAAGATTCGTCATTCAAAAAGCAATATATTGAACGTTCGCAAAATTTCCCTGCCTACATGCAAGACGTGCTGGATGCCGATGAAATATGTTCCGTCTTAGCCTCGGAAATAGGCAATAGAAAACCAGCCGAAGAAGTCTGGGACCATCTAAAAGAGTATCTATCCGGTTCAAATCCTGATAGATTATATGCTGCCTGCCATAAAGCTTTATATGTTTTTGGTATGCATTCGCTTTCATACGAGGACCTCAACTGGATACGGGAGCAAGGCAAGTTTGAAGCCACGGAATTCATTCAACTTATCATTCCATCATTAGAATCTCTCGAACTGCCCCAGATACTGAAACTTCTGCATTCATGTGGGGGCGATTATGCGAATCTGGTAAGTCTCCAATATGGCATAAAAGTTATCGGACTTCCAGACATTCCTGCCAGCCATACTCTCTATAAGTATTTCCACGAGAAAAGGCCGAATGGGACACCGATGCTTGAACTTGCAAAACAGAAAAGAAAAAATGCTTTTTGTGTAAGAAGGAAACGTCCGACAGAATGGAAGATATCCTAAATCCAAACAACGGAGCAGTGAAACAGTCTCAGTGTTTGTCAGCTGAATATTGCTATATTTGCCCAGACATGATTCAGGCACGATGACCTCCGTTATTAACCGTCACCTGCCGTCTGTATCGTTTTCCAGATTGTCCGGATTTTCCTTGAAATCCCACGTTACCGGTATCGTTTGGCGCTGTCAGTTACCAGCCGTTTCAACCGTTAATCAAGCAAGGGGTCGCGGGTTCAAATCTCTCCGACCCGACTGAAATCCGCTGGAATTACAATGTTCCAGTGGTTTTGTTTTCCAGCGAAATCCGTTACAGTAACGATTAGTAACGATTTCATACATAGCCCCTTTCCTGCGTTACTAGGAGCGAATCAGTCTCAGCGGACAATTCCGATTTCCGCATATGGCATACGGTGCCTGCGGTCTTATCCAGACGCTCAAACCACAACTTCGCATACATGTCAAGCATGATCATGGCACTTGCACGATTAAGCTGATATTCCAACATCTTTACGTCGGCACCGTTTGTGATGGCTGGGCTGTTCTCAATATGAGAATTCTCGCCAGTTCTTTGATTCAGGACGGGCGTTCACGCAAATTGGAGATAGACGGATTCGTGACTAGGAGATGACGGGGTGTTTCGAATACAGCTGTTGGACACGGCCGAGATACAGTCAGTATGACGAGTGCACAGCTAGGTTGAACAGGAGAAGGAATTCCATGCTTTGGACCAAACGCATCCGCAAGGCTACGACGCCATTACCTTCATCACAACGGTTTATCGACTGCTGTCTCAAACTCTCTGTGCTAGTGCTCCATAAATAACGGTAGACTACTCATAGTCAGCATGCGATGTCAGGCATTAGGCTGTGAATGGACTGCGTAGACGATACAACGGCACAATGTCGGCCGGTTCAAGGACATCGTCGCCGTGAGGAATCGCGGTTTTGGGCCGGCGATAGCTCCAAACGCATCTGACAACTCACTGGGCTTATCACGTTGATGACTGTCATCGGATCATAGGCAGAACGAGGAAGACTCCGACTTGTTTACAACGCAAACCTAGTAGAATACCCCTAGAAGAGGTATGGAAACTTACAATCAAGAATGCAAACAGAATTAAAAGAAGCAATACAGAGAAAAGAACGTTTCTCTGCCAGATGTAAATCTTATTCCAGTGGATAGCAGAATGGTTCAGCGGAAAATAATTTTTCAATATTCTGTAGAATTTGAAAATTTCGTACGTTTGATTTATCTTTTTAGTGTTTTCAAATTTCTTAATGGTAGTTCTAGAAGAAAGATTAAAACTATGGCGTGTCGATTAATAATATTGGGAAATGGTTTTGATATTGCACATGGATTTCAGACAGGATATCAAGATTTTCGAACATGGTGGATGAACCACGAACCGGAATCATTTGAATCCTTTAAATCGGCAATCGAGGATGCTCAGGAAGAAGTCGGTAAGCATGTTAATTCAGATATTCCTGGATATAATCCTGAAGAGGGCAATCCTGAACTTGAACCATTGGGTTGCAAGAAATTTTGGAATGACATTGAATCTTCTCTGACGATTATTCCTGAATATCGGATGTGGCTATCAGAAAAAATTGGAGGAGATGCCGATGATTTCATACTTTCACGTCATACGCAAGATATAGAAACAACACCTGAAACCAGTATTGAAGCTTATCCGGAGGACCGAAGCGATTACGCTGATCATTACGATGACCACATACCATGGAAAGACGCAATATCGGGTTTTTACAATGCGTTTGACGATTGGATCGAGGGAATTGACAAGACAATACAATCTCCAATGCAAGCAAGAGTAAACTTCAACAAACACTTCTCCGATACTGATAATTTTCTTACATTCAATTACACGCATACGCTCGAAAGGGTCTATGGCGTTCCGGCCAGTAGAGTACTCCACATTCACGGAGAAGCTAAAACTTCTATGCATGAAAGTTCGGTTATTTTGGGTCATGATATGCCAAACTTCACACGGTACGACGATCCAGAGGGTAGCAAGTTCGCTGATGAGATTATGGCCGATGTCACCAACGACACGTTCAAAGACACTCAAACTTTACTAAAGGAACATGAGTCATGGTTTGTTTCCACCTCCCAATATGACGAAATTGATATATATGGCCATTCTTTATCAGATGTAGATATGTACTATTTCAGTGAGATTGCGACGCACACAACGAATGCGCAATGGGTTGTATACGCTTTTCGACTGTCCAATAATGATTTCCTGAAGAAAAATCTCGAATCTCAATTATCCAGTATTCAAAAAAACCTCAGAAAAAGCATAAAATACCGTGACTGTGATGAATTCTAAAAGTCTTCTCGATGAATGAATCATGAGCTTTTAATCAGGGTACTATTTTTGTAATTTGCCCTATTGCCAAGAAACTATTAATAGCTCATATATCCAATCCACTATATGTGGCTAGAGCGATAATACAGCCTATGACTCCAATCAAAACACCTAATAAGCCAAAATCTAAAAAGCAATTAAAGGCTATAGCTTTAGCGAGTTGTGATGGTATGTCTAGGATTGAAACCAGATAGCTGCTAACCGATAAGGCTATGCCGATACCGCCAATTAAGCCAGTTGTTCTCTCAATTCTGGATAGTTTTTGACTCCCATTTCTTGCATGGGCTTTGGACTTCAGATAGTCAAGCATCTTCTTGCTGTAAATTCCGCTGGTAAGAAGTTCATGATTTGGAACCATATCAGGTTTGTCGAAAATATCATTCACGGCTTCATTAACGAGATGGACTCGCCAGCAA
Organism: Bifidobacterium sp. ESL0690; assembly: GCF_029392315.1. Classification (NCBI taxonomy): domain Bacteria; kingdom Bacillati; phylum Actinomycetota; class Actinomycetes; order Bifidobacteriales; family Bifidobacteriaceae; genus Bifidobacterium; species Bifidobacterium sp. ESL0690. The sequence continues at coordinate 1,289,067 of NZ_CP113939.1, forward strand.
TATTGTATTATGCACCAACCGCAGATACCAAGTATTCCGGCTATGAATCCGATAAGGCAGCTACATATTGGAACTCTGGGATTCGGAATATGCGACCAGTGGGGAAGAATTGATAGTAGAGCAGGAATGGCTAGAAAGCCAATGAGTATGGAAAACCCTAATGCAAATTCTGTAATGGCCAGTCCAGCGACAACCCACTTAAAGAACATCGCTGGTCCACGTTCAATAAGGGTATGCTTCGGCTCGCTGGAATCTTTGAAGGCATGCCAGGGCATCTTTTTTAACAAATATCTTTTGAACTGTAACCGAACCATTTGTAAAGAGAGTTCAATGCTCAGATCTTTCTGTTCCAATTCGGCAACAGTTCGCTGTGCTCCCGTAAGATTACCATTGTCGACAAGCTCATTAAGTGTGGTTAAGCGGGAGATTTTTGATTTTTCGTTATGTGAAGCATAAATGTTCCAAACAACCCCAGCTGTTGTTACAGAAATAGATATTAATGATAAGATATCTGACCAAGACATTACGGGAAATCTTTCTATGATTGAATTTATTGTTATTGAGAAATAATAGTACGGTAACTTTAACAATAACTGCTCTCGTCGTAAGCGGTTCAGTAGACTGCGTCAAGTGAACAGTCTTTCGCTTGTTTCGCGAGCGCTGACATCCATTATCCAAGTCAAATATTGGTGGTGAGTTTGTCACCTTCATTGCTGATGATGGTATGGGAATCCTCGAATCCTTTTGATGTACAAATCGTGTGTGCTGGCGTTTGTTGTTATTGTTCCTCGGTGATGGAACTTAATATCTGAGTTTGTAGACGTTTTTGGTTTGGCTAAAATGGTTTTGCATAGTGGTTTGAAAACGCCGTTTATTCGCTTGCGTCATTTTGTGAGTGGATTGGTTGCGGTTTTCATTTGGCATCATCTTTCTTGCCCGGCTCGCTTTGTACAAACGCGCGTAGTTTTTGCTTGGCCTTTCGATCATTGCCTTTAAGTAGCCATCATTCTTCACAAGCTGCGATAAGCACATGGGCGACACGATGATGTAATTGGCAAATGCAACGGCGGGGGGTGCGGACAATAAGTTGGACGTTTCGGCGTCCGGTTTGGAGTTCGCATTGTTCAGTTTGGATGAGCGTCGTTGGGCGGTTGATCTGTATTTCTCGCCGGGGATGACGATACGCAAGGTAATAGCCGAGTTAGGCTGGCCGTCCGAGGGCGGGCTGGGCAAGTGGGTGCGCGCCGATCCTCGTTATCGGGGTCCGGGAAGGTAGTCGTATATACGCTTGAGGCCAAGCTCGGGGCTGTCAGGATGGTGGCGGACGGCGCGATCCTGGAATCCGTGGCACGCGGGCTGGGTTGCACGGCGCCCAGCGTGCATGCGTGGAAACAGCGATACGACGACAGGAAGGGGGGGGGGTTGGGGCTGATGGACTGCAGGAACAAAGATCCGGAAGCGGCGGCAAGTCCCGAGACAGGCGGTGATGTGGCGGCGTTGCGCGGTGAGGTCGACCGGCTGGGGCTGGAGAACGTGGTCTTGAGGGAGAGACGATGCGGGTTTTAAAAGCTGACGACCCTAGCCTCGACCCGGAGGCGATGAGCAACCGGGAGAAGACGCGGGTCGTTGACGCGTTGCGATGCGGATACGCGCGGGCTCTGCTGCTCGTCATGGTGGGTCTGAAACGCAGAACGTACTATTACGAGCGCACCGCCCTGGCTGCCGGCGACAGATACACGGTCCTCAGAGAGCGGATACGCTTCATGTTCGAGTCTGGCGGCCGGATCTGGGGTCACTGGACCATCTGCCGCAGGCTGCGGGTGGGCGACGCCGAGCCTTTGGTCGTCTCGGAGAAGGTCGTGCTGCGGCTCATGCGCGAGAGGGGGCTCGTCCCCGCCTATGTCAAAACGCCGCAGGCGGTACAGCTCGTACGAAGGCGAGATCACCGAGGCGCCGAACCGCCTGTGGCTGACCGACGTGACCGAGTTCAGGCTCGACGGGTGCAAGGCGTACCTGTCGCCAGTCATCGACTGCTACGACGGCAAGGTCGTCTCTTGGACGCTCTCAAGGCATCCGGGCCAGACGATGATGGATTGGCTATAGTTTACTGGACAATATGATGAGGGACCCTTGAGATAAGGAGGCCGTGATGGCCGGCCCGCATCACCCGAGGCATTTCTCGGAGGAGTTCAAGAAGCAGATCGTCCGGTTGTACGAGGACGGCAAGCCCGCCAAGGAGATCCAGTCCGAGTACGACCTGTCGCACTCGGCCCTGCACCGCTGGGTGCAGGGCATGCGGAACAGCGGTTCCACGAAGGCCGCCGACAACCGCACCCCGGAGCAGAATGAGCTCATCGAGCTGCGCAAGCAGAACACGAGGCTGAGGATGGAGGTGGACGTTTCAGAACAGGCGGCGCCGGTATTCGCACGAAAGTAGCCGTGATACGCTCCAACGCCGGCCGCTGCCCGGTACCGGCGCAATGCAGGATACTCGGCGTGCCCAAGTCGACCTACTACTGGATGCTGGAGCATCCCGAGACGAACCGCGTCGACCCGCTGGTCGCCGACGTGGAACGTGTGTGGCGCGACAGCGGCAAACGCTACGGGTCGCGCAAGGTCAAGGCCGCCCTGCTCAACATCCTCGAGCGCGAGTTCGACGGCTACGCGCCCCACACTCATATCGACCTGGCCGACCGCTCGATAGCCGGCCACGCCGTCGGGCCGGTGCGCGACGCCGCCTTCGTGCTGAGCGCGTTCGCGACCCTGCGGTCCCCGCTCGACGAGATCGAGGTGTTCCACACCGACCGCGGCAGCCAGTCCGGCCAACGGGAAGATCGACGAGATGCTCGACGTGTTCGGCATCCGCCGCTCCCTCTCGGCCAAGGGCACGCCCTACGACAACGCCGTGGTGGAATCTACTAACCGCCTCATCAAGAAGGAGCTGATCCACCGCAACACTACACTGACGGCGAACAGCTGCCCGCGACACCGACCAGTACGTCTGGTGGTACAACAACCAGAGACTGCACTCGACCCTCGGCCACCCTGGCCCGGCCGAATTTACCAGACAAGGAAAATCCCTCACAAAACCGTCCAACTAACTGTTGAAATCCACTCTCGAACATCCGCGAAGCCAGACGGGACAAACCCTCACAGCTTAGAACGAACACGCTTTCTGGCAAATAACCCTATAAATGTTTCAGTACTCATATAACGATTTACTGTGTTTCTTGATGAATCTTTTCTCCCATACTTTCTGTCCGTACTGAAAAGTTACGATGCCGAATAGCGCGCTGAAAATTGTCTTAGCAGATTCATTGTCAACGATGAGCTCTTTGAGAACTTGATTTATAGCGGGGTTCTTTATTGCTATGAGCCCAATCGTTAATACCGTGAAGCATATTCCCGCTATCTGATAGGGCATCGTCTCGCCCAACCAAGACAAGCGGTTCGCGCGGATTCCATTGCTGAGTTTGTCATTCCCATCTGTGGCAAGCGAGTCTTTACGCATGAGGAACATCACCCATATGCTCAATACCAAGGCACTGGCCGTGAAAATGAACATCCAACTGATAGGACCGTATTTGTCAAACACCAACTGAACTGAGATGCCTAGAAGCATGCAATAAATAACGCCTGTAAAAGCTGAACAATGTTGAACTTTTGACAATCCGTATAACTGCTTGGAGAGAGACAACCCCATGAGTATCCAGGCAGCATAGCAACCAACCAACAGCGAAAACCCTATTGAACCAAGATTCTTCTTGTCATTGAAGAGATATTGATAAAGAACGGCTGTCAATATAAGCATTACGGTAACGATGATTGTAGGGATTTTTGGAATCAATGACAGTGTCGCGTCGTTTTCTGAAACTCCTTTGAGCCTAATCCATACGTTGCCCACGCATGATGCGAGTCTATGTACGAGGTAAATAAACAATAGTGCGATACACAGGAGAAGCAGCCATTCGATATACGCAATATATCGGAAGTTGATACCTGTTTCAATCAACGAAGAAGGATTCTCATAAATGCTGATAGTTAACGCACCCAAGAAAGTCTCTATTAAGAATAAGAACGGAACGGTATTAAGTTCTCGGACAGAATATTCAATTGGTGATTCGAGATTTTCCTTTTCACGAATGTAGTTCCGAACCCAAACGCCAGCAAGCCAGCAAAACGCACAACTGACGAGACCCATCCAACCTTGCCAGCCAAAGCCTTGGCCTTTAAGTAGTTTTACCAGCCAAAAAAGCATTATATAAAACGGAAGGATACCTGCCCCAAAAATTGCTGAAGAGCAGGGATTGTGAGAAGAATTGTATATTCTGATTCCCCAAAATCGAAGAAACATGCTAAGTGCCAAGCACAGTCCAATTGCAGATAAAATGAAAGCCAGAACCGCGCCAAGAGTGGGGAAAAATACAGAACAACGAGACACAGCGGCCCAGTTCAGCCAATGAAGTGCCAGTATATACATGCACGAAGTGATGATAATATATAAATTCTGATATTTTCCGTTCATTGCTTTCTCTTCTCTCGATTGGTATTACAAGCTATGCAAAGGAATCCGTTACATGTTATTTCGAGACAAGGTTTCATAAAAGCATAGGAAAATATAACGCTAAACTAAAATTAAATCAAGAGGAAATGTTCCCAATCTATTCTCACCATTCATAATTATATCTGATCAAAAGCGGGGTATGCAGCATTTATACACTATGTGAACATTTCTCATAAGTCGTAAATTCTGTTGTATTTTGTATTGGAGCGATTATTGAATTTCTGATTTACTTTTGTGCTTCAATGACCATGTCTCATGGCTATTCGATACCTCTTTACAGTTATATAAAACTACCTCAATAGTCAATCTTGCATAGTTAGTTAAAAACGCACTGGCAATAATTTAAATCCCAATGAAGTTGGTGACATGTGTTTTAGTTCCTTTCCCAGACACGATGACCTCCGTCATTTACAGTCACCATACGTCCGTATCGTTTTCCAGATTGTCTAGATTTTCCTTTGAATTCCAAGATTACCAGCATTTGCTAGCGTTATCCGTCACTAACCGTTTCAACCGTCAATCCTGCAACGGGTCGCGGGCTCAAATCCCGCCGACCCGACGAGAAATCGCTGGAATTTCAACCTTTTGAAGATATCGGAATTCTGGCAATTTTCATGTCCGGTCAAAATTAGTCAACGTCGTCACGGTTATTCCCCATCGGTCAGTATAAAGTCAACCCCAAAAGTCAGCCCGCAAGAATCTCGTTACGCGCCCTACCAATAGCATCAGTCACATCATTCAGGCGCTCCGGCCACAACTTTGCGTTTGTATAAGCTGATTGTGACTCTTACAAGCTTGAGGTGGCGCTGCAGAATCTTCTGTCGACGCTGTAAATACGAAGCCAAGCTGTTTCATGTCTGTCACAAGACATGAATACGTATATCTCACCATTCATACAAAAAAGTTTGAAGACCGAATACCAGATTTGATTGTTTAGGATATTAATCCATAGATCGCCATCGTGCTCCGTTTTCATATTCATCTTTCGAGCTTTATTAAGGTGTAAGTGCTGATATAAAGGATGAATGCGAATAGATAAAATCATCATAAAAGCTGAACTTATACATTGGATTGGTTTGTTGTTTGGTGCTCTCTTTTACGACATCTGTACTACGTGTGCCATGTAAAAAATGAAAAAACTAACCGGCAATCGACCATGCTCGACATTCTTTCGGAGAAGATAGACTGCCAGTCAACTATGATTCGTGAGTCAGTCGATAAGCTGAACAAGACCCTCAAGCTCTCCAATCCGACCATCAAGCTCATCGACGTTGCCATGCAGGACTGCAATCTCGTCAGATATGAGCATTAGACCGTTGGCGATTGAATGTATGCTCTCGACGGTGTCAGTCGACCTTGAGACAGCTTCGAAGTGCATCCTCGCGCGCATGAGATTATCCATATCTTCACCTTCTTTTCTCGTAATGGTGAGAATACTCGCAGTACCGCATAGGCGGAATCTTACAACTTAGAGAATTGCGAATAACTCAGGAAGGAACGTCAGGAATGAGATGATTCAGATTGAGGCAAAGGAAGTATATGGACGCTATCCCGATATTGTTCAAGCAAGACTGTCTTAGCTTTCAGAGTCAGGGGTACTGGTTTCCGCCCTGTGCTTCGATGTCGGAGAGTATTTCTTCCATTACTTTCTTCGTACGTTTCCAATATCCGATATAGCTTATCCAAACGATGTCCTTTCCAAACGGGGAAAGATGGTCACCGTGCCCCCAACGACTGAACCGTACCCCTACTTTGTCGACTCGTATAGGGTTATGCGATTTGCTGTAAGGCTTCGTTTCAAATGGGATGAGTTCAAAGAGAGGTAGGCAGGTGAACCTTATTTTGTCGGACTCGTCCTGTGGTGTATGCACAATCCACACGCAGGCATGGAGATCGCATCCGTGAAGGTAATATCGATGCTTTCACCGGCGCCAAGTTGAGAGGGTATGCACGATGCAACTTTTCCTTCGATATGCGCATCTTTCTCCCAGAAGTCAAGAATGTTGGTGGCCGAAGTACCAGAATTGGTAATCCGAACGACCAACGTGCTGCCTTGATGGCAGGATTCGAGCACGCGAAGGTTGAGAGCTGAGCCTTTCCGTCTTCGTCCTTGTGCACGGTATTCAACAACAGCGAAGAAGATGCTGATTCCGCCGAGTATCTGTGCGATATCCACAACATATTTCCAAATAAGATTCCACATAAACCTACCCTTTGAAAAATAAGAACGACGCATCCGTTACCAGTGGGGCAGATAAATAGAAAAATTATCCAATGTATGCAATTGATTATACAGAATCAAACGGCTAGCCCGTTGTATTCAAGACGAAACGATCAACATGGCTTAGTATAAAACATGGTCTAACGGCGTCGTTTTCTTGTCCATCCTCGCCGTATTAGCCTTTCTGGCGAAATTTGCGGCCACATCAGCTACTGCCGTCGGCTGGTTACAAACTGGTCTCGTAGTGCTCATCATTTCCATGCCGACACCTACCTCGGTGGATGTTTAAATTGGCGTCCAGCTTTTTGTTATTTCCGGACTAATTCATCACCACCAAACAGCTTTTAATCATTTCGTTTCGAAAATCTTAGAGACAAACCAACTAATTATGACCATAATCGTGCATTTTACATGTGATTCGTCATTACGAGCTTTGAATGCCTGACCCGTCATGATTGAGATATATTGAGCTTTTTACGTTTTCAAAGGCTTGCCGTATGCAGATAGCGATCGCATCGAGTGTTTAACTACGTTTATTAGAATCCTCTAGTTAATTTTTGTATTATTATAATATTTGTTTAAGTTTTGTCTGAGTAAGAGTGAAAATCATGATTGTTGCCGTGTTGCCTGCTTTAATCACCGGGATATGCGCGTTGCTCGGAGCAATAGCTGGTCCTCTTTTTTCAATTGGATATAATCGAAGAGTCAAATCATTAATCAAACTCAGAAAACAGCTCGATGACGGTGACAGTTTAGAAGAAAAGAAATTGTTAACTAAGCAAATCGATTTTGAGTTAGCTAAACATGATAATACGTTCGGTGTCGGGCATCTTAAAAGTTCAATGTGTTTGCTGCTTTGCATAGTTCTTATCCTTTTAGGTACGGCTTACTATTCCATTACTCAAATTTTGCGATTTATTGATAACTTAGTTCCTGGCAACTTTTCAGCTTATTTGATTTCATCGAAGAATTTAAGTAATGCATGTAAAACAAGTTTTCCCGACAAGTGCAATTCAATGGAGCGAAATTATGTTTATTCCCAGATAGCTCCATGGCTTAAACATCAAATGCTTAACTCCGGGACGGTTTGGTTCTACTCCTTATCAGCAGTTTTCTTATTAATCTCAGCAGCATACTTCATAATGCGCTTAATTTCGCTACCGGGAATCGTAAAAAGATATGAATCATTACAGGGGGCCAGCCAGTCGGACCCAAAATTAGCTGACGAGTCTCACGTTTCTGAAAATCCAGAATTCATTAAAAGCAATGTAAAAGCTATTCTAATGGTATGTGTTACAGCTTTATCTGCCGGTATACCTGGATGGGTGCTTGTTTACGCACTTTGGTTTTTAGGGTGCAAAGGAAAGCATTGGACAGAGGCGTTTCAGATGATTTCGACAACATTGCTTTTTGCCGCAGCAGGAGCTTCCTTTATTATTACAATGTTTTACACAGAAAGGCTCGGGAAAAGGTACAGAGATATGTCACTCGAACAATTAGCTACGGTTGCTGTGGGATGGCTCGGTCTGCTTGCCAATGTTATCGGTCTTTTGACAGTTGCGGGGAAAATCACGGCATGGGCTTTTGTCATTGTTTCGGTTGTATGTGTAATCATTTGCTGTATTTATTTATTTGTTCAAAAAGAAGAAAAAAGAACTTGAAGTCAGAAACATGTTGACATTAATTTCGTAAAATAATCAGGTAGGGGGTGCGGACGTTTTTTGGACTGGTCGCATAGCCAGTCCAAGAAAACGTCCGCACCCCCTTATCTACAGGAGCACGATCGGCATCATAAGTAAAGCAGAATAAAATTCTTCGCAGGCCATCGTGAAATCGGCAAGACACGCTTGGTAACATTGTTATCCTTTCGCGGTATGATAACAATGTTATCTTCCTTGAAAGGAACAATATGGCGCGTTCAAGTACTGATTCAGAGCAGCGCTTATTGATGGAAACTGTCAAGGCAATCGAAAAACACGGGTATCGGAATATTTCTTTACGTGACATTGCTTCAGCCGCAGGACTGACCACGGGCTCTCTTTACCGACATTTTTCAACGAAGGAAGATTTACTGGTCCGGGCGGGCTACTTGGTTTCGGAAAACCTTGCTAAACTCGTTCTCGCAGACGAAGAAGAACATCCGAACGCGTTCGACAAGCTTCTGCGTATCGGCATAAAGCTTCTTTCGCTGACGCAGTCAAATCCGAATCTAGTTGATTTCTTCTTCTATGGACCCTTGTACGCCAAAGCGGCGAAAGAAGGATATGAGGACAAGCCTCCGATGTTCCTTTCAAAATTGAACGAGATCGTTGCGCAGGCCTGCCGACAGTATCCGAATGCCATCGACCCAAACCTTTTGTTCACACAAGTCTGGTCGTTCATCCAAGGCTACAGCGCACTAGTGCGCCATGGAATCGTCGCATACGATGAACGCTCGCTGCGTCTTACTTTGCAGGATTTCTTAGGTGTTTCTCGCCATTGAATCCGTTTTTGAGATTTCGTCTTCCGATATTGCCATCGAAAAGAGACATTGTCTCCAACAACAAACAGAAAAGAGTAGACAGAATATGAGTAACTATGTCGTGGTGTATTGCCATCCGTATGAGAAAAGCTTCAACCACGCCGTCCTTGAACGTATCCTCAACGCATTGAAGAATCAGGGGCACGCATCTCGTCTCATTGATCTTTATGCCGATGGATTCAATCCCGTCTATGACAAAGAGGAATTGCGGCTCTTTCATACTGGCGGAACCCATGACCCGATGGTCAAAAAATATCTCGACATGATTCGTGCCGCTGACGGCATCGTATTCGTCACGCCAGTCTGGTGGAACTCCGTTCCGGGGATGCTCAAAGGTTTTATCGATAAGGTCATGAAAGAGGGTGAGGGGCTCAGCCACACTATTACTTCTACCGGTATCAGAGGTGAACTGGGGAATATCCAGCACACCTATGTCTTCACGACCTCCACTTCACCCACCATCTACCTAAGGCTTATGGCTGGTAACGGTATTAAACGGCTATTTGTCAACTGCACCCTCAAACAACTTGGCATGAGAAAACGTAAGTGGATCAATTTCGGCGGTATCACCGGTTCGTCTTTTGAACGTCGCCAAAGATATCTTGACAAAGTTTCAGCTACACACTTCGAATAGGAGATCCTGTTGATGTTATTTCCTTTAAGGGCGTCTAAGGACTCGGTTTGTCTTTGGGCGGCGCTTTTGCGATGAGCTTTCCGTCGATGTGTCGTTAGACAAAATAGAGTAAAGGTGTACAAGAATTTACCAAGGTAGCCAAGTCATGCAATCTTTTCCAAAGTAGACATCAATCTGGTAAAATCGCACATTTTTACTGTTCATTTACGTTTCGTCGGTATTGCGTTCAGCAAGCTTTCAGCTAAGCTAGTAGAGTTGAAAGCTATGCTGATCGGTTGTCGCTTGGAACCCCTGAGCACTGCCGATGAAGACGGAAGAACACTCGACTACGAAAGAGGTGCGGTTTGGAAGACGCCTTCGAAGCTTCGGCGCAAAAGATGCACGAAGCGCATATGAGCGATGTGGCCATTGCACAATTCAAGAGACTTTACGAGGAATGGCAGCACAACGCCGCCAGCAGTTGGATTCGCGAAGACGCGGTTGAGCCGCTGCAGGATGTGCCTAGCTTCCACGATGTGTACAAAACCATCGACCACGATCAGGCGGTTCACGCCTTCGCCAAAACCGCATTCCTGAAGCTCAACGGCGGTCTCGGCACCTCGATGGGCTTGGACAAGGCGAAGTCGCTGCTTCCGGTCCGCCGCCACAAGGCACGCCCGATGCGTTTCATTGATATCATCATGGGACAGGTCACCACGGCCCGACAGCGCCTGAACGTTCCGCTGCCGTTGACCATGATGAATTCGTTCCGGACTTCCAAAGACACCATTGAGGCGCTCGAAGAAAGCAAGAATTTCCACCAGGAAAATGTTCCGCTTGAAATTGTGCAGCACCAGGAGCCCAAGATTGATCTTGAAACGGGCAAACCGGTAGACTTCCCGGAAAATCCGGAATTGGAATGGTGCCCGCCGGGGCATGGCGATTTGTTCTCCACCATCTGGGAATCCGGTCTGCTGGACATTCTGGAAGATAAGGGCTTCGAATACCTGTTCATATCCAATTCCGATAATCTCGGCGCGCGTCCTTCACGTACGCTTGCCCAATATTTCGAGAACACCGGTGCCCCGTTCATGGTCGAAGTCGCCAACCGCACCTATGCGGATCGCAAGGGCGGCCATTTTGTTCGCGACAAGAAATCCGGCCGTCTCGTCTTGCGCGAAATGACGCAGGTCAATCCAGACGATAGGGAAGCTGCGGAAGACATCGAGCGTCACCCTTATTTCAACACGAACAGCATCTGGGTGCGTATCGACGTGTTGAAGGAAAAGCTCGCACAGTACAACGGCGTTCTGCCGCTGCCGATCATCCGCAATTACAAGACCGTCGATCCCACCGATCCCAATTCCGCCAAAGTGGTACAGCTGGAAACCGCCATGGGTGCGGCAATCGGGCTTTTCGACGGCGCCATCTGCGTACAGGTCGATCGCATGCGCTTCCTGCCGGTCAAAACCACCGACGACCTCTTCATCATGCGTTCCGACAGGTTCCATCTCACGGATTCATACGAGATGGAGGACGGCAATTATATCTTCCCGGATGTGAAGCTCGACCCGAAGTATTACCGCAATATCGAGGATTTCAACGACCGTTTCCCGTATGCGATACCTTCGCTTGCGGCCGCCAATTCGGTGACCATCAACGGCGATTGGACGTTCGGCCACGATGTCGTCTTCTACGGCGATGCGGTTTTGAAAGATCAGGGCAAGCCGAGCTACGTGCCTAACGGCGAATTCGTGGGGCCACAAGGTATCGAGCCCGACGAATGGCTTTGGTGATTTGAATGGCTCAATGAATCGGAAATCGCGGCGGTGAAATCAAAACGTCGTGATTCCCGATTCGTTGGCAGATACAGTTTGATTTAGAGACAGATTTAGATAGATGCAGACAGATACTTTTGATAAATATAGGCAAAATCGGAAGACGGTGTTTTTGAACAATCAGGCGGTTTCAGAAAGCGCATGACACGCGCTAAAACGTGAGAAAAAGAATTAAATTTGTAAAAATCCGCAATTCACTGGAAAAAGCATCTAATATAGATAAGGATGTGCGTCATAAGCCGCACACTTTTACTTGAACATTAACGATACGTGAGGACTAATGGCAGAAGGAAGCAACGGAAGGCGACGTTTTTCCGACAAGTGGGGTAAGCACGAATTGGATGTGCTTGCTGTCCTATCATCTGCGTTCCCACAATGGTTGACTTCACGGCAGATAGCGCAGCGGGTCAAGGCATACGCCGATTCCTACGGAGAGTTGGCCGATCAGGCCGCAAAGGCGGCGTTCGCCAAGCAGTTCCAGCGCGACCGCGCCAAGCTTGCGGCGATGGGCATCGCCATTGAATCGCGTCAGCCGGAATATTCTTCGAAGTCCGAGGGACAGGATTTCGCCTCCTACCGTCTGCAGCTTGGCGACGAGCCGAGGGTGCGCCTGCGCTTCAAGCAGGAGGACCTGCCGGTGCTGGCTGCAGCGAACTATCTGGCGCGCTCGATGTCGATTTCTTCGTCCTCAGCGAAACATGAGGAACAGCATACTTCTCGTACCGCTCCACGCGTGCCCCAGACGCCGACACCGGGACTTGGTCTTGATTCAATCGCTCCGGGGCTGGGCACCCAGCCGATTCCGGACAACCTGATGAAGGTGGTCGACCAGCGGCGGTTCGCCGCCACCATCGACGTGGACGGCGGGCATATGAACGTCGCCTACACCGATTCCGACGATCTGGCCATGTTCATGCTCGAGCATCCTGGTTCTTCCGTGGTCTCGCCGCAGGAGGCCGTGGACGCTTGGAACCGCAGGCTCAATGCCGCTACAAACTTCAAACTTGCCGACGAAAGCCAAGGTGAAATCGGGGAGACCATCGTCACCCCGGCAATCAGCAAAACCACAGCCAACGGCGATATCGATTCCGAAAACGGGAAGTCGCATTCCAAGCGCAACTCCTCCTTCCAGACCGGCAGCGAGGTCGATCGCAGACTGCGCCTGATGCTCTTCCTTTCCGCCCACTTAGGTGAGGAATATTCCTTGGAAGAACTTGCGGAACGCTTCATCGGCGAGCCCAAGACCGAGGACGAGAAGAAAAAGGGCGTCGCGGTCATCCGTAAGGACATCAACACGCTTACCACCGTTTCCGACGATGGCGAGATGGCCGGCAGCCAGTTCTTCGACATCGATTGGTCGCTGCTTGACGCCGATGGCATCGTTTCGGCCACCAATTCGCTGGGACTTGAACGCCTTGCGGGTATTTCGCAGCAATATCTGAGCATGCTCACGGCCTCTGTGAGCTACCTCGCGCATTCTTCCCTGCTTCCGATGGAACAGCGTGAGCAGGCTGAATCGCTCTATGTCCGCCTGCGTCAGCATGTCAAGCCGGGGGAGACCCCGTGGCTTAGCCTCACCGGTTATGAGGTTGAACCTCGCAGCTTCAGTGTGGTCAAGCGTGCCATTTCCACCGATTCGCTGCTTGATATGGAATACACCGATGGCACCGGCCGTACACGCCGCAAGCTTGTTGCACCTTCCAAGATTTTCGCGGACGAAGGTGTGTATTACGTTGCCGTATGGACGGATGTCGCCAAGGCAGCGCCAAAGGACGAAAAGAAATTCGTTTCCAAAGACACGACCATCAACAAGGCTACCGGCCAGCCACGCATCTGGCAGGTGCTGCGTCTTTCCCGCATCGAAAAGGCCGATCTGGTCCAGCCGACCGCTCAGCTTGATATCCCAGACGTTCCGGTGGCCGAGCTGCGCAAGTGGAGCTTCGACAACGGAACCCCGACCGTCTTCATCACTGACAAGCCGGATCTGCCGTTCATCAAGACGTTGCCTGGAGCCACGGTCGAACGTTGCGGCGACGGCGAGAAGGTGCATTTGACGGTTTCCTCGGATTCCTGGTTCGTGGCCTTCGCCATCGCACATGCGCGTCATATCACCGCGGTTGCGCCGGAACCGCTGCTGACGATGATCGTCGCCCGCGCACACCGCGAGCTGAGCCTTGAGAACAACAACCAGCAGGATCAGGCTTAAGCAGTTTTGCCGCAGAAATTGTTGATTGCTGTTTGTAGCAGAATAATTCATCAATAATTCAACATCGAACGAAACCTGAAAGGGGAGTCACATGCCTTGGTGGGGTTGGATCATCGTAGCGTTTGTCATGCTTGCAGCTCTCGTAATCGGTCTCGTCTATGCCGGAATTCATGCGGTTCGCGCGGCACACAGCGTATCCGATACCGGCAAAGAGATTCAGAATTATCTCGATGCGATGCAGCAATCCAAATCTTCCAGTGACACCCGTGAAAAGCCGCTGTTCACGCAACCCTTGTCGACGGCAGCGCATCGGTATAGCCTGGCTCAGACCGAAGTGGAACGTCGTAGGATTACCCGGCATAACCGTCACGCAGAGCGGTGGAGTGTCTGGAAGCGTAACCGCGTTCCGTTTACTGGAAACGTGCCGCAAGGAAGCAATCAGGCGGTTTCGCAATCTTCAAATCAGCAGGCTTTCGATGGCAGTGTCGACGAAAATCACTCGGCCTCAGCTGAGCAGCACCCGAATACCACCCATCGAAATTCGGCGAAGACCAATTAAATGATGGTTCTGTTGTCCTCCGCCTTAATTGCATCAGCATGTAAAAGCATATCCGTCTTTGATGAATCGACAGTTTCGCTCTTATGAGTCATTCACATCATTACCGTCACAAAAAGCATTCCGATCTGGATTCCGAGGATTTCAACCCATCGGTTGACAACGGTTCGGAAGACGCGCAGCAACTTTCGCCATCACAGCGTTATGCTGCGTTCAAAAAACATAGTGTCTACGAGAGGTCCGAAGCGGCGAAATTCGCCAGAACTCTGCCGTTCGAACTCGATCCCTTCCAGATTGAGGCGAACGAAGCGCTCGAAGCCGGAGAAAACGTGCTGGTCGCGGCGCCGACGGGTGCTGGAAAGACCATCGTTGCCGATTTTGCCATGCATCTGGCGCAGGAAAAGAACGTGAAGGCGTTCTACACCACGCCGATCAAGGCTCTGAGCAATCAGAAATACCATGATTTGGTCGATATCTACGGCTCAGATCACGTAGGTCTTCTGACCGGCGACACTTCCATCAATTCGGAAGCCAACATCGTGGTGATGACCACCGAAGTGCTGCGCAACATGCTCTACGAAAACTCGGAAACGTTGCGGGCACTGCGCTATGTCATTCTCGACGAAGTGCATTATCTGGCCGACAAATTCCGCGGACCGGTGTGGGAAGAGGTCATTATTCACCTTCCCAAATCCGTCAAAATCGTCGGTCTTTCGGCAACCGTTTCCAACGTGGAGGATTTCTGCGCCTGGATTGAATCCGTTCGTGGCGCCACCAAGCTTGTCGTCTCCGAAAAGCGTCCGGTACCGCTTGAACAGCATGTCATGGTGCAGAGCGACGACCAGCACGAACCCGAACTCATCGACCTTTACCGTCACAACAAAAACGGCGTGCAGACCGACAAACTTAACGCGAAACTCGTCGACCGCATCGACCAGCTCGACCGCAAAGCGGCATCACGCGCACATGAAGAGTGGCGCGGCGGCAAAAACCGGCATCGCAGGGGAGTAGAGAAACGGCGCAGGCCCGGCCAAGTACGTCGCTATACACCCCGCCGATGGGCTGTGGTCGATGAACTGAACTTCATGGGGCTCTTGCCCGGTATCTACTTCATCTTCTCGCGCAACGGCTGCGATGAGGCCGTTGAACAATGCCTCCGTGCGGGGCTCGAGCTGACTACTAAGGACGAGGTCAGGCGTATCCGGGCCATCGTCGACGAAATGGTGGAAGGCGAACTCGACCACGCCGACCTCAAGGCGCTTGGCTTCGCTCGTTTCCGTTACGCGCTGGAAGAAGGTTTTGCGCCTCACCATGCCGGCATGGTCGCGCTGTTCCGGCAGATTGTCGAACGGCTTTTCGAAGAAGGCCTCGTGAAGATGGTCTTCGCCACTGAAACACTGGCACTGGGCATCAATATGCCGGCCCGCTGCGTGGTCATAGAAAAGCTCGAGAAATTCAACGGCGTTGATCATGTAACGTTGACTCCTGGCGAATACACGCAGCTCACCGGTCGTGCAGGCCGACGCGGCATCGACACCATCGGCCACGCCGTCATCGTCGACCATCAAGGCTTCGTGCCGGCCACTGCCGCCTCACTTTCCAGCAAGCGCGTCTACCCGCTGCATTCGAGCTTCAAACCGACCTTCAACATGGCCGTGAACCTGCTCAATTCCAGCAGCTACGAGACCGCTCGAGACACGCTCGACCATTCGTTTGCGCAATGGGAAGCCAACGAATCGGCTGAAGATCTGGAATCGCGTATCCAAACCCTTCAAAAAGCCGTAGAGGGTTATGAGAAGGCGTTTGCCTGCTCGCATGGCGATTTCAAGGAATTCATGACCATTCGCCAGAAACTTTCCTACCTGCAGAAGGACGAACGCAGGCATCTCAAACGCCGAAGTTTCAGCAGCGACAAAGCTCGAACCGAAGCGTTCCTCAACCTTGACAGGCGGATCGAAACACTGAAAACCGAAGAGAGTGAACACCCCTGCAAGTCCTGCCCGGACTTCCAAAACCACCTGAAATGGGGACATCGCTGGCTGCGAGAATCCAAGGAACTGCGGCACGCAAGAGGACGCTACGAATCGCGCACCGGTTCCGTGGCACGTCAGTTCGACCAGATCTGCAAAGTGCTTTCTTCGCTTGGTTATCTTAAGGAAATTCGCGGGAATATCGATAAGCATACTTCCTACGAAGATAGTCAAGCCTCACCTTCGATGGTGTCGAATGATGAAATTGCGACTTCAATACAAAAGACCAATTCCCAACCAGCAGCGCAGGAAACCCGGGATTATAAGCTCAGCATGCGTGGGCAGCTGCTTCGTCACCTGTATAGCGAATACGATCTGGTGCTCTCCGAGGCCATTACCGATGGCTTCCTGGATGGGCTCGAACCCGAAGAGCTCGCAGCGACTCTGTCCGCGCTCGTTTATCAGGCGCGCAGGGGAGGAGACAACGAACCACGTCGCTACCCCGGTGGTCCTGGCGGTCCCGTCGCCACGAGTTGCCGGCGCCTGCGGGACGTTTTCGCCGATGTCGAGATGATGCGCGAGGATGCCGATCTGGATGAATTGGAGCCGCTTGATTTCGGCCTTGTCGACGTTATGTATGACTGGGCCAGGGGAGAGGACCTTGCTCAGATTCTGCATGGCACCGAGCTGACCGGCGGCGACTTCGTACGCAACGCCAAGCGCCTTTCCGACGTCCTTCAGCAAATCTCTACCGCTGATACCTACTATAAAGCGGGCGATCCGCATTTGGCCGAAAACGCAAGGAAAGCCAATAAACTTGTCAACCGCGGTATTGTTGCGTATTCCGGAGTTGACTGAGCGTAAAACGATACTGGCGAGGGAATAATACGCTCGTCCGAACTGTTCTGTACTTTAGAAATAGACTATTAACAAGGAGAATGTATGGCGGAACGCAGCCTGCGCGGTATGAGCATCGGAGCGAAATCACTCGAATCCGATGAAAACGTTGATTTTGCAGCAAGAACAGATGTGGCTTACGTATGCCCAAAGGGTCATCGTACGATTCTTCCGTTCGCTGAAGGTGCCGAAGTTCCTGCTGAATGGGAATGTCGTTGCGGTGAGGTCGCCAAGCGAGAAGATGCCAATCCTGACGAAGTCGACGAAATCAAGAAGCCGACGCGTACCCACTGGGACATGCTCATGGAACGTCGTACCGAAGACGAGCTCAAGGAACTGCTCGACAAGCGTTTGAAGATGCATCGTGAAGGTTGGTTCCCGGATTACGAGTAAGCCTTTGAGCTTTGCCTGGTAAATAAGCGATTATAAAACGGTGATCACTTGATTCGTTCAAGCGATTGCCGTTTTTGTTTGCAAATTTTTTGACTGTGTCGCTTAGAATCGCGCTGAGAAAATTCGGATATGTAATTGGTGACTACTTGATTATTTGGATTGCATTATTTATTGATTACAGGATTCTGTCTGTTGTGTCTTAGAAGCATGCTCAGAACTGTAGATAATAATTAGTGCTGCGTAATCATGATTAACGCATAAGTGTAAATCTGGAATCTAATTGATATATCCGATAATGTACGTTATGTCAGATTTCAAAGAAATCTGACATAACGTCTCGCGGTTATATACCAAGCTGAGCTTGCTTACATAACCGCTCGCGGTCGCCACGTTATATCCCCCCAAGCTGCGCTTGGCTTACATAACGTGACGACCGATCTCACTTGCTACGCCAGGAATCTAATTAACTTTCTCTGTGGCAATATTCAAAGCTGTTTACCTACCCGCTCGCGGTCGCCACGTTAATACAAAGTTTTGCGTCTTACATAACGTAACGCGCTCCTACCATGTTGACAGACTTGGAATATGGCCGCAATAACCGGTCATAGAGTTATTCAGAAATTGTATTCAATTGAAACTATCAATTGAATACAATGCCGGCAATCTGTTTTAGATTCGCTTCGGTAGGAATAGCCTCTCTATATACCCACATAAATTGTCCCTGATCGTCGCCATTGGAAGTTAGATCCAGACCAAGCTGCTTCTTTCCTCCCAAAGTTACTTCAAGATTTACTGGTTGTTTACCCGACAACTGTGTGGTTATCGAAATAGAATGACTGGTAGTATCATTGCTCACTTTAATTGGATTTTTGTAGCCGTTTTTCTTCATCCAAGCAACCACATAATTACTCAACACGTCAGCTTGATTATTGTCAACGGCATTCCCGATATTGCGACAATGCGTATCTTCAACAATGGTGTCAACCTGCAGACCAGTGTCATTATGCTTATTGAGTTGTTTAAGCTGTTTGTTCACAAGAATTTTCTTTACGTGAGCTGCAGTAGGTATCCAATGAGCGAAATGAGAGTAATACGTATATGTGGTTGTGAACATACCATATACCAATTTCGGAACATCATTTCGTGGAAGAAAACCACCGATATTGATGGACAAATCAGGATTCTTCGAATCGTGAGTATTTGCTGCTTCTATCTCCACACAGGTGTTGGTGCCGGCTCCTCCAGGACAAGTTTGACTGTCAACACCTTCCTGATCGTATCCGCCGGTGTTTTTCATCCAATCAGTTATATATTTGGCCACGGCATCGGGGTTATTGACTACCGCGTCTTTGAATGTTGGCTGCCCGACTTTTTGTGCAACCTCTTCGATGCTTAATCCACCCGACTTCTCCAATTCATCGGTGGTTTGGCTCGCTGGTTTAGCAGTATTAGAAGTTTGGGACTCATTTTTATGTTGGGAAGTAGACGAAGGATTAGCGTCGCTCCCCTTGATATTATTAGCAAAGTAAATAGTGCCGAATATGACCGCGAGAACGGCAATGATAGCAACGACGATTAAGACTATTTTTTTGCCGTGTCCAGGTCTCTCCCCTAAGCTTGGAGCCTTTGCTTTTGTTTGCTGGGTGTTGAGTTGTTCTTCTCTGGCCTTATCGGCAGAGCCTGCTGGGCGTGCAGAAGTATCAGGAATAGTCTTTGTACTTCCTTCAGAAGTAACTGGTCTAGGAGGCAATGAGAGTGACGGTACCTGATAGTTGTTACGTGTATTTCGGCTTTCAGAGTTTTCAGAGCTTTGTTCATTCGGTATGGTTTTCTTCTCCATTTTATCTCTCTTCCTGTGTTCTTATAATCTCAACTTCTGAAACTCTAGTTAGTAAACATCTGATCAATAATTTTTTGTGATTCAATCCCCGTTGGAATGTTAGTGTTTGCGTTACAGATAAATTTGTCGATTTTATCTTCTGATCCATAATAAAATAGGGTGATAGAAATCCCGTTCTTCGGAATGATGATTAGCATGCTTCCATTATGTTTACCGGTTGAAACGTTAACGTTTATATCAATTACGTCTTCACCTTTCAGAACGTCTTTGCCGTTGGTGACAACACTCGCCTCACCGGAATAGCCATTTTTATGCAACCAATTGATGACTAATGCACCTACCGCCGTACGATCAGGGGTACCGCCTAAGTCTCTGATGTCCGATTGAAGTTTCTTTTGATCCAAGCCACCGTTGAACTTTATTCTGAAATTGTTCAGTTTTTTGAATGAAAGTGCCTTAGTCACGTAATCAGCTTTAGGTATTATGTCTGAAACACGCAGATATTGTTGCGATTCAGCATTAGAATAATATGCTAATTGCACTTTATCATTAGGAAAACCGGTGATATCGAATGAAGGCTTAACAGGTTGTCCCTCTTTCAGCTTGTTTGGATTACCCTGCTGAGATTTATTGGAGGTAGCAACATTTTTCATAAAATTCTCTCTTCTTTGAAAAGAATAAATTTCATTTATAACGGAATTAAATTATCAAAGAAGAGAGACATAATGAGGATTACTGTATGTTGATATACGCGAAAATGTGATTTAATTTAGGCAGAATGATGAGCGGTTTTACACGGTTTATGGAAAAAGAAATGAAAAACCATATGATCTTCCCAACACTGAATTATGAAATCATGTTGTGATGCCGTTTGGAAAGGACCTCGTCGATGATGCTGCGCTGGGCTTGCTTGGCTTGCAGATACATCAGGACCAGTTCGGCGACGAAGAAGATGCCCAAGACGACGGCGGACGGGATGCCAAGCATGGCGTAGACATGCCGAATGGTGCCGTGGATTTGGGCCTTTAACAGCTTGTAGACGCCGTACGGCGCGCAGCATAGAAACATCGAGACGATCTGCATGATGACGACCGACCACTGCACGGTTTCTACCTTGCGATGGTCGTCTTTTTTACGCAGGGCTCCGTTGACAAGGCACATCGCACAGATTCCCAACGCCCATAGCAAAGCGAAAAGCCAAAGAAATCCTGGAAGTATTGCGGCCATATGTTCAAACCTTTTGTGCTGATTGTACTGACAACTGTTATGTTGAATCTAAAATGCTGTTGTACTGATGAATGAAACAGTTACCAGTGGATGAGCAATAATATAATCGACAATTTCGTGAACAACCAACGAAATAAATGGCGACATCAATGTCAATGTTGCATCGCTCTTTCAAGATGTTGGTTTTCGAGCTTTTGACGCATGCGTTCGGCGGCGATGTCGTCAATGGGCGAAACAGGCAACGCGGAAACGGAGGAATCACCGGGCGTGATGTCGACGTGTTTTTCCTGCTCAAGCTGGGCCTCGACCTGATGCCACAACTTCCCCACAGAGACTCCGAAAACCGCAGTGCCTTCGTCAATCAGCTTCAGCACCTCGTCGCCGTTCTCGCATTCCTTGACATCCTGGCCGTCACAGATGATGGTCATATGTTCAAGCTCAGCGGTGCGATGACGAGAAAGAAAACCGATGGCAGAGGTGACGTTCTGCAGATTGACGCCAATGTCCAGCAGCTTCTTTGACACGGCAAGAATCAGGACATCCTTGAACGAATACAGCCTTCTGGAACCTGAGCCGTGTGAAGTAGCAATGGAAGGGACCAAGATTCGTTTACTGGCCCAGTAATCAAGCTGGCGGTAGGTGATACCAGCAACCTTGGAAGCCACCGTTCCGCGGTATCCCCGGGTATCCGCCTCATCGCTCGATTCGGAGAACAACTCCCCCTGCACCAGGTCGGCAGAGTTTCCGCCTTTGGCTTTCGAAGTTTTGCCCAGAGAAGAAGAACGAGAGGGCGCCCTGGCAATCGTTGTTACTTTATTACCGGTTTTCAAGACGTTCTCCTTTCTTCTGGCAAATTCAAGCTCAGCGGAAAACTCTCACTGAGCAACCACAGCAGATGGCGAGAAGAACACCAAGCGGAACTTCCCGATCATAATCTCGTCACCGTTGTGCAGCGTCGCACGGTCGACACGTTGGCGGTTGACGTACGTTCCGTTGAGGCTCCCGGAGTCGTCGACCTCGAAGGTGTTGCCGCTACGGCGGAAGACCGCGTGCGCACGCGAAACCGTGGAATCGTCCAGAAGGATGTCGGCGTGCGGGTCGCGTCCGACGCTCACTTCATCCTCGTCGAGGAGATATCGGGAACCGGACACCGCTCCCCTGGTCGAAATCAGCAATGCCGAACCCGGCGACAATTTGGTGATGGTGTCCAGATCATCCTGGGTCAGAGGACGGTCGCCCGTAGAGGTGACCGGAATATTGACAGCGGGCATGCCGATGATGGTCGTTTCGCCCGCACTTGGAATCGGATTAGTCATGTCTTCATTCTACCGTTTTTGCATACTGATATTGCCCGACGTCGCGTGTCTCGCTGATATCTACACTTTCGCTTGGGGTGACGGTGACATCGGCGCCGAATTTCACTTTGAATCTCGAGCCCACTCCCCCGGCGATATTGACGGCGTTCTGTAGGTTCTGCGGGTCGCCGATGGCTTTGACCTTGTACGGGGTCTTCAATGCCTCTCCGTCGCATTCCAGACCTTTTTTGGTGTCCGAAATGTAGGTCGAAGTCACCACACGCACGTTGTCAAGCGCCATGACCTCGACACCGGCATTGCGCAGTTCCTCGAGCAGCTGGAACATCGTGGCGGCATCGATGCGTTCCTTGCTGCCTTGAGAGATCGTTATGATGACGCCTTTGCCTTCGGCGGGCAGACGGCCGGAGAGGATACCGCTGGTGTCCTCGTTCTCCTTGGCAATGCGCTGAGCCTCCTGCTGCTTGTTTGCGGAAGCTTTCAACGAGTTGAGCTGGCCGGTGAGCTCGGTTTTGCGTTGCTGCAGGTTCTGGACTTGGGTGCTGGTCTCGCTGATGAGCCTGGTCAGTTCTTCCTCGCTCATCGTCTCGTAGCTGGAGGTTTTGTTGTTGAGCTGGATGGCGTAGCCGAAACCCAGCAGCGCACACAGAAGGACGATTAACAGGCTGGTCATCAGTCTGGTGACGATGCCGCCGCCTATTTGTCGTATAGGTTTTTTGCGCACGATCGGGAACGAGCCGGTGTCGGTACGGTCATTTTCCCGGTCTTGGGCATGCTGAATATGCATGCTGTTGAGGATGTTTCGTTTCTTGATACCTGCCATCGTCGATCAGCCCTTGAAAATGAAGCGACGGATGGCGGAGACGTTGGAGAATATTCGTATGCCGAGCACGACGATGACGGCGGTCTGCAGCTGGGAGCCGACGCCGAGCTGGTTGCCGAGCAGTACGAGCAGCGTTGCGGTCAAAACGTTGGAAATGAAGGAAATGACGAATACCTTGTCGGAGAAGGAACGTTCGAAATAGGCCCTTGCGGCACCCAAAAGCGCATCGAGAGCCGCAACGACCATAATCGGCAGATACGGTTGCAGGACTATAGGGATATCCGGCTTCACGAAGATGCCGATGATGACCCCGACAATCAGACCGAGCACTGCTGCCATCATTTGCTCCTTTTTGCTTCGGTTACGTTGGTGGTTTCCGCCGCCGGCAGTTTCAATGAATAGGATCGCGATATCTGAGGATTGATACCGGCCGCGTTAAGCGTACGGTACAGGTCAGGCTGCGATTTGCTGTTCATTGCCTCTGACAGGTCTTTTGCATCACCTATCGCTTCTATCTTATAGGGACTCGTTACCTGATTCACCCCTATGAGAATCGTTTGGCCTGCGGTTCGCACCGATGTCGAGACACCGATACGGTATCCGTTGATGGCAATCGCCTCGGCACCCGCTTTCCAAAGCAGATTGACGATGCCCTGAAGGTCCGCATCAGTGACCACACGGATATGGCTCGTGCTGTTTTCCCTGGGTGTGGCACCGTTGGCCGCTCCGGAAGCCACTGGATCGGCCAAAGTAAAGACGATTCCAGGACCTTTGACAGCCAGTGTACCGTTTACCATTTCGTCTTGGCTCAGTGTGGAATCCGGGCCGGCATTGGGCATGGAATCCGCCTGTTTGACGACTTTGGCATGCAGGTCCGTGACCTCGGTGGTGATTTTCTTGAGGCTCGCGTTCTGCTGTTCCAGCTCCGAAATAAGGCTTGCGCGTACCTGCTTTCGCGGGTCGGTATTGAGCTGACGGACGAAAACGCTGCCGACGAAACCCACCGCGATGCAGATGATGAAGACGATGATGCGGGTGAACCAGATAGAAAATGCCGAGCGTGGTTTCTGCTGGGTCAGCCTGGCATCGGAAAACAGCGGATCGAGCGGTCGGTTGGTCAGATCGTCGATGAGCCGAAGGCTGTCATCGTCGACTTTGCGTCGGTGCCGGGAAGAAAGCGCGGCCGTATCATCTGCGTCGACGACATGCCAAGAGCCAACATTTTGGACGGCTTTGGAGAACACCGCGCGGCGTTTGCTCGGCTGTTCGTCGATTTCAACGGGAAATGAAGCGGGTGCTCGTTCCGGTTTTGTCATTTATTGCCTGAATCGTGACGAACCAGTGTAATACCTTGACGGATATAGATATATCCCGCCAACCAATAAAGAACAATACCCCAGATGCCAGCGGCCAGAGCGGCCAAATGGATGATCTGCGTAAACGTATTGTTCCATAAATCCGCGAAAATCAGCGCGGCGATGGAGATCATCAGCAACGCGGTGCCGGCTTTGCCGACGAAATGCACCGGCAGAGGCCCGTAGTCATGCTGGGCAAGGACAACAATCAGTATCAGCAGTATCAGGTCGCGAAGCCCCACGATGAACAACATCCACCACGGAATGATACCGGCCCAGCCGAGAGCCAGGATGCTGCAGAATATCAGCAGCCTGTCGGCCACCGGGTCGAGAATCTGACCGATTTTGCTGACCTGGTTCCACTTGCGGGCGATGATTCCGTCCAAACCGTCACTGGCCGCCGAAACCGCGAGCACGATGAGTGCTGCGACCATCTTATGCTGTGCCGTAAGCCATGAGATGAAGGGTATCGAGACGATGCGCAGAATACTGATGAGATTCGGCACAGTGAAGTAGATATCACGCGCGTCCGGACTGTAACGGTTGTTGGAATTGATTGGAAGTTTCATAAAAACGGGTTCAGATTCTTGAAGCTTGCAAAGCGGTGACGATGATGGCTCGTGCGCCGACGTCGTAGAGTTGGTCCATCGTCTGATTCACCTTCTCGCGTTCCACCATGGCGCGGACAGCGCACCATTGCTGGTCGTGAAGCGGTGAGATGGTGGGGCTTTCCAGCCCCGGGGTGAGGGCTGCGGCAGCGCCGACCTTGCTGACGGGCACATCATAGTCCATCATCACATATCGTCGGGCGGTCAGCACGCCTTCAAGACGTCGCTTGAAGATCTGCAGCTGCTTGTCGTGCTCAGAGACATGGGGGGAACGGATGAGAATGGCTTCCGAATGTAGAATCGGGTCGCCGAAGATACGCAAACCTGCGTTGCGCAGCGTGGTACCGGTGGAGACGACATCGGCGATGAGATCGGCGACACCGAGCTGAACGGAGGACTCGACGGCACCATCAAGGTGGGTGATGTCGGCATGCAGGCCATGCTCGGTCAAATAATCCCGAACGAGCTTGTCGAACGAGCTGGCGATGCGCTTGCCATCAACGTCTTCGAGCTTGGTGATGGACGAATCCTTGGGGGCAGCGAAACGGAAGGTCGACGCTCCGAAACCAAGCGGAAGATCTTCGGTGGCTTCGGTGTCGGTGTTGAGCAGCATATCGCGACCCGTAATACCGATATCGATGGCGCCTTGGCCTACGTAAATGGCGATATCAAGAGGACGGAGGTAGAAAAGCTCGACCTGGTTGTCTTCGTCCTGGACCACCAATTGACGTGGTTGGGTGCGCAGTTGGTATCCGGCTTCCTTCAGCAGGCTCCACGCGGGTTCAGAAAGCATGCCCTTGTTGGGTACCGCGATTCTCAGCATTCCTTTCCTCCTTCACTGCTCTTTCTCATTGCTGATCCGATGCGTCAAACGTCATCGGTTACGTTTCTACAGGTTCTTATACAGGTCTTCGAGACTGATACCGTGCTTGATCATCATTACCTGAATATGGTAGATGAGCTGGCTCATTTCCTCGGCGGTGCGGTCCGCGCCTTCGTATTCGGCGGCGATCCAAGTCTCACCCGCCTCTTCATTGATCTTCTTGCCAATGAAATGCGTACCCTTATCGAGCTCGTCGACCGTTTTGGAACCCACCGGACGGGTTTCGGCCTTTTCACTGAGTTCTTTGAACAGTGATTCGAATGTCTTCATCGTTTTCTCTCCATTGTTTTCCGCACTCTGTAGTGTGACGGCGTAAGTAATATGTCAGGCCTGATACGCGGCTTCCGCCTTGGCACGAATGTCGTCGATCGCCTTGGCACGGTCATCTGCCCCGTAGACGGCAGAACCCGCGACAAGCACATCGGCACCAGCCTTGGCCACGATGTCGGCCGTCTTGGGACTCACGCCGCCGTCGACCTGGATATGTGTGTTGAGGCCACGACGGGTGATTTCGTCGCGCAGGCGGCGAACCTTGGCCATCTGATTGTCGAGGAACTTCTGGCCACCGAATCCGGGCTCGACTGTCATGATCAGAATCATGTCGAACTCTTCGAGGATATCGAAAATCGGCTCGACCGGTTCCGCGGGACGCACAGCGAAGCACGCTTTGCAGCCCATTTCATGCAGCTGGCGCGCCAGACGCACCGGGGCGTGAACGGCACCCATATGGAAGCTCACTGACGAGGCTCCGAGCTTCGCGTATTCAGGAGCCCAGCGATCGGGATCGTCAATCATCAGATGCACGTCGACAGGCAGATCGGTCACCTCGCAGATGCGCTTGACTACAGGTTCGCCGAGGGTGAGATTCGGCACGAAATGATGGTCCATCACATCAACGTGAACCAAATCGGCATGGTCGATGGCTTTGAGGTCACGTTCAAGATTGCAGAAATCCGCGGAAAGAATGCTTGGTGCGATTTGAATGGTCATAATTGTATATCCTATGCTGTGCGAACGACTTGAAAACGGCTTGTAACAAAGCCTGAGAGAATTTTAGCCGTGTTTTTAGACATCAAAATTTTAGATGTCCTAATATCGCTTTGTATTATCGAAGGCTTTCTTGGGGCTACTGCTTTTCGGCTTTGTTCTTGGCTTTTTCGGCATCGGCCTCAGCCTGTTCCTCGACTTCCGTCAAGGTGCGCAGACGCTCGGAAAGGCTTATGGTGGAACTTCCGAGCTTTTGCACGACGACGAACGCCACCACACCCAGTATGAAAACGATTATGGAGACCCAGACGTTGACGCGTACGCCGAGGATTTCATGTGCGAAATCGATGCGCAGCGCTTCGATCCAGGTGCGACCGGCGGTGTACCACATCACATAAACGGTGAACAGGCTTCCGGCCTTGAGTCGATTCATGGCCTTGTGGCCGATCCAGATGATGAGTGCCGCGCCGATGAGATTCCAGATCATTTCGTAGAGGAATGTTGGCTGAAAAAGGGTTCCGGTCGGGCAGGTCTCGCCGTCGTAGCACTGTTCGCCGTGGCCGATGGCGGAGCCGGTCATGTTGAGTTTCAACCCCCACGGAAGGGTTGTCGGGGCGCCGTAAAGTTCCTGATTGAACCAGTTGCCAAGTCTTCCCACTGCCTGGGCCACCAAGAGCCCCGGAGCCACGGCATCGGCAAGCAGAGCCATCGGATAATGCTTATGACGGCACCAGGCCCAGGCGGCCAGCGCACCGAAGAGCACGCCGCCCCAAATGCCGAGGCCGCCGTTCCAGATGCGCAGTATCTCCATCGGATTGCCGTTCGGACCGAAAAAGCGTTCCGGCGTGGTCACCACGTGGTACAGACGTGCGCCGATGATGCCGGCAGGTACCGCGCACAACGCGATGTCAAGTATCTGGTCGAAGTTGCCGCCGAGTTTCTTCCAGCGTTTCTCGGTGATCCAAACGGCGAAAACGATGCCGAGAAGAATGCACAGCGCGTAAAAGCGAATCGGAATCGGACCGATTGACCAGTTGCCGATTTTGAGCTGCGGAATGACGATCTTCGAAATACTCGGAGATGGGATATAAGCCAAGCTGCGTCCTGCAAACACGTTCGATGTCAATCCTTGTATCATGGCCCCTCAAAGCAACTTTTGCCGATATTGTCTCTGCTGGCCATCATACCCGAGGCCATAACCGCTTTGATTGACTGATTTTGGTGTTTAATCAAAACGAAAGCGGAAACTCTAAGATGGGTTGAGGCGGGAAATCATACCGATAAAGTTCATACCTTGTGACTGTATGACATTGGGGGAAACAGGTTTCCGGCTTGCCGATGGGATTGAGCCGATTCAGCGGCAGACATCGTAGACCGCGTCTTCAGGTTTGCGCTGACCGACCACCACAGGAATTTCCCCGCCTTCATCGAAACAGGAACGTGCACCGGTATGGCAGGCCGCACCGACCTGGTCGACTTCGACCAGCAACGCGTCGCCGTCGCAGTCGAATGACAGGCTTTTGACATACTGCACGTGGCCTGAGGTGTCGCCTTTTCTCCAATATTCCTGACGGGAACGCGACCAGAACGAGACCCGGCCGGTGGTCAACGTGCGGCGCAACGCCTCGTCGTTCATATAACCGACCATCAGCACCTGTTTGGAGTCATATTGCTGGATGACCGCTGCCACGAGCCCTTTGTCGTCGCGCTTCAGCCGCGCCGCGAGACGGGGATCCAATGTGTTGCTGTTGTCATAATTGATATCGTGGTTGTTCAATTTTCCTTCAGTCTTCCTTGGTTTCTCTCGGTGTTTCAAGCTACGCCCGCGCTCCTTTGGACGGGTTTCGAGCGTAACCGTTTACTTGTTCAATTATGTTATGTTTCAGCGGGTCTCAACGGACCATCGCCGGCTCGCGCACCGTGATGCCGTGTTCTTTCATCGTCTGTTTGACTTGGGCGATGGTCATCTTGCCGTAGTGGAACACCGAGGCCGCGAGCACCGCATCCGCACCGGCTTCGACAGCAGGCGGAAAATCTTCGAGTTTGCCCGCGCCGCCGCTGGCGATCAACGGAATGTTGACCACCTTGCGCATGGCCTTGAGCATTTCTATGTCGAAGCCATCTCCGGTACCGTCGGCGTCCATCGAATTGAGCAGGATTTCGCCGACGCCGAGTTCCTGGGCCCGTTGCGCCCACCACAGGGCGTCGATGCCGGTGGAATGTCGGCCACCCATCGTGGTGACCTCGAAGCCGGACTTGGTGTGCTGCTCCCCTTTTTCGCGCCGGGCATCCACGGAAAGCACCAATACCTGATTGCCGAAACGCTCGGCAACTTGGCTGATGAGCTCGGGGTTGTTGATCGCTGCCGTGTTGACGCTGACCTTGTCGGCGCCGCTGCGCAGCAGGGCATCCACGTCGCCGACGGTACGTACTCCCCCACCGACGGTCAGCGGAATGAAAATCTGTCCGGCCGTTCGGGTGACCACATCCATCATGGTCTGCCGATGGCTGCTGGAAGCGGTGACGTCAAGGAAAGTGAGCTCATCTGCACCTTCGTCATAATAACGCGCGGCAAGCTCCACCGGGTCGCCGGCATCGCGCAGATTCTCGAAATGAACGCCTTTGACCACGCGTCCGTCGTCCACATCCAGGCATGGAATCACTCGTACCGCCAATGACATAAAGCCACTCCTACTCAACCGTCAAATACCTGACTCAAGACTAATTCATCATCCGGAATTGAGAACGTGCCATCTCAAAACGACAATTTATTGATGGCAATCACAGACACATCCAATGGGCAGTTGTTGGCGATTTTCGGATAGGCAAAATCCGGGTTGCTTCTAAAATTTGTTGTGCATAACCTACGCCCGGATATTTTTAGCGGCAAGCTGGCCGCAGGCGCCGTCGATATCGGAGCCACGGGTATCACGCAAGGTCGCGGTGATACCGGCACTGTGCAGAATATCAAGGAAACGCTCTTCGTCCTCGGGTTTCGAGGCGGTCCACTTCGAGCCTTCGATAGGATTGAGCGGAATCGGGTTGACATGCACCCAGTTGTCCCCGTAATGGTTGAGGCGATGGGCCAGTTGGCGCGCATGTTCGGCCTGGTCGTTGATACCGCGCATAAGTGCATATTCGATGCTGACACGGCGATGACTGGCCAGGTAATAATCGTGGGCGGCATCGAGTACCTGCTCCGAGTTGAAACGCCGGTTCATCGGCACCAGTTCGTTGCGAAGCGTGTCGTTCGGCGCGTGCAAGGAGACGGCGAGGCGTACAGGAATGCCTTCATTCGTCAGTTTCTTGATGCCAGGGACCACACCGACAGTGGAGACGGTGATGTTGCGGGCTGAAATACCAAACCCAACAGGGGGCATGGCGCTGATCTGACGTATGGCGGAAAGTACGGATTTATAGTTACCCATGGGCTCACCCTCTCCCATGAACACCACGTTGCTCAAGCGTCGGGGGCCTCCGGCGACTTTGCCATCCGCCATCGCTTTGGCTGCGACGCGAACCTGCTCGAGGATTTCTGCGGTGGAAAGATTACGGGTCAGCCCCAGCTGACCGGTGGCGCAGAACGGGCAGCCCATGCCGCAACCGACCTGGCTGGAGATGCAGAGCGTGGCACGGTTCGGATAGCGCATGAGCACCGATTCGATATGCGAACCGTCGAAAAGCTCCCACAAGGTTTTGATGGTGGTGCCGTTGTCGGCGACCTGATGAGTGACTTCGGTAATCAACGTTGGGAAGAACGCCTGTTGCGCCGCCTCACGTTTGGCCGCCGGAAAATCGGTAAACGTGGAGACGTCGTTGTTGAAATGTTCGAAATAATGGTTGCCTAGCTGCTTGACCCTGAATTTCGGCATACCGAGTTCTTTGGCCGTCTCGATGCGCTGCTCCTCGGTCATGTCGGCAAAATGCAGCGGCGGCTTGCCACGACGTGCATGGTTTTTGGCCAGCACATCACGGAACGCTCCCGACTCTCCCCCGGCAGTTACGCCGGACTCG